>JAUJPF010000017.1 GCA_030447275.1 Solirubrobacteraceae bacterium | reverse complement strand
GGGCTCCCGCCCGGTGGCGGCAACCGCGCCGCCCGCCGCGCGCAGAAGAAGCGGTAGTGCAGGCGCCTCCGGTCCAGCGGCTCGTCACCGAGCTCGGCAAGCTGCCGGGCATCGGGCAGCGGACCGCGCAGCGGCTCGCGTTCCACATCCTGCGCACGTCGCCCGAGGAGGCCAACGCGCTGGCCGACGCGATCCGCGAGGTCAAGGAGCGCATCCGCCTGTGCGAGGTGTGCTTCAACCTCGCCGACGAGCCGCGCTGCAGGATCTGTCAGGACGAGCGCCGCGACACCGCGACGATCTGCGTCGTCGAGGAGCCGAACGACGTGATCTCGATCGAGCGCACGCACGAGTTCCGCGGGCGCTATCACGTCCTCGGCGGAGCGCTGAGCCCGATCGACGGCGTCGACCCGGAGGACCTGAAGATCGCCGAGCTGTTCCGCCGCGTCGACGGCGGCGAGGTCCGCGAGGTCGTCGTCGCCACCAACCCGACGACGACCGGCGAGGCAACGGCGCTCTTCATCGCCGACGGGCTGCGCGAGCGCGCGCCTTCGGTCACCGTCACGCGCCTGGCGAGCGGCCTGCCGGTCGGCGGCGACCTCGAGTACGCCGACGAGGTCACGCTCGGCCGCGCGCTCGCCGGCCGCCGCGCGTTGTGAAGGCGGCGCCGGGCGCCTGCGTCTTCTGCGCCATCGCCGCCGGCGAGAAGCCCGCGCACGTCGTGCTCGACGACGACCGCTTCCTCGCCTTCCTCGACATCCGCCCGCTCTTCCCCGGCCACGTCCTGCTCGTCCCCAAGGCCCACCACGGGACGTTGTGGGACCTGCCCGACGACCTCCTCGGCCCGCTGAACGAGCGGACGCGGCGGCTCGCGATCGCCGTGCGCGAGGCGACCGGAGCGCAGGGGATCTTCACGGCGACCAACAACATCGTCAGCCAGTCGGTCCCGCACCTGCACGTCCACGTCGTGCCGCGCAACCCCAAGGACGGCCTGCGCGGGTTCTTCTGGCCGCGCACGAAGTACGCCTCGGAGGAGGACGCCGCGGCGATGGCGGCGCGCATCCGGGCGGCTCAGTCCTCGATCAGCTCGTCGTAGATCCGCCGCGGGTCCGCGCCGGCCGCGGCGAGGTACTCGAGCACGCGGTCGGTGTCGAGGCAGCGCGCGCCGCGGCGGGCGACGCCGTCGTGCCCCGTCCACGGCCATTCGGCGCCGCGGCGGCGCAGGCCCGCCTCCACCGGGTTGCGCACGATGTAACGGAGGGTCATCCAGAGCTGGGCGTCGTCCTCGACGCGGACCGAGCCGAACCGCCCCTGGAAGAGATGACCGGACCGGCGGTGCCGGCGGTTGAACCGCTGCGCGTAGTCGCCGTGCAGCCGGTTCATCCCGACGCTGAGGTTCGGGGCGCGCGTCTCCACGAGCAGGTGGACGTGATTCGGCATCAGGCAGTAGGTCAGGCACCGCCACCGTCCGCGCCGGGCGACGTCGGCCAGCAGCGCCAGGTACGAAAGGCGATCCCGATCATCCGCAAAGATCGCCTGCCGGTTGTTGCCGCGGGCGAACACATGGTGAATCCCGGGCTCGATCTCGTCGCGAGGCTTCCGAGGCACGTCCCCAAGAGCCCCCCGACCCCCACCAGCCGCCCCCGGGGCCAGTCCCCTTCACATTGCGGGGACAGTCCCCTTCATGTTGTGGGGACAGTCCCCTTCATGTTGTGGGGACAGTCCCCTTCATGTTAAGGGGACAGTCCCCTCGGGTTGGGCCTCGGGTTGGGCCGGCCTCAATCCGCCTTCGATGCGGCCTTCAGCGCGCCCACGCGCCGTACCGCCTCGTCGAGCCGTTCGCGCGGGACGTCCCCGCGCTGCACCGCCGCGAGCACTCCCTGGTAGGCGGCCTCCTGCTCGGCGGGGCCGCCGGCGAGGACGAGCAGGTCGCAGCCGGCCTTGAGCGCCTCGACCGCGGCGCGCGCGACGCCGCCGCCAGTCGCGGCGGTCGTGGCGACGAGGTCCGCCGACACGACTGCGCCGTCGAAGCCGGTGGACGTGCGCAGGAACCGCACGGCTTCGGGGAGGACCGTCGCGGGCGTGACGCCATCCCACGCCGCGTAGAGCGCCGCCGACATCTGCACGGCGTCCGCGCCGCCGCGCACCGCGCCGCGGAAGGGTTCGACGTCGCGGCGCGAGAGCTCGTCGGTCGACAGGCCGACCGTGGCGGGGCCGAACAGCGGATCCTGCGACGCGGCTCCCTCGCCGGGGAAGCGGCCGGGGGCGACGACGACGCGCGCCTCCTTCCACCCGCGCACGGCGGCCTCGACGAACGTCGCGGCGTCGCGCAGGTCGTCCGAGAACCCGCGCTCCTCCGCGGGGCCGCCGCCGACCGCGAGGTCGGCGGCGGGGCCGAGCACCATCCGCACGTGCGCGCTGCGCAGCCTCCGCGCGGCGTCGAGCGCCTCGGCGCGCGCCTCGGCCGGCGTCCCGTCGAAGCCGATGTCGGGAGCGGGCGGCGGACCGAGGTCGCCGAGCGCGCCGGGTCCGTGGCGGCGAGCGGGGGAGCCTGCCGCCCGCGCCGCGCCGCGGCGTCGAGCGCGTCGACCGCCCCGCGAACCTGCGACGGCGAGCGGTAGTTCGTCGCGCCGACGATCACCACGCCCCACGCGCGCCGGCGCATCGTGCGGAGCATCGCGCGCGGCGGCTCGGTCCCCTCGAAGCCCACCGCGAAGAGCTGCGCGACCGCCTGCTCGACGGGCAGCAGCCGGCGCGGCAGGCTTCGTCGCCACGACCGGGCCGAGCGCCTCGAGCACCGACTGCTCCTCGCCCGCGCCGAACCGCGATCCGGCCTCGGGGACGTCGCCGCCCGTGCCGTCGTCGCCGAACGGGTCGACGGCGAGCAGGACGACCGCGGCGATCGCCATCAGCGCGCCCGCCGCGGCGAGCAGCCGCCGCAGGCGGCGACGCCTATCCTGCTCGACCATGGCGCCCATGGGCACGGTCGTGATGAAGTTCGGCGGGACGTCGGTCGCGGACTCCGAGCGGCTGAAGCGGGCCGCCAAGCGAATCGTCGAGAAGCGCAGAAGCCGGCTACGACGTCGTCGCCGTCCTCTCCGCGCGCGGCAAGGAAACCGACCGGCTGGTCCAGGACGCGTTCGACATCTCCGCGTCTCCCGATCCCCGCGAGATGGACATGCTGCTGTCGACCGGCGAGCGGGTTTCGTGCGCGCTGTGCGCGATGGCGATCAACGATCTCGGCCACCGTGCCATCTCCCTGACCGGCTCACAGGCGGGGATCGTGACAGACACCTCGCACACGAAGGCCCGCATCCTCGAGGTGCGCGCCGATCGCATCCGCGACGCGCTCGCGGAGGACGCGATCGTCCTCGTCGCGGGCTTTCAGGGCGTGTCGACCGCGAAGGACGTCACCACGCTCGGCCGCGGCGGGTCGGACACGACCGCGGTCGCCCTCGCCGCGGCGGTCGGCGCCGACGTCTGCGAGATCTACACCGACGTCGACGGCGTCTTCACGAGCGACCCGCGGATCGTGCCCGAGGCGCGCAAGCTCCCGTACGTCACGTTCGAGGAGATGCTCGAGATGGCGGCGTCCGGCGCGGGCGTCCTCCAACTGCGCTCGGTCGAGTACGCGCGCAACCACGGGGTCCGGATTCACTGCCGTTCGAGCTTCCACGACCGCCCCGGTACCGTTGTCATCGGAGAGGACGAGACCGTGGAGCAGCCCCTCATCACCGCCGTGACGCACTCGACCGGGGAGGCCCGCGTCACGCTCCTCGGCGTGCCCGACACGCCCGGCGTCGCGGGGCGGATCTTCACCTCGCTGGCCGAGGCGCAGGTCAACGTCGACATGATCATCCAGAACGAGCCGGTGGGCGACGCCCTGGCCGAGCTGTCGTTCACGGTGTCGAAGGACGACCTGCGCACGGCGCGGACGACGCTCGAGCCGCTGCTCTCAGGAGCTCGGCGTCGGCGGCATGGACGCCGACGAGACGATGGGGAAGGTGTCGATCGTCGGTGCGGGAATGAAGAGCCATCCCGGCGTCGCCGCGCGCGTGTTCCAGACGCTCGGCACCGAGGGGATCAACATCGAGATGATCTCGACCTCGCCCATCAAGATCTCGTGCGTGATCGACGGCGAGCGCGTGCCGCACGCGGTCCGCTCGCTGCACGCGGCGTTCGAGCTGGCGGGCCCCGACACGATCCGGCCGGAGCAGCCCTTCGGCCAGTTCGCGCGATGAGCGCGCGCGACGGCTATCGCGTCGCCGTCGCCGGCGCCACCGGCGCGGTCGGGACGCTCATGCTCGAGGTCCTGCGCCGGTCGTCGCTGCCGGTCGCCGAGGTCGTCCCGTTCGCGACCGAGCGCTCGGAGGGCCGGACGCTCGAACTGGCCGACGCGCCCGTGCGCGTCATGCGCGACGACACCATCGAGGGCTTCGACCTCGCGCTGTTCAGCGCTTACATGGGGTCGACGTCGCGGGAGTGGGCGCCGCGGTTCGTCGGGGCGGGCGCGGTGGTCGTCGACAACTCGAGCGCGTGGCGGATGCACGACCACGTCCCGCTCGTGGTCAGCGAGGTCAACCCGGACGCGCTCGGCGCGCACGAGGGCTCGTGGCCAACCCGAACTGCACGACGATGGTGGCGATGCTCCCGCTGAAGGCGCTGCACGACGCGTTCGGGCTGCGGACGCTCGTCGCGACGTCCTACCAGGCCGCCGCATGGAGCGGGGCAGAAGGGGATCGACGAGCTGGCCGCCCAGGTCGAGCCCGTCGGCCGCGACATCGACCTCCTCGTCCACGACGGCAACCGCGCCCGGATGACGGTCGAGTCGAAGGTCCACGCGGACACGCTCGCCTACAACGTCGTCCCGATGCTGGGCACGCTCGGCGACGACGGCTACACCGACGAGGAGCTCAAGCTCCAGAACGAGTCGCGCAAGATCCTCGACCTCCCCGAGCTCGCCGTGTCGCCGACCTGCGTCCGCGTCCCGGTGATGGTCGGCCACGCGATCGCCTGCCGCGCCGGCTTCGACCGTCCGGTCGACCTCGACATCGCGCTCGAAGCCCTGCGCGCCTTCCCGAACCTCGTCGTCCAGGACGCCCCGACCCCGCTCGAGTGGGCCGGCCGCGACGAGGTCGCCGTGGGCCGCGTCCGCCCCGACCTCGCCGACCCGAACGCGCTCAACCTCTTCGTCGTGGGCGACAACCTCCTCAAGGGAGCCGCCCTCAACACCGTCCAGATCGCCGAGCAGCTCCACGCGCGCGGGCTCGTCCGCCCGCCGGTCGAAGCGACGACCTAGGGCATAGGCGGCACGCCCGCCGCCTCGCAGATACGCCGCGCCGTGGCGCGTGGGATCTCGCGGTGACGCGGAATCGCGACGCGGGCACCCGCCGGCGAGATCCAGATCGTGTGGCTGCCGCCCTCGCGAAGCACGCGGCTGCCGTGCGCCCGAAGGTGTCGCTCGAGGTCTCTGCGCTTGACCATGTCGTGCTCCCGAGAGGGACGGGATCGACGATGGTTCGCCCCTCTCGATCCTCGTGGCGCGAGTCGCGAGCATTTCCGGCACACGAGTTGGCTAGGACGTGAAAGACGCAGCGGCTGGAACTAGAGTGACGCGCGTGGAGCGATTCGAGCTGACGGCGATCTTCGAGCCAGTCGAGGAGGGGTGGGTCCAGGCGACGATCGCTGAGATCCCCGGCGTGATCACCGCAGGCCGCTCGATGGACGAGGCAAAGGCGCTGCTGCCCGACGCGCTGCGCGAGTACCTGCTCGCGCTCGGGGCCTCGCAGCCAGAGCCGGAGGAAGGGCCCGCGGCCGAGCGCGTGCCGCTCTCCGTGCGCGTCGACGTCTAGCCGAAGTTCGCGCCGCCGAGCTCGGCGCGGAGCGTCGCGATCTCGGTGACGGCGAGGCCCACGTAGGCGTTCGTCGCGGACGCGATGTCGTCGTCGAGGTCGGCGACGTAGTCGGCGACGTGGATCAGGCCGGTGAGGTGCGCCAGCGCCCGCTCCTCCCGGAGGATCTCCAGGCGACGCCGTCGGCCGCGGTCTGCGTCTCGGTGGAGGGGCTGGGCTTCTGCATGGATCGCACTCTGCCGGCCCCGGGCGCACCATGGCATGGGGGAAGTCCCGCTGCTTCGGGGCGGGGTCCCCGACGGGTGTGATGGACCCCACAGGGGAACCGAACACGCGTTCTAGTGTCGGTGGCTCGACGCGCGCCTCGTACGAGGCGTCATTCCCGGCGCGCGTGTGTTCCCGATTCCCGGAGGCAACTCCCTCATGCGCTCGACCCTGTCCGCGCTCGCCGTGGCGACGCTGCTCGTCCTTGCTGCTCCCGCCGCGTCCGACGCCGCCAGCCGAAGTCACTCCGACCCGTGCGCGAACCGCCTGTGCACGACTTACGACGCCGGCACCCCGAGCTGCTGGAGCCGCGAGGGCCGCAGCGCCATCTCGCGCTGCTTCATCTACCGCGCGTCGCGCCACTACGGCCAGAGCACGCGCCTCGCGCTCAGCATCGCCCACCGCGAGTCGCGCCTGGACTGGCGCGCCACGAACGCGAGCTCCGGCGCCGCCGGCCTCTTCCAGTTCATGCCGCGCACGTGGCAGTCGACGCCGTACCGGCGCCACTCGCCCTACCACCCGAAGTGGGCCGCGCTCGCCGCCATGTGGATGTGGAAGCGCGGCGGCTACTCCCACTGGTCGCTCTAGCGGACCGGCTCCGGCATCTCGCGGCGCAGGTCGAAGACGTCGCACAGCCGCGTGACCTCGAAGATGCGGTCGAGCATCGGGCTCGCCGACACGACGATCATCTCCGACCGGTGGTTGGTCTGCGTGCGGTGCATCCACAGCAGGACGGCGAGCCCCGTCGAGTCGATGTCGGTGACCTCGCGGAGGTCGGCGACGAGGCAGCCGGGCCGGCGCTCCTCGAGGTCGTGCAGCCGCTCGCGCGCCTTCGTGGCGGTGTGCAGCAGGAGTGGGCCCTCCATCCGGACGACCATCGTCCGGGCTCCGGGCTCCACCGTCAGGCGCAGTGCTTCCGTGCGATTCGCTTCCATGCGATCCCCCGGTCTGTCCGATACCCGAGGAACGAGTCGTAAACGCCTCGATTCGAGATGTGGCCCTTCGCGGGGCGAGCTGCCGCGCGCCGACCGGCTCAGGTCGGGATCGCCAGGCGCGTCGGGGCCGTCCTGCCCCGCAGGACGATCTCGCCGTCCGGCGCCCACCGCGCCGACTCCGCCCCACGCGCCCGCTGGAGGATCGACGCCGACGCGACGACCCGCTCCGGGCGCCGCTTGGCCAGGTCGCACAGGCGCGCCGCCTCGTTGACCGGGTCCCCGATGACCGTGTACTCGAGCCGGTGCTCGGCCCCGACGTTGCCGGCCAGCGCCGCCCCGGCGGAGACGCCGATCCCGGCGCACAGCTCGGGCAGCTCGCGCCGCAGCCGCGCGTCGAGCTCGCGCGCCGAGGCCAGCGCCGACGAGGCGCACGCGTCGTCGGAGACGGGCGCGCCGAAGACGACGAGTGCCGCGTCGCCCTCGAACTTGTTGACCCAGCCGCCGTGGCGCCCGACGACATCGACGACGATGGCGAAGAAGCGGTTGAGCAGCGCGACGACGTCCTGCGGCGGCCGCTCGGCCGCGAGCCGCGTCGACCCGACGAGATCGACGAAGAGCGCCGCGACCTCGCGAACCTCGCCGCCGAGCTTCGTACCGCCGTCGAGCGCCGCCCGCGCGACGTCCTCGCCGACGTGCCGCCCGAACAGCTCACGGATCTGCTCGCGCTCGTTCAGCCCCGCGGCCATCCGGTTGAAGCCGCTCTGCACGAGCCCGACTTCGGACCCGTCATCCACCCGCACGCGAGCGTCGAGGTCGCCCTCCTCGATCCGGCGCAGCGCGCGGCGCATGTCGCTCAGCGGGTCGGCGACCGACTTGGCGACGAGCGCCGTCGCGAGCAGGCCGATGAGCAGCGCGCCGGCCCCGAGCACGACGACGCTGCGCACGACCTCGTCGCGCGACACCGTGTCCTCCAGCAGCGCCTGGCAGCCGACCATGAGCAGCCCGGCGAGCGGGACGCCCGTCGCGGTCGTCCACGCGATCAGCAGCCGGCCCTTGACGCCGGGTCCGCGCGGTTGGGTCGGCGGCGCCGCCGAGAGCGCGCGCGCGGTGACGCTGCGCTGGATGCGCTCGTTGAGGAGGTAGGCGACCGCCACCGTCGTGATGCCGCCCATGAGGATCGTCGACGAGACGTGGAGGGCCATGTCGGCCGAGACGTCGGCGTTGAGCAGGCCGAAGAGCACCGCCGCCGTGACCCAGAGCGTCCCGTCGACGGCCGCGCACACGACCGGGAGGCGCAGCGTCCCGTCGCGCTCGCGCGCCGTCGGCTCGCGATCCTCGCGCAGCCAGCAGACGGCCGGGCGGATCAGCCGCTCCCCCCAGAGCCAGCCGACGACGAACGACACCGGTATGAAGACGCCCGCCGCGACGATGTTCTCGACGTGCTCGACGTGACCCGCCGGCTCGGGGAGCACGAACCACAGCAGGAGGAAGACGTCGATCGCTCCGCAGAGGTTCGCGACCATCGCGGCGATGGCGGCGCGGCGCAACGTGCGATCGGCCAGCGCGGCGCGCTCGGTCCCGTCGAGCGTCTCGCGCCCGGAGAGCCTCCCGATCCTGCCGGCTGTCGCGTCGACGGTCATGAGCACGGGGAATCTTCCCCACGCAGGCACTTCATCGCGCCGGTCGGGCGCCTTGCGTGCGCTACGTCACTCGTCGTCGGGCGGCGGGATGTCGCGCCGCAGCCGGTCACGCGCCTCGTCGAGGCGGGCCTGGAACTCGCCGGCGCCGCGCGCCGTGTCGGCCGGCAGCGGCTCGGGCGCGGCCGGCCGCTCGGCCGCCGGGCGGCGCCGGAAGCGCTCGGCCAGCGCCGCGAGCGGGCCGCGCACCGCCTACCAGCCGGCGGACTGGCTGCCGCCGACGCCCGCGACCACGGACTGCGACCAGTCGACCACCGTCGTCGGCTTGACGACGTGCCGGGCGAGCCCGAGGTCGTCGGCGTCGAGCCCCAGCGCGAGACCGACGAGCTGGGGGAGGTGGAGCACCGGCAGCCCGAGGTCGCGGCCGCCGTAGCGCTCGGCCAGCGGCTGCTGGAGGTCGAGGTTCAGGTGGCACAGCGGGCACGGCGTGACGAGGCAGTCGGCCGCCGCGTCGAGCGCGTCGCCGAGGTGACGCGCGGCCTGCTTGAGCGACGCCTCCTTGTTCATCGTGATGATCGGGAAGCCGCAGCACTTGTGCTGGCCGGCGTACTCGATCACGGTGCCGCCGAGCGCCTCGATCAGCATGTGGAGGTACCGGTCGCGCGGCTTCTCCTCGTCGATGCCGAGCCGGTCGGTGGGCCGGATGATGTAGCAGCCGTAGAACGGGCCGACCTTCAGGTCCTTGAGCGGGCGCTTGACCCGGTTGCGCAGCTCGTCGAGGCCGAAGTCCTCGACCAGCAGCCACAGCAGGTTCTTGTTGAGGACCTCGCCCTTGTCGTAGCGCAGGCCGTCGGGCTCGAGCGTCGCGTTGATCCGCTCGCGGTACTCGGCGTTCGCGTCGAGGCGCTCCTGGCACTCGGTCTGCGAGCCCTGGCACGTCGAGCAGATGTTCATCATCATCGGCTGGCCGGTCTGCTGAGCGAGCGCGAAGGTGCGCGCATTCAGCGTGTCGGCCAGCTCCTGCGAGTGCTCGGCGATGACGCCCGCGCCGCAGCACGACGCGCGGTCGAGCTCGACCAGCTCCATGTCGAGCAGCGGGGCGACCTTGGCCATTGAGCCGTGCAGCTCCGGCGTGAAGCCGCGGCTGACGCAGCCGGGCCAGTAGGCGACCTTCATCGGACCGGACTCTCCTCGGGCTCCTGGCCGGGCTGGCCCTGGTCGGGGGCGTTGTTGGCGTGCTCCGGCCCGCCCGCGCCCGAGTCCTGCGCGCCGCTGTCGTCCTCGTCGTAGCCCTTGATGTAGAGGTTCAGCTCGTCGCGGGCGGGCCGCGACTCGACCGTGTCGAAGATGCGCTGGACCTCGCCGAGCGCGTCCTTGGGGAGCTTGTGGCCGAAGAGCGCGATCTTCGGGTTCATCTTGCGGCGCATGAGGCCCTTGACGACGACGGGGAGCGAGTCGAGCAGCTCCTTGCCGGCGTTCGGGTGGAACTTGCCGAACCACGAGTCGCCGCCGTACGAGCGCGGCAGCAGCTCGGCCTCGTGGAGCAGGCCGTAGTCCTTGACGAGCGTGACGAACGCCGACTCGTGGCGGTGGCCGTTGTTGCGGTCGACGATCTCGTGGTCGCCGGCGACGCGCCGCAGGCGCATGATCTGGTTCATCGGAGCGACGCCCTTCGGGCACGCCTCGATGCAGTTGAAGCAGTGGGTGCAGTCGTACATGCCGTGCGGGTCCTCGGCGAGGTCCTTCAGGCGCTCGTACTGCTGCGCGTCGCGCGGGTCGCCGACGAAGCGGTAGGCCTTCGCGAGCGCGGCCGGGCCGACGAACAGCGGGTCGATCTCCATCGACAGGCACGAGGACACGCACGCGCCGCACTGGATGCACGCCATCGATTGCGTGATGTCGACCATCGACTCGTGCGGGGCGATGTACTCGCGCTCGGGGATCGGCTCCTTGTTGATGAGCCACGGCGTGACGCGCTGCTGCTTCTTCCAGTGCACCGCGTCCATGTCGACGATCAGGTCCTTGATCACCGGCATGTTCGACATCGGCTCGACCTCGATCACCCCGTCCTTCGCGTGCCGGGCCGCCTTGTCGAGGTGGGTGTGGCAGGCCAGCGCGGTCTTGCCGTTGATGAGCACGCCGCACGAGCCGCAGATCGCGGCGCGGCACGAGCAGCGGATGCCGATCGAGCCGTCGGTCTCGCCCTTGGCCTGGAGGATCCCCTCGAGCACCGAGCGGTGGCCCTCGAGGTCGACGCTGTACTCGGCCCAGTAGGGCGCGCTGCCCGACTCGGGGTCGTAGCGGCGGAGACGGAGCTTGAACTCCGACATCAGTACTTCCTCTCTTCGGGCTGCCACTTGGTGATGGTCACGGGGGAGTAGGAGATCGCGGGGTCGTCGCCGCCGTTGGTGGTGACGTTGATGTGCTTGAGCCACTCGTCGTCGTTGCGCTCGGGGAAGTCGGTGCGGAACTGGGCGCCCCGCGACTCCTTGCGCTCGATGGCGCTGACCACCGTGGCCTCGGCGCAGTCGAGCATGTACCCCAGCTCGATCGCCCCCAGCACGTCCTGGTTGAAGACCGTCCCGCGATCGTCGATGTACGCCGTCTTCGCCTCCTCCTGGAGGTGCTTGACGATCTCGAGGCCCTGGCGCAGGCCGTCCTCCTCGCGGAAGACGGCGCAGTGGCGGTTCATGCTCTCGCCCAGCTCCTCCTTGATCGACGAGATCCGCCGGCCGGTCTTGGGGCGGGCGATGATCGCGTCTATCTCTTCGACGTCCTCGCGCCGCTTGGCCTCGGCGGCCTTCGGCGTCGGCATCGCCATCGCGCGGGCGCGCTCGGCGGCGTGCGTCCCGGCGCGCTTGCCGAAGATCAGCGTGTCGAGCAGCGAGTTCGCGCCGAGCCGGTTGCCGCCGTGGACCGAGACGCAGGCGACCTCGCCGGCCGCGTAGAGGCCGGGGACCGGGGTGGCGCCGTCGGCGTCGGTGCGCACGCCGCCCATGATGTAGTGCTGGCCCGGGCGGATGAGGATCGGCTCGCGGGTGATGTCCACGCCGGCGAAGTCCTTGCCGATGTTGACGATCTCGCGCAGCGCCTCGAGCGTGCGCTTCTTCGGCACGACGGTCACGTCGAGGTAGATCCCGACGCCGTCGGGCCCGGCGCCGCGGCCCTCGTCGATCTCGGTCTGCTCGGCGCGGCTGACGACGTCGCGCGAGGCCAGCTCGAGCTTGTTCGGCGCGTACTTCTCCATGAACCGCTCGCCGTCGCCGTTGAGCAGGTGCGCGCCCTCGCCGCGCGCGCCCTCGGTGATGAGGAAGCCGTTCTCCACGAGACAGGTCGGGTGGTACTGGACCATCTCCATGTCCATCAGCGGAGCGCCGATCCGGTAGGCCTGCGAGATGCCGTCGCCGGTGACGATGAGCCCGTTCGTGGTCGGCTTGAACGCCTGGCCGCAGCCGCCCGAGGCGAGGATGACGTTCTTCGCCGTGAAGACCTCCATCGCGCCGGAGCGGATGTCGCGCGCGATGCAGCCGACGCACGTGCCGTCCTCGTCCTGGATGAGCGAGGTGGTGAACCACTCCTCCAAGCGGTCGACCTGGTTGCTGTACTTCATGAGCTGCTCGTAGAGCACGTGCAGGATCGCCTGGCCGGTGATGTCGGCCACGTAGTACGTGCGCGCCTGGGAGGCGCCGCCGAACGCGCGCGTGCCGAGCTGCCCGTGCTCGTTGCGGTGGAAGGTGACGCCGATGTGCTCGAGGTGGAGGATCTCCTCCGGCGCCTCGCGGGCCATGATCTCGATCGCGTCCTGGTCGCCCAGGTAGTCCGAGCCCTTGACCGTGTCGAACGCGTGCGACTCCCACGTGTCCTCGGGGTTGAGCGCCGCGTTGATGCCGCCGGCCGCGGCGACGGAGTGCGAGCGGACGGGGTGGACCTTGCTCATGATCGCCACGGTGGCGCCGGCGTCGGCGGCGGCGAGGGCCGCTCGCTGGCCGGCCAGACCGGCACCGATGATGAGGACGTCATGCGCGGGCATCGCTTCGAGAAGATATACGGGGAGAGGCGCCGGGCGGCCTGCGGCCTAGCCCCGGCTGGGCGCGGTGGCGGTCAGCGCCCGCTGCACCTGATCGCGCGTGAGGACGCCGCGCAGCCGGCCCTCGGCGTCGACGGCCATGACCGCGCCGAGGCGGCGCAGCGGCTCGGCGCCGATCGCGGCCTCGAGCGGCTGGTCGGTGCCGATCGACTGCCCCGCGGGGGCCCGCTCGTCGAGCAGCTCGCGGACCTGGAGCGCCGGGCGGCCCTGGCCGATCGCCGCCTCGACCGCCTCGTGCTCGGCGATCCCGAGGAACCGCCCGTCCTCGTCGACGACCGCGTACCAGGGCCACCCGCTGTCGCCTCCGAACCAGCGGTCCTCGGCCTCCATGACCGTGGTCGTGCCCGGCATGCTCAGCGGCTCGCGGTCCATGATGTCCTCGACGCGGATCCCCTCGAGACGGTCGGTCAGGCGGCTCGTCACCACCGCGCTGCGCGCCGAGCTGGCGATGAGGTAGCCGAGGAGGATCCACCACACCGCGCCGACCGTGTCCTCGTCGCTGCTGAGCTGGAAGACGCCCCAGCCGATGAGCAGGACGCCGAAGATCTGGCCGAGGCGGGCGGCGAACACCGTGCCCTTCGTGCGGTCGCCGGTCACCCGCCAGGCGATGGCGCGAGCGATGCGCCCGCCGTCGAGCGGGAACGCCGGGACGAGGTTGAAGACGAGCAGGATCGCGTTCATCGACCCCAGGAAGGCGACGAGCAGCTCGACCGGCGACGGGCCGCTCCCCTCGTCGAGGAGCGCGGCGTCGAGCGCGGTGTCCGCGCCCTGGATGATCGCGCTGACCCCGAAGCAGACGGCGACGATGACGAGCGTCACGAGCGGGCCGGCGGCGGCGACGCGGAACTCCTCGCCGGGCGTCTGGCTGTCGCGGTTGAGCTTGGCCAGGCCGCCGAACAGCCACAGGTCGATCCCCAGGACCTCGATCCCCTCGCGCCGCGCCGCGAACGCGTGGCCGAGCTCGTGCAGCAGGAGCGAGATGAAGAAGAGGATCGCCGCGATGACCGCGACGACGTACGCCTCGCCGCTGGAGCCGCCGAGCGCGTCCTGGAACGCGCCCGAGAGCAGGTAGATCACGACGAAGAGGACGGCGAACCAGCTCAGGCTCGCGCCGATGCGGATCCCGAAGACCCGCACCAGCTGGATAGAGCCGCCTCCGCCGAGCATGCACGGTCCAGTCTACGGGCGGGTACGACGGGGAGGCCAGACCACCCCGACCCACAAGGAGCCAGACATGGGCGACGGAACGAGTGACGACCTCAAGGGCCGCGTCAAGGAGGCCGGCGGCGCGCTGACCGGCGACGACGACCTCAAGAAGGAGGGCAAGGTCGATCAGGCCAGCGGCACCGTGAAGGACAAGGTCGGCGACGCGTCCGACAAGATCAAGGACGTCGTCAACCCCGACGACCGCTCCTAGCCGCGACGGAGCCTTCGGCGACCGGGCCGGCGGTCGGACCGCCGATCGCCGGCCGGCGCCGGCTACGCCGGCTGCGGCGTGTGCCGCTCGACGATCGCGCGGAAGTCGGTGCCGGCCGGGAGCGTGCCGAACGCGAGGCCGCCGTCGCCCGCCAGCCGCGATGCGCAGAACGCGTCGGCGACCGCCGGCGGCGCGTGGCGGACGAGGAGCGAGCCCTGGAGCGCGAGCGCGAGGCGCTCCACGACCCGCCGGGCGCGGACCTCGAGCGTCGCGGCGTCCGCGAAGTCGTCCTTCAGCCCGCGCACGGACGCGTCGAGGCGCGCGTCGGCGCCCTCGGCCTCGCCCAGCTCGGCGAGGTAGCGGTCGAGCGCCTCGGGCTGCTTGACGAGCGCCCGCAGCACGTCGAGCGCGTTCACGTTCCCCGCGCCCTCCCAGATCGAGTTGAGCGGCGCCTCGCGGTACAGCCGCGGCATCCCCGACTCCTCGACGTAGCCGTTGCCGCCGAGCGCCTCCATCGCCTCGAACGCGTGGCCGGGCAGGCGCTTGCACACCCAGTACTTGCCGATCGCGGTCGCGAGGCGCTTGAAGGCGGTGTCCTCCTCGTCGTACGCGCGCGCGAGCCGCAGCGCGAGCGCGGTGGCCGCCTCGCTCTCCAGACACAGATCTGCGAGGACGTTCTGCATCAGCGGCTGGTCGGCGAGCAGCTTGCCGAACGCGCTGCGGTGGCCGGCGTGCCACGTCGCGGCGGCGACGCCGGCGCGCATCCCCGTCGCGCTGCCGATCACGCAGTCCAGGCGCGTGTGGGCGACCATCTCGATGATCGTCGGGACGCCGCGGCCGGCCTCGCCGACGAGCCGCCCCCACGTGTGGTCGAACTCCACCTCGGACGACGCGTTGGACTTGTTGCCGAGCTTGTCCTTCAGGCGCTGGAGGCGGAACGGGTTGCGCGTGCCGTCGGGCAGCACCCGCGGGACCGCGAAGCACGAGACGCCCTCGTCGGTCTGCGCGAGGACGAGGAACAGGTCGCACATCGGCGCCGAGCAGAACCACTTGTGGCCGGTCAGCGCGTACTCGTCGCCGCCGAGCGGCCGCGCCGTCGTCGCGTTGGCGCGCACGTCCGAGCCGCCCTGCTTCTCGGTCATCGCCATGCCGCACTTCGCCGAGCGCTTGCCGGCGCCGAGCTCGGGCTCGTAGACCGGCGCGGTCAGCCGCGGGATCCACTCCTCGGCCAGCTCGGGCGTCGTGCGCAGCGCGGGCACCGCGGCGAACGTCATCGTGATCGGGCAGCCGTGGCCGGCGTCGACCTGGCCGCTGCACATGTACATGGCGGCGCGGGCGACGTGCCCGGCCTCGTGCGGGTTGTTCCACGGCAGCGCGTGCAGCTCGTGCTCGGAGGCCTGCCGCATCAGCTCGTGGTAGGCGGGATGGAACTCGACCTCGTCGACGCGGTTGCCGTAGCGGTCGTGGGTGACGAGCTTCGGCGGGACGTCGTTGGCCTGCCGTCCCCACGTCTGCGCGCGCTCGGCGCCCCACGCGCGGCCGACCTCCGAGCAGCGCTCGCGAGCCCAGCCGCCGCCCTCGCGCTCCAGTCCCTCGACGAGCGCGGTGTGCGTCGAGAACAGGTCGACGTCGCCGATCGGCGGCGCCTGGTTTACGACCTCGTGGGTGGTGAAGGGGCCTGCGAAAGCGTCGATCGCCATGCGGCGAAGGGTACGCGCGCGACGTGGCACCGCGCGTCGCAGTTCCGTCACGCGTGCCGGGCGATGCTCGCGCGGTGTGGATCCCGGGTCTCGCAGAGCGACACGAAAGCTCCACACCGTCGCGAGAAGCGACGGTGGCCGTTCTCGCCTCGCGGCAGGGGGGAGTCGTGTCGGCGGCGCAGTTGAGGAGCTGCGGGCTCGACGGCAACGCGGTCGCGCGGAGGGTCTGCGCCGGGCGCCTCCACCGGCTCGACCGGGGGGTCTATGCGGTTGGCCACACCGCGCTCGCCCGCGACGGTCGTCTCTTCGCCGCCCTGCTGGGAACCGGCCCGGGAGCGGTGATCAGCCACCGCAGCGCGGCGGACCTGTGGGAGCTCGCGGCCAGTGCAAGCACGCGCGTCGACGTCCTGACGACCCGGCGCTGCGACCGGCGTCCCGGTGTCTGCGTGTACCGCACCCGTCACCTGCCGGCCGAGGACGTGGCGGCGCTGCGCGGGGTTCCCGTGACGTCGGTCGCGCGCACGCTCGTCGACCTGGCAGCGGTCGTCGACGCACGCCGGCTGAAGCGGGCCGTTCATCAGGCCGAGATCCTCCGGCACCTCGACGTGGACGCCGTGGTCGCCGTCATCGACCGGTCGAGGGGGAGGCGCGGTACCGGCGCGCTGCGGCGGCTGCTCGCGGTGCCCGCGCCGCCGGCACGCAGTGAGCTCGAAGCGCGGTTCCTGGAGCTGTGCGAGGCCGCGCACCTTCCGCCTCCGGCCGTCAACACGCGGATCGCCGACCACGAGGTCGACTTCGTGTGGATCCGCGAGCGCCTGATCGCGGAGACCGACGGGGTCGCCACGCATCTGACGCGGCACGCGTTCGAGCAGGACCGGCGGCGCGACGTCGCGCTCGCGCGCGCCGGCTTCCAGGTCGTCCGGTTCACCTGGCGGCGGCTCGTCGACGAGACGGACGGCGTCGCGAACGACCTCCGCGAGCTGCTCGCCGCGCGGGCTTCAGCGCTCGGTGTGGCGGATACATCCCGCGGAGCGGGATGAGAGCTCCACAGGGCGGCGGTGGAGGGCTACGCGGCGCGGCGCAGGGCGCTCGGATCCTCGACGGGATCGAGCAGCGAGCGGCCGTCGAGCCGCCGGAACGCGGCGACGACCTCGGGGTCGAACTGCCTGCCGGCCTGGTTGACGATCTCCTCGATCGCCTGCTCGAGCGGCCACGCCTTCTTGTGCGGGCGCGGGTGCGCGAGGACGTCGAAGACGTCGGCCACCGCAGTGATGCGGCCGGCCAGCGGGATCGCGTCGCCCTCGAGCTGGTGGGGGTAGCCGGTCCCGTCGAAGCGCTCGTGGTGCGTGCGCGCGATCTGCTCGGCGAGGCGGAGGATGGGGGAGCGCGAGCCGGCGAGGATCCGGCCGCCGATCTCGGTGTGCTGCTCGAGCATCGCGCGCTCGGCGTCGGTCAGCGCGCCGGGCTTGAGCCACACGGCGTCGGGGATGCCGATCTTGCCGACGTCGTGCAGCGGCGCGGCGTAGCGCAGGTGGTCGACGGTCTCGGCCGAGAGCCCGAGCTGCTTGGCGAGCAGGGCGGCGGTGCGGCCGACGCGCTTGGTGTGCTGCTGGGTGTCGTCGTCGCGGTACTCGGCGGCCATGGCGAGGCGCTCGAGCGTCTCGCGCCGCGCGTCCTCGAGGTCGGCGGTCCGGGCGCGCACCCAGCGCTGGAGATCCTGGTTGCGGTCCTCGAGCGCGCGCTGGAGGCGCCGGGTCTGGAGCAGGTTGCCGACGCGGAGGAGCACCTCGACGCGGTCCAGCGGCTTGGTGACGAAGTCGCGGGCGCCGAGGCCGAGCGCGCGGCGGCGCGTCGTCGGCGTGTCGTCGGCGGTGAGGACCAGGGTGGGGACGCCGGTCGAGACGACCCGCTCGAGCATCGCGAAGCCGTCGACGCCGGGAAGCTGGAGGTCGAGCACGACGAGGTCGGGATCGGCCGTCTCGAGCAGGGTCTCGGCCTCCATGGGCACCGCGGGGACGCGCACGTCCTCGTACCCCGCAGCAGCGAGGATGCGCTGGAGCAGGGCCGCGCTCTCCGTGTCTTCGACGACGACGATGCGCTGAGTGCTGCCAGATCCGTCCGGCATGATCACCATGGCCCCCGGGTGATCGGCGGTACGCGGTGAGGGTTGAGCGGCTTCACCGCGCCGTGGACGGGGTGTCCTCTAGCATCGGCCGCCGCTATGGCGCAGATCAAGGTGAAGAACCCCGTCGTCGAGCTCGACGGCGACGAGATGACCCGGATCATCTGGCAGTTCATCAAGGACCGCCTCATCCATCCCTACCTCGACGTCGAGCTGAAGTACTTCGACCTCGGGATCGAGAGCCGCGACGCCACCGACGACCAGATCACGGTCGACGCGGCGAACGCGATCAAGGAGTTCGGCGTCGGCGTGAAGTGCGCGACGATCACGCCGGACGAGGCGCGCGTCGAGGAGTTCGGCCTCAAGCGCATGTACCGCTCGCCCAACGGGACGATCCGCAACATCCTCGGCGGGGTGATCTTCCGCGAGCCGATCGTGATCTCGAACATCCCGCGCCTCGTCCCCGGCTGGACGAAGCCGATCATCATCGGCCGCCACGCGTTCGGCGACCAGTACCGCGCCGAGGACTACGTGGTCCCCGGGCCCGGCAAGTTCACGATGACCTTCACGCCGCAGGACGGCGGCGAGCCGAAGGAGATCGACGTCTTCGACTTCCCCGGCGGCGGCGTGCTGATGGGGATGTACAACCTCGACGAGTCGATCCGGGACTTCGCGCGCGCGTCGCTGCGCTACGGCCTCGACCGCGGCGTCCCGGTCTACATGTCGACCAAGAACACGATCCTCAAGGCCTACGACGGGCGCTTCAAGGACCTCTTCCAGGAGATCTTCGACTCGGAGTTCAAGGCCGACTTCGACAAGGCGGGCCTCACCTACGAGCACCGGCTGATCGACGACATGGTCGCCGCCGCCCTGAAGTGGGAGGGCGGCTACGTGTGGGCGTGCAAGAACTACGACGGCGACGTGCAGTCCGACACCGTGGCGCAGGGCTTCGGCTCGCTCGGGCTGATGACCAGCGTCCTGATGACGCCCGACGGCCAGACGGTCGAGGCGGAGGCCGCGCACGGCACGGTCACCCGCCACTTCCGCCAGCACCAGCAGGGCAAGCCGACCTCGACCAACCCGATCGCGTCGATCTTCGCGTGGACGCGCGGGCTCGCGCACCGCGGGCGGATGGACGACACGCCCGACGTCACGGCGTTCGCCGAGACGCTGGAGAGCGTCTGCATCCGCGTAGTGGAGGGCGGGGAGATGACCAAGGACCTCGCGCTGCTGGTGGGCGCAGACCAGGAGTTCCTGACGACGCAGGACTTCCTCGGCGCGATCGACGAGAACCTCAAGCGGGAGATGAGTACCTAAGTGGCCACTCGAGTTGCAGTCACCGGCGCCGCCGGCCAGATCGGCTACGCGATCCTGTTCCGCATCGCCTCGGGCCAGCTGCTCGGCCCCGACACCGAGGTCGAGCTGTCGCTGCTCGAGATCCCGGACGCCGTCAAGGCCGCCGAGGGCACGGCGCTCGAGCTCGAGGACTGCGCGTTCCCGCTGCTGCGCGGCGTGAACATCCACGACGACCCCAAGCAGGCGTTCGACGGCGTGAACGTCGCGCTGCTCATCGGCGCGCGGCCCCGCTCGAAGGGGATGGAGCGCGCCGACCTGCTCGAGGCCAACGGCGCGATCTTCAAGCCGCAGGGCGAGGCGCTCAACGCGGGCGCGGCCGACGACGTGAAGATCCTCGTCGTCGGCAACCCGGCGAACACGAACGCCCTGATCGCCGCGCACAACGCGCCCGACATCCCGAACGAGCGCTTCACCGCGATGACGCGGCTCGACGAGAACCGCGCGGTGGCGCAGCTGGCGAAGAAGCTCGGGGTCGGCGTCTCCGACGTCAACGACCTCGTCGTGTGGGGCAACCACTCACCCACCATGTTCCCCGACCTGTACAACGCCAAGGTGCAGGCGGGGACGGCGGCCAACAGGGTGGAGCCGGCCTGGTACGAGAACGAGTTCATGCCGCGCGTGGGCAAGCGCGCGGGCGGAGATCATCGAGGCCCGCGGCGCGTCCTCGGCGGCCAGCGCCGCGAACGCCGCCGTCGACCATGTCCGCGACTGGGCACTCGGCAGCGACGGGGCGCGCTCGATGGGCGTCTGGACCTCCGGCCAGTACGGCATCGACGAGGGTGCCATCTGCTCGCTGCCGTGCCGCTGCGAGGGTGGCGACTACTCCGTCATCGAGGACTTCGAGATCGGCGACTTCGCGCGCGAGAAGATCGAGATCACGGTCAACGAGCTCAAGGAGGAGCGCGAGGCGGTCCGCAAGCTGGGGCTGGTGGGCTAGTCCCCCTTCGGGAACCAGCCGCGGCCCTCCTTGCGCACCTTGCCCTGCTGCTCCAGGTCCGGCAGGACGCGGTACAGGTAGTTCACCTGAATCCCCATCCGCTGCGCCATCTCGGGATGGTGATGCCGGGGCTCTCGCCGACGAGGGTGAGCGCCTGCTGCGCGCGGTTGCCGGAGCCCTTCGGGCGGCCGCGACCGCGGCCGGCGCCGGTGCTGCCGCCGCGGCGCTTCGGCGCCGCCTGGCGGGCGGGAGCGCCGTCGACGCCCTCGAGCGCACGCTGAGCCGCCTCGAGGCGCTGGAACTCGTCCACCAGCGGACGCAGCTCCTTCAACCGTGAGGCGATCTCCCGCTTCTTCTCTTCAAGAAAATCGGCCATAGGAAAAACTGTAACGGTAAGGGTCAAGGTGGCAGGCAAGATCAGTGTCATCGGGGAGGTGCCGGTGAGCGCCACGCTCGCCGCGGGCGCGCGCGGCGCGCAGGTCGTCGTGGCCGCCGCCGCATGAGGACGTGCGGCCGGCGCTGAGGCTTGCGCCCGCCGCCGTCGTGCTGCTCGTCGACGCCGGCGCCGACGACGTGCGCAGCGTGCTCGACGCGACGCTGCTGCCGCGCCACCGGGTGCTCGGGGTGGCCGCGGGCGATGCCGAGCGCGCGGCGGTGGCGGTCGTCACCGCCGACCCGCTGAGGCTGCGCGCGACGCTGGACGGCGGGGCGCGGGAAGAGGTTCTCGGGCGCGCCGGCGTCAGTCTGGTGGCGGGCTGACGGCGCGGCGCGCCGCCCGGCGCGCTGTAGCGGGTCGGCCGCGGTCTGACAGCTCACCGAGGGAGGGAGGGAACGCGGGCGAGGGTGCATTTCGCTCCACGCGTGGCCTCATCCGCCGCCCGTGGAGCGTTGTGCACACCAGAGGTGCGTAACTGGCCAGTCACTGAAGAAGACGGGTCGCGTGGAGCGTTGTGCACACGGAGCGGCGACGGGCGCGGACCCGACCGCTCCTCCCTCGTCGAGCCGTCAGACCGCGACCGAACCGCCTAGACGCCCCGGGCGGAGCGCCCCGAACCCCTCACCCCTCCACCAACGCCTTCAACCGCCGCAACGACGCATTGGCCTCCTTCTCCGGAATGCCCCCGGTGACGACGCGGCTCGCCGCGGCGCCGAGCGGCCCGAGCGGGGCCTTGAACTCGTTGCGGTAGTCGAAGCGGGTTCCGCCGTCGTGCTCGGCGAGGCGGTCCTCGATGATCGCCTTCGAGCGCGCCGGGCCCTTGCCCTCCCAGCGGGCGAACCACGGCGCGTCGATCTCCTCCAGCTCCCAGTGCACCCAGAAGCTCACCCCGCGCAGGCAGAGCTTCTGGTCCATCCGGTAGCCGGGGCGCAGCGGCCCGTCGGAGGTCTCGCCGACCTCGCGGGCGATGGTGACCCAGTCCAGCGTCTTGGCCGGGTCCATCGCGAAGTCCCACACCTCGTGCGGAGGGGCGGCGATGTCGAGCTGGGCCACGACGACGCTCATCGGGCGGCGACGCTACCCGGTTCCATTTCCTCCCACTCACCCAGCGCGTGCTCGACGGCGCGGTCGAACCGCCGCGGCCGCACGCCGAGGACGCGCGGGGCCTCCTGGTCGCGGGGCAGCAGGTCGTGGCCGAGGCTGCCCATGAGCGTCGCGATGAACTCGGGCTCCTCGCCCGCGATCGCCGCCGCGACGCGGCTGGCCACCCCGGTGACGCTGACCGGCAGCCGGACCCCGGGCCTCCCCAGGATGAGCGAGTCGCGGATCCCCTCGATCATCTGGCCCCAGGTCAGGACGTCGGGGCCGGCGATGTCGAGCGAGCGTCCGGCTGCCTCCTCCACGACGGCCGCGCGAGCGAGGAACGCGAGCATGTCGCGACCGTCGATCGGCTGCGTCCGCGCCTGCGACCACGGCGGCAGCGGGATGAACGGCATGCGCTCGACGAGCCGCACGAGGAAGCGGAACGGACGCGAGCGTGCACCGATGACGACGGATGCGCGCAGCGCGACGGACCCGGGGAGCGCGTCGAGCAGCGTCTGCTCGACCTTCAGCCGGCTCGCCAGGTGCGGCGAGATCGGGGCGTCCTGCGGGACCGGCCCCCCGAGGTAGACCACGCGCTCGACGCCCGCACCGGCGGCGGCCTCGGCGACGTTTTCCGCGGAGCGCTCCTCGCGCGCGGCGAAGTCGTCGTTGCCGGGCTCCATCGAGTGGATGAGGTAGTAGGCGACGTCGATCCCCTCGAGCGCCTCGTCGAGCCCGGCGCCGCTCACCGCGTCGCCGCGCACGCAGGGCACGCCCGGCACCGCGCAGCGCGACGGATCGCGGGCGAGGCCGCGCACGTCGTGGCCGTCGTCGAGCAGCCGCGGGGCGAGCGCTCCGCCGACATAGCCGGTGATGCCGGTGACGAGGATCCTCATCGGAGCGCTGTCCATACCCTGTCGCCGTGCCCACCGATCACGACGTCGCCGTCGTTGGCGCGGGAATCGTCGGCCTGGCCGTCGCCCGCGAGCTGCTGCTGCGCCGGCCGGACCTGCGCGTCGCGGTCCTCGACAAGCAGGAGGAGGTCGGCTTCCACCAGACAGGGCACAACAGCGGGGTCGTCCACGCGGGCATCTACTACGCCCCGGGGTCGCTCAAGGCGACGCTGTGCGTGGAGGGGGCGAGGCGGCTCTACGACTTCTGCGACGAGCACGGCGTCGCCTACGAGCGCTGCGGCAAGGTGATCGTCGCGCTCACGGACGCCGAGCTGCCGAAGCTCGCAGAGCTGGAGCGGCGCGGCCGGGCCAACGGCGTCCCGGGGCTGCGGCGCCTCGACGCGGCGGGGCTGCGCGAGGTCGAGCCGCACTGCGTCGGCGTCGCGGCGCTGCACTCGCCGAACACCGGCATCGTCGACTTCCCGGGCGTCGCGCGGGCGCTGGCCGGCGACGTCCGCGAGCGCGGCGGCGAGCTGCGGCTCGGCCACGAGGTGACGGGTGCGGCGCGCGACGGCGCCGGCGTCGCCATCACGCACTCGCGCGGGCGGCTGCGCGCCGCGAACGCCGTGTTCTGCGCCGGCCCGTGGGCCGACCGCCTGGCCGTCGGCCTCGGCGCGCCCGCCGACCCGCGGATCGTCCCCTTCCGCGGCGCCTACCTGAAGCTGCGCCCCGAGGCGCGCCGGCTCGTGCGCGGCCTCATCTACCCCGTTCCCGACCCGGACCTGCCGTTCCTCGGCGTCCACCTGACCAAGCACATCACCGGCGAGGTCTGGCTCGGCCCGAGCGCGCTGCTCGTCGGCGCGCGCGACGCCTACCGCCTGCGCCGCGTGCGCCCGCGCGACGTCGCCGACACGCTCGCCTGGCCGGGGACGTGGCGCGTGATGCGGCGCTGGTGGCGCACCGGCCTGACCGAGCTGCGCCTCGCCGCGAGCCGGCGCGCGTTCGTCGACGCGTGCCGCGCCTACGTGCCCGAGCTCGCGCCGAGCGACGTGGCGCGCGAGAGCACGGCGGGGGTCCGCGCGCAGGCCGTCGGGCGCGACGGCCGGCTCGTCGACGACTTCCTGGTCAGCGAGGCCGGCGGGGTGCTCCACGTGCGCAACGCGCCCTCGCCGGCGGCCACGTCGTCGCTCGCGCTGGCCGAGCGCCTCGCCGACCGCGCCCTCGCCTGACGAAAACCCCGCTCGTTGCAGACGAACCAGCGAGATTCCCGCTGATAGCGGGGGCTTTCGTTTTCGCGGCTTTTGCGGGAACCGGCGTTGCGCAGCCGGTGCGGGATGTGATCTGGTCTCGGTCATGGCGAAGAAGGTGACGTGCGACGACTGCTACTTCCGGTGCAACCTGCTCTGCGCGTTGAGCGAGGACGAACCGTGCGCGACCTTCCGCCCGGACCATCCCGACGGGCTGCGTCCTCCGCAGCAGCTGCGCTTCACGTTCCGCCAGGAGCGCCGCACGCGCGCCGCGTGGGCGTTCCCGTCGGCGCAGGAACAGGCCGCGCTGCACGCATAACTGCCCCGCCGCGTTCACACGCGGTTAGCATGCCCGCCCGTGCGCTTGACCGTCCTCGGGAAGTCGCCGTCCTACACGGACGCGGGCGGCGCGTGCAGCGGCTACCTCGTCGAGGACGGCGACGCCGCCGTGCTGCTCGACTGCGGCAACGGCGTCTTCGCCAAGCTGCGCCAGTTCGTCGACTACGTGGACGTCGACGCGGTGGTCATCTCGCACCTGCACGCCGACCACGTCCTCGACCTCGTGCCCTACGCGTACGCGCTCGTCTACGCGCCGCGCCAGCAGCCGGTCCCCGTCGACCGCTGGCCCGGCACCGACGCTCCGGCGCGGCCGGTGCTGCACGCCCCGCCGGGCGCGCGCGACTTCTTCCGCCGCGTCGTCGGCTCGTGGGGCAACGAGGACCTGATCGAGAAGGCCTTCGACCTGCGCGAGTACGACCCCGACGAGGAGCTTGACGTGGGCGGGATCCGGGTGCGGTTCCACCCGGTCCCGCACTTCACCCCGACGCAGGCCGTCGAGCTGCGCTCGGCGAACGGCGGCGGCAGGATCGTCTACGGCGCCGACCACCGTCCGAGCGAGGAGGTCGTCCGCTTCGCCGACGGCGCCGACCTCGTCCTGCTCGAGGCGACGCTGCCGCGCCCGGAGCGCGACGGCCAGCGCGGCCACCTCACCCCGCGCGAGGCCGGCGAGCACGGCCGCGCCGCAAACGCCAAGCGCCTCGTCCTCACCCACATCTCCGACGAGATGGACCACATCTGGGCGAGCGAGTGCGCGACCGACGCCTTCGGCGCCCCGGTCGAGGTCGCGGCCGAGGGCGCCGTGTACGAGGTCTAGAGGGCGTCGAACACGTCCCCGAACACCTCGGGGTAGAGGGTCGAGCGGGACCACCTCGGGGTCGACGTGGTGCTGGATCGCCAGCCCGATGTCCATGGCGATCAGCGCGCTCGCGAGCGTGAGCGGGGCCAGCGGCGGCTCGCGGCCCTGGTCGGCGTAGCGCTTCGCGACGATCTTGCCGAGCAGCTCGCGGTTGCCGCGCCAGACCTCGACGGCGAGCGCGCGCATCTTCTCGTCGCGTCCGGCCTCGAGCATCGCGGCCCTCAACATCTGGACGGGCGCGCCGCTGCTCGCCGTCTGGGTGGGCTCCCGCGTCGTCGAGCGCTCGACGCAGTGACGATGAGCGCCGTCTTCCTCGTCACCGTCGTCCTCGTCGCCGCGTGCCTCGCGCTGATCTGGGTGCTGGGCTGGGCGTCCAACACGTACGACGCGATCACCGGCAAGCCGCAGACCGTCCGGCGCCACGTTCCGTGGCTGCGCTCGATGCGCGCCGAGCGCGTCAACTACGAGCGCGAGAAGCACGAGGTGACCGCGCTGGAGCGCATGCTCGTGATCCTGGTCGCGCTCGTCGTGGTCGCGTTCGAGGTGTGGTTCTTCTTCTACTCGCCGTCGCCGATCGGCCCGGGTCCGTCCAAGGACTGACCTGGGTGGGTAGCATCCGCAGCGACACGCACGCCAGCGATCGAGGGAAGAAGGAATGGCGAAGAAGACCAAGGCCGCGAAGGCGGGCGCAGCGGGAGCCGCGGCGACGGCGTCGCCGTACGTCCAGCGCCTCATCCAGGACGACGAGCTGCGCGACAACCTGCGCGTCGCCTTCGAGTCCGGGCGCGACGCCTTCGATCGCCTGAGCAACGGCAAGGGCCCGACGAAGGCGCTGCTCGACGACAAGAAGCTTCACAAGGACCTCAAGAGCGCGGCGGACTCGCTGCGCGACGCCAGCGAAGCGCTGCGCGAGGGTCCCAAGAAGAAGAGGCGCAAGGGCGGCCTCGGCCGTCTCATCCTGCTGACCGTCGTCGGCGGGGCGGTGGCGATCGCCGCGAGCGAGGATCTGCGCAACAAGGTGCTCGACATGCTGTTCGGCGCGGAGGAGGAGTTCGACTACACGTCGACGACCACCCCGTCGACCCCGGCACCGGAGACGGCGGGCGCCGCCTGATCCGCTGCCGGACCGCTGGAACGTGGAGGGCGCCTCGAGGGGCGCCCTTCGTCGTTCAGGGGCGGGCCGATGAACGAGCCTTTTCGCGGTCGGGCGTTCCAGAGCTAGGCTTCCCCGCCAATGGAGGCGGCGGCGACCACCGGCAGCGAGCGACGTCTCCCCGGCGAGAAGGCGCAGCGGATCGTCGAGGCGATGCGCAGCTCGGTCGCGCGCCGCGGCGTCGCGGGCTCCACCTTCGACCACGTCGCGCGCGAGGCCGGCGTCTCGCGCGGCCTCCTGCACTACTACTTCGGGACCAAGGAGCGGCTGCTCGCCGAGGTCGTGCGCCACGACTGCGACGTCCGCATGACGATGCTCGACGCGTCGCTCGCCGACGCCTCGACGCCCGACGACGTCCTCCAGACCATGGTCGCGAACCTCGAGCACCTGATCGAGGCCGAGCCGGACCTGATCACGCTGATCTTCGAGCTGTTCGCGCTGTCGCGCCGCCACGAGGAGGTCGCGGCCGAGTTCTCCGAGCTCCTGCGCCGCACCCGCCAGCAGCTCGCCGACGTGCTGCGGGCCAAGGAGGCCGCGGGCGTCGTCCGACTCGGCGCCGAGGCCGAGGAGGTCGCCGACGTGCTCTTCGCGATGGCCGACGGGATGGCGCTGCGGATGGTCGCCGACCCCGACCGCGACTGGGGGAGCACGCTGCGGGCGAGCTTCGTCGCGTCGCGCGAGCTGCTCGACGCGCGCTAGACCTCGCCCTAGGCGCGTGCGCCACTTCACACACCGCGCGGGCCTCCGCGGGCATGAGACTGGCTGGCCAGCCAATGCAGCGGTTCATGCTCAAGCTCGACGCGCTCCTGCGCCGGCACCGCCTGGTGGTGCTGGGGCTGTGGGTCGCCGCGCTGGTCGCCGCCGTCCCCCTCGCCGCGAAGCAGTCCGACAACCTCACCGGCGGCGGCTTCGGCGTGCCGGGCTCGCAGTCGAAGCTGGTCGAGGACCGGCTGCCGCAGGACTTCCCGGAGCAGAGCCGCACGACGCTCGCGGCCGTCCTGCGCCCGGAGCGCGACGCGACGCGGCAGGACCTCCGCGCCGCGCTCCACCGCCTCGACCGAGCGACCGAGCGCGTCGACGACGTCGCGCTGAGCGAGCAGGCCGAGCGCGGGGCCGCGGCGGCCGCACGACCCGACCGCCCGCTCGTCGTCCCCCTCGACGCCGCCGTGAACGAGTACGGCGCGACCGACGTGGCGCGCGACTTGCGCAAGGAGCTACGTGTCGGCGAGCCGGCCGGCGGCGTCACGCCGCACCTCGTCGGGCAGGGCGCGCTGTGGTCCGGGCTGCAGGAGGTGGCGAAGGAGGACGTGCAGGCCGCCGAGCTCCGCGGCTTCCCGATCGTCGCCGTCGTGCTCCTCGGCGTGTTCGGCTCGCTCGCCGCGGCGCTGCTCCCGCTCGCGCTCGGCGCCGGCTCGGTCATCGTCACCGGCGCGCTCATCTACCTCCTCACCACGGTGACCGAGATGTCGGTCTTCGTCACGAACATGGCGTCGATGGTCGGCATCGGCGTCGCGGTCGACTACTCGCTGTTCGTGCTGGCCCGGTACCGGGAGGAGGTCCGCTCCGGGCGTCCGCCGGAGGAGGCGCGCGGCGTCGCGATGGCGACCTCCGGACTGGCGGTGATCTTCAGCGGGTTGACCGTCATCGCCAGCCTCGCGGGGCTCTTCCTCGTCAACACGACGACCCTCCGCTCGATGGCCATCGGCGCGATCCTCGTCGCGTCGGTCGCCATGCTTGCGACCGCGACGCTGCTGCCGGTGCTCATCTCGCTGCTCGGCCGGCGCGCCTGGGCGCCGGGCGGCCTCGTCGGCGCGCTGCTCTCCCGCCGGCGCGGGCGCGCGAACCGGCCGCCGGAGAGCACGTTCTGGGGCCGCTGGACGGGCGCGGTCATGCGGCGCCCGGTCGTCGCCGTGGTCGGCGCGAGCGCGGTCCTGGTCGCGCTCGCCGCGCCCGCAGTGAACCTCGGCACCGAGAGCGGCGCGCTGCGCCAGTTCGACGAGCGTCACGAGACGCGCGTCGGCTTCGAGGCCGCGGCGAGCGTCGGCGGCCGCGGCGACGGCACGCCGCTGAAGATCGTCGCCGACTTCCAGCGCGGGACGCTGCGCGACAACCGCGACGCGCTGGCCGAACTGCGCGCGGACGTCCGGCGCGACCCGGCGGTGCGCGCGGTGGCCGAGCCCATTCCGGCCGAGGACGGCGGCGCCGCGCTGCTCTTCGCCCGGCTCGACAGCGACGGCGAGAGCCCGCGCGCGCTCGCGGCGGTGGAGCGTCTGCGCGACGTCCGCGCCGAAGGCGCCGACGTCGTCGTCGGCGGCACCCCAGCCGCGATCTTCGACTTCGACGCGATCGTGTCGGGCTCGATGTGGAAGATCGCGCTCTTCGCCCTCGGCCTCTCCTACCTCGTGCTGCTGGTCCTCCTGCGCAGCGTGCTCCTGCCCGTGAAGGCCGTCCTGATGAACATCCTCAGCGTCGGCGCCGCGTACGGCGTGCTCGCGCTCGTCTTCGGCGACGTCGACACCATGATCCCGCCGCTCGTCCTCGCGATCGTCTTCGGTCTCTCGATGGACTACGAGGTCTTCCTGCTCACCCGCATCCGCGAGCGCTGGATCGCCACCGGAGACAACCGCCGAGCGGTGGCCGAGGGGCTCGCGACGAGCGCGCGCACGATCACCAGCGCGGCGATCATCATGGTCGCCGTCTTCCTCGTCTTCGTCGGGACCGGCCTGCCGTCGATCCAGCAGATCGGCCTCGGGTGCGCGGTGGCGATCGCCGTCGACGCGACGCTCGTCCGGCTCGTGCTCGTGCCCGCCGCGATGGAGCTGCTCGGCAGGTGGAACTGGTGGCTGCCGCGACCGCTCGAGCGCCTGCTGCCCGAGGCGTCGATCGAGCAGCTCGCTACGCCGTCCGCGCCGCGTCCTTCTCCGGCAGCCAGCGGGTCGCGAGCGTGACGAGCAGCGCCACGACGGCCGCCGTGATGAAGAACGCGGTCGGGGTCGTCTCGTCGCTGAAGCCGAACAGGAACGGCGAGGCGATGAGCACGCCGACGAGCGCGAAGTCCAGCGTCAGGTGCCCGCCGACGGGCAGCGACTTGATGACGCTGGTCGGGAAGCACTTCGTGGTCGCGGCGGCGAGGAGGACGACGATGCCGGCGATGATCGACACCGCGGTCGCAGCGCCCTCGTCGCTGAAGCCGAACAGGAACGGCGCGACGATCAGGAGCGCGGCGTAGCCGTAGTCGAGGATGCCGTGGACGGCACGGGGGATCGGTCCCTGTCGGAGCATGGGCGCGACCTACCCGACCACACCGTCGCCGCAACCCCGCCGGCCACCCCGAGCGCGACGAGGACGAGCGCCTTCGCCGGCCGGTCGTCGACGACCTCGGGCAGCACGGCGGCGGCGACCGCCCACACCGCGAGCGCGAGCAGCGCCGGCGCGAGCGCCGCGCGCCCGCCGGGCGCCGGCGCGCTGCGCACCGCGAGCACCATAGCGAGCGCGCCGAGCGCGCGGACACCCACCGCCCCCAGCCAGCCGGGCCCGCTCCCGGGCGCGCCGGCGAGCGTGTACTGGAGGTCGCCGTCGCGCATGAGGTCGACCCAGCGCCCGACGTCCTGCGCCGGCGTCTGCGGCTCGGTCAGCGTGGCGACGAGCATTCCCGCGATCGACGCGCCGCCGAGCGCGAGCGCCGGGCCGGGCCGCTCGCGCAGCGCGACGGCCAGGCCGATCGCCGCGAAGGGCAGCATCGCCAGCAGGAAGCGCGGCCCGGGGACACCGCCGCCGAACGGCAGGTAGTAGCCCGCGTTGTAGAGGAAGACGGCGGCGACGATCGCGAGCAGCACGCCGCTGCGGATCCGCCACAGCCCCCACACTGCGACGGCGACGACCGGCGTCAGCGTGAGCAGCCCCTTCGGCGCGAACAGCAGGTCGAGCGCCGCGCCCGGCTCGGGGAAGGTGATGCCGAAGAGCCCCTCGTCGTTGAGCCCGAGGACGTCGTGGCCGGTGCGCCCCTCGACCGCCACCGCGTCGTCGTACGACATGTGGGTCACCGAGCCGAACGCCCAGAGGTTGTAGGCGGCGAGCGGGAGCAGCCCGGCGACGAGGCCACCGAGGTAGACCGCGCCGTGTCGCAGCGACCGCCGGGCCGCGTAGACGCCGAGTACGAGCGCGACGAGGCCGACCGGGTAGTCGACGAGCGCCGCGAGCCCGCCCAGCAGCCCGGCGGCGGCGTGTCGCTCGCGCAACAGCAGCCAGAACGCGCCCGTGACCAGCGCCGCCGCCGGCACGTGCGCGTAGAGCATCGTCGAGTACGGCAGGACGATCGTGCCCGTGCCGAGCAGGACGGCGGCGAGCGTCCCGTACCCGGGCGCGAACCGCTCGGCGATCGAGCGGACGAAGAGCAGGAGCGCGAGCGCGGGCAGCACGACCGCCCACAGCCCGATGAGCCACGTCACCGACCGCTGGTCGCGCAGCGCGACGGCTCTCGGCGAGAGGTTCTCCCGCGACTCGTCCTTGGCCACGCGCGTGCCGGCCTCCCGCGCGCGCCCGACGAGCCCGACCGCGTCGGTCGCCGCGTACCAGGGCAGCGTGGCGAACGCGAGCCCGGGCGCCTTGACCGAGTAGTAGTGGCCGTCGTAGAACGACTTGTCCGCCGTCTCGACGTGCCAGCGGTCGATCTCCGCCGTGCCGGAGTCGAGCGCGCGGATGAGCGCGTAGTGCGCCGACTGGTTGACCCCCGACGCCTGGACCATCACCGCGTACGCGGCGACGAGCGCGAGGATCGGCGCGAGCCGGCGGATCAGCCGAGCAGCTTGGGCAGGCGAAGCATGACCTTCGGGCTGCCGCGCATCCGCAGCCTGCGGCGCAGCATCAGCTTCGCCGGGTTCGCGCGCCCCGCCGTCACGTCCACCCAGTCCTCGAACCGCGAGCGCAGCACGACGTCCGGCTTCGGCGCCCGGCCGCGCGCCACCCGCGTCCTCCCGTCGTCCACCACGAGGTGCCACGGCTCGGCGTCGGTGAAGTCCCACTGGATGACGGTTCCCGGATCGGCCTGCGAAGGGAGGGCGTGGAGGCGGGTCTGGTCGAAGAGGATCTCGGTCGCCTCCTCGTCCGGCACGAACGTGCCCTCCTTCGGCCCAAGGTATTGCGCCTTCATCATCTTGATGCCGCGCTCGCCGCGCGCGCGGGGCGGGAGGTCGAGCGGCAGCGGGAAGCCCTCGACCTCGTCGAGCGGCAGGCCGATCGCGCGCAGCCGCGCCTCCTGCATGCGCGCGCCCTCCTCGTAGAGGTCCTCGAGGTCGTAGCCGAGCGAGCGCGTGTACGAGAGGTCCCAGCCCGGGATCTGCGCGACGCACGTGCTCATCGGCAGCACCTCGCGGAACGTCCCGATGATCGCGTCCTGGATCGGCTGCGGGTTCGCGGCGTAGAGGTCGGCGAGCACGCGCACGCCGAACGCGATGTGGCGCTGCTCGTCGGTCGAGACCTGCTGGATCCCCTCGCGGAAGCCGGGGAGGAGGTCGAGCTGATCGAGCATCCGCTCGATCATGTGCTGTCCGGCCTGCGCGAGGCCGCCCTCGATCATCACGTGGTAGAGCGTGATCGCGCTGGCCAGCAGCTCGCGGTCGTCCGGGGACTTGCGCAGCCGGACCGCCATGTTCTCGAGGTAGCCGAAGGTCTGGCGATGGCCCCAAGTCAGATCCGGGGCCGTCGCCCGCAGGGTCCCGCCGACGCTGCCGTCGCCGAGCCCGACGACCTCGTGCATGAAGCGCTTGAAGAAGACGCTGTGGCGCGCCTCGTCGACCTGCTGCGTCGTGAGGAAGTACTTCTGCTCCTCGAGTGGCACGGCGTCGACGTAGGGGCTGAGCGTGTCGGCGACGGTGTCCTCGCCGTGGAAGAAGAGGTTGAAGAGCCACAGCGCGCCCCGGCGCTGCTCGGCGGTCATCCGCTCGTGCCAGTCGATGCGGTCCTGCGAGAAGTCGATCTCGGTCGCGCGCCAGTTGCCCTTCTCCCAGCGCGCGTACAGGTCCTCGTAGTCGATCTGCGCGGTCGCGGGCGGGATCGAGACGGTCGCGGCAGCCATGCCGCGGAGCCTATCCGTGCGACGGCCGGTGCGGCGGGTGGCCGGAGCCACCCCCCGCGGCCGCGATCAGCCGCTGTTGGCGAGCGACCGCACGAACTCGAGCGGCGCCCGCAGATCCCACGGGAGGTCCTTCGCGAAGACGTAGGCGCCCTCGACGAAGAAGTCCGTGTTGCCGCACCCGGTCGTCTCGTCGGAGCCCGGCTGCGTGACCGTCTCGACCGGCACGAACCGGAGGGCCCCGATGCCCGCGCCGGCGGCGGTGTTGCGCGTCCCGATGACCGCGTTGGCCCTCGAGTACACGAGGTCGTGGTAGACGGTGCTGAGAGTCTCCGTGTCGCCGGAGAAGCTGATGCTCAGCGAGAAGTCGTCCGCGCCGAACAGGTCGCAGGTCAGCTGCGTGCTCGGCGTCGTGAACGAGAATCGCCCGATGCGCGCGCCGGTCGCGTCGCCGCCGTCCACCGCGCCGTCGCGGTCGACCCTCACGCACGTCGCCGGCCCGCTGCCCGACGTCGCCGGCGTGGTGGTGTACGTGCGCTTCATGCGGCCCTCGAACACGCACGCCCAGGTGTCGACCGGGACGGTCGCGTCCGCGGTGCTCATCAGCCCGCGGACGTTGGCGTCCACGGTCGCGCGCGCGTCCGCGACGGCCTGCTGGATGCGCGATGGTGCCTCGGCGACCGTCCGCTGTGCCTCGGCCACCTTCGCGTCCGCCGTGGCCTTGGCCTCCGCGGCCGTCTTCTGCACCTCGGCGACCGTGCACTGCGCGAGCGTCTCGCAGGTGGTCTGCGCCGATGCGCTCCCGCTCGCGCTGAGCGCGACCAGCAGCGTTGCCAATGCCGTCGTTGCGGCCCTTCTCCTCATGACATCCCCCCGACGTCCGGGCTCCGCTCCTTGCGGGGCCTCTACGTTTCAGAGGAACGCAGGCGCTCAGCGAATCTTGCGGTCGATCAGCCGAGCTTCGGCGAGCGCCACGGCGCGGCGACGCGCTTGGCGACCTCGTCGGCCAGCGCGCCGATCGCGACGCGCTCCTGCGCGAGTGAGTCGCGGTCGCGCAGCGTCACCGTGCGGTCCTCGAGCGACTGGTGGTCGATCGTCACGCAGAAGGGCGTGCCGATCTCGTCCTGGCGGCGGTAGCGCTTGCCGATCGAGCCGCCCTCATCGTACTCGGCCTGGACCCGGCCCTTGACGGCCTCGAAGACCTCGCGTGCCAGCTCGGGCTGGCCGTCCTTGCGCACGAGCGGGAGCACGGCGACCTTCACCGGCGCGAGGCGCGGGTGGAGCTTCAGCACGGTGCGCTGCTCGCCCTCGACCTCCTCCTCGTCGTAGGCGTCGACGAGGAACGCGAGCGTCGCGCGGTCGGCGCCCGCCGCCGGCTCGATCACGTGCGGGACGTAGCGCTCGCCGGTCGGCTGGTCGAAGTACTCGAGCTTCTCGCCCGAGTGCTCGGCGTGGGCCTTGAGGTCGAAGTCGGTGCGGTTGGCGATCCCCTCGAGCTCGCTCCAGCCGATCGGGAAGAGGTACTCGACGTCGGCCGTGCCGCTCGAGTAGTGGCTCAGCTCGTCGGGGTCGTGCTCGCGCAGCTGGAGGTGGTCGGGGCGCAGGCCGAGCTCCTCGTACCAGCGGCCCCGCTCGGCCTTCCAGTACTCGTACCACTGCGCGCCCTCGGCGGGCGGGACGAAGAACTCCATCTCCATCTGCTCGAACTCGCGGGTGCGGAAGACGAAGTTGCCGGGCGTGATCTCGTTGCGGAACGACTTGCCGACCTGGGCGATCCCGAACGGGGGCTTCTTGCGGCTGAACTGAAGGACGTTCTTGAAGTTGATGAAGATGCCCTGGGCCGTCTCGGGGCGCAGGTAGGCGACCGACGCCGTGTCCTTCACCGGGCCGACGTTCGTCTCGAACATGAGGTTGAACTCGCGCGCCTCGGTCAGCTCGCACTGCTCGGCCTCGCCCGGGTGCTTGGACGGCTTCTGCGGGCATGTGAGCTGGTCGAGGTGGTCGGCGCGGAAGCGCTGGCCGCACGTCTTGCAGTCGACCATCGGGTCGCTGAAGCCGCCGACGTGGCCGCTGGCCTCCCACACGCGCGGGTGCTGGAGGATCGCGCTGTCGAGGGCGACGACGTCCTCGCGCTCGGAGAGCATCGCGCGCCACCACTCGTTCTTGACGTTCGTCTTCAGGAGCACGCCGTAGTGCCCGTAGTCGTACGTCGATCCGATGCCGCCGTAGATCTCGGAGCTGGGGAAGATGAAGCCGCGGCGCTTGCAGAGGGCCACGATCTTGTCCATCGTCACGGTGTCGGTGCTCACGTGAGGGCTGATCGTAGACTGCCGTCCCGCTATGCCCATCTACGAGTACCGGCGAGCGGACGGCACGACCTTCGAGGTCATGCAGAGCTTCAGCGACGACGCGCTCACCGCGGATCCCGAGACGGGGGAGCCGGTGGAGCGCATCTTCCGGCCGCCCGCCATCCACTTCAAGGGCAAGGGCTTCCACAACACCGACTACGGGACGCGCAAGCGCAACCGCGAGAAGGAGTCCGAGTCGGGCTCCGGCTCGTCGGACTCGAAGTCGTCGTCCGATGGCTCGGGCGGCGGCGGCGAGAAGAAGTCCGACTCGTCCTCCGCGGCCTCGTCGCCCTCGAAGTCCTCCTCGGACTGAGAACGACGAAGGCCGGCGTCGGGTCCCGCAACCCGCCGCCGGCCTCCGAACCTCCCCTGGACCTGCCCGTCCCTCTGGAAGAAGCTCTTGCTCTGTTCCAACGGCGGCGGGCGCGACTTCTTGCGGTCATCCGTCGAGGAACTTCTCGACCTGCCGGCGCTTGAGCTCCTCCGGCACGTCGCCGCTGACCGTTCCGAGGACGACCGTGCCCGGAGTGCCGCGCACGGCCATGTTCGCGAAGACCGACATCAGCGTCGGCCCGCTCATGTCGCTGCGGAACGTGCGCGGCGTCTGCCAGGCGATCCACGGGCCGCGCGCGAAGCCGTGGATGCCGAACACGCGGCTCTTCATCGCGCCGACGATCTTCTGCTGGCGCGCCGCCCGGTCGAGGTCGTTCTCGTTCGGCCGGCAGGCGTTCCTGCGCACGCGCGCGAGGCCAAGCGCCTGCTTGCCGTCGAGGTGGGCCTCCCGGCCGCCGCGGATGCGGATCGTCACGCCGCCGTTGCGCGCGCCGCCGTTGATCTTCGCGCGGACGCACTTGCCCTTGTAGTCGATGCCGCCCATCGCGTCGATCAGGTCGGGGAACTCGCTGAAGCTCACCTCGATGACGTGGTTGACCTCGATGCCGAGGTAGCCTTTGATCGTGCGGATCGCGAGGCCGGCGCCGCCGATCGCGTACGCGCCGTTGATCTTCTGGCGGCCGGCGCCGGGGATGTCGACGAGCGTGTCGCGCGCGATGCTCAGCCGGCTGTTGGCGCCCCCGCCGACGCGCAGCAGCAGGATGCTGTCGCTGCGGCCGTTGCCGCTCGTCTCCGCGCCCGCCTCCTTGCTGCCCTTGGGGCGGGTGTCGGAGCCGAGGACGAGGATGTTGCTCGCGCCGGTCAGCGGCAGCGGGCCGGCGTCGAGCGCCTCGTCGGTGGCGTCGGCGACCTTGCCCTGCTCGATCTGCGCGCTCACGAGGAAGAGCAGGACGCTGACGGAGATCCACGCCGCGACGGCGAGGGCCAGCCACTTGAGGACGCGCTTTGAGGTGACGGGCTTGCGGCCGCGCTGCGGGTGGACGACGGGGCGGCCGTCGGGCGGGCGCTCGCCCGGCTCGCGCGGGGACGTGCGCAGGCCGTCGCCGTCGCGCTTGAGACGGCTCAAGAGCGACGGGCGGCTGCGGTACTTCGTGTACTGAGGGCGGTCCGGACCGGCCATGGAGGCGGTCTATAGTGGCAGCGGAATGCCCGCGCCCTGCGTGATCGGGGTCGACGTCGGCGGCACGAAGGTCCTCGCGTGCGACGTCGACGCCGGCCTCACGGTGCACCACCGCGCGCTGCGCCGCTCGCCCGCGCCGTCGAGCGACGTGCTGCTCGACACCATCCTCTCGGCGATCGTCGAGGTGCGCGACGCCGCCGAGCGCGAGCTGCTCGCCGTCGGCATCGGGATCCCGTCGATGATCGACCAGCGGACCGGCGTGCCGGAGTTCACCGCGCACCTGCCGCTCACCGGCGTGCCGTTCCGCGACGTGATGGCCGAGCGGCTCGGCGTCCCCGTCTTCGTCGGCAACGACGCGACGCTGGCCACGCTCGTCGAGCACCGCTTCGGCGCGGCGCGCGGGGTGCCGGACGCGGTGATGCTGACGATGGGCACCGGCATCGGCGGCGGGCTGGTGATGGACGGCCGGCTCGTCCACGGCGCGGTCGGCGCGGCGGGCGAGCCGGGGCACATGGTCGTCGACGTCGACGGCCCGCCGTGCGTGTGCGGGTCGGTCGGGTGCCTCGAGACGCTCGCGTCGGGGACGGCGCTGGCGCGGGAGGAGCGCGGGTCGCGCGCGGCGGCGCACGACAGCGAGCTGGCGCGGGCCGCGGCTTCTGGGCGCGAGATCACCGGCGCTCTCGTCACCGAGCTGGCGCACGACGGCGACCGTGCCGCGCGCGACGTCATGGCGCTGATCGGGATGCGGCTCGGGCTCGGGATCGCGAACCTCGTGAACCTCTTGAATCCGTCGGTCGTGGTCGTCGGCGGCGGGATGGTGGCGGCGGGGGAGCTGCTGCTCGAGCCCGCGCGGACGGTGGTGCGCGAGCGGGCGCTGCCCCCGTCGCGCGACGTCGTCCGGATCGTGCCGGCGCGGTTCGGCGAGGAGGCGGGGATGCTCGGCGCGGCGCTGTTCGCGCTGGACGGCAGCGGCGCGGCGGCCGCGGCAGCTTGAGCGGCGGCGCGAGCGGCGGCCGGCTGGCGGTCTGCCCGACGCCGATCGGGAACCTCGGCGATGTCACGCTGCGGGTGCTCGATGTGCTGCGCTCCGCGGACGTCGTCGCGTGCGAGGACACGCGGCGCACGCGGGTGCTGCTCGACCGGCACGCGATCCGCGCGGCGTCGCTCGTGTCCGTGCACGAACACAACGAGGCGGCGCGGGCGGGGGCGCTGGTGGAGCGTCTTGTGGAGGGCGCGGTCGTCGCGCTGGTCAGCGACGCGGGGATGCCCGCCGTCAACGATCCCGGCTACGTCCTGATCCGGGCCGCCCTGGACGCGGGCGTGCGCGTCGAGGTGCTGCCGGGCGCGTCCGCGACGCTCGTCGCGCTCGTGGCGTCGGGGCTGCCCGTCGATCGGTGGCGCTTCGTCGGGTTCCTGCCGCGGCGGTCCTCGGATCTCTTGGCGCTGTTCGCTTCTGGGGAGACCGTGGTGGCGTTCGAGTCGCCGCGCCGGGTCGGGGCGTCGCTCGCGGCGCTGGCGTCGGTCGACCCGGAGCGGCCGGTCGCGGTGTGCCGCGAGCTGACGAAGGTCCACGAGGAGATCGTCCGCGGCGACGCGGCCTCCGTCGCGTCGCGGTTCGGCGGCGGCGAGGCGCGTGGGGAGATCGTGCTCGTGATCGGAGGCGCGGGGGAGCACGGCGCGGAGGTAGGCCCCGCCGTCGACGCGCTCGCGCGGCTCGTCGAGGCGGGGGCGCGGACGCGGCCCGCCGCGAAGGTCGTCGCCGAGCTGACGGGCGTGCCGGCGAACGTCCTGTACGAGGCGGTGCAGGGGCGGGGCTGACCCCTACGGGCCCTCCGGCGGGGGCAGCCGCCGTTCGAGCTCCTCGGTGATCCTCCGCTCGAGGCGGCGGACGTCGCGGTCGAAGTCGCGCTGGACGACGTCGACCTGCTCCTCGAGCTCGCGGTCGAGCGAGTCGCCGAACGACTGGAGCATCAGCGCGACCCCGCCCAGCGTCGCGGCGACGGCGAGCACGAGCGCGACCGCGACGGCGGGGAGCGGCGACCGCCGGCGGGTACGCACGGCGGCAGAACGGGCAGCGCGCGTCGGCGGTCCGGGCGATCGTCGAGCAGTGCGGGCAGACGCGCTGAGGAGGCTGAGCGGCGGGAGACGCGTGCATCGCGCGCACGTTGTCACGTCTCCGCGCAGACCGTGCGCCGATTCGCGCACATCCGCCCACGACCCGCCCCACCCACGTCAAGGTCGACCCCATGCCCCTCGTCCTCCTCCTCGCGCTCGCGACGCTCGTCGTCCCCGCTGACGCCGCCGCGGCGTGGCGGTGGCCGCTGCGCGGCGAGGTGATCACCCCGTTCCGCCTGGCGGCGAATCCGTTCGCCGCGGGGCAGCATCGCGGCATCGACATCGCGGCGGCGCCGGGCGCTCCGGTCCGCAGCGCCTGTCCAGGGCGCGTGCGGTTCGCGGGCCGCGTCCCGGACCGCCGAACGGGGTGACGGTCGCGTGCGTGCGGTCGCTCGTCGCGACGTACCTCGGCCTCGGGCGCGTGGTCGTCCGGGGCGGCGCCGCGGTGTCGCCGGGCGACGTCCTCGGAACGGTCGCGGCGTCCCACCTCCAACTCGGCGCGAGGAGGGCCGGCGACCGCAACGGCTACGTCGACCCGCTCACGCTCCTGCGCGGCGAGTCCCCGCCGCCGCTCGGCGCCGCCCCGCGCGCCGCCCGCCGCCCGCGCGTGGACGCCCCGCGCCGGCTGCGGCCGCCGCGTCCGGTCGCAGTGCCTCGCACGTCGCCGTCCCCGTCGCCGCGCCCGGTCGCGGTGCCGCGCTTGGTGCCGTCGCCGTCGCGGTCGCCCTCGCCGCGCGCGGTCGCCGCCCCCCGCTTCCCCCTTCCCGCGTGGATCGGCCTCGGCCTCGTCGCCGCCGGCATGCCGCTCGGGGCGTTCGTCCGCGGCCGGCGGCGCCGGCGGGTCGCCTCGTTGCCGCGGCGTGCCGCTGCGCGCGCGCCGTGACCGCGGCCGGTCGGGCGGCCAGTAGCCTCAGCGGGGCCATGGCGTCGCGAGCCGCGCAGTGATCGACAGCCACACGCATCTCGACGGCTGCGCCCCTCCCGACTCCGACCTCGTCGCGGAGGCCGACCGGGCGGGCGTGCGGCGGATGCTGACCGTCGGGACCGACGGGGCGTCGTGCCGCGCCGCGCTGGAGGCGGCGGAGCGGTTCCCGCAGGTCTTCGCGGCGATCGGGCGCCACCCCAACAGCGCGACCGGCTTCGACGACAACGACCTCGCCGAGCTCGCGGCGCTCGCCGCCCACGAGCAGTGCCGCGCAATCGGCGAGACCGGCCTCGACTTCTACCGCGACCGGACGCCGCCGCACGACCAGCAGCGCGCGTTCGAGGCGCAGATCGAGCTGGCGAAGACCGTCGCGAAGCCGCTCGTCATCCACACGCGCGCGGCCGACGACCCCACGATCGCGACACTCGCCGCGAGGGCCGGCGGCGTCACCGTCATCCTGCACTGCTTCTCGATGCCGGACCGCCTCGACGAATGCCTCGACCACGGCTGGTTCGTCTCGTTCGCCGGCAACGTCACCTACCCGAAGGCGACCGACCTCGCGGACGCCGCGGCGCGCGTGCCCGACGACCGGATCCTCGTCGAGACCGACGCGCCCTATCTGTCTCCGCGGCAGGTCCGCAAGGAGCGCAACCAGCCGGCGTTCGTCGCGCACACCGCGCGCTTCGTCGCCGAGCGTCGCGGCATCGCGTACGAGGAGCTGGAGGCGGCGGTCGAGCGCAACGCGGCCGCGCTGTTCGGGTGGTGACCGGCCTTCCCACGCAGCCGAGCCTGCGCCGGCTCAAGGCGTTCGGGATCCGCCCCAACCACGCGCTCGGCCAGAACTTCCTCATCGACTCGAACATCCTCGGCGTCATCGGGCGCGAGGCGGAGCTCGGCCCCGACGACGTCTGCCTCGAGGTCGGCGGCGGGCTCGGCGTCCTCTCCGAGCACCTCGCGGCCCGCGCCGCGCACGTGCACGTCGTCGAGCTCGACCGCGCGCTCGAGCCCGCGCTGCGCGACGCGCTCGACGCGCACCCGAACACGACGCTCCACCTCGCCGACGCGCTCGACCTCGACCTCAGGGCGCTCGACCCGCCGCCGACGAAGGTCGTCGCCAACCTGCCGTACGGGATCGCCGCGACCGCGATCCTGCGCACGCTCGAGGAGCTGCCCGACGCGACGCGCTGGGTCGCGATGGTCCAGCGCGAGGTCGGCGAGCGGTTTGCGGCGCGGCCCGGCAGCGCGGCCTACGGCGTCCCCAGCGTGCTCGCCCAGCTGGCCGCGGAGGTCCGCGTGCTGCGGGCCGTCGCGCGCACGGTCTTCCACCCGGTCCCGAACGTCGACTCGGTGCTCGTCGGCCTGCGTCGCACCGGCGCCGCCGCGGACCCGCGGCTGCGCCGGGTCGTGCAGGGCGCGTTCGCGCACCGGCGCAAGGCGCTGCCGCGCTCGCTCGAGCTGGCCGGCGTGGCGAGCCGCACAGACGCCCGCGCCGCACTCGAGCGGCTCGGGCTCGCGGCCGACGTCCGCGCCGAGCGCCTGGCGCCCGACCAGTTCCGCGCACTCGCGGTCGAGCTGGCGCGATGACCGAGGACGCCCCGGCGAAGATCAACCTCTGCCTCTTCGTGGGCCCGACCCGCGCGGACGGCCGGCACGAGCTCGTGAGCGTCATGGAGTCGATCAGCCTCGCCGACACGCTCGTCCTCGAGGAGGGGGGCGGCGGAGGGGTCGCCGGCGGCGCGGCGACCGCCGGCGCCGACTCCGTCCGCTGCGCCGGTGTCGAGGACACGCTCGTCACCGGAGCCCTGCGCGCCTTCCGCGCCGCGACCGGCTGGGACGGCCCGCCCGTCACGATCACCATCGAGAAGCGGATCCCGGTCGCCGCGGGCCTCGGCGGCGGGAGCGCCGACGCCGCGGCCGCCCTGCGGCTCGCCGCGCGCGCGAGCGGCCTCGGGGACGACGAGACGCTGCACGCGCTTGCCGCCTCGCTCGGCTCGGACGTGCCCGGGCAGGTCCGGCCCGGGAGGGTCCTCGCCACCGGCGCGGGCGAGCACGTCGAGCGCCTCCCGCCTCCCGAGCCCTACGGCGTCCTCGTGCTCCCGAGCCGCGAGCACCTCTCGACCCCCGCCGTCTACGCCGAGGCCGACCGGCTCGGCCTGCCGCGCGACGCGACAGCGCTCGCCACCGCGCTCGACGCGACCCGCCGCGCCGGACCAGAACCGGTCAACGACCTCCAGGACGCCGCCCGCTCGCTCTGCCCGTCGATCGACGAGGCCCTCGACGCCGGGCGCGCGGCTGGCGCCCGGGACGTCCTCGTCGCCGGGTCCGGCCCGACCGTCCTCGGGCTCTTCGACACACCCGAGGAGGCCGAGCGCGCGGCGGAGCGGCTCGCGGGCCGCGACCCCGCCCCGATCGCCGCCCGCCCCGTCTGCTCGGCCGGGGCTTCCTCGTCAAGCACGGCCCGAAGTTCAGGGTCACGCCCGAGCGCCTGGCGTACGTCGAGCGGTTCTTCGAGCGCCGCGGAGGGATGGCGATCCTCGGCGGGCGGTTGATCGGGATCGTCCGCGCCGTCGCCCCGCTCGTCGCGGGCGCGTCGCGGATGTCGTTCGCACGCTTCCCGCCCTACGACGTCGTCGGCTCCGGCCTGTGGGCGGCGACCTTCGTCCTCATCGGCTACTTCTCGTGGCGCAACATCGACAAGGCGGCCGAGATCGCCGCGCGCGGGACGCTCGCCGGGGGCGCCACGCCCGCCGTCGGCGTGGCCGTCGTCGCCGCGCACCCGATGCTGCGAACGCCCGAGCGGCGGGCGAAGGCACGGCGCTGGATGCGCGAGCGCCGCGCCGGCCGTCACAATGCTGCGCAGTGAGCAACGAGGCGATCACCTACCTGGTCGGCGGCTGCTGCGCCGTGTTCGCGCTGGCGGCGTACGCGGCGTGGATCCTCATCCCCGCCTGGACCGCCTACAGCCGCTGGTGGGAGCGGGCCGCCGCCGTGTTCCTGACCGTGTACGTCCTGGCCGCGATGGTGCTGGTCGGCCTGGTCGCCGGCGGCGCCGTCTTCTGGTTCTGGGACGAGGTCACCGCCTAGCCGAGGCGGCTCTACCCTTCCGGGCGTGTCCACGCCCTTCCCAGGGACGGAGGCAGGGCTCGATCTCGCGACGCTCGACGCCATCACCGAGGCCGTCGAGTCGGGGGCCGGCCTGCCCGAGGTCGTCCGCGCGGCCGCGCGTGCCCTCGACGCGAGCCTCGTCCTCACCGACCGGGCCGGCCAGGTGCTGGCGGTGGCGGCGCGGTCGCCCGCCGACGAGCGCTCGGTCATGGCCGAGGCCGGCGACGTCGACGTCGTCGAGCTGCGCGTCGCCGACCGCGTCGTCGGGCGCCTGCGGATGCGCCCGCGGGGGGCGCCCGCGGGGCCGGCGCTGCTGCGGCTCGTCACGACGCTCGTCGCCTCGGAGGTCGAGCGCGTCCGGGCCCCCGAGCAGGCCACGCGCGAGGCGATCGCCGCCTTCCTGCACGGCGTGCTGCGCCGCGCGTTCGGGACGCGCGAGGAGGTCGTGGCCCGCGGCCGCGAGGTGGGGCTCGACCTCGAGGAGGGAGCGTGCGTGCTCGTCGCGCGCGCCCACGCGCACGCGGCGACCGAGGACGGCTGGCGCCAGCGCGTGCTCGCGACCGCCGAGCGCGGCGCCCGCGCGGCGGTGCCGGGCGCGGTGGCGGCGCTGACCGAGCGCGCGGAGGCCGTCGGCGCCGAAGTCGCGGTGCTCGTCCCCGGCGCGGACGGCGAAGGGGCCCGGGCCGCGGAGGGCGTGCTGCGCGAGCTGCGCGCGGGACTCCACGGCCATTCGTTCGCGCTCGGCCGCAGCCGCGCCACCGGCGACGCGCTCCTGCTCGACCGGGCCGGCCACGAGGCGCTGCTCGCCGCGAACGTCGCGGAGGGCGACGAGGAGCGTCCCGCCCTCGCGTTCGAGGAGACCGGCGCGTACCGCCTGCTCCTGCCGGCGATGAGCGAGGATCCCGCCGAGCTGCAGCGCTTCTACGCGGAGACGGTCGAGCCGCTGGTCGCCTACGACGAGCAGTACGCGACCGACCTGGTGCAGACGGTCGAGGCGTTCCTCGACGCCGACGGGAACGTCGCCGGCACCGCGGAAAGCTCTTCACGCACCGCCACACGATCCGGTACCGGCTCGAGCGCGTGCGCGAGCTGACCGGCCTCGACGTCTCCTCGACCGACGGGCGCGAGAAGCTCTCGCTCGGGCTGAAGGCGATGCGCGTGCTGGGCATCGCGCACCGCTCGGGGCCCGCGAGCGAGCCCCGCCGACCGCGCTGATTCACCTCGCTTGGCGCGGGTTTAGCAGCGCCGACGCGCCAGCTTCCCGGCCTTCCGTCCAGACCCGCTCAACCGCGGTCGCCCCGTTTTCCGCAGCGTCGAAGACGGGTTGACTCGCGGTCACCAGGCGCCGATGGAGCGGGTGCATGGACCGCAGCCGCCTCATCTCCCTCCTCCACAGCCGCAGCGCCCACTGGGTGGCGGCCGGCCTCGTCACATCCGCCCTTCTGATCGCGGGCTCGGTCGTCGCGCTCGACCGGCACGTGCTCGGCCACGACGTCTGGGCCGGCGACGACACGCGCGACGGCGGCGCCCTGCGGCTCGGCCCCGACCGCCCCGCGGCGACGCGGCCCGAGCGCGTCGGCGCCGCGACGGAGCGCCGGCGCCTCCAGGAGCAGACCGGCGGGACCGTGGCCGACGAGCCGCGCGGCCCGGCGCGCGAGGAGGACCCCGCGCTCGGCGACGAGCCCGCGGGCGGCGACGCCGAGCGGGTGGGCACGGCTCCGGCGGCCGAGCCACCGGCGGTCGCGCGCATCCTGCCGGGCGACCAGGACGACGACGGCCTGAGCGACCGCCTCGAGCACCGGCTCGGCACGAACCCGCGCAGCGCCGACAGCGACGGCGACGACCTTCCCGACGCGTGGGAGGAGCAGCACGGCCTCGACCCGACGAGCGCGGCCGACGCCGCGGCCGACGTCGACGGCGACGGCCTGTTCAACCGCACCGAGTACCGCGTGCGCTCGAACCCGCGCGCGATGGACACCAACAGCGACGGAACTCCGGACGGCGCCGACGATTCCGACGGCGACTCGCTGAGCAACGTCGTCGAGCAGGGCCTCTCCGGCGCCGAGCCCGACGACGCCGACACGAACGGCGACGGCGCGCCCGACGGCGCGGAGGACGGCGACGCCGACGGCCGCCCGAACGCGGTCGAGCAGGCCGAGGGGACCGACCCGGCGACGCCCGACCCCGTCCAGGAGTCGCCGGTCGAGCAGCCGCCGGTCGAGCAGCCGCCGGTCGAGGAGCCGCCGGCGCCCGAGCCCGCCGCGCCCGCGCCCGATCCGGCCGAGGAGGCCCCCGCACCCCCGGCCGAGGCGCCGCCGGCCGCCGCGGCGCCGGCGCCCGCCGAGTAGACGCGCCGCCTAGGATTGCGCGTCCTGATGACGCGCATCGGCGTGATCACCGGCTCGGGCACCTACGCGCTGCCTGGGTTCGAGGGCGAGGGGCCGCGCGAGGTCGCCACCCGCTTCGGTCCCGCGAAGGTGTCGCAGGGACGGTTCGCGGGCGCCGACGTCGTGCACGTCTCGCGCCACTGGGAGGGCCACCCGCGGCTGTCGTCGCACGTCGACCATCGCGCGAACGTCACCGCGCTGCGCGACGCCGGCGTCGAGGCGATCCTCGCGGTCACCGTCTGCGGCGCGTGCGACCCGGGTCTCGACCTGGGGACGCTCGTCGTCTTCGACGACCTGCACTTCCTCTCCAACCGGCTGCCCGACGGCTCGCTCTGCTCGCTCTACGCCGAGGGCGAGCCGGGCCGCGGGCACTGGATCTTCGAGACGCCGTTCTCGCCGCCGCTGCGCGAGGCGCTCCTCATCGGGGCGCGGGAAGCGGGCCACGGCGTCCGCGACGGCGGCTGCTACGGCCACGTCGACGGGCCGCGTTTCAACACCCGTACGGAGATCGCGGCGCTGGCCGCCGCGGGCGTGACCGCGGTCTCGCAGACGGGCGGGCCCGAGACCGTGCTCGCGGGCGAGGCGGAGATCCCGTACGCGCTGATCGGCTACGCGACCGACTACGCGAACGGCGTCAAGGACGAGCCGACGCCCGTCGCCGAGCTGACCCGACTCATCGGCGCGTCGGCGGCGACCTTCGCGACGGCGCTGGCGGCAGCGGTCCCGGTCGCGGCGACGGCCGAGCTCGCGCCGGTCGGCACCCACTTCCGCTTCTGATCGTGCCGGCGCGGCCCGCGGCCATCGTCATCGCGAAGGCGCCGCGGCCGGGGCTGTGCAAGACGCGGCTCGCGCCGCTGCTCGGCGCCGAGGGGTGCGCGCGCCTCCAGTCCGCGCTCGTCGCGCGGGCCGCGGCCTGGGCGGCCGACGCCGGGGACCCGTACGTCGTGTTCACACCCGAGGACGCGCGCGACGAGATGGCCGCGCTGGCGCCGGGCGCGACGCTGATCGCGCAGGTGGAGGGTTCGCTCGGCGACCGGCTCGCGGCCGCCTTCCGGGACGTCCTGGCGACGCACCCGGGCCCGGCGCTGCTCGTCGGCGTCGACACGCCGCAGCTCGGCCGCCGCCACGCCGAGGCCGCGCTCGACGACCTGCGCTGCGGCGTGGACGTGACCGTCGGCCCGGCGTCCGACGGCGGCTACTACCTCATCGGGCTGCACGAGCCGAACGACGCCGTCTTCGCGCTCCCCGCCGCCGACTGGGGCGGTTCGAGCGTGCTGACGCAGACGCTCGCGGCGGCCGACGCGGCCGGCCTCACGGTCGGGATGCTGCGCGCCGAGCGCGACCTCGACGACGAGCGCGACGCCCGCGCGATGCTCGCCGATCCGCTCACGCCGCCGGAGATCGTCGCGGCGCTGCGGGCGGGCTGAACGCGACCGCGCGGCGACGCGCCAACCGTCCAACTTCCGCACCCCCTCGGGGTTCCGAAAGACGTGATCCACGAGCGCCAGCACGACTGGACCGAGATCCTCGGGGAGGTTCTCAGCCAGCCGGGACGCGTCAGGCCGCACTTCCAGCCCGTCGTCGACCTCCAGCGCGGCGAGGTGTGCGGCTACGAGGCCCTCGCCCGCTTCCCTGGACGGGGGGAGCTGCGGCCGGCGGACGTCTTCGCGGCGGCCGAGCGCCACGGCGTGGGCGGCGTGCTCGAGGCGCACATGGTGCGTGAGGTCCTCGCCGCGCTGCCCCACCTGCCTTCGAACCGCTTCCTTGCCGTGAACGCGTCGCCGCGCGCGCTCGTCGCCGACGAGGTCCACGACGCGTTCAGCGAGGCGGCGCGGCTCGACCGGGTGATCGTCGAGGTGACCGAGCAGACCGACGCCGAGACCGACGCGCTCTCCGGAGCGCGCGCGGCGCTGCGCGCGCGCGGCGCGCTCATCGCCGTCGACGACGCGGGCGCGGGCTACGGCTCGCTGTCGCGGATCACGTCGCTCAAGCCGAACTTCGTCAAGATCGACCGCGGCCTCGTCGCGAACGTCGACACCGAGCCGGCCAAGGCCGCGGTGGTCCAGACGCTCGGCGAGCTGGCGGGTCGGATCGACGCCTGGATCATCGCCGAGGGCGTCGAGCGGATGGAGGAGCTCGAGGCGCTCATGGACCTGCGCGTCCCGCTCGCGCAGGGCTTCGCGTTCGGCGGCCCGACGCCGGGGATGGCCGAGCTCGAGCCCGACCTCGGCTTCGAGATCCGGGCGCGGTACCGGCCGGCGACCGGCGAGATGGCGATCGCGGCGCTCATCGAGGCGGTCCCGACGCTGCCCGAGCCCGCATCGGGCCGCGCGCTCGGCGTGCTCTTCGATCGCCGCCCCGAGCCGGACTACATCGCGCTCGTCGACCACGACGGGCGCCCCAGCGGCCTCGTCCGCCGCGCCGACCACGCCCGCGGCGCCGGCCCGGTCCGCAACCTCATGATGGTCACCGTCGACATGCCGCTGGCGGCGGTGACCCGCCGCGCGATGACCCGCCCGGCCGACCGCCGCTTCGACCCGCTCGTCTGCTGGGACCAGGCCGGCCGCTACGCCGGCCTCGTCCGCATGGAGCGCGTCGTCGAGGCCCTAGCGACGCACTGCTGAGCGCGCCGCCCGCGCGAGCTGGGGAGGCCGGATTCGAACCGAGCGTCTCAGGGCTCCAAAGGCCCGTGTCTTGCCGCTAGACCACTCCCCACCGAGTCGGGCGAAGGGTACGCCGCCTAAGTCTGGCCCACGATGCCATCGCCGCAGGCTGTGACGTGACGCCGCGAAGCGGCCTACGATGGCCCGCGTGCCGTTGACCGCCGTCGTTCTCGCCGCAGGGCAGGGCACCCGCATGCGCTCGAAGACGCCGAAGGTCCTCCACGACCTGTGCGGCTGGCCGCTGGTGCGCTGGCCCGTCGAGGCGGCGCTCGCCGCGGGGGCCGAGAAGGTGATCGTGGTGGGCGGGCCAGACCGGGCGGTCGAGGGGCACGTTCCCGACGGCGTCGCGATCGCCGTGCAGCCGGAGGCGAAGGGGACCGGCCATGCGGTGCGGTGCGCGGCCGAGCACATCGGCGCCGACGACACCGTCGTCGTGCTCTACGGCGACGTCCCGCTCATCACCGCGGAGGCGATCGCCGGCCTGGCCCGCGCGCACGCCGATGCCGGCGCGGCCGCGACGATGGCCACCACCGTCCTCGACGATCCGGCCGGGTACGGGCGCGTCGTCCGCGACGCGCAGGGCGACGTCGTGAAGGTCGTCGAGACGAAGAACCCGGGCGACGCGACGGCCTCCGAGCTCGAGATCCGCGAGGTGAACACCGGCATCTACGCCTTCGCCGGCGGCCCCCTCACCGGCGCGCTCGCGTCGATCACCGCCGACAACGCCCAGGGCGAGTACTACCTGCCGGACGCGCTGCCGATCCTCCGTGAGGGCGGCCACCGCGTCGTCGCGCACGGCGTCGCCGACCCGTGGCTGACCGCCGGCATCAACGACCGCGCGCAGCTCGCCCAGCTCCGCGAGGTCGCCCAGCGCCGCATCCTCGACGAGCACGCGCGCGCCGGCGTCACGTTCGTCAACCCGGCGGCGACGACGGTCGACGTGGGCGTCGCGATCGGCGCCGACACGACCGTCGAGCCGGGCTGCGTCCTGCGCGGCGCCACGCGCGTGGGGGAGGACTGCCGGATCGGGCCGAACGCCACGCTCGTCGACGCCCGGCTCGCCGACGGCGTCACCGCGCTCTACGCCTACGCGGTCGACTGCGACGTCGAGGACGGCGTGAGCATCGGGCCCTTCGCCTACCTGCGGCCGGGCACGAGGATCCGCGCCGGCGCGAAGGTCGGCACGTACGTCGAGATCAAGAACTCCGACATCGGCGAGGGGACGAAGGTGCCGCACCTCTCCTACCTGGGCGACGCCGACGTCGGGCCTCAGACCAACATCGGGGCCTCGAACGTCACCGCCAACTACGACGGCCGCACCAAGCACCGCACGACGATCGGCGCGAACGTCCGCACGAGCGTCGACACGACCTTCGTGGCCCCCGTGACGATCGGCGACAACGCCTACACGGGGGCTGGCTCGGTCATCACGGAGGACGTCCCGGAGGACGCGCTGGGCGTCGCCCGCGCCAGGCAGACGAACGTCGAGGGTTACGCCCGCCGCAAGGGCTAGAGTGACCAAACCGTGACCGCACTCGAGACGCAGCCTCAGCTCTCGACCAGCCTGGACATCGGCTACGACAAGCGCCTGATGCTGTTCAGCGGGCGCGCGAACCCCGGGCTGAGCGCCAAGATCGCGCACAACCTCGGCGTCGATCTCGGCCCGATCGACATCAAGACGTTCTCCAACGGCGAGGTCTACTGCCGCTACGAGGACTCGATCCGCGGGGCCGACGTCTTCATCGTCCAGCCGACGTGCGCGAACCCCGAGCTCGGGATCACGCCGAACGACTCGCTGATGGAGCTGCTGTTGATGATCGACGCGGCGGTCGGCGCGTCGGCGCACCGGGTCATCGCCGTCTCGCCGTGGTTCGGCTACTCGCGCCAGGACAAGAAGTCGGCGCCGCGCGAGCCGATCTCCGCCCGGCTCGTCGCCCGCGCGCTCGAGGCGGCCGGGGCCGACCGCGTCCTCACGATGGACCTCCACGCCGGCCAGATCCAAGGCTTCTTCTCGAAGCCGGTCGACCACATGACCGCGATGTTCATGCTCACGCAGTACTTCGCCGACCTGGCCCTGTCCGACCTCGTCGTCGTCGCGCCGGACGCGGGCCGCGTGAAGCTGAACAAGAAGTTCTCGGACAAGCTCGGCGCCGACCTGGCGATCCTCGACAAGGAGCGCCCGGCCCAGCAGCTCGCCGAGATCGGCCACGTCATCGGCGACGTGCGCGGCAAGACCGCGATCATCGTCGACGACATCATCGACACCGCGGGGACGCTGCGGGCGGCGGGCGACGCGGTCGTGGCCGCGGGCGCCGAGCGCGTCTTCGCCGCCGCGACGCACCCGGTGCTGAGCGGCCGCGCGTTCGAGAACCTCGCCGCGTCGCCGTTCGAGCAGATCGTCGTCACCGACACGATCCCGCTCCGCGCCGGCGCGCCCGACAACATCCGCGTCCTCTCGTGCGCCGACCTCCTCACCGACTCGATCCGCCGCATCTTCACCGACGACTCGGTGAGCGCCGTGTTCGGCGGCGAGAACCAGTTGTTCTAGGCGGGTGCCGCTCCGCGCGGTCTCGCGTCGCGCGGCGAGTGTCGATTCTGTCGTCGATAGGGCGCCGAAGTCGACACTCGGTGCGAGGGACCCCGCGATTGTGGAGCGGACGCGGACGCGGACGCGCATGAGCAGTTCAGAGCCCGCAGCGCGGCAGCGTCCGGCTGCGCACCACGCGCGCGCGCCGCCGTTCAGGTACAACACCGCCAGCAGCCGCGACCCGCCGCGGCTCACGGCGCGGCGGCTCACGACGCGGACGAACGGCGCGCGCGGTCGCGCGCGACGAGCCGCCGGCCGAACCGGAAGTCCACCCGCCGCACCCCGGCGAGCCCGCGAACCCGGACCCGGAGCGCGCCGCCGCGCAGGCACGAGCGCGTGAGGCGCGCGCGCCGCCCGGTCGACGCCTGCGAGGGGCCGGAACCAGAAGTCGTCGTCACCCCTTCGCCACACGCCGCCGCGTCGAACGGGCACACGAGCGGAGGCTCGCGGTCGGTGTTCTGCGCGGTCACGAGGCCGACGGCGGCGTTGCCGACCGCGCCGGGGGCGCCGACGACGGTCCCGACCTCGGTCCCGGGGATCGTCGTCTGCCGGCATGCGGCGGGATCGAAGCGCGCGGGGTCGGCCGCGCCCTCGTGCGTCAGCGCGTCGACCGCCAGCGTGTACGCCGCGGCGTCGCCGACGATCGCGAAGTGGTCCGTCGAGCGGTTGGGGCAGACGTCCTGGAGCACGATGCCCTCGCCCGCGAGCAGCGCGGCGTCCGGCGCGGGGGTGACCAGCTCGTCGAACGACGTCGCGACCGCGGTGAAGGAGGGTCCCGCCGGCCGCGGGGCCGCCGCGAACGCGCGGTTCAGATCCGAGCCGAAGCGAAACTGCCACGAGGTGACCGGGCAGCGCCCGTCGTTGCAGCTCTCGTTCGCGCGCTGGGTGCCGACGTAGGGCCCGGCGAGCCCGACGACGTCGTCGATCAGGGGCGGCAGGTCCGGCCAGAAGTGCGCGCGCGTACACCGCGTGCAAGGCGCCCTGGCTGTGGCCCACCAGCGACACCTTCCGGCCGCTGCGGCGCGCGACCTCGCGCACCGCGTACACGGCGTACTGCGCATGGAACGCTGGAGGTCGACGAGCGCGCGCTCCGGGAACCGCACCGTGCATACCGGGAAGCCGAGCTTCGGCAGCGCGGCGGCGTAGCCGGCGTCGAAGCTCTCCTCGGGCGTCGAGCCGGTGCCGTGCAGGAGGATGACCGGTGTCTGCGCGGCGCGCCGACGCCCGGCCCGCACTCGAGCGCCTGCGCGAGAGCGTCGGGCGGTTCGGTGAGCGGTGCGGGCGCGGCGTGCGCCGCGCCGACGACGGTGAACAGCACGGCGATGGTCAGAGCGGCGAGGCGGGGCACGGGGTTCGTCTTCCCCGGATCCAGCAGCCCAATCCGCGCGCTGGCGCGCAGGTACGCTCCGCCCTCGTGACCGACCTCGTCGTCATCGGGCGCTACGCCACCGCGGTCGCGCGGGCGATCGACGCCGACGCGTGGGTCCTCGACGACGGGGACGCGACCCCCGCGATCGTCGCGCGCCACGCCGGCCGCGAGCACGCGCCGCCGGAGCTGCGCGAGGCCGCCTCGGCGGCCGAGATCGTCGCCCTCGCCGGCAACCCCGTCGCGCCGCTCACCCCGCGCTACTCGCTCCGCGACCTCGCGGTCGAGCTCGGCGCCCCCGTCGTCGTCACCGTCGGCGCCGAGCCGTCGCTGACCGGCCAGGCCCGGCTCTACGCCGAGGCGGCGCGCGCCGCCGGCCTCGCGGTCGCCGCCGTCGTCATCGCCGGCTGGCCGCACGACCCCGACCGCGTGCTGCTCGACGAGCGCGTCCTGCTCCATGAGGTCACCGGCCTCCCCGTCCTCACGCTCACCGACGACGAGCGCCCGGACTGGCCCGTGGACGACTGGAAGGCGGCGCAGCCCGCCGGCGCCGCCGCGCCGGGCGGCGCGGCCGCGGTGCGCGTCGCGCTCGAGCCGTACCGCGAGTGGGAGGGCGAGTCGCCGGGCGACCCGCGCTCGGCCCCGCGGCCGCGGATCATGGAGGCGATGCTCGAGATCGTCGCGGCCGAGGGCCCGGTCCTCGCGAGCCGCGCCTACGCCGTCTACAACAAGGCGGCGGGCGGCAAGAAGCTGACCTCGGTCGCCCGCGCCCCGCTCTCGAACTCGATCTACCACCTCGCGCGCGAGGGGAAGGTCGTCCTCGTCGGCGAGGACGAGATCCCGTGGCAGGGCGACGACGCCGTCCGCCTGCCCGACACCGCGCCGGTCGTCGTCCGCGAGCTGGGCCCGCGCGAGCTGATCGAGGTGCCGCTCGACGAGATCGCCGAGCTGATGCGCCGCCTCGGCCCGCAGCCCGACCTCAAGCGCGCGGTGCTGAACGCCTACGGCCTCGTCCGCATGACCGCGCGCGCCGAGCAGTACCTGACGACGGCGGAAGAGCTGCTGTGAGCGGGGCGGCGACGCTGATGCAGCGCCTCGGCCTCAGCGACGACGAGCTGATGACGATGCTCGACGTCGACCCGATCAGCGTCATCACCGACGACCTCGACCACCGCTCGGAGATCGGGATCCTCCTCACGCTGACCGAGGAGGCCGAGGACCGCGCCGGCGGCGCGGTCCTGCGGCGCTGGCTGCGCGCCGGCAGCCGCCCGCCGATCGACCTCCTGCTGGCGCGCGACTTCGCCGCCTTCGAGGACGCGCTCTCCGAGCTGGCCGAGCGCGGCTTCGTCCTGCGCGGCGGCGGCTAGCCCCGCTACTCGACCTCGGGGCGCTTGTCGCCGGGCCACACGCCGGTCAGATGCGCGAACCCCTTCGCGCCGGCGCGCTGGACCGCGGCGCGCACCATGTAGAACGTCACGCCCTGCACGGCGGCGGCGGCGAGCACCTTCGGGAACGTCGTCTCCTCGATGTTCGCCTTGGGCGGCTCGCGGTCGTCGATCATGCCCCAGATCTGCTCGAAGATCTTCTTGGCGACCTGGCCGGCGGCGAGACCGAGTGGGATGGAGAACAGCTTGTAGAAGAGCTTCATGGCTGGGCGGCAACCTACCCCGGCTCAAGCCGACCGGAACACCGCCGATACTTCCGGCATGGGTGGTCCTGAGGACACCCGACGCGAATCCGAGGAGCTTCTGCGCCGCGCGCTCCTCGACGCCACCGAGGCCGCGTCCGTCGCTCTGCGGGTGCAGCCGCTCTCGACGTGCGACGCTCTGACGATCGTCTTCCACGGGCGCCGCGACCTCGGCACGATCCAGACGTACGTCGCGCACGGCACCCTCGGCGCGGGCAACACGGTTGGCGCCGACGCGCTCCTCCGCGTCCCGTGCGACCTCGACCTCGCCGACGCGGGCGACCGCCGCGAGGCCGAGGGGCTCTACGCCAAGCAGGCCAGGGCGCTGCGCGACGCGCTGCTCGCCGCCGACACCGTCCTCGCCGTCTGGCGCGAGCCGCTCGAGGAGGTCGCCGAGACCCCGGTGGCGATCGACCGCTCGATCGACCTCCACGGGGTGCAGGTCCCCGCGCACCGGCTGATGCCCGTCGCGCTCGTGGCGCCCGAGCGCCGGCTCATGGCAATGCCGGTCTGCGGCGCGCGCACGCTCGCCGAGGGGCGCCCGCCGATGGGGATCGCGCTGGCCCAGCAGGACGTCGCGCGCGTGTACCCGCTCGCCGACGACCCGGAGGCGTGCCTCGACGACTTCCTCGACCGCGCCGCCGACCACGCCCGCCGCACGGCGGCCCGCCTCGACCAGCAGGAGGCCTCGGTCGAGCGCTTCCTCGAGCTGAGCGGCGACGACGACGCGTGAGGCGCTCGGCGGCGCTCGCCGCGATCGTCGCCTTCGCGGCCGCGAGCTTCCTCGTCGCCCGCTGGCTGTCGACCGACGGCGTCGAGCGCGGGAAGGTGGAGCGGCTGCTCGAGGCGCAGGGCCGCGGCGACGTCGACGCGATGGCCCGCGAGATCGACCGCTGCTACGCCTCCTGCTACGACCGGCTCGAGCGGCTGGCCGACCAGCTCCACAAGCCGGGCGCGGAGCTGCGGATCGCCCGCTACGACTCGAAGACGTCGCGCGCGCTCGGCGACGAGGCCGGGCCGACGCGCGTCGTGTGGTTCCTCGGCGAGGACCTCCCGACCGTGCAGTGCATCGACGTTCGGCGCGAGGGGACGCCGCTGACCGGGCCGACCGTTACCCTGCTCCGCCTCAGCGCGCCGATCGGACGCGAAGCGTCCTGCCGCAACTGACGGTGAGGGCGCGTGTTGCTTGCCCCCGTGCCGATGACCAAGAAGCTCGTCCCCCTGCTCCTCCTCGCGCTCCTCGCGCCCGCCGCCACCGCGGCGGCGCAGGACACGCCGTCCGAGCGCGTGCTCTACCGCGACGGGCACACCAACCGGTACCTGATGGACGGCGACTGGCTCTTCCGCCTCGACCCGGGCAACCGCGGGCTGAGCGAGCGCTTCATGAGCCAGACGAGCACCGACGGCTGGTCGCAGACCGCGGTCCCGAACGCGTGGAACGCGACCGACCAGACGCCCGAGTCGATGAAGGGCACGATCGGCTGGTACCGCAAGGACTTCCGCCTGCCCTCCTCGTCGCGCCGCTACGACTGGATCCTCCGCTTCGAGTCGGTCAACTACCGCACCCGCGCCTGGCTCAACGGCAGGCCGATCGGCACGAACCGCGGCGCCTACCTCCCGTTCGAGCTGCGGATCCCCGCGCGCGCGCTGCGCCGCGGCGGCACCAACCGCCTCGTCGTCCGCGTCGACAACGTCCGGCGCAGCTTCGACCTGCCGCCCGCGGGCCTCAGCCGGACCGCGATCCCCACCGGCGGCTGGTGGAACTACGGCGGCATCCTCCGCGAGGTCTACCTGCGCAAGGTCGAGCGCGCCGCGATCGAGACCGTCCAGGTCCTCCCCGAGCTGCCGTGCCGCACCTGCGCCGCCACCGTCACCGCGCGCGTGACGGTGCGCAACATCTCGAACCGGACGCAGTCGATCGGCGTGAGCGGGCGCTTCGGCGGCCAGCGCTTCCGCCTCGGCTCGCAGCGCGTCCAGCCCGGGCGCTCGGTCAGGCTCACGGACTCGATCCGCGTCGGCGGGCCGCGCCTGTGGTCGCCCAGGCGCCCCTCGCTCTACAGCACCTCGTTCAACGTCACCGCCGGCGGACGCAGCGTCGGCGGCTACCGCGCGCGCAGCGGCATCCGGTCGTTCAAGCGCATCAACGGGCGGCTGACGCTGAACGGCCTGCCCGTGAACATCCAGGGCGTCGGCATGCACGAGGACGAGCGCAGCGCCGGCTTCGCCCTCGACAACGAGATGCGCGACGCGCTCATCAAGGACGCGCGCGACCTCGGCGCGACGATGCTGCGCGCGCACTATCCGCTGCATCCGTACTTCCACGAGCGCGCCGACGAGCTGGGGATGCTCATCTGGAGCGAGATCCCGATGTACGCGATGAAGACCGACAAGATCAAGAACGTCGTCGTCCGCAAGGTGGCGGCCAACGAGCTGCGCGACAACGTGCTCGCCAACGGCACCCACCCGTCGATCGTGATCTGGTCGGTCGGCAACGAGCTGTCGTCGAAGCCCGGGCCGGTCCAGGGCGACTACCTGCGGCGCGCCGCCGACATCGCTCGCTCGCTCGACCCGACGCGGGCGATCGGGTACGCCGTGGCCGGCTACCCGACCGCGGGCTGCCACACCGAGTACGCGCCGCTCGACATCATCGGCATCAACGACTACTTCGGCTGGTACCCGGGGCCGGGCGGGCAGCTCGCCGACCGCACGTACCTGTCGGACTACCTCGACAGCGTGCGCGCCTGCTACCCGAACCACGCGATCATGGTCACCGAGACCGGCGCCGAGGCCAACCGGAACGGGCCCGTCGAGGAGAAGGGCACGTTCCAGTTCCAGCAGGACTACATCAACTACCACTACGACGTCTACGCGACGAAGCCGTGGCTGAGCGGCTCGCTCTACTGGGCGCTGAAGGAGTTCCGCGTGCGCCCGGAGTGGGAGGGCGGCAACCCGCGGCCGCAGCCGCCGATCCATCAGAAGGGCGTCGTCGCCTTCGACGGCACCCGCAAGCCGGCGTACACCGACCTCCAGCGGCACTTCACCGGCACGAACCAGTACCCCGGGCAGTAGCGGCGCGCCGGCCGGCGCTATCCTCGTCCGCCGTCATGGCCAACGAGACGACCACGCTGAACGTCGCCAAGCGCGACATCGAGGGCTCCCGCGCGAACCGGCGGATGCGCCGCGCCGGGCGGGTCCCCGCGGTGATCTACGGCGGCGGCGCCGACCCGCTGCCGATCAGCGTCGATGCCCGCGAGCTGCGCCACGCGCTGCACGCGTCCGGCGCCGTGCTCGAGCTGTCGCTCGACGGCCAGACGACGAACGCCGTGCTGAAGGACTCGCAGTGGGATCCGGTCCGCGGCGACACCTGGCACGTCGACTTCCTGCGCGTGCGCATGGACGTCGCGATCCAGGCGACGGTCGTGCTCGAGCTGACCGGGGTCGAGGAGGCCGCGGGCGCCAGCGAGGGCGGCGTGCTCGAGCAGCAGCTGCGCGAGCTGACGATCGAGGCGCTGCCGGGCGACATCCCCGAGTCCGTGACCCACGACGTGACGGCGCTCGCGCTCAACGAGTCGGTCCACGTCTCGGACCTGACGGCGCCCGAGGGCGTCACGATCGTCGACGACGGCGAGCTCGTCGTCGCGTCGATCTCGCTCCCGCGCCTCGAGGTCGAGGAGCCCGAGGAGGGCGACACCGAGGTCGTCGGCGAGGGCGAGGGCGAGGCTCTCGCGGCCGAGGGCGCCGACGCCTCGGGCCAGCCGGAGACGGGCGGCGCCGGCGACGGCGACCAGCCCGACACCACCAGCGAGTAGGCGGTGCGCCTCCGGCGCCACTCGTCGGCGCCCGTCGACTGGCTCGTCGTGGGCCTGGGGAATCCCGGCACGCGGTACGCCGGCACGCCGCACAACGTCGGCTTCGAGGTGGCGGACGCGCTCGCGCGCCGCTGGGACCTCCCGACCGCGAAGAAGAAGTTCAACGGGCTCGTCACCGAAGGCCGAACGGGTCCTGGCGGCCCGCGCGTCGCCGTCCTGCTGCCGCAGACGTACATGAACGAGGCCGGCCGCTCGGTCGGCCCCGCCCGCGGCGCGTACCGCGTCGAGGCGCTCGACCGCGTGCTCGTCCTCCACGACGAGATCGACCTGCCGTTCGGCGACATCCGCACCCGCGTCGGCGGCGGCCTCGCCGGCCACAACGGGTTGAAGTCGCTGAAGCGCGAGCTCGGCGACCCCGGGTTCGTGCGGGTGCGCATCGGCGTCGGCCGCCCCGGCTCGACCGACCCGGAGATCGTCTCCGCGCACGTGCTCGGCAAGTGGAGGCAGCCCGCGGGGGAGGTGCGCGACCTCGTCGCCGTCGCCGCCGACGCGGCGGAGCGCATCGTGCTCGGCGGGGAGGTCTAACCTGCGTCGCGTGAAGGCGTTCGCGGTCTCGCTGCTCGTCCTCCTCGCCGCCGCGGCGCCGGCGGCGGCGCAGGAGCGCGTCGACGCGGGCTCGCTCTCCGCCGCGCTCGACCCCGCGACCGCCCGCATGACGTTCGGACCGCTCGCGGGGCACGGCGACCTGCCGCTCGCGTTCCGCGACGCTACCGGCGCCTGGCACGGCGCGACGCGCGCCACGGAGGTCGCCCGCGACGGCCAGGCGCTGACCGCGACGCTCCAGACGAGCGACCCGCTGGGGCGCACGATCGCGCTGCGGATCGCGCCAGACGCCGAGGGCGTCATCGCCGTCGAGGCCGTCGCGCCGCCCGGCGCGAATGCGATGCGCGCCGGCTTCGAGGCGCCCGACGGCGAGCGGCACCTTGGCTTCGGCGAGCGCTCGAACGGCGTCGACCTGCGGGGCACCGAGGTCGAGAGCTACGTCGGCGAGGGCGCCTACCAGCAGGGCGAGCGCCAGATCATCACCGCGTTCGTCCCGCCCTGGAGCATCCGCCACCGCGACGACGCGACGTACTTCCCGATGCCCTGGCTGCTCTCCACCCGCGGCTTCGGCGTCCTGCTCGACAACACGGAGACGAGCCGCTTCCAGCTCGCCAACCAGCGGCCCGACGCGTGGAGCGTCGAGGCCGACGCGGCAACGCTGCGCCTGCGCGTCTTCGCCGGCCCGCGACCGGCCGACGTCGTGCGCCGGCTCACCGAGCGGATCGGCCGCCAGCCGCAGCCGGCCGCGCCGTGGTTCTTCGGCCCGTGGTTCCAGACCGGCCAGCCCAACGAGGTGCCCGAGGAGCGCGACTACCTGAAGCTGCTCCAGGACGCCGACGCCCCCGTCTCCGCCGCCGAGACGCACATGCGCTACCTGCCGTGCGGCCAGCACGCCGACCGCCGCCGGCACGAGCGCGACCGCACCGCGTACTTCCACTCGCGCGGCCTGGCGACGCTGACCTACTTCCAGGAGAAGATCTGCCAGTCGTACACGGCCGGCTTCGAGGCGGCGCGCGAGCGCGACGCGCTCATCCGCAACGCCGCCGGCCAGCCCTACGTCTACCCGGCGTACATCGGTGAGTCGCAGCCGCCGACGCGGCCGATGGCGCTCATCGACTTCACCGCGCCGCGCGCGCAGGAGCTGTACGACCTGCTGCTCGGCGAGGCGGTGGAGGACGGCCACGACGGCTGGATGGAGGACTTCGGCGAGTCGATGCCGCCCGACGGCCACGCCGCCGACGGGACCACCGGCGCCCAGCACCACAACGCGTACCCGGTCGGCTACCACCGCGCCGGCCAGAGCTTCGCCGACCGCGCGCCGCGCCCGCTGGCTCGGTTCGTGCGCAGCGGCTGGACCGGCGTCCACCCGTACGCGCCGATCGTCTGGGGCGGCGACCCGACGACGAGCTGGGGCTTCGACGGGCTGGAGTCGGCGGTGATGAACGCGCTCGGGATGGGCCTGAGCGGCATCTCGACCTGGGGCTCGGACGTCGGCGGCTACTTCGCGCTCGGCGACAACCGGCTGACGCCCGAGCTGCTCATCCGCTGGATCCAGTTCGGCGCCGTCTCGACGGTTATGCGCACGAAGGCCGGCGGCGTCGCCGTCCCCGCCAAGGAGCGCCCGCAGATCTGGGAGCGCGAGATCCTGCCCCACTGGAAGCGCTGGGCCCGGTTCCACACCCAGCTCCACCCGTACCTCGCGGCGGCAACGGCGCGCTACGGGCAGACGGGGATGCCGGTCATGGCCCACCTGTCGCTCGCGTACCCCGACGACCCGAAGGCGGTCGCCCGCGAGGACGAGTTCCTCTTCGGGCCGGACCTGCTCGCCGCGCCGGTGCTCGAGCCGGGCGCGAAGGTGCGCGAGCTGTACCTGCCGGAGGGGCGCTGGGTCGACCTGTGGCGGGTGCTCCGGTACGACGAGAAGACGGGCGCGCTGCGGCTGCGAGGCGCGTGGCTGGCCCGCGGCGGGCGCGACGCGAAGGTCCGCGCGCCGCTCGACGAGCTGCCGCTCCTGGCCCGCGCGGGGACGATCCTGCCGCTGCTCTCGCCCGACGTCGACACGCTCGCCGACTACGGCGCGGGCGCCTCCGGCGTCGTGCGCCTCGCCGACCGCCGCGACCGGCTGCACCTCGTCGCCTTCCCGCGCGGGCGCAGCGAGAGCGCGTTCAACGCCGGCGAGCGGCTCGTGTCGGTCGAGGGCCGCCGCCGGTGGCGCCTGACCGTCGAGGGGACCCAGCGGCGCACCTACCGTCTCCAGGCGTCGCTCGCGACGCTGCGCCGCCGGTTCGTGCCTTGCGGCGTCACCGTCGGAGCCCGGCCGTTGAAGCGCGGGCGCTCGTGGACGTACGCCCGCCGCACCCGCGTCCTGCGCGCGACCTTCCGCACCCGCCGCGGGACGCTGAGCGTCCGCGGCTGCGCCCCCCGCCGCCGCTGAGCCGGGCGCCTGAGCGACGCAAACGTCGGTCGCGCGCTCGCGATCGTCGTGCGACCGACGTTGACGTCGCTATCCGACGCGAACGTCGGTCGCACGCTCGCGATCGTTGTGCGACCGACATTGACGTCGGCCCGTTCGCGGCCCCCTCCTACACTGGAACGACACCCCCGGCCGGGCATCTGCCCGGTCGTTCTGCGTGCGCGACACGATGCTCCGCCCCCTCCTCCAGCACCTCGACGACGACCCTCAGGGCATCGCGCTCCAGCGCGACGGCGGCCGCGCGTTCGTTTCGCAGTCGCTGCGCGCGTACGTCGTCGCGGCGCTGGCCGAGGCGGGGGAGGGGCCGATGCTCGTCGTCGCCGGCGACGACCGGCAGGCGCGCGACCTCGCCGCCGACCTGAGGGCGTGGCTGGCGCCGCGGCCGGTGCGCTTCTACCCGAGCCGCGGGGTCACGTACGAATCCCATCTGGTTCCGCCGCCGCACCTCGTCGGCCTGCGCGTCGCCGCCCTGGACGCGCTGATGGATGCGGCGGGGCAGGCCGAGCCGCCGGTGGTGGTCGTCTCCGCCGTCGCGCTGAGCGAGAAGGTCCCCGACCCCGCGCTGCGTCCGCACGGGTTCGCGATCCGCAAGGGCGACCTGCTCGACCTCGACGAGACGGCGCAGAAGCTCGCGGCGATGGGCTACGAGCGCGTCGACCAGGTCGAGGACCGCGGCCAGTTCGCGATCCGCGGCGAGCTGCTCGACGTGTACCCGGCGACGGCCGACCGCGCGGTCCGCGTCGACCTCTTCGACATCGAGGTCGAGTCGCTGCGCGAGTTCTCGACCTTCACCCAGCGCTCGGCGAGGCGACGTCGAGGAGATCGCGGTCGCGCCGCCGAGCTCTGGCCGCCGAGCACCGCGAGCTGGCGGAGATCGCCTCGGCGAGAGGAGGAGCGGCCCGACATCGCCGAGCTGCTCCCCGTCGGCGACTTCCGCGAGCTGCCTCGACCTCGTCGGCGCGCGCGATCGTCGTGATCGCCGCCGAGGAGGACGTCGAGCCGAGCCTGCGCGACCACTGGCAGGACGTCTGCGCGGCCTTCCACGACGCCGACGCCCACCACCTCTACGTCAACCCGGACGGGATCCTCGCGGCGCTCGGCCGGCGCGCGCGCGGGTGGCCTCTCGAGCCGAGTCCGACCAGCCGATCCAGTTCCGCGCCCAGGCCGCCGACTTCGCCGCGCGCTCGCTGCGCGAGGCCGAGCCCGAGCTCGAGAAGCTGACGCGCTCGGGCTACCGCACCGTCGTCGCCTGGCCGAAGGCGCGGCGCGGGCGAGCGCGCCGCCTACAACCTCGGCCGCATGAAGGTCGTGGGGAACGCCGAGCCCGGAGGCCGCTGCTGCACTTCGTCGAGGCGACGCTGCGCGACGGGTTCATCGCCCCGCAGATGAAGCTCGCCGCGATCCCCGAGCACCGGCTCATCCACCGCCGCGCGGCCTCACCGGCGGCCGGACGCGCGCCGGCCGCGGCGCGCTGCGCTCCTTCGCCGACCTGCGCACGGGCGACATCGTCGTCCACGAGGACCACGGCATCGCGGCGCTTCGCCGGCTTCGAGACCAAGACCGTCGCCGGCATCACCCGCGACTACCTCTACCTCGAGTACGCCGGCTCCGACAAGGTCTTCGTCCCCGTCGAGCAGCTCGCGAAGATCTCGCGCTACGTCGGCGCGGGCGGCGCGCACCCGCCGCTCTCGAAGCTCGGCGGCACGAGCTGGGACACGATGAAGGCCCGCGCCCGCCGCGCCGCGCAGGAGCTGGCCGGCGAGCTGCTCAACCTCTACGCGGAGCGCAGCCGCCGCGTCGGCCACCGGTTTCGGCCCGGACTCCGACTGGCTGCGGGAGTTCGAGGCCGCGTTCCCGTACCGCGAGACGCCCGACCAGCGCGAGGCGATCGAGCAGGTCAAGGCCGACATGGAGACGGAGCGCCCGATGGACCGCCTGATCTGCGGCGACGTCGGCTACGGCAAGACGGAGGTCGCGCTGCGCGCGGCGTTCAAGGCGGCCGAGACCGGCAAGCAGGTGCTCGTCCTCGTCCCGACCACCATCCTCGCCCAGCAGCACTTCGGCACGTTCGCCGAGCGGCTGCGCGACTACCCGATCACCGTCGAGCACGTCTCCCGCTTCCGCCCCGCCAAGGAGCAGAAGGCCTCGATCCAGGCGTTCAGCGAGGGCAAGGTCGACATCCTCATCGGCACCCACCGCATCCTCAGCCGCGACGTCCGCGCGAAGGACCTCGGGCTGATCGTCGTCGACGAGGAGCAGCGCTTCGGCGTCAAGCAGAAGGACCTCCTGCGCCAGCTCAAGCTCAAGGTCGACGTCATCTCGATGAGCGCGACGCCGATCCCGCGCACGCTGCAGATGTCGATGGCCGGCGTGCGCGACATCTCGGTGATCGAGACGCCGCCCGAGGGCCGGCGGCCCGTCAAGACCTACGTCGGCGAGTACGACGAGCAGCTCGTCAAGCAGGCGCTCGAGCGCGAGCACGCGCGCAGCGGCCAGGCGTTCTTCCTCCACAACCGCGTCGAGGACATCGACGAGACCGCCGAGCGCCTGCGCGCGCTCTGCCCGCAGCTGCGCTTCACGGTCGCCCACGGCCAGATGGACGAGAAGAGCTCGAGGAGCGGATGATGGGCTTCCTGCGCGGCGAGGCCGACGTGCTCGTCTCGACGTCGATCATCGAGAGCGGCATCGACATCCCGCAGGCCAACACGCTGATCGTCGAGCGCGCCGACGTCTTCGGCCTGTCGCAGCTCTACCAGATCCGCGGCCGCGTCGGCCGGTCGCGCGAGCGCGCCTACGCCTACCTGCTCTACCCGAGCGCCGCGGCGCTGACCGAGGAGGCCGCCAACCGCCTGGCGGCCCTCTCGGACTACACGGAGCTCGGCGCGGGCTTCAAGGTCGCGATGCGCGACCTCGAGCTGCGCGGCGCGGGCAACCTGCTCGGCGACGAGCAGTCCGGCCACGTCGCCGCGCTCGGCTTCGAGCTCTACATGCAGATGCTCGACGAGGCGGTGCAGACGCTCGAGGCCGAGCGACGGCGGGCCGACGAGGAGCGCCCGGAGCCCGTGCGGCTCGACGTCAACGTCGACGCCTACGTCCCCGCCGACTACATCCCCTACGAGCAGGCCAAGATCGACGTCCACCGGCGGATCGCCGGCGCCCGCGAGGTCGCCGAGCTCGCCGAGCTGCGCAACGAGCTCGCCGACCGCTTCGGCGAGCCGCCCGAGCCGCTCGAGAACCTCATCACGCTCCAGCGCGCGCGCATCAAGCTCGGCCAGGCCGGGGCGCGCGGCGGTCTCCTTCCGCCAGGGCCGGCTCGCCGTGACGCCGATCGAGCTCGACTCCGTGCGCGCGAAGAAGCTCCGCGCGGAGATCCCCGGCGCGCTGTACGAGTCGGGCAGGTCGCAGCTCTCGGTGCGCGTACCCGACGACCCGGCCCTGCGCTTCCCGGCGGTCGTCCAGGCGGCCGACGTGCTGCTCGCCGTGCACGCGAAGCGGCCTGAGGCGCGTTGCCAGTCCGCTTCGGAGCAAGGTCATTGAGCGGAGCTGAACTTCGCCGACTACCCTCCGCTCGCCGTGAACCGACGGGCTGAGAATCCTCCTCGCCTTCCCGTCCTCGCCTTCCCGCGACCGTCGTCGCCGCGTGCGGCGGCGTGCCGGCAACGCGGTGGCCGAGGTCGACGATGAGAACGAAGAAGTCATTCGACCACTGGATGACCGTCGCCGCGCGTTCCGGCGGCCAGCCGGGCGCATCGCCACGACGCCCCGGCGCCGCCCGACTACACGGCGTGCGTCGCCGAGAAGCTGCGCAAGACCCAGCCCAAGCCGCCCAGGGCCAGCCCAAGGTCACCGACGCGCCAGCTCAAGACGCCAGTGCAAGCAGCAGTACGAGGCGCTCTGCGCGACCAGGTCGTGCAGCTCCTCGCCTCCTTCGAGTGGATCGAGGGCGAGGCCGAGGAGATGGACATCTCCGTCTCCGACGCCGAGGGAGATCAACAAGCGCATCGAGGAGATCAAGAAGCAGCAGTTCCCGAAGAAGGACTACTTCGAAGTTCCTCAAGGAGTCGGGCTACACGCAGGAGGACGTCGCGTCCAGACGCGCACCGAGCTGCTCACGAACAAGATCCGCGACAAGGTCACCAAGGGCAAGGACAAGGTCTCCGACGCCGGTCCGTCCTACTACGACAAGAACAAGCAGCGGTTCGCCCAGCCGGAGCGCCGCGACCTGCGCATCGTGCTGACGAAGACCGAGGACCAAGGCCAAGCAGCCAAGGCGCGCGCTCGACGGCGGCGACTCGTTCGGCCGTCGCCAAGAAGTTCTCGATCGACCAGGCGTCCAAGGCCCAGGGCGGCAAGCTCCCGGGCGTCGCCAAGGGCCAGCAGGAGAAGGCGCTCGACGAGGCGGTCTTCGCCGCCGAGAAGGGCGAGCTCGCCGAGGGGCCGGTCAAGACGCCAGTTCGGCTACTACCTCTTCGAGGTCCAGAAGGTCACGCCGGCCTCGCAGCAGCAGACGCTCGAGCAGGCCAAGCCGACGATCAAGCAGCTCCTCGTCTCCGAGAAGCAGCAGAAGGCGATCGAGACGTTCGCCAAGAAGTTCCAGGAGAAGTGGCGCAGGAGAAGACGGAGTGCCGCAAGGGCTTCGTCACCCAGAGCTGCAAGGGCGCGCCGAAGCCGACGAACGGGCGCGGCCAGGGCGTCCCGGGCGCCTCAGCCGCAGCCCGGCGTTGAGCCGCAGCCCCGCCAGGCGGCCCGCCGCCCCAACCGCCGGAGGGAGCACCGCCTCGCGCGCGCCGCCGCGCCGCTCAGCGGGCGCGGCGGCGGCGCGAAGTAGTCATCCGCGCGAGCGGCAGCCGACCGAGAGCGCCGCGGCCGCCGTCGGCCGCCTGGACGAGCTGACGCGCCGCCTGCGCGACCGAGTGCCCGTGGGACCGCGAGCAGGACGAGCGCTCGATCGTCCCCCACACCGTCGAGGAGGCCTACGAGCTGGCCGGCCGCCGCCCACCGCGGCGACGACGCCAAGCTGCTCGACGAGCTCGGCGACGTCCTCTTCCAGGTCCACTTCCTCGCGCTGCTGCTCGAGGAGCGCGGCACGCAGGCTCGCTCGCCGAGGTCGCCGAGCACTGCCGTCAGAAGCTCATCCGCCGCCACCCGCACGTGTTCGACTCCGTCGTCGAGGACGGCGCCGACACGAGGAGGTCGAGGCGACGTCCTGCGCAACTGGGACGCGATCAAGGCGACGGAGGCCGGCCGCGAGCCGGGATCTTCGGCGAGGTCCCCGAGAACCTCCCCGGCCCGCTGCTGCGCGCAAGGTGCAGCGCCGCGCCAAGCCTCCACCGGCTTCGACTTCGACGGACGTCCCCTACGAGGGCCGTCGCGGCGGGGAGCTCGCCGAATTGCGCGAAGCGCAGTCGGCGCGAGGAGCGCTTCCACGAGGTCGGCGACGTCCTGTTCGCCGCGGTCAACGTCGCGCGCAAGCTCAAGGTCGACCCCGAGCTCGCGCTGCGGGCGGCGAGCGGTTCCGCGGGCGCGTGCAGTCGGCGCGCCGACCTCGCCGCACGCGACGGCGCCGACTGGAACGATCTGCGCCCCGAGTCCCAGCTGGGCTACGAGGCGCTACGCCCGGCGCAGGCGCGGCTCGGCGAGCTCCCAGCCAGGTGAACGACGTTGAGCCAGATCGAGACCGTCCACGCCCGGCAGATCCTCGATTCCCGCGGCAACCCGACGGCGGAGGTCGAGCTCGCCCTGCGCTCCGGCGCCCTCGGCCGCGCCGCGGTCCCTCGGGCGCCTCCACGGGCGAGTTCGAGGCCACCGGAGCTGCGCGACGGCGGCGACGCCTTCCTCGGCAAGGGCGTCACCAGCGCGGTCGCCAACGTCAACACGGAGATCGCCGAGGCGATCGCCGGCTTCGACGTCCTCGACCAGTCCGGGCTCGACCGCGCGCTGATCGAGCTCGACGGCACGCCGAACAAGTCGCGCCTCGGCGCCAACGCGATCCTCGGCGTCTCGCTGGCCGCCGCCCGCGCGGCGGCGGCCGAGGAGCGCCAGCCGCTGTGGCGCTACCTCGGCGGCGAGGCGGCCGCGCGTGCTGCCCGTGCCGATGATGAACGTCCTCAACGGCGGCGCCCACGCCGACAACTCCGTCGACTTCCAGGAGTTCATGGTCGTCCCCGCCGGCGCGGCGACCTTCGCCGACTGACCTGCGCACCGGCACGGAGGTCTTCCACCACCTCAAGAAGACCCTCGCGGCGCCGCGGGATGAGCACGGCGGTGGGCGACGAGGGCGGCTTCGCCCCCGACCTCGAGTCCAACGAGGCGGCGCTCGAGCTGCTCGTCGAGGGGATCCGCGGCGCGGGCTACGAGCCGGGCGAGGACGTCGTCATCGCCCTCGACCCGGCCACGAGCGAGATCCACCGCCGCCGGCCGCTACCGCTCGCCAGCGAGGGCCGCGAGCTGTCGCCCGACGAGATGGCCGGCTACTGGGGCGACCTCGCGGGCCGCTACCCGATCGTCTCGATCGAGGACGGCATGGACGAGGAGGACTGGGACGGCTGGAAGTCGCTCACCAAGCTGCTCGGCGACCGCGTCCAGCTCGTCGGCGACGACCTCTTCGTCACCAACACCGAGCGCCTGCGCCGCGGCATCGAGACCGGCGTCGGCAACTCGATCCTCATCAAGGTCAACCAGATCGGCACGCTGACCGAGACGCTCGGCGATCGAGATGGCCCGCGAGGCCGGCTACACCGCGGTCATGTCGCACCGCTCGGGGAGACGGAGGACACCACGATCGCCGACCTCGCCGTGGCCACGGGCTGCGGCCAGATCAAGACCGGCGCGCCGTCGCGCTCCGACGCGTGGCCAAGTACAACCAGCTCCTGCGCATCGAAGAGGCGCTCGGGGACGACGCGGAGCCCGGGGCGCGGCCGTCTTCCGCTCCTAGGGGTTCGCGGGCCCGATCGAAGATGCGCCGCATGCTCGTTCGCAGGAAGGGGCGGGCGGGCGTCGAACGAAGAGAAGGGCTCCCGAGCATGGCCGCTGCCCGCTCCGCCGCCCGCCGCCCGCCGTCCTTTCCGCCCGCATCCGGTGGGACCGGATCGGCCGCATCGCCGCGGCGACCACCCCTCTGCGTGCTGGCGTTCGTCCTCTACCTCTACATCGGGCCGGCTCCTCCTGGATCACCACCTACGGCCGGCCGCGCAAGGAGCGCCGCGCGCAGGTCGCCGAGCTGCGCGAGCGCAGACAGCCGCCAGCGGGAGCTGCCGCGGTGAGTCAGCCGCGAGCGCGCCATTCGCTGCGCGCCGCCGGCCGTCGGCGCCCGAGCGCGCGAGGCGCGCCGCTGCCTCGGCATGGTCAAGGCGGCCCCCCGCGCGAGCGCGCCGCGACGCTGGTCCGCGCAGCCCGCCGGCCACACCGCCAGCCGGCCGGGCGAGTAGCGCCAGGACCGTGTGCTCGAGGAGGTGGAACTGCTCGGGGTCGCGGCTGCCGGGACACCGAGATCGCGATCGACCGGCGGAACCGCCCGTGGATGCGCCCCTGCTGTCGGCGCGGAGCGCGTGCGCGAGCTCGCGGCCGCTGTCGACCCCCTCCTCGAAGGCGCGCCGTCCCATGCTGTCGCAGCTGCTCGGGCCGGTAGGCGCCCAGCGGGAGACCGGCCGCCGCGGGAGAGCGCCCAGACGGCGTCCGTTGCGGTGGTCCGCGAGAGCGCCTCGGGACCGAGCACCTCGGCCACCTTCTCGCGAGGAGCGCCACCGCGGCTTCGCGATGAAGTCGAGGCCCGCGCCGCGCTCGCGAGGCGAATCGAGCGCGGCCGAGCGCGGGCGCCTGGGCGATCGCGGTCGGCGGCGGCTGCTGCCAGGGCGGTGACCATCGCCGATGGTCGTCCTGGCGCTCTCCGTCGTGATCCCCGGCGCCCGGCGGCCCTGCGCCGTGGCATGCGCCAGTCGAGGAAGATCAGCGCGGGCCGGAAGTCGCGCCTCCGAGACCCTCGGGCGGCCTCGCCGTCCTCGGCGCTCGGCGATCCGGAAGCGGCCCGTGTCGAGGGTCACCCGGATCAGCGATCGGATGCGACGTCGGCGATCAGGACGGTCGCCGGCGCTCGGCGGGTGTCGGCGCGGGCGCGAGCCATCGGCTGGCCGTGGTGCGACCAGACGCGCCGGAGCTCCTCGTCCGGGTCGCCCGGAGAAGGCCTCCGCCACCGGCCGGGTCGAACTGCGACCCGCTCCTCGAGGATGATCTGAACGGCCACCTCGAGGTCGCCCGCGCCGGATCGGCGCCGCGAGGGACGGTCGCTCAGGATCGCATCAGCGGTGTCGACGACGGCGAAGATGCGCGCCCACTGCGGGATCGCGTCGCCGCGGCCATGGGGATAGCCGCCGCCGTCCCACCGCTCGTGATGGTGGCGCCTGACGACATCGAGCGCCCGGTCCAGGAACGGCACCGTCGAGAGGATCCGCGGACGCCCTCGTCGGGGTGGCGGCGCGATCTCCTCCACTCATCCTCGTCGAGCTTGCCCGGCTTCGCAGAGCACCGCGTCGGGGACCGACGGCGCCGATGTCGTGGAGCAGGAACCCGTAGGCCATCTGGGGGTCCTTGACCTCGTGTGGCGACCGCGGCCGCGAGCAGCAGGCCGAGGTCGTGCACGCGGTGGATGCCACCGGTGTTGTCGTCCTTGGCCCGCGACCGCCGCTGCAAGCGTCCGTCGCGATGTAGCTGTCGCGCAGCTCCTGCGTGCGCTGAAGAGCTCTCGCGCGTAGGTGTTGCGGATGTCCGCCGCATCCCGGACAGGACGCGAGCTGGGCGCGGACGCCCTGCTCCTGGGCGCGCCGCACCTTGGCCGCGCGGGCTCGGCTGCCGGGCGCGGGATGCGGCTCGGACTCGCCCTCGAAGCGCTTGCTGGCGTACAGGGCGATGTCGGCGTGGAGGAGGAGTCGCGCGTCCTGCCGTCGTCCGCGGACACGACGCCAGGCCGTAGCGCCGATCCCCGGGTCGATCGGCGCGGAGATCGCCCGGACGATGTCGCGGCATACGGCGGCCCGGTCGCCGTCCACTCCAGGCAGGACGAGCCCGAACTCGTCGCCGCCGGTTCGCGCGGCCTTGACGTCGGACCGGCGGCAGCGGGATCCTCGCCAGCGTCCGCCGCCACCCGGTGGAGCAAGGCGTCCCCCGCAGCATGGCCCTGCCGGTCGTTGAGCCCCGGAACCCGTCGAGATCGAGCAGGACCACCGCGAACGGTGAGCCCGGCCCCGCGCTCGACCTCGGTGTCGATCGCGAAGGTGGAACTCGCGGTGGTTGAGCAGCCCCGTGAGCGCGTCGTGGCGCGGCAGGTCGGCGACGGTCCGAGAGGGCGGCACCCTGACGCTCGATGATCGGGCCCATGCGCGGTCCCGTCTCGGCGAACCGGCCATCCTCCGATCGGAGGATCTTGTGCGGGTCAGTCGAGCAGACCCCGCCGCATGCCCTCGGCCACGGCGGCGGCCCGGTCGGCGACGCCGAGCTTCGCGTAGGCGTGGTGCAGGTGCGTCTTGACCGTGGTCGGGCTGAGGAAGAGCTCCGCGGCGATCTCGGGGGCGGAGGCGCCGTTGGCGGTGAGGGCGAGGACCTCGAGCTCCCGTGCCGAGAGAGCCGCTGCCCCCGCCGGCGCCCTCCCCCCCCGGGGCGCGGCCGGCGAGCCGCTCCCCCGCGCGGCGGCCAGGATCGCCGCTCGGATGGAGACGCCGCTCGCATCCTTCGTCGGTAGCCGGAAAGGGTGGACCGCAGATCCGTCCTGCGGTCGAGCAGGCCGGCCTGCGGATAGGCGCTCAGGAGCACGATCCGCGTCCGTAGCTTCCGCTGAGCGACCTCGGCGGCGACTTCGACGCCGCCGAAGTCCGCCATGCGGACATCGAGCACCGCCACGTCGGGCTCGAGCCCGACGATGGCTTCGAGCGCCGCGCGCCCCGTGCTCTCCTCCGCCACCAGGGCGAGCTCGGCGCTCATCCGGACCGCGTTGGCGACCGCGTCGCGGTAGAGGGGATGGTCGTCCGCGACGAGGACGCTGACCTGGGCGCGGGCGCTCATCGCGGCCTCGGGGATCCACGCGGCGACCGTCGTGCCGGCTCCGGGGCGCGAGCTGACGGAGAAGGTGCCTCCCGCAAGCTGGGCGCGGTGGACCATCGAGACGATCCCGAAGTGATCGGTCTCCTCGCGGAGGCGGCGGTGTCGAAGCCGACGCCGTCGTCGGCGATCCGCAGCAGCACCCCGTCGTCCTCGGCCTCGAGCTTCCTCGCACCCGCGTCGCTCGCGCGTGCTTGCGGATGTTCGCCATCGCCTCCTGGGCGATGCGGTAGACGACGAGCCGGCATTCGGCCGATGGCTCGGTGGTGAGCTTTCCGATTTCGTGCTCGACACCCGCCTCGCGGCCGAGCTGCAACAGGAGCACGTCGAGAGCCGACGCGAGGCCTCCCTGCTCGAGCTCCGGCGGCGCGAGCTCGAAGACGAGCATGCGCAGGCGGGTCAGATCGGCACGCTGACCGAGACCCTCTCGGCGACGATGGCCCGCGAGGCCGGCTACACCGCGGTCATGTCGCAACTGCCTGGGAGACGGAGGACACCACGATCGCCGACCTCGCGGCGGCCACGGGCTGCGGCCAGATCAAGACGGGCGCGCCCTCGCGGTCCGACCGGGTACAAGTGGCCAACCAGCTCCTGCGCATCGAAGAGGCGCTCGGGGCCGACGCGGAGTTCGCCGCGCACCGGGCGCGCCAGTTCGACGTTCTCGGCCAGCAGGTCGCTGCCCAGCAGCATGGCCCCTTCGAGGGCCCCCGCGCGGGCGAGCAGCGCCGCGACGCTGAAGAGAACCGTCCCGTCCGCGCAGCCCGCCGACCACACCGCCAGCCGGCCGGGCGAAAGTCGAACCGGCAGGATCGTGTGCTCGAGGAGGTGGAACTGCTCGGGGTCGCGGAACATCCCGGACACCGAGATCGCGATCGACCGGCGGAACCGCCCACGCGCCCCTGTCGGCGCGGAGGCGCCCTTGCGAACCGAGGCTGCTCCATTTCCGCTTCGAGGGCGCGCCCCACCTGCTGCAGCCTGAACTCGGGCCGGTAGGCCGCCCAGCGGGAGACCGGCCGCCGCGGAGAGCGCCCAGACGGCGTCCGTTGCGGTGGTCACGCCGAGCGCCTCGGGACCGAGCACCTCGGCCACCTTCTCGAGGAGCGCCACCGGGGAGAACGGCTTCGCGGTAAAGTCGTCGGGCCGGCGCACTCCTGGATCACCACCTACGGCGAAGCCAAGGAGCGGCGCGCCCAGGCCGCCGAGCTGCGCGAGCGCACCAGGAGCTGCGCCCGCGAGCGCCGGCTGCGCCGCCCGTCGGCCCTCGAGCGCTGGTGCGGCGCGCCGCCTCGGCATGGTCAAGGCGGGCGAGCGCGGCTACGTGGTCGAGGGCCTGCCGAAGTAGTCAGGCGGCCGGCAGGGCGAACCAGAAGCGCGAGCCCTGCCCCTCGACCGAGTCGAAGCCGACTTCGCCGCCGTACGCCTCGACGATCTCGCGAACCAGCGCGAGGCCGAGCCCAGTGCCGCCGATGCGGCGCGTGTCCGAGCTGTCGACCCGGAAGAAGCGGCTGAACATCCGGTCGCGCTGATCGGCGGGGATGCCGATCCCCTCGTCCGTGACCGAGACCGCCACGCGGTCGCCCCCCCGACCGGCGGCGACGGCGACCCGACCGCCCTGCGGCGAGTACTTGATCGCGTTCGAGATGAGGTTGGCCACCACCTGAGCGAGGCGGTCGCGATCGACCAGCACGCGCAGGTCCGCTTCAGCGACGGTCAGCTCGATCGCATGCACGTCGCTCTGAGCACTGAACAGGCGAACCTCCTGGTCGAGCACCTCGGCCAGCAGCACCGGCTCGGCGCTCTCCGCCAAGCCGCTGCGCTCGAGCCTCTGGAGGTCGAGGAAGTCGTCGATGAGCGCCGAGAGGCGCCGGCCCTCGGCGTGGATGCGCTGCAGGTGCTCAGTTCGCGTCTCGGGGTCGAGATCGCGCGTGAGCATCAGCTCAGCGAAGCCGATGACGCTCGCCAGTGGCGTGCGAAGCTCGTGGGAGACCGTCGCCATGAGGTCTGACTTCAGCTGCTCGGCCTGCCGCTCGGCAGTGACCTCGCGGATGACCACGATGCGCCCGAGCGGCGCCCCGTCGTGATCGCGCGCGGGGGCGGTGAAGACCGCGAACGTGCGGTCCGAGTCGGCGAGCTGCAGCGTGTCGGCCGTCTCCTCGGGAGGATCTGCGGCGATGCGGGCGAGAGCCGCTCGGCAGGCCTCCCGGTCGGCCACGAGCTCCCCGATGTCGCCCAGCCGGGCGCCCGCCTCCGCGATGCCGGCACCGAGGACGTCCCGCGAGAGTCGATCGGCGGGGACGTTGGCGAGCTTCACCCGCCCGCCGTCCACGAGCACGATCGCGTCGCGCGCCGCGTCGAGGACGATCCGGTTGAGCGCGCCCAGGCGGCGGGTCTCCTCGCCGGCCAGGGCGTTCGACAGCGCCACCGCCGCCTGGTCGCCCATCCGCTGGATGGTCGCCAGCTGCTCGGGACCGACCGTCTCCGTCGTGAGCCAGCCGAGGCCCACCAGCCCCACGACCTCCTCGCCGTGGACGAGCGGCAGGTGGAGCTCCTGGCAGACGCCGATGTCGCCCGAGAGGGTCCGGGCCCGCAGGGTGGCCGTCTCGTGGGTGACCAGCAACGGCCGGCGGTCGGCCAGTGCCCGGCCTCCGAGACCCTCGCCCGGACGCACCGACCGCGTCAGGTGCTCGGCGGTCGCTCCCCGGGCAGCGGCCAGCTCCCATCCCGCGTCGCCCGGCGCGTGGAGCGTCGCCACGGGCGCATGCCCGGAGTCCGCGAGCCCGTCGAGCGCCGCCCGCACCGTGGTCTCGAAGTCGGCGCGCGAGGCCAGCCGCTCGCCGAAGGCGTGGAACGCCTCGATCCGGCGCTTCTCGGCCCCCAGCTCGGCGCTCGTGCGCTCGAGCTCGTCGCGCTGGGCGCGCAGCTCGTCGTTGGCGTCCGCCAGCTCCTGCTGATTGCCCTCGAGCTCCGTCGCCTGGAGGGCCAGCTCGGTGTTCTGGCTCTCGAGCTCGTCCGTGCTCTCCTGCAGCGCGGCGGCCATGGCGTTGAAGGCGCGGCCGAGCCGGCCCACCTCGTGCTCTCCGGAAGCGGGAAGCCGGACGGAGAGGTCGCCCGCCTGCAACCGCCCGGCTGCCGCGGCCGCCTGCCGGATCGGCGCCGCGACGTAGCGGGCGAGGTAGGCGACGAAGAGCGCGAACAGCACGATCGAGCCCGCGATGCCGGCGATGCCGAGCGCGGTCGCGCGCCGTGACGCGGCCACCGCGTCGCCGCGCCGCGCCAGGGACCGGGCGGTCTCCCGGTCGATGACCCGATCGAAGATGCGCCGCAGCGCGTCGACGCGTCGCTTGCCCTCCCCCGACGCCACGATCCGCGCGGCCGCGGCGCGATCCGTGCGCGCCCGCTCGACCTGCCGGGGGGAGAACGCGTCGACGTACTCGTCGCCGAGGCGCCGGATCTCGAGCGCCGAGGCGGTCTGCTGCGGGTCCCCCGCGACCAGGTCGACGAGGTCGTCCGCGGCGCGGCGGAACGCGCTGCGGCCGGTGCGCCAGGGTCGAGGAAGGGCTCCCGCCCGTGATGACGAAGCCGCGGGCGCCGGTCTCGACGTCGATCAGGTAGCGCTCGGCGGCGCTGGCGACACGACGACGTCCTGGGAGCGGGCGGCGTCGGCCGAGTCCTCGCGCAGATCCTGCGTCGAGAGCACGAGCGCCAGGAGGATGGCCGCCACGATCGCCGCGCTGGCGATCGCCGCGGCGACCACCCGTCCGACGAGGCCGCCGCTCATGCCGGGCGCCGGTATGCGTGGGGCGCCATGCGCACGAGGCCGAGCTTCGACGCGCCGGCCAGGGCCTCGCTGCGGCCGAGCATGAGGACCCCGCCGGGAGCCAGGGCGGATGCGAGGCGCTGGTGCAGCGCGCGCCGCGCCTCCGCCTCGAGATAGATCGCGACGTTGCGGCAGAGGATCAGCCGCCAGCGCCCGGGGGGTGTGGTGCCGTCGGTGAGGTCGCGCTGCTCGAAGACCATTCGCCCGCGCGCCGCCGGGCTCGTCCGCGCACCGGTGCGCGCCAGTTCGACGTTCTCGGCCAGCAGGTCGCTGCCCAGCAGCATGGCCCCTTCGAGGGCCCCCGCGCGGGCGAGCAGCGCCGCGACGCTGAAGAGCTCCGTCCCGTCCGCGCAGCCCGCCGACCACACCGCCAGCCGGCCGGGCGAGGCCAGGAGCTCCGGCAGGATCGTGTGCTCGAGGAGGTGGAACTGCTCGGGGTCGCGGAACATCCCGGATACCGAGATGGCGATCGACCGGCGGAACCGCCCGCGCGCCCCTGCGTCGGCGCGGAGGCGCCGCGCGAGCTCGAGGCTGCTCCCGACCCCCTCCGCTTCGAGCGCGCGCCCCACCTGCTGCAGCACGAACTCGGGCCGGTAGGCGCCCAGCGGGAGACCGGCCGCCGCGGAGAGCGCCCAGACGGCGTCCGTTGCGGTGGTCACGCCGAGAGCGCCTCGGGACCGAGCACCTCGGCCACCTTCTCGAGGAGCGCCACCGGGGAGAACGGCTTCGCGATGAAGTCGTCCGCGCCGGCCCGCAGGACGGCCTCGCGGTCGGCCGGGCTGCTGCGGGCGGTGACCATCACGATGCGCGTCCTGGCGGTTGTCGGATCTGCGCGCAGCGCCCGGCACACCTCGATCCCCGACCGGCCCGGCATGCGCCAGTCGAGGAAGATCAGCGCGGGCCGGAGACGGCGCGCCTCCGCGAGCGCGGCCTCGCCGTCCTCGGCCTCGGCGATCCGGAAGCGGCCCGTGTCGAGGGTCACCCGGATCAGCGATCGGATGCCTTCGTCGTCGTCGGCGATCAGGACGGTCGCCGGCGCTCCGGCGGGTGTCACGCGGGCGGGTGGCCCGTCGGCCTGGCCGTGGTGCGACCAGACGCGCCGGAGCTCGTCCGGGTCGAGTGCGGCGAAGGCCTCCGCCACCACCGGGTCGAACTGCCGGCCCGACTCCTCGAGGATGATCTGAACGGCCACCTCCAGAGGTCGCCCGCGCCGGTAGGGACGGTCGCTCAGGATCGCATCAGCGGTGTCGACGACGGCGAAGATGCGGGCCCACTGCGGGATCGCGTCGCCGCGGAGCCCATGGGGATAGCCGCCGCCGTCCCACCGCTCGTGATGGTGGCGGACGACATCGAGCGCCCGGTCCAGGAACGGCACCGTCGAGAGGATGCGGACGCCCTCGTCGGGGTGACGGCGGATCTCCCTCCACTCATCCTCGTCGAGCTTGCCCGGCTTCGCGAGCACCGCGTCGGGGACCGAGAGCTTGCCGATGTCGTGGAGCAGGAACCCGTAGGCCATCTGGGGGTCATTGACCTCGTGTGGCGCCACCGCGGCCGCGAGCAGCAGGCCGAGGTCGTGCACGCGGTGGATGTGGCCACCGGTGTTGTCGTCCTTGGCCTCGACCGCCGCTGCAAGCGTGTGGACCGTCGCGATGTAGCTGTCGCGCAGCTCCTGCGAGCGCTTGAGCTCTCGCGCGTAGGTGTTGCGGATGTCCGCCGCATAGGACGCGAGCTGGGCGCGGACGCCCTGCTCCTGGGCGCGCTTGGCCGCGCGGGCTCGGCTCCCGGGCGCGGGATGCAGCTCGGACTCGCCTTCGAAGCGCTTGCTGGCGTACAGGGCGATGTCGGCGTGGAGGAGGAGGTCTTCGCGCGTCCTGCCGTCGTGCGGCGCCGACGCCAGGCCGTAGCTCACGCCGATCCCCGGGTCGAGCGCGGAGATCGCCCGGACGATGTCGCGGCATACGGCCTCGGCCCGGTCGCCGTCCACTTCAGGCAGGACGAGCCCGAACTCGTCGCCGCCGGTTCGCGCCTTGACGTCGGACCGGCGGCAGGTCCTCGCCAGCGTCGCCGCCACCCGGTGGAGCAAGGCGTCCCCCGCAGCATGGCCCTGCCGGTCGTTGAGCGCCCGGAACCCGTCGAGATCGAGCAGGACCACCGCGAACGGTGAGCCCGGCCCGCGCTCGACCTCGGTGTCGATCGCGAGGTGGAACTCGCGGTGGTTGAGCAGCCCCGTGAGCGCGTCGTGGCGCGGCAGGTCGGCGACGGTCCGAGAGGCGGCACCCTGACGCTCGATGATCGGGCCCATGCGCGGTCCAGTCTCGGCATCGAACCGGATTCCGGCATCCTCCGATCGGAGGATCTTGTGCGGGTCAGTCGAGCAGACCCCGCCGCATGCCCTCGGCCACGGCGGCGGCCCGGTCGGCGACGCCGAGCTTCGCGTAGGCGTGCTGCAGGTGCGTCTTGACCGTGGTCGGGCTGAGGAAGAGCTCCGCGGCGATCTCGGGGGCGGAGGCGCCGTTGGCGGTGAGGGCGAGGACCTCGAGCTCCCGTGCCGAGAGGCCGCTGCCCCCGCCGGCGCCCTCCCCCGCCGGGGCGCGGCCGGCGAGCCGCTCCCCCCGCGCGGCGGCCAGGATCGCCGCTCGGATGGAGACGCCGCTCGCATCCTTCGTCAGGTAGCCGGAAAGGGTGGACCGCAGCTCCGTCCTGCGGTCGAGCAGGCCGGCCTGCGGATAGGCGCTCAGGAGCACGATCCGCGTCCGTAGCTTCCGCTGAGCGACCTCGGCGGCGACTTCGACGCCGCCGAAGTCCGCCATGCGGACATCGAGCACCGCCACGTCAGGCTCGAGCCCGACGATGGCTTCGAGCGCCGCGCGCCCCGTGCTCTCCTCCGCCACCAGGGCGAGCTCGGCGCTCATCCGGACCGCGTTGGCGACCGCGTCCCGGTAGAGGGGATGGTCGTCCGCGACGAGGACGCTGACCTGGGCGCGGGCGCTCATCGCGGCTCGGGGATCCACGCGGTGACCGTCGTGCCGGCTCCGGGGCGCGAGCTGACGGAGAAGGTGCCTCCCGCAAGCTGGGCGCGGTGGACCATCGAGACGATCCCGAAGTGACCCGGTCCCCTCGCGGAGGCGGCGGTGTCGAAGCCGACGCCGTCGTCGGAGATCCGCAGCAGCACCCCGTCGTCCTCGGCCTCCAGGTGCACTCGCACCCGCGTCGCCCGTGCGTGCTTGCGGATGTTCGCGATCGCCTCCTGGGCGATGCGGTAGACGACGAGCCGGCAGTCGGCCGACGGCTCGGTGGTGAGCTTTCCGGAGAGCTCGTGCTCGACACCCGCCTCGCGGCCGAGCTGCAACAGGAGCACGTCGAGAGCCGACGCGAGGCCTCCCTGCTCGAGCTCCGGCGGCGCGAGCTCGAACAGGAGCATGCGCAGGCGTCGGACCGCCTGCGCCACGGAGTCACGGAGCCGGTCGAGCGCTGCCAGCCGGCGCTCGCCCGCGGGCAGGCGCGCGCGGACCGCCTCGAGCTCCAGCGCGACGGCGCTCATCGCCTGCACCGAGTCGTCGTGGATGTCGGCGGCGATCCGCCGCCGCTCGTCCTCCTGCGCCGTCACGAGATGGGCGAGCAGCCGGCGCCGCTCCTCGTCGGCGGCGCGGAGCGCGCCCAGCATGTCTTCGAGCTCCCGGTGCGCCGCCTCGCGCTCGCTGACGTCGCGGAAGGAGATCACCGCACCCGTGAGCACGCCGTCCTCGTAGGTCGGGTGGCAGTTGAGCTCGACGGGGACCGCGGTTCCGTCCCGGCGGCAGACGACCTCCCGGGCGATCCGCCGCTCGTTCCCGTCGCGCGCGGTCTCGAGCATCGCCGATCCCGCGCGCGGCCGCGCGATCGCCCGTCCGTCCGGAGTGGTAGACGGCCTCGTGGAGGTCCGTGCCGATCAGGTCGTGCTCCGACCAGCCGAGCAGCCGCGTCGCGGCGGCGTTCGCGAAGGTCGTGCGCCCGTCGCGGTCGATGCCGCAGATGCCCTCGCCGACCGACTCGAGCACGACCTCGTTGCGGCGCGCCAGCTGGCGGATCGCCGCCTCGCGCTCGACCTCGCGGGTCACGTCCTGGGTGGTGCCGATCATGCGCGCGGGCTCACCGGGGCGGTCCGTGACGACCTCGCCGCGCGACCGGACGGTGCGGACCGAGCCGTCCGGCCGCGTTATCCGGTAGGTGAGCGAGAACGAGCCGCCCTCGGCGACCGCCTTGCGCACGGCGGTCCGCAGACCCTCCTGCTCGTCCGGGAAGACCGGATCGATGGCGGCCTCGAAGGTGACGGGCTCCGAGAGAGACGGGCACGCCGTAGATGCGGAACTGCTCCTCGCTCCAGTCCACCTCCCGATTCGAAGGTCCCACGTCCAGCTGCCGACCCGGCCGATCCGCTGCGCCTCGGTGAGCAGGGCTCGGCTCTCGAGCAGCGCGTCGCGCTCGCGGCGGCGCTCGGTGACGTCGACCGCGATGCCGCCGATCGCGTAGGGCCGGCCGCGCTCGTCGACCAGCGGGACCTTGGTGGTGCGGAAGTACCGCGGCTCGCCGTGGACGGGCATCTCGACCTCGGTGGTCACCGGCTCGAGCCGCTCGAGCAGCCGCGCATCGTCCTCGATGTACCGGGCCGCCAGGACGGGGTCGATGTGGTCCGTCGGCCTGGTGCCGAGCGCGGCCTCGACGGTCGTGCCGCCGGCCTCGGCGAACGCCTGGTTGACGAGCGTGTACCTGCCGGCGAGGTCCTTGATGAACACGAGCGCGGGGACCGCGTCGAGGATCGATCGCATCCGGGCTTCGCTCTCGCGCAGTGCGTCCTGCGCCCGGCGCTCCTCCGTGATGTCCTGCAGCTGGCAGAGGAAGTGGCGCGGTGTGTTCCGTCCCCGTCACGGACGAGGACGACCCGGCTCGTCGTCCACACCTCGCGCCCGTCCGGGACGGCGCGCAGTTCCGCCGAGTGGGCGGCAATGGCGCCCGAGAGGAGGTCGGTCAGTCCGCGGTCCGCCTCGGCCAGGTCGTCGGGATGGATGAGCTCGGCGCGCATCGTCCTGACCAGCTCGCGTTCCGTTCGGTCGAGCAGGCTGCACAGCGCGGCGTTCACCTCGACGTAGCGCCCCTCGAGGTCGAGCAGCCCCATCCCGACGGGCGCCTCGGTGAAGGCGGTGCGGAAGCGCTCCTCGGCGGCCTCCAGGGCCCGCCGGGCGCTCTCGGCGTCCGTGACGTCCTGGACGCTACCGACGATCGACGCCGGCTCCCCTTCGTCGTCGAGCACCACCCGGCCGCGGGCCTCGACGACGCGCTCCGACCCGTCCGGGCGCACGATCCGCGCGTGCACGGCGAAGCTGCGCCGTTCGGGCCACCGCCTCCGCGATGATCGCGCGGACGCGGTCGCGGTCCTCGGGGTGCGGCACCTCCCGGAGGCAGGCAGGGGAGGGAACGAAGCGGTCGGGGTCCCGTCCCACGATCCGGAACATCTCGCGGGACCACTCGACGGAGCGGTCGGCGAAGAAGAACTGCCAGCTCCCCACCGCGGTGAGCTCCTGCGTGCTCTCGAGCAGCGCCTCGCTGCGCTCGAGGCGCTCGCGCAAGCGCTTCTCGGGCCCGATCTCGTGAGCACTGGCGAAGAAGCCGCGGACCGCGCCGTCCTCGCCGCGGACGACCGAGGCGGTCAGCGAGACGTCGACGATCCGTCCGTCCTTGGCCATGTGCTGGGTCTCGAAGCGCTCGATGGTCTCGCCAGCAGTGAGGCGCCTGAAGAGCTCGCGCGTCTCCGCCGATCGGTCGGGAGGCATGAGCATGTCGATGTGGCGCCCGAGCGCCTCGTCCTCGCTGTAGCCGTACAGCCGCTCGGCGGTCGGGTTCCACGCGGTCACGAAAGCCCTCTGGCGTCAGGACCGTGATCGCGTTGCTCGACGCGCGGACGAGCTCGGCGAGCTCCTTGGGGCCGAGCGGGGAAGATCGAGCCGCCGTGCTCATTGCGCGGAAACCGTAGAGCCGGGGACTCAAAACCACAAAACGGTCCGACATGAGGCGCCGAGGCGCCGGCTGGGTAGCCTGCCCGGGGTGCCGTTCGAGACAGCGCTCGACCAGTGGGAGGCGGGGCACACCCGCCTCGCCCTCGCCCCGCCGATCGAGCGGCCCGTGCTCGAGCGCGTGACGCGGGCGATCGAGGTCGAGCTGCGCCGCCGCCTGGGCGGCGCGTTCACCGCCGAGGAGCTCGTCGCGCTCTACGACGAGGGCACGGGCTGGTGCACCGACGTGGCGATCGCCGTCGCGCCGGACGACCCTCACGCCTGGGACGTGCGGATCGTCGCCGACGCCGCGTTCGCGCGCTACCTGCGCGGCGCGACGGACTTCGCCGGCGGCCGGCGCCTGGACTGACGCCCAGCGCTCGGCAGGCGCGTGAAGAGGTGCTCGAGCCACACGGGCTCGAAGCCGCGCGCGCGCGTAGAGCGCCTTGGGCCAGTCGTCCTCGTCGGCGACGACCCACAGGTCGCCGAGCCCCTCCGCCCGCGCGGTGGCCATGGCGCTGCGCAGCAGCGCGCCGCTCAGCCCGCGGCCCCGGTGCGAGGGGGTGATGTAGAGGTCGGTGACCTCGGCGCCGGCGCCGGCCTTGCGCAGGGCGACGAAGCCGACGGGCCACGGGTCGAAGACCGCGAGCGTGATCGCCGTGCCGGGCAGGCGGGCGTCGACCCGGGCCGCCGCCGCCGCGAAGCGCCTCACCTCCTCGGCGTCGTCCCACCACGGGTCCGAGCCCAGCCACTCCTCGGTGAGGTCGCGGACGACGCGCTCGGCCACCTGCTCGACCGCGGGGTCGCGCTCGAGCGGGGTCCTGCGGCGGCGGTGCAGCATCCAGACGTGGCGGAA
>JAUJPF010000016.1 GCA_030447275.1 Solirubrobacteraceae bacterium | reverse complement strand
ATCGGGCTGCGCAGCATGTCCTGGTGCTGCGAGCGCACGTAGAGGTACGCGGGCGCGCCCGGGCCGCCGTTGAGGTACTTGTAGGTGCAGCCGACGGCGAGGTCGGCGCCGCTCTTCTCGAGGTCGATCTCCACGGCGCCCGCGGAGTGGCTGAGGTCCCAGAGCACGAACCCGCCCGCGGCGCGCAGCGAGTCCATCTCGGCGATCTCGCCGCTGCGGTAGTCGACGTGCGACAGGCACACGAGCCGGGCGCCGCGCGAGGCGAACGGAAGCTGCGCGCGCGAGACGAGGCGCAGCTCGACGCCGTGGCGGGCGGCGAGGCCCTGGAGGACGTAGCGGTCGGTGGGGAAGTCCTCCGACAGCGCGGCGATCGGGCCGGGCTCGGCGTCGAGCACCGCACCCGCGAGCTTGAAGAGGTTGACCGTCGTCGAGTCGGTCGCGATCACCTCGCCGGGCCGTGCGCCGAGGACGTGCTCGGCGAGCAGGTCGCCGACGCGCCGCGGCAGGTCGATCCAGTCCTCCCACGCGCCGACGAGCCGCGTACCCCACTCCTCCGCGGTCGCGGCCACCGCCTCCGCGGCGGCGTGGCTGAGGCGCCCGAGCGAGTTGCCGTCGGCGTAGAGCGGCCCCGTCTCGTCGATGGCGAAGCGGCCGCGGAAGCCGGCGAGCGGATCGTCGGCGTCGAGCGCGGCGGCCTGCTCGCGGATCAGCTCGCCCGGCATCGGGCCTCCTCGGCCGTCCCCGCCCCGAGGAAGCGAATCGCTTCCCCCCACGCCCCGGACGCCGGGTCGATGTGCTCGAAGTGGCCCTCGCCGGCGCGCACGCTCAGCGTGACGTCGCCGCCGCGCGCGGCGAACGCCTCGCTCATGCTCGCGGGGACGGTGTCGTCGTCGGCGCCGTGGACGAGCAGCACCGGCACGCCGAGCGGCGCGCGGCGGATCGGCGACGCCGCGTCGAGCGGGGCGCCCGCGGCTAAGCGCTCGACGACGCCGTCGCCGAGGCGCAGGCGCATCCCCGCCTCGAGGTCGCTGACCGCGGCCTGGCCGACCACCCGCCGCGCGCGCCCCTCGGCCGCCGCGATCAGCGCGAGGTGGCCGCCCGCCGAGTGGCCGACGACGTCGACCGGCTCGCCGAGGTGGTCGATCGCCGCGACGACGTCCTGCGCCGACTCGGGCCAGCCGCCGCCGGCGTCGAGGCGGCGGTACTCCACGTTGTACGCGGCGCACCCGCGCGCGACGAGGTCCTCGGCCAGCGGAGCCATCAGGTCGCGACGGTACCGGTTGCGCCAGAAGCCGCCGTGCAGCAGCGCGACGACGTGGAACGGCCCGGCGCCGCCGGGGAGCATCAGCTCGGCGACCTGCTCGGGATGGCTCCCGTACCGGCGCAGGTAGGATCGGCGGCCCATGGCAACGTGGATCCTGACCGGCTCGCCCGACAACTTCGCCGCCACCCGCGAGCACGGGTTCCGGGTGATCGGCCTCAAGGAGCGCAACCGCAACCGCGCGCTCGAGATCGAGCGCGGCGACCGGATCGTGTTCTGGCTGACGCAGGTGCAGCGCTTCGCCGGATCGGTCACCGTCGCTGGCGAGCTCTACGAGGACCGCGAGAGGATCTGGCCCGGCAAGCCGGGCAAGGCCGACGCGTACCCGTGGCGCTTTGCGACCGAGCCGGAGATCGTGCTCGCCGACGACGAGCACGTGCCCGGCGAGGAGATCGCGCCGCAGCTCGAGCACGTGCAGAAGTGGCCGGCCGAGCACTGGAAGCTCGCGTTCCAGGGCCAGATCCGCAGCGTCTCCGACCGCGACGCGAAGCTGCTCGTCGACCGGCTGCGGGCGTCCGCCGGAGCGCGCGCATGAGCCCGGCGACGCCCGGCGAGCGCATCCGCACGCTGCTGCTGCGCGCCGACAACGTCGTCAAGAGTTCGGCCCACCCACCCGACGCCGGCGACCGCAGGCGCCGGGCGCTGCTCGCGCTCGAGGAGGCGCGCCAGGTCGCCCGCGACCCGGCCGTCGCCCCCGAGATCCGCGAGCTCGTCGAACGGCGCCTGGAGGCGCTCGGCGCGTAGCGATGGCGGGCCGGCTTCAGGCGGCCTGGCGCGAGCTGGACGGCGACCAGCGCCTCGCGGGCCTCGCGGCGCTGGCGCTGCTGGTCACGCTGTTCCTGCCGTGGTACCAGGCGACGGTGATCGACCGTGGGCGCGCTACGAACCCGACGTTCAGCGCGTTCGGGGTCTTCTCGTTCGTCGAGGCGGCGATCCTCCTGGTCGCGCTCGGCGTCTTCGTGCTGCTGTTCGCGCGCGGCGAGCGCCGGGGGTTCCACCTGCCCGGCGGCGACGGCACCGTGATCTTGGTCGCGGGCGCGTGGGCCGCGGTCCTGCTGCTGTGGCGGGTGTTCGACCGGCCCGACGTCGAGCGCGCCGTGTCCGACGGGATCACGTGGGGCTTCTTCTTCGCGTTCCTCGCGACGGCCGCGCTGGCGGCCACGGGCTGGAAGATCCGCACGGCCGGCCGGCCCGAGCCGCCGCTGCTGCGCGAGGACGACGCCGGCGCCGGCTACGGGCCGCGCACCGCGGCGACCGAGGTCGTGCCGCGCGGGCGGCGCCCGCTGTCAGAGCCCGAGCAGCTCACGCTCGACGACGCCGAGGCGCCGACGCGGCACCAGCCGCGCGACTAGGACCCCGCGGACGGCGGCCGGAACGGCGCCTCGGGATCGTCGCCGAAGGTCTGCGGCGCGTCGTCGCGCCCCTCGCCGAACGGCGACGCCTCCGCCGGACGCGACTCGCCGAAGGGCGACGCCTGCGCCTGGTCGAGGTCGCCGTGCGCGGGGGGCTGCGTGCCCTCCTTGATCTTGCGCAGCTCGAGGTAGATCAGCGCCGCCGCGATCGCCGAGATCGGGCCGATCAGCGCGCCCGAGACGAGCGACGCGATCATCTGGCCGACGAAGCTGTCGCCGCCGATCGCGCCGAGCAGGTTGTTGGCGATCGCCTGGAGGACGAACACGACGACGATGACCGCGAAGACCTGCCAGCCGCTGCCGCGCACGAGGTCGCGCGAGCGGCCGAAGGCGTCGAGCCCGCGCCGCTCGATGACGACAGCGGGCGCCACGACCGCCCACCACGTCAGCAGGATCAGGCCCGGGACGATGAGCAGGATGAGACCGACCACGATGCCGAGGGCGGCGAGCACGCCGACCCCGAGCAGCACGGGCAGCACCGGCATCACCGAGCGGAAGAGGCCGCCGACCGTGAAGTCGCGGCGGCCGTCCTGCGCGTCGCGCACGGCCTCGATGACCATGCCCTGGAGCCACGTGTTGGCGAGGATCGACAGAAGGATCGCCACCAGCGCCAGGCCGATGCCCCCACCGGCGACGAACGCGCCGTTGAGGATCGCGACGGGGATGAAGACGATCAGCGCCGCCGGGACGATGAGGGTGAACTGGGCGCGGTAGACCTCGAACAGACGCTCGAAGACGCCGCCGACGTCGAGTTTGTCGTGCATGAACCGGACGCTACAGGCGCGTGCGGCTGCTGTGCGAACGCCCGAGTTCGCAAGCTCCGGGCCCCGGGTACGTTGAAACGGTATGCGCCGCCTCAGCTTCGCCCTGCTCTTCGCCCTCCTCGCCCTCCCCGCCAGCGCTTCCGCGGTGATCGGCGGTACGGACGCGACGCGCCCGTACCCGTACATGATCGCGTTCGAGTACGCCCCCGCGGACGACCCCAACGACTTCGACCAGGTGTGCGGCGCCAGCCTGATCGGGGCCGACAAGGTCCTCACCGCGGCCCATTGCGTCTACGACGACCGCAACGGCGACAGGCGCAGCGAGGTCGTCCCGCCCTCCTCCGTGCGCTTCTTGATCGGCACGCAGGATCTGCGCAACCGCACCGGGGCGGAGACCATCGGCGCTGCGAAGATCGAGGTCTTCCCGGAGTACGACGCGGACTTCAAGGGCGACATCGCCGTCGTGACGCTCCAGCGCGCGGCGACGAAGGGCGCGCCGATCCGCCTCGCGAACCCGGCCACAGAGAAGCCGCTGTGGGCCGCCGGCAAGCAGGCCACGGTCACCGGCTGGGGCACGTCGATCTTCCTGGATCCGGGCCTCGACTACCGCAACCGCCTCCGGGAGGTTCGGGTGCCGATGGTCAGCGACGCCGACTGCGACGCCGCCTACCCCCTCGACGACCCGATCCGCGGCGACTTCTACGCCGACGTCGACGTGTGCGCCGGCGAGCGCACGGGCCTCAAGGACTCCTGCCAGGGCGACTCCGGCGGCCCGCTCGTCGTGCCCGACGCGTCCGGCACGCTGCTCCAGGTCGGCGTCGTCTCGCGCGGCTTCGGCTGCGGCTACCCGAACTCGTACGGCGTCTACGCGCGGGTCGGCGACACGAAGCTCTACAACTGGATCGACGCCCGCGCCCCGCAGAGCGCGACGACGACGACAACGACGTCGACGTCGACCGCCCCGACCGACGGCGGCACCACGACGACCGACCGCAGCGGCGAGACGACGACCACGCAGACGACCACGACGCAGACGCCGACCGCCTTCCAGCGCTGCATGGCCCGCGCCGATCGCGTCCGCGGGCTCTCCGCGCGCCGCCGCGCGGTGCGCAGCTGCCAGCTCGCCCAGCGGCGCCGGGCGGCCTACCGGCGCTGCACGAAGCGCGCCGCCAAGCTCGGCACCCGCTCGCGCCGCGAGCGCGCCGTGCGCAAGTGCCGCTCGGAGCGCCGCGCCGCCGCGCGGCGCCACGCGCGCGTGCTGCGCGCCATGCGCTAGCTGAGCGCCCGACGCCGTACGCTCGGCGACGTGCCGATCGCGTCGTGGCTGATGGACATGGACGGCGTGCTCGTCGACGAGGAGCGCGCGATCCCCGGGGCGCCCGAGTTCGTCGCGCGCCTGCGCGAGCGCGGGCTGCCGTTCCTCGTCCTCACCAACAACTCGCGCTTCACGCGCCGCGACCTCGCCGCGCGCCTGCGCCGCAGCGGCCTCGACGTGCCGGAGGAGGCGATCTGGACCTCGGCCCTGGCCACCGCCGCGTTCCTCGAGAGCCAGCGCCCCGGCGGCAGCGCCTTCGTCGTCGGCGAGGCCGGGCTGACCAACGCGCTCCACACCGCCGGCTACACCCAGGACGAGCAGGATCCCGACTACGTCGTCCTCGGCGAGACGCGCACCTACAGCTTCGAGGGGCGATCACCCAGGCGATCCGGCTGATCCGCCGCGGCGCCCGCTTCATCGCCACCAACCCCGACACGACCGCCCCGAGCGCCGACGGACCGCTGCCCGCGACGGGGTCGGTGGCGGCGATGATCAGCCGGGCGAGCGGCGTCGAGCCGTACTACGTCGGCAAGCCCAACCCGCTGATGATGCGCTCCGCGCTGAACGCGCTCGACGCGCACTCCGAGTCGACGGCGATGGTCGGCGACCGGATGGACACCGACGTGGTCGCCGGGCTCGAGGCGGGGCTCGAGACGATCCTCGTCCTCACCGGGGCGACCACCCGGGACGACACCGATCGCTTCCCCTACCGCCCGTCGCGCGTCGTGGAGTCGCTCGGCGAGCTCGTGGGCGAGCTCTAGCGCGGCTCGCCCTGCTTGGGGCACTCCTTGCCGCACGCGGGCCGCGGATCGGGCTCGTCGCCCTGGTACGCGGCGTAGGCGCCGGCGAACATCGCGGCGGTCGCCATGAACAGCATCAGGAGCCCGGTCGCGACCGTCGCGCGCGACTTCGCGGCGTGGCCGAACATCGCGATGAGCACGCCGACGGCCATGAAGATCACGACGGGCGCGGCGGGGATGGTCGTGGCGGCGAGGATCATCGCGGTACCCGTCCTATCATCCGTCGCCCATGTCCGGCCCCACCACCGTCGCCGACGTCGACAGCGGACTCCGCTCCGTAGGCTACCTCCCGAGCGGCTCCGCGTCGCTCGTGGGGTTCCTCGCGACGAAGCTCGGCAAGCCCGTCCTCGTCGAGGGACCGGCCGGCGTCGGCAAGACCGAGCTGGCCAAGGCGCTCAGCCGCTACCTCGGCCGCGAGCTGGTGCGCCTCCAGTGCTACGAGGGGCTCGACGAGGCCAAGGCGCTCTACGAGTGGAACTACCGCAAGCAGCTGTTGCGCATCCAGGCCGAGGCGGAGGGGACCGGCTGGCAGGAGGTCCAGGACGACATCTTCGGCTCGGAGTTCCTGCTCGAGCGCCCGCTGATGACGGCGATCGCGTCGCCCGAGCCGGTCGTGCTGCTGATCGACGAGATCGACAAGACCGACCAGGAGTTCGAGGCGCTGCTGCTCGAGGTCCTCTCCGACTTCCAGATCTCGATCCCCGAGCTCGGCCGTGTCGAGGCGCGCACGCAGCCCGTCGTGCTGCTGACCTCGAACAACACGCGCGAGCTGACCGAGGCGCTCAAGCGCCGCTGCCTCTACCTCTGGCTCGACTACCCGGACCTCGAGCACGAGCTCGAGATCGTGAAGCTCCACGCTCCCCAGCTGTCGGACGCGATCGCGCGCAAGCTCGTCGAGGTCATCGGGATGGTGCGCGACCTGGACCTGAAGAAGCCGCCGTCGATCGCCGAGTCGATCGACTGGGCGCGCGCGCTCCTGCTGCTCGGTGCGACCGACATCGACGACGAGACGTTCCGGAGCACGATGTCGGTGATCGTCAAGCACCGCACCGACCTCGACCTGGTGGCCGAGCGCGTCGGCGTGCGGCTCCAGAGCCCGCTCGGTGCCTGACCAGCCGGGGTTCGCCGCGCGCGTCGTCGAGCTCGGCGAGGAGCTGCGCGGCGAGGGCGTGCAGGTCGGCACCAGCGCGCTGCTCGACGCGTTCGCGGCGCTCGAGCAGGTCGGGTGGACCGACCCCGACGTGTTCCGCGAGGCGCTGGCGGCGACGCTCGCGAAGTCGCCGGAGGACCGGCGCGTGTTCGAGCTGGTCTTCGAGCGGTTCTTCTTCCGCGCGGCGGAGGCGGCGGCGGCCGAGGAGGGCGTGCGCGAGCAGGACGACGCGAACGCCGGCCTCGAGCTCGGCGACGCCGCCGGCGGCGTCGACCTCGCCACGCTGCGCCAGCAGATCGCCGCCGCGCTGCGCGACGGCGAGGAGAGCCAGATGCGCGACCTCGCGCGCCTGGCCATCGCCGCCTTCGGCCGCCAGGGCGAGGGCTCGGGGGTGATCGGCGTCGACGTCCAGCGCATCCGCCGCGCGCTCGGCCTGCGCTCCGAGCCGCAGCCCGACCTGCCGGTCGACGACCCGCGCCGCGACGGCGTCCCGCGCGACCGCCTGCGCCGGTTCGAGCAGCTCCTGCGCCGCGAGCTCGAGCGCCGCCAGATCGAGCGGCTCCAGGCGCTGCCGCCCAAGCGCCCGCTGAACGAGCTCGACCGCGCGCTGCCCACCGGGCCGCTCCAGGACCTCGCGTCGGTGCACCGCGTCGTCGCGCAGCTCAAGCGGCGCCTGAAGACGCAGGGCCAGGAGCACCGCGGCACGAAGCGCCGGATGCACGTCGACGTGCGCCGGACGATGCGCGCGTCGCTCGAGCATCGGCGGCGTCCTGGTCGTCGTCAAGGAGAAGCCGATGCGGCCGCGGCGGCCGGAGATCTTCGTGCTCTGCGACGTGTCGACGTCGGTGACGAGCGCGTCGGTGTTCTTCCTCAGCGTGCTGCACGCGCTGCACGACGCGTTCCGCAAGATGCGCTCGTTCGTGTTCATCGAGCGCGTCAGCGAGGTGACCGACGTCTTCGCCCGCGAGCGCGACTTCCGCGCGGTGAGCGACGGCGATCGGCCGCGACGCCGGCGTCGCCGACGTCTCGGGCTACACCGACTACGGCCGCGTGTGGCGCGAGTTCCTCGAGCAGGTGGAGGACGACCTGCACCCGCGGGCGACGGTGATCGTGCTGGGGGACGCCCGCACGAACGGCCGCGACCCGCGGGCCGACGTCTTCGCCCGCATCGTCGCGCGGGCCGGGCGGACGTTCTGGCTCAACCCCGAGCCGCGGCTGTACTGGAACTACGGCGACTCGGTGATCTCGGCGTACGAGGAGTTCTGCGAGGCGTTCGAGTGCTGGACGACCCAGCAGCTCGAGGACTTCGTCAAGGCGCTGACCCGCCCGATCCACGCGCCGTAGTGGACGCTCCGTCGCGGCGGCTCCCGGAGACGGCCAGGTCGTACTGGCGGATGAAGGGGATCGCGTACGGCGGCGTGGGGCTGCTCGGCGCGATCATGCTCGCCGAGCCGCTCGGGGACCTCGCGTGGCTCGGGTTCGCGGTCGCTCTGCTCGGCGCCGCCGTCGTCGCCGGCGTGCTCCCCGAGCTGCGCTGGCGGCGCTGGCGCTACGAGATCCGCGAGGACGAGGTCGACCTCATGCGCGGCGCGTTCGTCGTCCGGCGCACGATCATCCCCATCCGCCGCGTGCAGCACGTCGACACCGAGTCCGGGCCGCTCCAGGACTCGCTCCAGCTCGCGACGGTGACGTTCCACACCGCCGCCGGGGGCGTCGCGATCCCCGCGCTCGGCAAGGTCGAGGCCGAGCAGGTGCGCTCGCGCGTCGCCGAGCTGGCCCGCACGCGCGATGACACGTAGCCGCCGCCGGCTGCACCACGCGGCGATCGGGGCCGAGGCGCTCGAGGGGCTGCGCGGCATCGCGGTCCCGGTCGTCGTCATCGCCCTCGTCGGCGGCGGCGGCCTCGGGCGGCTGATCGGCTTCGGGATCGCGGGCATCGTCGTGGCGACGATCAGCGCCTACGCGACGTGGACGACGACGTGGTGGGGCGTCGACGAGACGGGGATCCGGCTGCGCACGGGCGTGTTCACCGAGCGGATGGTCTCCGTTCCGTTCGACCGCGTGCAGGCCATCGACACCGTCCGCGGGCCCGTGCAGCGCCTGCTCGGCGCGGTCGAGCTGCACGTGCAGACCGCGGGCGGCGGGGCGAAGGGCGAGATCGTGCTGAAGGCGGTCGCGCCGGCCGTCGCCGAGGAGCTGCGCGAGGTCGTCCGCGAGCGGGGCACCCCCGTCGCGGTCGCGGAGGAGGCCGCGTCCGGCGCGCCCGCGTGGCGGCTCGGGCCGGGCCGCCTGCTCGTCGCCGCGCTGACCTCGGGCTCGCTCGGCGTGCTCGTCCCGATCGTGGCCGGCGCCTCGCAGGTCCTCGACGACGTGCTCGGCGCCGAGGACGCGCAGCGGCTGCTGCCGGACACGCCGCGCGAGTGGCTGGTGGCGGTGGCCGCGGTGCTCGCGGTGGCCTGGGTGCTCTCCGTGCTCGGGACGCTCGTCGCGTTCGCGCGCTTCACCGTCACCCGAGACGGCGACCGGCTGCGGATCGCGCGCGGGATCGTCGAGCGCCGCGAGTCGTCGATCCCGATCGCCCGCGTCGCCGCGATCCGGATCGTCGAGTCGCCCCTGCGCGAGCCGCTCGGCCTCGCCCAGGTGCGGATCGAGAGCGCCGGCTACGCGAAGGAACCGGCGACGGCGCAGGCGCTGCTGCCGCTCGTGCGCCGCACCGAGGTCGACGCGGTCGTGCGGGCGCTGCTGCCCGAGCTCGTCGACGGCGGCGCGGCGCTCGCCGCCCCTCCCCGGCGCGCGCTGCGCCGCTACGTCGTGCCGCCCGTCGTCGCGGGCGCCGTCGTCCCGCTCGTCCTCGTCGCGCTCGCCGGCGCCCCCGGCCTCGCCGCGCTCGCCCTCCCCCTCGCCGGCGCCGCCCACGGCGTCGCGGCGTTCCGCACGGCCGGCTGGCGCCTGAGCGGCGGGCGGGTCGTCCTGCGCCGCCGCGGCCTCCAGCGCACGACGCTCGTCGCCGACGCCGGCCGCCTGCCGGAGGCGTTCACCCGTACGTCGCCCCTCCAGCGCCGCGCGGGCCTCTCGACGCTCGGCCTCGCGGTCAGCTCCGGGAGGCGCGTCGCGGTGGGGCACCTCGAGGTCGCGACCGCCGACGACCTGCTCGCCCGGCTGACCCGCGCCGCGACCTAGCTCACCCGCGTGCGCTCGACGTCCTCCTTCGGCACCCAGAACGGCGCCGGGTGGCCGCCGCCGGCGAGGAGGAAGTACGTCGTCCCAAACCCGCCGAGCCCCTCCGGCGGCGCCGTCTGCGCGCCCTCCCCCTCGGCCATGTCGCCCACGGGAGCGCCCACCGGGTCGCCGCCTCGAAACGCGACCGCGATCACCCGGCCGCTGAACTCGCCGACCGCCTCGCGATCGCTGCGCCCCTCGACCTCGACCCGCTGCGTCACCGGAATCATCTGGAAGTCCATGGCCCGGGGTTGTTCCCCGGTAGCATCATCGGCAAGCGAGACCAGGGGTGCTGGCGGGAGACGGCCGGCTGAGATAGCGCGAACGCCCGCGCTGACCCTTCGAACCTGTGGGGTAATGCCCGCGGAGGGAGCGATCACGACACCCGAGGCTGCATCGCGCGCGCAGGCGCCGCCCACCGTCACGCTGCACGCCGTGACGCAGCGCTTCGGCGACGTCGTGGCGCTCGAGGCGCTGTCGCTCGACGCGCGGCCGGAGGAGGTCGTCGCGGTGGTCGGCCCGAGCGGGTGCGGCAAGACGACGCTGCTCGAGCTCGTGTGCGGCCTGGCCGAGCCCACGGCCGGCACCGTCGAGGCGGCGCCGGCCGTGCTGATGGCGCAGCGCGACCTGCTGCTGCCGTGGCTGAGCGCGCTCGACAACGCGGCGCTGCCGCTGCGGGTGCAGGGCCGCTCGCGCGCCGACGCGCGCTCCGCCGCCGCGCCGCTGTTCGCCCAGCTCGGGCTCGGCGGGTTCGAGGCGGCGCGGCCGTACGAGCTGAGCGGCGGGATGAAGCAGCGGGTCGCGTTCCTGCGCACGCTGCTCGCCGGCAAGCCGGTGCTGTGCCTCGACGAGCCCTTCGCCGCGCTCGACGCGATCACCCGCGCCGAGATGCAGGCGTGGCTCGCGGGCGCGCTGGCGCGCGAGCCCCGGACCGTGCTGCTCGTGACCCACGACGTCGAGGAGGCGCTCGTCCTCGCCGACCGCGTCGTCGTGCTCTCGCGGCGCCCGGGCCGCGTCGTCGCCGAGCTGCGACCCGAGTCGCCCCGCCCGCGCGCCGCCACCGACGACGAGGTCGTCGAGCTGCGGGCGCGGGCCGTCGCCGCGCTGGAGGGAGCGCGATGAGCCGCCTCGGCGCGCCGCTGATCGGCCTCGCCCTGCTCGCGATCTGGGAGCTCTACGCGCGCACGGGCGGCGTCGACGAGCTGATCCTCCCCGCGCCGACCGCAATCGCGGAGGCCGCCTACGAGGACCGCGCGCTGCTGTGGGACAACTTCTGGGTCACCGCAGTCGAGGTCGCGGCCGGGATCGCGGTGTCCGTCGTCGCCGCGTTCGCCCTCGCCGTCGGCCTGCACCTCAGCCGCACCGCCCGCGGCGCGATCTTCCCGCTGCTCGTCGCGTCCCAGGCCGTCCCGATCGTCATCGTCGCGCCGCTGCTCGTCGTCTGGTGGGGCTTCGGGCTGACCCCGAAGGTGGCGATCGTCGCGCTCGTCTCGTTCTTCCCGATCGTCGTGGCGACGCTCGACGCCCTGCGGCGCGTCGACCCCGACGAGCTGAAGCTCATGCGCACGCTCGACGCGACGCGCTGGCAGACCTTCCGCTGGGCCGAGGCGCCCGCGGCGCTGCCCGGCGCGCTCAGCGGCGCGAAGATCGCCGTCGCGGTCGCCGTCATCGGCGCCGTCTTCGCCGAGTACGCTGGCTCCAGCGAGGGGCTCGGGCACCTGATCCTCCAGTCCCTCCCCCAGCTCGAGATCGCGCGCGCCTGGGCCGCCGTGGCGATCCTCGCGACGTTCGCCGTCGCCCTGTTCTACGCCCTGCACCTGGCCGAGCGGCGGATCGCGCCGTGGGCCCACCGACCAGGAGGACCGACGTGAAGCGAACGTGGCTGGCCGCGCTGACCCTGCTCGCGCTGCTCGCAGGCTGCGGCGAGCGCGAGGAGCCCGAGCCGCGCGCCGGGCAGACCGAGCGGCTCGACCTGCTGCTCGACTTCTTCCCGAACGCCGACCATGCCGGCATCTACGCCGCGATGGGCACCGGCGCGTTCGAGGACGCCGGCCTGGACGTCCGCCCGGCGACGCCGAGCGACCCGGCGGCGCCGCTGCGCCTGCTCGCCGCCGGCAAGGCCGACCTCGCGATCTCCTACGAGCCCGAGGTCCTGCTCGCGCGCGACCGCGGCCTGAAGGTCGTCGCCATCGGCGCGCTCGTGCAGAAGCCGCTCACCTCGCTGATGTCGCTCGGCGACCGCGCGATCCGCGACCCCGCCCAGCTCGAGGGCAAGACGGTGGGGACGGCGGGCATCCCGTACCAGTCCGCGTACCTGAAGGCGATCCTCACCGAGGCCGGCGTCGACCCCGCGCGCGTCGAGGAGGTCAACGTCGGCTTCAACCTCGGCCCGGCGATGATCTCCAAGCGCGTCGACGCGACGCTCGGCGCGTTCTGGAACTACGAGGGCGTCGAGCTCGAGCGCCGCCGCCGGCAGCCGACGATCCTGCGGATCGAGAAGCTCGGCGTCCCCACCTACAACGAGCTGGTGATCGTCGCCCGCGAGGAGGACGCCCGCTCGCGCGGCAACGTCCTGCGCCGCTTCCTGCTCGCGCTCGGCCGCGGCCACGAGGCGCTGCGCGAGGACGTCCGGGCCGGCGTGGACCCGCTGCTGCGGGCCAACCGCGACCTCGAGCGCGGACTGCAGGAGGCGAGCGTCCGCGCGACGCTGCCGGTCTTCTTCCCCGACGACGAGGACCGCGCGTTCGGCTACATGGAGGAGGGCGAGTGGGTCGAGTACGGCCGCTGGATGGCCGCCAACGATCTCCTCAAGCGGCGAGAGGACCCGCGACGCGCGCTGACGAACGAGTTCGTCCCCGGCGAGGGTCCGCAGGCCGCGGAGGGGCCGTGACGTCGAGCGCCCGCATCGCGTAGACCGACGCGAGCCCGCCCCACGGCGCGTACGGCGCGAAGAGCTCGCGCACCTCGTCCTCGGTCGCGCGGGCGTGCGGGTCGCCGGTGCGCATCCGCGCGACGAGCTTTGCGAGGTTGAGGTCGCCGGCCGGGACCTGGTCGTGGCGGCCCTGCCCGTTGAGCGCGAGGATCTCGAGCGTCCACGCGCCGATGCCCGGGATCCGCCGCAGGCGCCGCCAGCCGGCCTCGTGGTCGTCGTGGAGATCGACGCGGCCGGTGGCGACCTCGCGGGCGCACCTGACCAGCGCCAGCGAGCGCCCCGCCGAGAGGTCGAGCGACTGGAGGAGCGCCGGCGCCTGGCCCGCGAGCGACCGCGCGGACGGCAGGTCGCGCAGCCCCGTCCGCGGGCAGCGCGGACCGAGGCGGAAGACGATCCGGCGCTGGATCGCCGCCGCGCGCGGGAAGTCGATGAGCTGCTCGGTGATCGCCCACGCGAGCGCCTCGAACGGCTCCGGACGCCGCGGCGCGCGCAGCCACGGCTGCGCCCGCACCACCGGGCCGATGACCGGGTCGTAGCGGAAGCGCGCGTAGAACTCCGAGAGGTCGTCGTCGACGCCGAGCCAGAACCGCGCCCGCTCGATCGCGGCGTCGCACGCCGCGCGGTGCGGCCCCTCGGCGCCGATCAGCACGCGGTCGCGCGCGGTCTGCGCGGCCCGGACCACGACCGGTGCGCCGCCCGCATGGACGAGCCGCTCAAGGACGCCGCCGCGCCGCCGGGCGACCGCGTCGCGGCCGATCAGCGCCGGCATCCGGAACGCCCAGACGGGGGTGACCTCGACACGCCGCTCGACCACGGCGCCGGACCCTACGCCGCTTGGCGGCGGACGGTCGGCGCCTGGAGCCCCGTTCGCGCTCCGTGCGGCTTCGTCTCGTGGTCCGGCGGCCGTCCGACGACTCACGAGGCGGTGAGGTCCCGCCGCTGGCACCGCCGCTCTATCGCCGCGGGTCGAGCACGTGGACGTCGACCAGGAACGACCGGCTGGCGACGATGGGCAGGTCCTTGCGCCGCCGCCCGAGCCGCCGCGAGAGCTTGCGCGACCTGCGCCCGCGCACCACCGCCGCCAGCCCGGCGCCGGCGACGAACGTCGTCGCCGCCACCGCCGCCGCCTGCGCGGCGACCTGGCCGGCGGGCTTCGCCGGCTCGACCGTCGCGGTCGCCGCCGGGACGACCTGCGTCGCCTCAGCCACCTACGCCTTCGCCTTGCCGAGCAATCGGTTGTCCTGCGAGCCGACGAGGTCGCCGAGCTTCGTGAACTGGAGGTGATCCAGGTAGTAGTGCTGCCACAGCGTCGAGAGGATGACGATGTAGTAGGCCTTCTGCGTCGAGACGCCCGGGATGAGCGTCACGAGCAGCACGAGCGCGCCCGCGGCCGCCGTGAGCCCGACGTTCAGCGCGTAGAAGCGCAGCGGCCGGTCGGGCCCGTTGGACTCGGCGACGAAGTGGTTGTCGAGCTCGCCGCGCTCCTTGCGCATGAGGTTCAGGTACCAGATCAGCGCGAGGTACTGGAAGGAGTGCCAGCAGTTGAAGCCCTGGAACGCGACGTCGAGGTTCGGGAACAGCGGCAGCGTGAACCCGATGACGATCGTCAGGCCGATGAGCAGCACGCTCGGGACCAGGAGCTGCCCCTGGCGGTAGTCGCGCACGTTCTTGCCGATCCACAGCACGAGGAAGATCCCGAACAGCGCGAACGCCCCGAAGATGTGCAGGTCGCGCAGGATGCCCGTCGTCACGAAGTCGGGGACGTAGATCGCCTCGCCGCCGAGCTGGAACTGGCGGTCGAGCACCTGCGGCGTGGCCATCGGATACAGGCACGAGAAGATCACGCCGTAGTCGATGACCTTGTCGCGCATGGGCCGCTTCACCGGGCGCTTGGCCGCGTACGAGTCGTTGATGTAGCTGATCTGGTGCAGCACGTGGATCGACGCCCACGTGAAGAACAGCGTCAGGAGGATCTGCATGTTCGTGAACGCCAGCACGGTCACGACGACCGGCAGCAGCAGCGTGCCGAGCAGGAACGACCTGTGCTGCTCGCGATAGCCGCGCTGCATCACCGTGTACGTGAACGTCGAGTACAGGTGCGGCCCGCCGATGAGCCCGGCCACGATCAGGTTGACCGCCGTCTGCGAGATCCCGGCCCCGTGGTACATCAGCAGCGGGATCGGCACCAGGGCCGCACTGAGGATAAGGAAGGTCAGGTCCCAGTTGCGGGACCTCAGCCAGACGCCATCGGTCGAGGCGCCCAGCCGGCTGACGGTCAGGCTCGCGGCTTCCATGGGCGTGATCCTAAACGCGGAGGCGGCGGCGGCGCACGTTCTCCTACAACGCCCGCTCGTACACGCGGTACTTCTTGACGATCCGCCCGTGCATGGCCTCCATCGCGCGGTTCATCGGCGTGTTCGTCTCGAGGATCCAGCCCATCTCGCCCTCGGGCGGGCCCACCGAGCCCGCCATGTCGAAGTGCTCCACGAACAGCCGCGCGGCGACCCCGGCGTGCTGGTGCTCGCGCTTGACCCCGAGGAAGCCGACCCGCACCCGGTCGATGTGGCGCCGCCGGTTGAGGTAGTGCCACCAGCCGAGCGGCAGCAGCCGCCCGTCCATCCGCTTGAGCGCCTGGTTGACGTCGGGGACGGTGATCGCCGCGCCGACCGGCTCGCCGTCGATCTCGGCGACCATGAACCAGTTGCGGTCGAAGACGATGTGCAGCTCCTCGGGTACGCGTCGAGGTCCTCCTTGGAGTACGGCACGAAGCCCCAGTTGCGCTTCCAGGCGTCGTTGTAGATCTCCGCGAAGACGTCGAGGTCGCGCCGCAGGGAGCGCCGGCTCATCTTGCGCACGCGCACCCCATGGTCGCGCTCTGCGGCCTCCGCCAGCTCGAACATGATCGGCAGCATGTGGTCGCGGTCGGAGATGTGGAGGTGCCACATGAAGAGGTCGACCTCCTTGGCCAGCCCGGCGCCCTCGCAGAGGCGCTGGACGTACGGCGGGTGCCACGGCTGGCGGATCATCGGCTCGAGCTCGAAGCCCTCGATGAGCACGCCCAGCTCGTCGTTGGCGGTGAAGTCCATCGGGCCGACCATCCGCTCGCGCCCGCGCTCGCGCAGCCACCCGGCGGCGGCCTCGAGCAGCGCGGCCATGACCTCGGGGTCGTCCTCGACCTCCAGGAAGCCGAACATCCCCCAGCGGTTGCCGTGGTAGGCGTTGAACGCGTGGTCGACCTGCGCCGAGATCCGGCCGGCCACGCGGCCGTCGCGCCGGGCCAGGAACAGTAGCGCCACTCGCCGTGGCGGGCGAAGGCGTTGAACCGCCGGCTCAGGAACGCGTGGCGCTCGAGCTTGAGCGGTCCGATCCAGGCCGGAGAGGTAGAGTGCAGGCGGAACGGGAGCTCGACGAACTCCCGCAGCTCGCGCCGCGACCCGACGTGACGGACCTCCACGGACACGGCGGCGCACCCTAGTCCATGCCCACCCGAGTCGACGTCTTCGCCAAGGTCCGCGGCCACGACCGCGCCGAGCAGCTCGCCGCCGCCCGCGAGGCCGACCTGCTGCCGTACTTCCGGCTCATCGAGTCGCCCGCGCTCCCGATCATGGAGGTCGAGGGCGAGCGCCGGATCATGCTCGGCTCGAACAACTACCTCGGGCTGACGGGCGACGAGCGCGTGCGCCAGGGCGCCCGCGACGCGCTCGACCGCTACGGCACCGGGCTCACCGGCTCGCGACTGCTCAACGGCACCACCCCGCTGCACCTGGAGCTCGAGCGCGAGATCGCCGAGTGGACGGGTGACGAGGACGCCATCGTCTTCACCACCGGCCACCAGGCGAACATCGGCACGCTCGGGGCCATCCTCGCCCCCGGCGACACGGTCATCGCCGACTCGGCGGACCACGCCTCGATCCTCGACGGCTGCCTGCTCTCGCGGGCCAAGCTGCGCCCGTTCCGCCACGGCCGGCTCGACAAGCTCGAGCGCCAGCTCGTCAAGGCCGAGGGCGACGGCGGCGGCGTGCTCGTGGTGGTCGACGGCGTCTTCTCGATGGAGGGCGACGTCGCGCCGCTGCGCGAGATCGCCGACCTGGCCGAGCGCCACGGGGCGCGGCTCATGGTCGACGAGGCCCACGGCGCCGGGGTCCTCGGCGAGCGCGGCGCCGGCGCGGCCGAGCTGCTCGGCGTCGAGGACCGCGTCGACCTGCGGATGGGCACCTTCTCGAAGTCGCTGGCGTCGTGCGGCGGCTTCCTCAGCGGCCCCGCCGAGGTCATCGACTACCTGCGCATCCACTCGCGCGCCTTCCTCTTCACGGCGTCGAACGTGCCCGCCGCGCTCGGGGCGGCGCTGGCCGCCCTGCGCGTCGTGCGCTCCGACGAGGGCGCCGAGCTGATGGCGCGCGTGCTCGAACGCGGGCCACCTGCGCGACGGGCTGCGCGCGCTGGGGCTGAAGGTGGTCGAGCATCCGATCGTCACGCCGGTCGTCCCGGTGCTGGTCGAGGACGACTGGAAGGCCGTCCTCTTGTGGCGCGCGCTGTACGACGCCGGCGTCTACACGAACGTCGCCATCCACCCCGCCGTGCCGCCCGGCGGGGCGCTGCTGCGGACCAGCGTGATGGCCACACACGACCGCGCGACGCTCGACGCTGCGTTGGACGCGGTCGCATCGGTCAAGCAGGCTTTCGAGGCCGAGCACGGCCCGCTGCCGCACTGACCAGCGGCCGATAACGAAAAGCCCGCTTGTTGCATACGTCTCGTTGGCCCGATGTTGCAAAATCGTGATCGGCCGAGCTACCTTCGCCAACGCGTCACGGCGACGCTCCGGGACGGGGGTGAGACGGGGCCGGTGGAGCGGGATACGGGCAGTCCCGCAAGCCGTCCTCGAGGACCCCTGGGAGCCCCGGTGCGAGTCGCGTGGCGCTGGCATGCAACAACGACAGTGCCGGTCGCGCACGCGGCCGGCGGGGAGGACAGGAATGACCGCGACAGCGACGATGGCCCCTGCACGTCCACAGCACCTCCGCGCGCTCTCGCGCGCCAACGAGGTGCGGCTCGCCCGCGCGGAGCTCAAGCGTCGCGTGGGTTGCGGGGAGCTCAGCGTCGGCGACGTCATCCTGGGGTCACCGTGGGAGGCCGAGAGCATGACCGTGGCCGACCTGCTCATGAGCCAGCGGCGGTGGGGCATCACCCGCTGCCGGAAGCTCCTCGGGCAGATCCCGGTCTCGGAGACGAAGACCATCGGCTCGCTCACCGACCGCCAGCGCCGTGCGCTGGCGCTGCTGCTGGCCCCCGCGGACGCGGGCGTCCGGCGCGACGACGCCGACGCCGAGGCGCGGCTCGCCCCGGCGGCCGCCGTCGTCTGAGCGGCAGGCTCTAGGAGAGAGGCGGAGCGCCGGGTCCCTCGCGGGGCCCGGCCGCTTCGCCCGCCGGCTCGGCGGGCTCCGGCGCCGCCGGCTCCGGCTCCGGCTCGGGCGCGGTGCGCCGCGTCGCGATCTCGACGATGTGGCCGTCGGGGTCGCTGAGGTAGATCGAGCGGAAGCCGCTGCGATCGAACACGTCGCTCGCGGCGACGCCCCGCGACCGCAGGTAGTCGCGCCAGGCCGCCTGCTCCGCGGCGCTGTCGACGGTCAGCGCGAAGTGCTGCAGGCTGCCGACGCCGACGACCCCGGCTCGAGGCTCGGGTACTCGAGGAACGAGAGCAGCGTCCCCGACTCGCCGTCTCCGGTGGCGAACCAGTAGTGGCGCGCGTCGGGGTCGTCGTCGCTCGCGCCCTCGCGCACGAGCCGCAGCCCGAGGAGGTCGCGGTAGAACGCCGTCGTGCGGTCGAGGTCGCGGACGATCGCGGTCAGGTGGTGCAGCCCCGTGAGCCGCATCCGCCGCCCCTCGCTCATGCCCTCCACGACAACCCCTCCGCCCGTCGCTCGAAGACCGACCGCAGCGCGCGGAACGCGGCGAAGCCGACCGCCGCGGCGACGACGACGATCGCCACCTGCGGCACGGGCGTGAACCACAGCGGGACCGCCACCAGCAGCGCGGCCGCGCCCGCGAGCAGCGTCGTGTGCGACCGGTAGCCGGCCACGTGCTCGCGCACCGCCAGCTCGATCGAAGCCAGGCTGATGAGCACGAGCCCGCCGAACAGCAGCGTCGTGCGCGGCTCGCCGGGGTCGCTGACGAACCCGACGACCATGAGCACGAGCCCGGCGAAGATCGACAGCTCGACGAGCGGGAACGGGTGCCACGGCGCCTTCGGCGCCTCGTCGAGGCGCGCGTGGCGGCGCACCGGCCGTCCGCCGGAGGATCGCGGCGCGGTGGGCGCCGGGCGCGGCTCGGCGGGCGCGCGCACGGCCTCGGTCCCCCGCTTGCGTGCGCGGCGGCCCATCAGGCGCGCGCGCTCGGTCGGCGCGCGTCGGATGTCAGGTGGCTAAGGGACAGCCGGAGGAGAGCTTGACCTGCCACCAGCCCATCATCATGCCGATGAGCCCGAGGCGGGGGCGGACCTGCCACGCGCCGCAGCCGCCCATGTCCACGTCGGCGCGGTGCATGCGGGCGAACTTGTAGCGCTTCGGCTGGAGCAGCATGCGCTCCAGCAGGATCCGGTTGCGCTCGATCTCGGCGCCACGGCCCTCGAGCACCGCGCGCGCCTCGCGCAGCCGCCGCTGGAGCGAGTCGCGCTCGTCCTCGAGCTCGGCGAGCGACAGCAGGCGCGGCACACCGCCGCCGGCCGGCGGCGAGATGTCGAGCCGCGTCTGCGGGAAGCTGGCCACGACGGCGTCGGCGAGCTGGCGCTCGAGGCGCGCGATCTGCTCGCGCAGCGACCGGCGCGCCCCCGCCTCGTCGACCTGCTCGTCGACGTACGGGGGGAGTCCGGCGAACCTGCCGTCAAGGACGACCATCGCTCCGCAGGGTAGCGCGCCGTTCACACGCTGTCGAGCGCTTCCGTACACGTCCAGAGCGCCTCCTCGACGTGGATCCCGGGAACCCCCGGCGCCTGCACCGAGAACAGGCGCATCGCCGTCGTCGCGGCCGTCACGACGTGCTCCGCGGAGAGGGCGCCGAACAGCTCGCCGACCGGCCCCGCGTCGTCGGCGACGACGAGCCGCCCCGGCCGCACGTCGGCCGCCAGCTCGCCGGCGCCGAGCTGCTCCTCGGGCCCCGCGGGGCGGATGCCCAGCTCGCCCCGCACGCGGCCGTCGTCGAGCGCCCACACCGGCACGCCCGTCTCCACCACGGCGAGCAGCGCCGCGTCCGCGACGAGCCCGGCCGACTTGAACCCGCCGTGCTTGAGTCGCGCGAGAGCCGCCGCCTCGACCGGCGTGCGCTCCTCGCCGTCGGGGTCGATCCCGATGTGGCGGAAGAACACGCGGTAGGCGTGCGGCACGGGGTCGCGCCGCATGGCGATCGCGTGCGCGCCGTGGAAGCGGTCGGACAGGATCCGCAGCCGCTCGCGGATCGCGGGCGGGCTCGGGTGGTCGGCGGCGTCGACGCGCAGCTGCCAGAGCCGCAGCTTCGGGAACTCCTCGGCGAGCTGCGGGTCGATCCAGCCGAGCGCGGGCTCCCTCACCGCAGCCGGCGCACCTTCTCGGCGAACGCCGCGTCGCTCAGCTCGCGCGGCACGGTCTCGACCACCTTGCCGCCGCGGTTCGCGAACGTCACCTGGGGGCACCCGATCACGCCGTAGCGCGCGGCGACCTGGCGGTCGCGGTCCCACCCGACCGGGAAGCCCCAGTCGCCGCGCAGGTCGGCGCGGTCGCCCTCGCTCCCCACCCCGACGAAGCGCACGCGCGGGAACTGGCCCTTCAGACGGGCCATCTGGCGCAGGACGCTGCGGCAGCTCCCGGCCGCGGTCGGGAAGATCGCGAGCACGACCGGACCGAGCTCCCACTCCTCGCAGACGTTGAGGACCTCGGGACCGCGCACCTCGCACGCGGGCCGCGGACCGAGCTGGTCCTGCCCGGGCTTCGTCGCGATGTTGGCGTCGCCCTCGAGGCTCGAGTCGGCCAGCGGCACGGCGAACGGCGGCAGCCGCTCGCCGGCCTGCAGGCCGCCGCCGCCCTCCTGGCCGCCGGTCGAGACGCTGTTGATCGTCACGACGACGATGAGGAGGAACCCGGCGAGCCCGACGAACCACCCGTAGCGGCTGCTGCCCGCCGGGCGCTTCGGCGGCGCCGGCGGCTTCGCCGGCGGCGACGGGTCCGGCTCGTCGCGGGGCGGCTCGCGGCGCGGCTCGTCGCCGAAGTCGAGCGGGCCGCTCACGCGGTGCGCGCGCGTCGCAGCCGCGGCAGTCGTGCCGGCAGGCGGAACGGGACCCCGCGCTCGGCGAGCATGAGCACGGACGGCAGGACGATGAGGACGCCCAGCAGCGACACGGTGAGGTCGACGACCGTCACGAAGCCGAAGTCGCGGAGCATCCGGATGTCGGAGACGACGAGGACCGCGAAGCCGGCGATCGCCGTGACACCCGAGGCGAGCACCGCCGCACCCGTCGAGCGGTACGTCCGCTCGAGGGCCTCGGTGGGGCCGTGCCCGGCCTCGCGCTCCTGGCGGTAGCGCTCGGAGAGCAGGACGCTGAACTCCGTCGAGATCGCGATGACGAGCGCGCCGAGCGTCACCGACATCGGGTTGAGCGGGATGCGCAGCGCGAACAGCACGAGCGACGACCACCCGGTGGCGAGCACGATCGGGATGAGCGGGACCGCGGCCCGGCGCCAGTGGCGCAGGGCGACGAGCAGGACGACGAAGACCGCGAGCAGGCCGGCGAGCAGCGTCAGCAGCCGCCGCGCGTCCGACGCCACGGCCGCGTTCGCCTCGGCGGCGATGACCGGCAGCCCGGCCAGCTCGGCGCGCACGCCCGCGGGCGGGTCGAGCCCGGCGCGCATCGTGTCGATGACCTCCTTCTGGCGCTCGAGCGGCATGAGCCGGATGCCGAACGACAGCGTCGCCGTCCGCCGGTCGGGCGTGAGCACGCTCTGCGAGAAGTACGGCGGCACGACGCCGAGCAGCGCGCGGATCTGCTGAGCGTCGCGCGGCTCCGAGCTGAACAGGTCGGGCAGCGAGAACGCCGGGCACAGCGCGGCCTGGCCGCACGGCCGGTCCTTCGAGTAGCCGTAGCGGTCGAGCAGCTTCTGCTGGTACGTGCGCATCCAGCCCACGACCTCGGGGGTCGCGACGTCGTCAGACTCGATCATGACGTCGAGCTGGCCGCCGACGCCGGTCGCGCGCTGGAGCGCGTTGAGGTCCTTCAGCGCCGGCAGCTCCTGCGGGACGAGCTTCTGCACGTCGGACTCGACCTTGGTCTGCGTGTCGAGCCCCCAGCCCGCCAGCGCGAGGACGGCGGCCGCGCCGAGCACCCACCGCGGCGAGCGCCCGCCGAGCGACAGGATCCGCCGCATGCCGGCGTCGAGCGCGCGGTTGAGGCCGCGGCCCACCGGCGCGACGAGGTCGCTCGCGCCGCGGGCGGCTGGCGCGACCAGCTCGCGCGCGCCGCGCAGCGCGTCGCCGAGGGCGCCGGGCGCGGGCCGGCGCGGCCGCGACCCGAGCACGAGCGCGGCGGTGCCGGCGGTGAGCGCCACGCCGAACGCGATCACGATGCCGAGCACGAGCAGCAGCCCGAAGCCGCGCACCATCGGCACCGGCGACAGCACGAGCACGAAGAAGCCGGCGATCGTCGCCGCGGCCGCGGTCGCCACCGTCGGCGCGCCCCGCACCGCCATCCGCTTGGCCGAGCGCTCGACGTCGCGGCCCGACTCGAGCGTGCGCGACTGGAGCTGGATCGCGTAGTCGACCGCCAGGCCGATCAGCACGGGCAGCACGGCGATCGACGCCATGGTCAGCGACGCGCCCGCGAGCGACAGCGCCCCGAACGTGAGTCCCGCCGCGACGAGCGCGACGAGCAGCGGCAGCATCCGCAGCCGCGCGCGGAAGACGAGCGCGAGCGTCGCCGCCATCAAGAGCAGCGCGGCGAAGAGCAGCAGCACGATCGAGTCGGTGATCTCGTCGGACAGGTCGGCGAGGACGACGGGCGCGCCGGTGACGACGAACGTGCCGCCGTTGCGCAGCTTCCACCCCTCCTCCTTGACCTGCTTCTCGGTCCACCCCCCCTCCATCCGCACCGCGGCGCGGATGTCGTCGATCGCCCGCCGCCGCGCGTCCTCCGACAGGCCCGGCTTCAGGCGCACCTGGATCAGCGCCGAGCTCTTCGTCGGGAACAGGTAGGCGAAGCGCGCCTTCGGGGTGCCCGCCGGCTTGCTCGCGTCGAAGACGAGCTTGGACACGAACTGCGGGTCGTCGATCCGCGGCTCGCGCGTGATCCCGAACTTGAGCGCCATCTGGAGCACATCGCGCGTGAACTGGAGGTTCACCGCCTCGCGCGCGGCCTTGGCGGCCGCGGCGATCCGCGCCTCGCTCCACCCGCGGGCCGTGCCCAGCTCGCGCGCCGCCCGGGCCGCCCGCTCCCCCTGCTCCTTGGCCGCGGTGCTGCGCTTGACGAACTCGGCGGTGAGCCGGCGGACCGACTCGTTGATGAAGGTCGCGGGCCCGAACACCACCTTCGCCGGCTTGTCGCGCGCCAGCCGCGCGCACGGCCCGTCCGCGGGCCCGTAGGCCTTGACGTTGACCGGGACGTTCCCGCCGAGGCAGCCCTCGAGCTTCAGCAGCCGCCCGAGGTCGTCGGTGAGGACGAGCTTCGGCAGCGGGTTGCGCACGAGGACGATCACCGCGTCGTCGCCGAAGCGCTTGTAGTAGCGCTCGGTGGCCTCGTAGGAGTCGCTGCCCTTGCCCACGAGCGTCTCCGTGCCGGTGGCGGGCTCGAGCCGCAGCGCGAGCAGCCCGGCGACGAGCGTGAGCGCGATCGTGGCCAGCGCCGCCGCCGCCGGGCGGCGGGTCACGAGAGCCACGAGGCGGTGCAGCCACCGGGACATGCGCTAGTCCGAGTCGGGGTTGCTCGTACTCGAGGGCGCCTCGCGCACGTGCGGGTACTGCGTCAGCTCGCCGCCCTCGGCGACCAGCTCGCCCTCCGCCGTGCGGAACGGCCCCTGGTACACGCACGGCGGCGACGGAACGGGCCGGGCGTTGTTGAAGCCGAACGCGAGGATGTTCCCGGCCAGCTGCGTCGCCGTCGGGGGCGGCGGGTTCAGCGGATCGGGCGGGCCGGTCGGCGGCGGCTGCTGGAGCACCGGGAGCACCTGCTGGAGGAGGTCGGCCAGCGACTGGTCGGGCGCGACCGCCGGGTCCGGGCGGCCGCAGTGGCGCGTCTCGTAGGAGAGGAGGCCCGGGTCCTGGGGGCTCGTGCGGTCGAGGTTGTCGAAGCCGCGCGGCTTCATGTACGGGTTCGTCCGGTTCGAGCCGACGCGGCGCGGATACGCCCCGAAGTTCTCCGGGTTGAAGGGGTTCGTCGTGCGCAGGTAGTGCACGCCGTCGGCGCCGCGCGCCTGGGTCGCCGACGGCGAGTTGGCGAAGAACGCGCGCAGCTCGTTGCGGTGCTCGCCGAGCCAGTTGGCGATCGGGTTGAGCTGCTTGAGGAACGGGTCGAACTCGCCGAGCGCCGGGCGCAGGTCCTCGAGGAACCGCTGGACGGCGGGGAGACCGCGCCGCGAGGCGGTGATGAGCGGGCCGAGGTCGCGGAAGAGCGCCCGCAGGTCGGGGGCGAGCGCGGCGAGGTCGATCAGCGTCGGGCTCAGCTCGCGGGCGGCGGGCCGGAGCTGGCGGACCAGCGGGTCGGTGTCGCGCGCGAACTCCTCGAGGCGGCGCAGGGTCGTGGCCGTCTCGCGGTTGAACGTCGGGAACACCGTGAACAGCTCGCGCAGCTCGCGGTCGCGCGCCGCGGTGGTCGCGAAGACGCGGTTGCCGTTGACGATCGCGCCGCGCAGCTGGCCACGGCGCTCGGAGAGCGCGTCGAAGACCTGGCCGGTGTTGCGCACGACCTGGCGCACCGCGGGCGCCTGCCCGTTGAGCACCTTCAGGAGGTCGGTGGTGTCCCGGGCGAACGGCTCGAGGTTGCCGAGGATGTCGGAGATGTCCTTCGCGCGCCCCTCGACGCCGCGCGCCTGCTGCTGCATCCACGTCTGGAAGTCCTCGCGCGTCTTCGGGTCGAACGCGCGGAAGATCTCGTCGAGCTCGACGGTCGACGAGACCGAGCCGTTGGGCAGGCTCCCGCCCTCCGGCACCATCGCGCCGCGCTTGTTCCCCGGCGTCAGCTCGACGTAGGTCTCGCCGAGCAGCGTCTTCTGGCGCAGGATCGCCTTGGAGTCCTGCGGGATCGGCGCGAACCGCTCCTCCATCTGGATGGTGGCGACGGAGCGGCCCGTCTTCGGGTTCGGCTCGACGGTCTTGACCTTGCCGACCGGGACGCCGGAGATGCGGACGTCGGCCTCGACCGCGAGCTGCGTCCCCTCGGCGAACGAGACCTTCATCTGGTAGCCCTGCGGCTTCAGCGGGATCGGGCCGCCGAAGGCCAGCCAGAGGAAGAGCAGCAGCCCGAAGCACGACAGCGCGAAGCCGACCATGATGAGCATGCGGGTGAGCGTGGGGGCCGTCTTCTGCACCTAGCGCCCCCCTCGCGTCGCGCTCGGCGGGTCGGGCGGGCCGGACTGCCCGGACGACGGGCAGATCTGGCTGCTCTGCGGCAGGCTCGAGAGCTGGGCGATCGTGCCGAGCCGCGGGTCGGTGGCGATGATCGTGTTCAGCACCTGCGCCGTGGTGCACGACAGCAGGATCGAGCCGCGGCGGATCGGGCCGTGGGCGTCCTGCGTGAAGAAGACGAGGTTGCCGAGGTGGTTGGCCCACGAGGCCCAGAAGAGGTACCCCTCCTCCTCCGGCCCGGGCGGGTTGTACGCGAGCTCGTTGAACAGGTAGTTGAGGACGCGGAACGTGTCGCGCAGGTCGGGCGTCACGTCGGAGAGCCCGCGGGAGGCGCGGCGCAGGCTCTTCACGGTCGGCAGGACGTCGCGCGCGAACGGCCGCAGCTGGTCGCGGATGATCGGCGTCGTCGTGTTCAGGAACGGCCGCACGCGGCGCAGCGTCGGGCCGAGCGTGCGCGCGGTCGGCCGCAGGGCCTCGAGCGACGGCCCGAGCACGCGCGCCAGCCGCTCGGTCTTGCCGAGCGCGCGGTTGGTGACGCGCAGGGTCGGCGGGAGCTGCTGGAGCGCGTCGCGCAGGTTCGCGTCCTGGTTGGCGAACGAGCGGAACACGGTGTTCGAGCTGTCGATGAGCTGCGAGAGCTGCTCGTCCTTCTCGCCGACGGCCTCGACGACCAAGCGCAGGTTGTGGATCGAGCGGCGGATGCTGCCGCGGCGCGAGATCAGCTTCGCCGTCATCTGCCGCGCGTACTGCGCGCCGGGCTCGAAGCGCTTCAACGTCGCGGCGAGGTCGTCGCCGTTGCCCTTCAGGCCGCGGCCGGCGCCCGCGAGCAGCAGCCGCAGGTAGTCGCGCGTGTCGCGGTCGAGGCTCGAGAGGATGTCCTCGAGGTTGACCGTCGGCAGCGTGTTCTGGATCGGGACGGTCCAGCCCTCGGGCGCCTTCGGTGCCTCGGAGCTCCCCGGCGTCATCTCGATCGTCATGTCCTCGAGGCCGGTCTTCGGGCGCAGCAGCAGCGTCGCGTCCTTGCGCACGCGCTCGCCGTACTTCGGCTGAAGCTTCATCTCGACGAGCGCGCGGCCCTCGACGAGCTTGACCCTCTGGATCTCGCCCACGTTGACCCCGGCGATCGTCACCGTCTGGCCCTGGCCCGGCGTGACCGACTTCGCCGTCGAGAACTCGGCGTTCAGGACGTGGAAGTCCTTGCCGGCGGCGGGGACCCAGGCCGGCAGGTTGAACCGCTGCTGCGTGAGGATGTAGCCGCCGACGACCAGCGCGATGACGAACAGCAGGATGATCGCCGCGAAGTCGCGCCAGTGGTTGCGGATCGCGCGCTTCATCGACGCGCCTTCCTCGCCGAGCGGGCCTTCGCGCGCTTGGCGCTCTTGCCGGTCGCGCGGAACGGGTTCAGGCGGCTGACCAGCTCGTTGGCCACGGACTCGCCGCCGCCGGAGCGCGGAAGCGGCAGGCCGGGCAGGGCCGGCAGGCCGCTACCGCTGCCGCCGCCGCCGTTCGGCGGGTTGCCGCCGCCGCCCTGCGGGCCGCTCGAGCCGCCGTCGGGGCCGCCCACGGCCGCCGAGTTGATGTCCGGGATCGTGTTGGTGTGGCATGCGACGTCCGGCCGGTACGGCGGGCGCTTGCCCGGGAAGATCGGCCGGGTGCCGAGCGGCGTCGCCGCCGGGTTGGCGAACTGCTGCCCGCCGCCGATGTTCGTCGAGCCCGTCGAGATCGTCCGCGTGCCGCCGCCCGGCTGGAAGCGCACGTACTGGCCGTTGCCGTCGAAGTTCTGGCTCTCGCCCGCGAGCGCGACCATCGTGTACCAGAACTCCTTGTAGTTCTCGACGCCCGTCTCGAACGGCTTGCGGCCCTCGGGCTCGCGGATGACGATGTCTCCGGTCGGCAGGACGACCTCGGTCAGGCAGCGCGCGAACAGGTTCTGCTGGGGGAAGAGCGAGATCGCGGCGTCGGTCGCCTGCGCGAGGTCCTCGGAGGCCGGCGCCAGCTCCTGGGCGAGGCCGCGCAGCTCGTCCTGGCGCAGCAGCCCGCGCATCTGGCGGACCCATGGGAACGACGCCTCGATCGTCGCCGGCGTCTCGCGGACGCCGGGCAGGATCTCGCGCGAGAACGCGCGAACCGACGGGAACGAGCGGTTCAGCGCGGCCAGCGTGCGGTCGGCGATCGGGATCGTCTCCTGCAGGCCGCGCAGCGTGGCCGCCACGTTCTCGTTCTCGTCGGCGAAGATCGAGAGGGTCTTGTTGAAGTTCGAGACCCAGTCCTGGAGGACGCGCTCGTTGCGCCCCAGCGCGGCGGTCACCTTCTGGAGGCCGGCGATGGCCCGCGAGAGGTCGTGCGGGTCCTCGCCGAGGAACGCCTCGTTGACGATCGCGACGCCGCGCAGCGCCTCGGGCGCGTCGTCGAGCGTGTCGTTGAGCGACTCGGCGCCGGTCTCGCCGCGGGTCATCCGTGACGCGCCCTTGTCGGACTCGCGGGGGTCGCCGTCGAGCGCGCGGCCGTACTCCTCGAGCAGGACCTGGAGGTCCTCGCGCGTGTCGGACTGGAGCGCGGTGAGCAGGTCGTAGAACTGAACCGGCGTCGAGGTCTGCGTGACGCGGATCGTGTCGCCGTCGTCGAGCGACGGAGAGGAGGGCGTGCCCGGCGACAGGTCGACGAAGAAGTTGCCCTCGAGGAAGATCCGCGGGCGGATCTTCATCGTCGCGTCCTTGTGGATCGGCAGGCCCTGCTTGGTGATCTCCATCTCGACCATCGCCAGGTCCGTGTCCTGGTAGCGGCTGATCTTCTTGACCTTGCCGACGTTGACGCCGGCGATGCGCACCGGCGAGTTCGGGCGGATGCTGGTCGCCGACTCGAACACCGCGTTGACGCGGTAGCCCTTCGTGAACGGGATGTCCTTGGTGAACCCGAGGTAGGTCCCCATCGAGACGAGCGCCACGGCGATCAGGCCGACGACCACGGCGCTCGCGCCGCGCCGGTCCTTGCGCGGGATGCGCCGCTCGCCGTCGCCGTCGCCGTCGCCCTCGCGGGAGCGCTTCCGGAAGATGGCCATCAGGGCGACTCCGGGTACTCGTCGGCGCCCGGGCCGCCCTGCTCGGGCGGACGCTGGTCGGAGGGAAGGCTGCCCGGGCTGTCGCGGACGATCTTCGTCTCCTCGGTCGTCGTGCCCTGGTTGCCCGGGACGTTGCCGATGACCTTGCGGCCCGGCAGCCACGGCTCGTTGCCGCTCTCGCACTCGTTCGTGCGCCCGCCGCCCGGCGTGTTCGGGTACGGGTTCGCGTGCAGGAAGTTGCCGGCCGGGTCGCCGCCCGCCGGGAGGGGAACGGCCCCCTGGCGGGTGGCCGCGGGGCCTCCGCCGTTGGCGGGCGCGTCGGCCGGGCCGCCCTCGTTGTTCGGACCGCTCGGGGCGCCGACGATGATGAAGCGCTCCCAGGTGCCGCGGCTGTCGCCCTCCGAGAGGTGGCTGGCGATGTTGCGGAACCACAGCGTCATGTAGTTGCACACCGTCTGCATCGGCGCGAGGTCGGCCACGGTCGGGTTGAGGATCCGCGACAGGTTGCGCAGGCCGCCGACGCCGAGTCGGGCGAGCGGGTCCTGGGCGAAGTCCTGGAGCGAGCGGAAGAGCGGCGGGAGGCGGCGGTTGAGCTCGACCGACCGGCGCAGCACCGGCGTGCCGACCTCGAGCGCGCCGGCGAGCGTCGGCGCGGCGGTGCGCAGCGCGCGTACGCCCGGACGCAGCTCGCGGAACAGCGCTGCGCTGTTGCGCAGGAACGGCCGCTGGACCGGGAACGACTCGATGCCGGCCCGGAGCGTGTCCGGCCCGGTGGAGATCGTCTCCTGGAGCTGGGGCGCAACGTCGGCCAGCGCGCGGAAGGTGATGTCGAGGTTGCGGAACAGCGCGGCCTGCGTCTCGGCGACCGGCGCGACCTCGGCGGCGGCCTGCCCGAGCCCCTGGACGAAGCCGGCGAGGTCGGTGCGCGGGTCGGCCAGGTTCTCGGCCACCGGCTCGAGGTTGCGCAGCAGCACCGGCAGCACGCCGAGCGCCTCGTTGAGCGACTGCCCGCGGGCGGCGAGGCCGGCGCCGAACTCGTTGAGGTTCGTGCGCTGCGCGGCGCGCGTCGGCTCGTCGAACATCGCGAACAGCTCGTCGATCTCGACGGGCTCGGGCTGCGCGTTGCGCACCGGGATCGTCGCCCCGCTCTCGAAGCCCTCGCTCGAGGTGCCGCGCTCGAGCTCGACGTACTTCAGGCCGAGCGCCGAGCGCGGGCGGACCAGCAGCGTCGAGTCCTTGGGAAGCGGGTCGACCGCGGTCTCGAGCTTGAGGCTCAGCACCGCGCCGACCGTGTCGTCGTCGCGGCGCTGCGCGACGATCTCGTTGATGACGCCGACGCGCGAGCCGCCGATGCGGACCTCGTTGCCGCGCACGAGGTTGGCCGCGTTCGGCCCCTCCGTGCGCAGGTCGTACGTCGGCACGAACGGCAGGCCGTTGTTCGCGTTGTAGGCGAGGAACACCGCGACGATGACCACGAGCGTCGTCGCCGCGCCGATGAGCACCGGGTTGGCGGCGATCGACGCCGCGCCGCGCCGCCTCATGCCCCGCCCCCGAGCAGGTAGTCGAGCAGACCCTCTTGCGTCTGGCGCTCAGCGCGCCGGCCGGCGCCCCGTGCGGCCGCCGGGGCGGGGTCCTGCCGAGCAGCACCGCGCTCGGCAGGCGCAGCGGGCGGTCCGAGCGCGTGCGCGCGCCGCCGTCGCCGCTCGCGCTGCGCGGCTTGTCGCTCGCCCGCGGCTCGTCGCCGTCGCCCGCGGCGCGCGCGCGCATCGCCTCGGCCGAGTGGTCCTCGCCGGCGCGGGCGGCGAACGCGCGCTTCACGTTGCCGGGGTCGTGCGCGGCAGCGCGGGCGGCGGCGGCCTCCGTGTGGCGCCACTTCGCCGAGCAGCCCGGCTGCGGCGTCGTCGCGTACGACGTGCAGGTGTTGACGATGAGCCCGGCGCGCAGGTAGTGGCCGAACGAGTCGAAGCCGTTGATGGCGGCCACCTGGAAGAAGATGTAGTCCATCAGGCGCTCGATGCCGCCGCTGTCGCGCAGGCTGATCGCGAGCTTGGCGACGTTGTCGGCCAGCGGCCGCGCCTCGGTGGTCAGCCGCGTCAGGTCGTCGATGATCGGCTTGGCCGCGATGAGCGCCGGACGGCCGACCTCCGCCGCCTCGCCGAGCGTCTGGAACGCCGGGATGCCGGCCTCGCTGAACGGCCCGAGCTGCTGGAAGAACCGGTTGACCGACGGCGCGACCGCCTGGAGGTCCTCGAGCACCGGCGACATCTGGTCCGAGAGCTCGCCGAGGCGGTTCATGGTCGGGCGCAGCTCCTCGAGGAAGCGCGGCAGCAGCTCGAAGTTGCGCTCGAGGTCGGCGCGGCGCTCGGCGGTCGCGCCCGAGACGGTGTTGGCCTGGACGATGAAGTCGGCGACGCTCTCGCGCTCGCGCGCCAGCGGCCCGAGCACGCGGTCGGAGTCCTCGGCCAGCTGCGCGAGCACGTCGTTCTGCTCGGCGAGGATCTTCAGGACCTCGTTCGTCGCCTGGAGCGCGGGGTTCGCGCGGCGGATCGTCTCGTCGACGTCCTCGGCGCGGCCGGCGAGGCCGGCGCCCAGCTCGTTGAGGATGATCGCCAGGCGCTGACGCTGGGGGAGCCGCAGGACGTTGTTGATCAGGTCGGTGTCGACCGGCTTCGACGTCCGCTCGACCGGCAGCAGGTACTGGCCGGCGCCGGGCTCGCCCTTGGGGATCCTCGCGAGCGCCTCCGGCGGCTCGCCGCCGCCCTGGCGCGGCTCGGTGAGCTGGCACTCGATGTACTTCTCGCCGATCAGCGACTGCGGGCGGATCGTGCACTTCGCGTCGCGGCGGAAGTCCTGGAAGTTCTTGTCGGTGATGTCGACCACCACCGCCGCCTTGTTGTCGCGCGTGACCTCGAGCTTCTCGATCGTGCCGACGTTGACGCCCGAGACCCGCACGTCCTCGCCCTCGATCAGGGAGAACGCGTTGTCGAAGACGATCCGGACCTTGTAGCCGCCGCCGCCGTCGTCGCCGGCGCCGGTCCCGAGGAGGGCGACGGCGGCGGCCGCGGCGAGCACGGCGGCGATGGCGAGCAGCCGCCTCATGGGCCGTCCGGCGACAGCCGCGGGTCGCAGTCGAGGCCGTCGTCCTGGAACGGGGCGGAGCCGTCGGCGGGGGGCTGGCTCGCCGCGCCGGGGCAGCGGCGGATGTTCCCGGTCTCCAGCCCGTTGAGGCGGTTGTCGGGATCCTGCGGCAGGAGGGCGCCGCCCGCGGAGTTCTCGGTGAACTGGAAGGTGTTGAAGATCGGCTGGATGCGCCCGAAGTGTCCGTTGGCGTCGTAGTTCGCCCCGGCGTTGCCGAAGTCGCGGAACCAGCCGGTCAGGTCGGGCGCGTACGGGCGGATGAAGTCGAGCACGGGCGTCGACTTGCGCAGCGCCGCCGTCGTGTTGCGCAGCGCCGGCCCGGCGACCTGCGCCAGGCGCGGCGTCTTGCGCGTCAGCTCGAGCAGGTCGTTGTCGTCGCCCGGCCGGGTGATCGCGAGCCGCAGGTCGCGGATCGTCGGTCGCGCGTCGCGCACGAGCGGGCGCAGTTCGCGCAGGAACGGCGCGAGCCGGCGCGTCGCCGGCTTGGACTCCGCCACGAGCACGTCGAGGTCGGTGAGCGTCGCGCGCAGGTTCACGAACGTCGAGTTCGCGCGGCGCATGGTGCCGGGCAGCCGCGACAGGATGTCGGCGAGCGCGTCGTTCTCCGAGGCGATCCCCTGGGCCGCGAGGTTCGCGTTCGACACGAGGTCGGTCAGCTCGCCGCGGCGCTCGGAGAGCGCGGTCATGGCCTTGGCTCCGTCGACGATGAAGCGCTCGAGCGTGCGCTGGTCGCGGTTGACCTCGTTGACGAGGTTGCGCGTCGAGGAGAGGAACGGGTTGAAGTACTCGGTCGCGCGGTTGGCCTGGTCGCCCTTGTCGCGGAACTGGGTCGCCGAGCCCTGGATGACCTGCTGGAGCGCCTTGCGCGTGTCGTCGTCGAGCGTGTTGAAGAGCTGGTCGATCTCGACGATCGACGTGGTCTCGTCCTGCTGGAGCGTCGCGCCCTCGTCGAGCGCCTCGCCATTGCCGGGCGTGAGCACGATGTAGCGGTTCGCGATGCCCGAGAGCGATGTCGCCTTGATGAGCGCGCGCGTCCCCGCGCGCAGCGGGGCGTAGCCCTCCTGCACCTCGAAGTCGACCAGCGCCTCGTTGCGGTCCGTGAGGCGGATGTCGGTGACGCGGCCGATGCGGCGCCCGCCGATCTGGACGTCGTTGTCCTTGACGAGCTGACCCGCGTTCTGGAAGCGCGCCTGGTACTTCGTCGTCTTCTCGCCGCCGAGCAGCATCGTCGCCACGAGGACCGTGGCAAGGACGAGCGCAGCCAGCGCGACCGCCCGGGCGGCGGTCACGCGTCAGTCCTTCGGGTGGGGGGGCGGGGGGGCAGGCGGAGGGTGGAACGCGGGGGAGTAGCCGGCAGATCCTGCCGTATGTGTGTTCACTCCGTGTTAGAGCGACCCGGAGCGCGGGAAGTGTGCCGCGTCCGGCTACTCCATGCCGAGCGGGCCCTGCGCGTCGCCGGAGAGGAACTGCCGCACGAACGGGTTGTCCGAGTTGAAGAGCTCCTCGGCCGGCCCCGACTCGACGATCCGCCCCTTCCACAGCACCGAGATGTGCTCGGCGACGCGGCGCGCGGTCATGATGTCGTGGGTGATGAGGGTGAAGGCCGGCGTGTGCTGGGCCTCGTCGCGCTCGGTGTCGGCCATCATCTCCGCGTGGATCTCCTGGATGAGCTCGCCCAGGAGGGCGGTGCGCACGGGGTCGAGGCCTGAGTCGGGCTCGTCGAAGAGGACGATGCTCGGGTCGAGCACGAGCGCGCGCGCGAACCCTGCGCGCTTGCGCATGCCGCCCGACAGCTCGTTCGGCATCTTGTCGCCCGCGTCGCCCAGGCCGACCTCCTTGAGGCGGCGCTCGACGATCTCGCTGACCTCGTCCTCGCCCTTGTCCGTGTGCTGGCGCAGCGGGAACGCGGTGTTGTCGAAGACGTTCATCGAGCCGAAGAGCGCGCCGTCCTGGAACAGGACGCCGAACTTCTTGCGCATCTCGAACAGCTCGTCGTCCTGCATGTTCGGGACGGACTCGCCGTGGACCAGGACGTCGCCGTCGTCGGGGTAGAGCAGCCCGACCATGTGCTTGATGCAGACGGACTTGCCGGTGCCCGACGGCCCGAGGATCATCGAGATCTTGCCCTCGGGCAGGCCCATGTTCAGGCCGCGGAGGATGCGGTTGCGGCCGAACGCCTTGTGGACGTCGACGAACTCGACGGCGTCGGGCGCGCCGGTCGGGCGCTGCTTGCCGGTGTGCCAGCGGTACTCGTCGTCGCCCTGGCGGTCGTGCTCGCGCTGCTCGCGGGCCTCGCGGCGCTCGCGACGCTCGCGTGCGCCGTCGTCCTCGTCCTCGTCGCGGTCCGGCTCGTCGGTCACGCGCGGCTGCGAGCGCGCGGACTCCTCGTGCGTCGCCTCGCGGACACCGCCCTCGGCGCCCGCCGGCGTGCCCTCGCCGACCGGAGGCGCCTCGCGCGTCGCCGTGGTGTCGTCCGCCACGGGGCCGCCCTCGGACCCGCCCCGCTCGCTGTCGTCGTCCCCGTCGTTCCGTCGGCCGAAGATCGGCATCTACGTCAACCTCCGATTGGTGCTCTCGGGTTGGCGCCCCAGAAGAGCTGGGTGCCGAGCATCCCGATCAGGTGAACGAGCACGATGTTCATGACCATGGACTTCGCGGTGGCCGTTCCCACGCCGACCGGTCCGCCGGACGCGTGGTAGCCGTAGTACCACCCGACCAGCACGATGACCGTCGCCATCGCCATGCCCTTGATGACGCTGTACAGGAGATCGGGTGGGTTCTGGAACATCCAGAAGATGAGGAAGAAGCCGCCGGACGAGACCTCGCCTATCTGCTCGACCACCGCCAGGTAGCTCGCGAAGAAGCCGGCGCCGACGCCGGCGACGTACATGAACGGCAGCACCAGCCACGCGGCGATCAGGCGCGTCGCGCACAGGAAGAGCACCGAGTCGATGCCCATGACCTCGAGCGCGTCGATCTCGTCGGAGATCCGCATCGAGCCGAGCTCCGCGACGATGCCGGTGCCGATCTTCGCGGACATCATGTAGCCGAACGCGTAGGGCACGAGCTCGCGCAGGTCGCACCACGCCGCGAACACCCCGGCGTACGCGGGTGCGCCGACGGCGCGGTTGAAGTACGCGCCCTCGATCCCGCACTGGAGGCCGATGATGAAGATCAGGCCCCAGATGACGAGCGTCGACGAGATGATGAGGATGCCCGCCTGGCGGAGCGCCTCGCCGAAGAACTTGAAGACGCGGAGCGTCAGGACCAGCATGACGATCCGCATGCAGAACTTCGTGATCTCGCCGAAGCTGGCGAGCCAGTCGCGGGGGACGGCGAGCCAGCCCATCTAGCGGATCACCTGGATCTCGGGGTGCGTCGCCAGCAGCGTCTGCGTGAAGACGTAGTTGAAGGCGAACACGCCGAGGAAGGCGATGACCACCGCCTGGTTCACGGCTCGGCCGACGCCCTCGGCGCCGCCGGAGGCGGTCATCCCCTTGTAGCAGCAGACGATCGCCACGATCGCGCCGAAGCCGGTGCACTTGAGGACCGACCCCCAGAGGTCCGTGGTGCTCGCGTTCGTGAAGAACGTCGCCCAGAACGGGCCGAGCGGCGCGCCGTTGACGAGCGTCGCGATGACGCCGCCGAAGATGCCGAACAGCAGCGCGAAGATGTCGAACAGGCCGGTGATGAGCATGAGCGCGAGGAAGCGCGGGACGACCAGGTTCTTGACCGGGTCGACGCCGAGGACCTGGAGCGCGTCGAGCTCTTCGCGGATCTTGCGGGCGCCGAGGTCGGCGGTGATCGCCGTTCCGGCCACGCCGGCGACGATGATCGCCGTGACGAACGGCGCGAACTCGCGGATCGACGCGAGGACGAAGAACCCGCCGAGTCGATCGAGCGCGCCGAAGAGGACGAGGAAGTTCGCGGCCTGGAGGCCAGGCGCGCCGTAGCCGAAGGCGACGGTGGAGACCAGCAGCGGGAACCAGCAGAGCTTCAGCGCGAAGAGGAACTGCGACACGAACTCGCCGCCGTAGGGGTACGGAGGCCGCAGGGCAGACATGATCGTCTTCCCCGTCAGGATCATCATGTCCCCGACCTCTTCGAGCAGGTTCTTCATCGGAAGGAACCCGCGATCGGCGACGCTTCGGACCAAGCCTCTCTCCTCCGCTCTGTCTCCACGCGCAGGCGGGACGACCCCGGCCTGCTCCCTGGAGCGTACGCAAAGGTGGGGAGTGGTGACAAATGGCAACCGTCAAGCGGCGCCGCGCCGCTTGGCCCTCTGATAGCTTCGCCGCCGCATGCGGGGTCTTCGTGGGTCTGCGACCGCCTTCTGCGCGCTTGGGGCGGTGCTCGTCTCCGGCTGCGGAGGCGGCGGCGAGCGGCAGGACGCCGACGAGCCGGAGGGACAACTTCTCCGTCGAGGTCGTCGATGCGACGTTCCCGACCCAGCAGCGCCTCGCCGAGCAGGTGCGCCTGCGGCTGCGCGTGCGCAACGCGGACTCGAAGACGATCCCGAACCTCGCGGTGACCGTGGACGGCTTCTCGCGCCGCTCGGAGCAGCAGGGGCTGGCCGACCCGAGCCGCCCGGTATGGATCATCGACGACGGCCCGCGCGGTGGCGTGACCGCGTACTCGAGCACGTGGGCGCTCGGCAAGGTCAAGGCGGGCGAGACCAAGGAGTTCGTCTGGCGGGTCACGCCGGTCAAGGCCGGCGACTTCGAGGTTTCCTACCGCGTCGCGGCCGGGCTCGACGGCAAGGCCAAGGCCGTCCTCATGCGGCGGCCGGCGGCCCTCGGGCAGGTTCGACGTCTCGGTCACGCGCAAGCCCGACGACGCCCGGGTCGACCCGAATACGGGCGAGGTCGTGCGCGACGGCGACCGCGACTAGCGCGCACGTCTTCATCCATTCGGCAGGGGCTGCGACACTGGCGACGAATCGCCGTGGTGAGCAATCCCCCCGGAGGCGTACGCGTGCCGCGCAGAATCGATGCAGGAGAGGTCCTTGCCGCCATCGGCGGGCTGATGGTCTTCGTCGCCCTCTTCCTGTCGTGGTTCGACGGCGCGTCCGCCTGGGAGGCCTTCGAGGCGCTCGACCTCATCCTCGCGCTGCTCGCGCTGGCGGCGGTCGCCGCGGCGATCGGGTCGGTGACCGACTGGTCGGGCGCGCCGTCGCCGCGGCTGCTCCCGGTCCTCGGCGCGCTGCTGCTGGCGATCGTCGTCGTGCAGCTGATCGAGCCGCCGCCGGTGTTCTCGAACGTCGACCCCGACCGCGAGGCGGGGCGTGGCTCGCGCTCGCGGGCGCGGCGCTCGTCCTGCTCGGCGGGGTGCTGCGCGCGTCGCGGATCTCGGTGACGGTGTCGGTCGGGTCGCGCGACGCGCGCTGGCGGGTGCCGGCGGTCGACCGCCGGTCGTCGCCGGGGGCGCGGTCCGGGTCGGCGCGCGGGGCGCGTCGCTCGGCACCGCGCCCGAGGGCGGCGCTGCCGCCGGTGTCGCCGCCGCCGGCGAGGCCGCGCGGCGCACGCCGGGCGACGACCAGGCGACGCAGCCGTTCGTGCCGGCCGACGCGGACTTCGGCGACCATCCCAGCGCCACGACTCCCGAGGACGACCGGTGAGCCCCCTCCCCACCTTCGAGCTGCTGGGCTTCGAGGCGACGCCGGTCACCCCGGCCGTCGCGGTCGTCGCGCTCGAGGGGCGCTTCACCGGTGCCGCGCCGGCGGCCGCGACTGCTGGTCGAGGTCGCGGGCGTCGCGCACGAGCTTCCCGCGCTCGACGCCGGCGGCTCGCTCGCGGCGCCGTGGTCGGCGACGTTCGCCATCCCGCTCGCGGCGCTCGGCGCTCCCGACGCGACCTTCGCGCTCGCGCAGCCGCGCGCGGCCCGCTCATCGTCCTTCCCGCGCCGTCGCGGTCCGGCGCCGACGACGGACCGCTTCGTGCGCGTGGCGCGCACCGCCAACGACCTGCGCCGCCGGCTGACCGCGGCGGGCGAGGCGGTCGCCGAGGTCGAGGCGCAGCTCGCCGACGCGGCCGACTCGCGCGACTCGCTGGCCACCGAGCTCGCGGCCGCGCGCTCGAGGCTCGCGGAGGCCGAGCGCGCGGCGGAGGCGTCGCACGCGGCGGCGGTCGCCGCGCGCGAGGAGCAGGCGCGCGCGGAAGGCGAGGCCGACGCGGCGCGCGCCGACGCGGAGCGCGTGCGGGTGGAGGCGTCGGCGGAGGCGGACCGGGTGCGGTGGGAGGCCTCGGCGGAGGTCGCGCGTGCGTGGACGGACGCGCGCGCGAGGTGGCCGACGAGATCACGCGTGCCGACCAGGCGGCGGCGGCTGCCCGCGAGCAGCTCGCCGCGGCCGAGGACCGCGCGATCGCCGCCGAGGACGAGGTCCGCGCAGCCCGCCGCGACCTGCGCGACGCCCGCGCGCGGATCGAGTCGCTGCACCGCGAGTCGCGCACGTCGCGCAGCGCGGCGGCCCACGCTCGCGTCCCGTCCGCGACCCCGGACCGCGACGACGCCGAGTTCCGCGCGGCACGGCTCGGGCCGGCGTGGGACGAGGGGGGCGACGCCGACGACACCACCGCGTCGCTCGCGCCGGCGGACCACGTCGACGACGACCCCGCCGCCGCCGACCCGACCGCGTCGCTTCCCGCGCGGCCCGCCGCGGACGGCCCGGCGCCTCCCGAGGTCGACGACGGGGATGCCGTCTCCTCCCTCGCCGACTCCGTTCCCGCCGACGCGACCCCCCTCACCGGTCGCGCCGACGACGACACCACCGCCTCCCTCGCCGACCCCCGCCACGACGACGACCCCACCGCTCCGCTTCCCGACGACGATCGCGCCGCTCCGGCGGGCGCCGTGTCCCTCGACTCCGTGGTGGAGGGGCCGGCGGGCGACGACCCGACGACGGCGCGGCTCGCGCCGGTCGAGCGGGGCGCGCCCGGGCTGTGGAGCGACGCCGACACCGACGACTCGGTCCGGATCCTGCGGCCGCGGACGAGCGCCGGCCGGCTGCGCCCGGCCCGCGTCGATCCGCCGGCGGCCGGCGACGACGAGGAGGTCCCGGACCCCGCCGCGGTCGGCGCGCGCCTGCTCCGCCCGGCGGAGACGGGCCCCCGCCACCGCGCGGCGAACGCCCTCGCCAACCCGCGCGTGATCGTCGGCGCGATCTTCGCGCTGCTCTTCATCGCGATCGTCCTGATCTTCTCGGGCTTCGGGCTGGTCTAGCCGAGCGCCGCGCGGAGGGTCGCGACGACCTCCGCCGGCCTCGCGGCCACCTGCCGGTGCGTGAAGCGGAGCACGCGGTAGCCGGCGCGGGCGAGCGCCTGGTCGCGCTCGCGGTCGAGCTCGAACGCCGTGCGGGTGCGGTGGAACGTCCAGCCGTCGGTCTCGGCGACGACGCGCGCGTCCGGCCACAGGAAGTCGACCTCCATCCGGGCGACGGTCGCGTTCACCGCGGGCGGCGGGAGTCCGTGGTCGGCGCACATCCGCCGGAAGCGGCGCTCGAGCTCGCTGCGCGTCCGGTCGGGGTCGGCGATCGCGCGGCCGAGCCGGCCGTTCCCCCGCCGCCCGTGCACCCGTCGCGCCGCCTCCTCGAGCGCGCGGGGCGCGAGCGAGTGCACGGCCTCGGCCTCGTGTATCACCCGAGCGAGCCGCCGCTCGGGAAGCACGTCGGCGAGATCGGCGAGTGTTCGCGGGAGCGTGGTGGCGGCGATCGTCCGCAGGGTGGTCGTCTCGTCGGCGGCGAGCCGCCGCGCGCGGTGGACGGCGATCCCCGCCGGGCCCTTCCGCGTCCGCGGGACGGTCACGTCGACGCGACCACGATCCGCCACCCCGATCCCCCACAGCGCCGCTGCCGACCGGTGGCTCAGCACCGCGCCCTGTCCGCACGCGAGGACCGCTGCCAGCCACCGCCCTTCGGGTGTCACCACCGGGTGCCCGACGGCGTAGACGCCGTGGTGCAGGCGGTGCAGCCGCTCGGTGCGCACCCACCACGACACCGACCCGTCCCCGATCCCCACCGAGCGAAGCTGCTCCCGGGTGACGACGCCGTGCTGCCGGGAGGCGACGGCGGCGACGGCGGCGGCGAGCGCCTCGCCATCCGGGTGTGGGCGACCTTCTGACGAGTGTCTTGTTGGAATGTCGCCCACACCCCCAGCCTCGCGCTCGGCGTGTGACGGAAGTGCGACGCCGTGTCGCTACTTCGGCAACCGGGGCGCGATGATCCGGTACGCCTTCAGCCCGAGCCCGAGGCGCTCGCGGTCCTCGGACTGCATCGGGTCGAGCCCGGTCAGCTCCTTCACGCGGTCGAGGCGGTAGGCCACGGTGTGGCGGTGCGCGTAGATGGCGCTCGCCGTCGCGTTCATGTTGCAGTTCTGCTCGAGGTAGGACTCGAGGGTCCCGACGAGGTCGGTGCGGTACTGGTCGTCGTAGCGGACGATGGGCGCGACGGTGTCCTCGTAGAAGGACCGCACCTCCTCGGGGTGCGACGCGAGCACGCGGAAGAGCAGGCGGTACGTGCCGGTGCCGATGTCCTTCAGCGGGTCGCCTCCTCCGGCGGTCCCGTCGCTCTGGCGCAGGACGTCGAGGACGAGCTCGGCCTCCTGGATCGCCCGCGGCAGCTCCGCCGGGTCCGCGTAGAACGACGAGAGCCCGACGACGCCGTGGCGCTGGAGCCGCGTCGCCAGCCGCCGCGCCGCCTCGAGCGACGCCTCGGGCGCGCCGTCGCCGCCCGCCGCCGGGAGCAGCGCGTAGACGCGGCCGTCGAGGTGCTGCGCGAGCGCCCCCGGGTAGTCGCCGGCGACCGTGGCGACGACGTGGCGCGGGCGCTCGGTGGTCAGCTCGGCGCAGAGGATCACGGCGCCCCGCGAGAGGTCGCAGCCGAGGCGCGCGGCGCGCCGCACGATGTCGCGCGCGTCGATGTCCGGCCGCGAGCGGAGATCCTCGAGGAACGAGCCGCGGACGTTCTGCTCGACCTCCTCGCGCGCCTGCTCGACGGCGACGTCCGTCATCGACGCGACTGCCGCCAAATGGAGGAACTCCGGTGCGTCAGGGGCGGGTGGCCCGGTCACAAACGAGGCCACGACGCCCACCATCTCACCCCCCGAGTCGATCCTCGCCTCGCCGGCCAGCGCCGCCGGCACCCGCGCCGGCCGCTCGCGCTGGCGGTCCGACACGTAGCGCCGCAGCTCGCCGAGCGCCGCGCCCGCCGGCGAGTCCGGCGGCGAGGCGACGGCGACGTCGTGCCGCGGCACGACGATCGCCACGGGACCCCCGACCGCCTCGGCGGCCAGCTCCGCGACGCGCTCCAGACCGTCGCCGCCCAGCACGGCGTCCACCATCGCGAGGTGGACGCCGCGCAGGCGCTCGACGAGCCCGAGCGGTGCCGGCTCCGGAGCGGGCACCGCGGCCATGCCTAGATGGTCGGGTCCGCGACCGCCGTGCACGCGTCGCGACGCATCGCGGATGCCGGGCGCCGCGCGTCGGACTGGAACAGTGCCAGCGGCACGGGCCGGTCCGACGGGTGGCGATCCGGCGCCGTGAGGCGCCGCGAGGCGGGTGCGGGGGTCGTGGACCCGGCCATCAGGTGGCCGCGCCGGCGGCCGCGCCCGGGTGGGCCTGGAGGACCTCCTCGCCGGACTCCCCGGTCCGGACGCGGTAGGCCTCCTCCACCGGCATCACGAAGACCTTGCCGTCGCCGACGGCGCCGGTCCGCGCGTGCTTCAGGATCGTGTCGACGATCGTCTGCACGTCACCGGAGGCGACGATGCACTCGATCTTGATCTTCGGCCGCAGGTAGTTCGTCACCTCGGCGCCGCGGTAGCGCTCGGTGATGCCCTTCTGCCGCCCCGACCCCTTGACCTCCATGATCGAGAGGGACGGGAACCCGAGCTCGAGCAGCTCCGTGCGGATCGGCTCGAAGGCCTCGTGCCTGATGTAGGCGTTGACGAGCTTCATGTTGCGGGGACCTCCTCGCGGTTCGACGAGTACGCCGACGGCGCGACCGGGGCGCGCGCCGTAGGCGCCGCACCGTAGCTCTCCAGCTCCGGAGCGGGGATGAACTGCTCGGGGTAGCCGTACATCCCGTGCTCGGAGATGTCGAGCCCGGCCTCCTCGGCCTCGTCGTCGACGCGCAGCCCGACCGTCGCCTTGATCGCCAGGAAGGTGATCGACGAGAGGATGAACACCGCGGCGAACGTCGCCCCGACGGCCAGCGCCTGCGAGACGAGCTGGTCGACGCCGCCGCCCTGGAACAGGCCGGCGTTGCCGATGCCGACCGCCTCGGCCAGCCGCTCGGAGGTGAACAGGCCGCACGAGAGCGTGCCCCAGATGCCGGCCAGCCCGTGCGCCGACAGCGCGCCGACCGGGTCGTCCAGGCGCAGCCGCTCGAACAGGATCACGCCGCCCACGACGATGAAGCCGCCGACGAGGCCGATGATCGGAGCGGCCCAGAACTCGACGTAGCCCGAGGGCGCCGTGATGGCGACGAGGCCCGCGATCGCGCCGTTGCCGATCATGCCGACGTCCATCGTCTTCAGCACGATCTGGCACAGCAGCAGCGCGCCGAGCGCCGCGCCCGCGGCGCCGAGGTTCGTGACCGCGACGACCTCCGCGAACCGTCCGTCGGCCGTGCCGAGCGTCGAGGCGCCGTTGAAGCCGAACCAGCCGAGCCACAGGATGAGCACGCCGAGCCCGAACAGCGGCATGTTGTGGCCGGGGATCGCCCGCGGCTTGCCGTCGGGGCCGTACTTGCCCCTCCTCGGCCCGAGGAAGATCAGCGCCGCGAGCGCGGCGGTCGCGCCCGTGAGGTGCACGACCGACGAGCCGGCGAAGTCCTGCACGCCGTCGCCGAACTCGCTGAACAGCCCGCCGCCGAAGCCCCAGTGGGCGATGAGCGGGTAGATGATCGCCGCGAACACCGCCGCGAACGGGATGTAGGCGGCGAACTTCATGCGCTCGAGCGTCGTGCCCCACACGATGGCCAGCGAGACCGCGCAGAACATGAACTGGAAGGCGAAGAACGCGGCGGTCCCGCCGCCGAACGTCTCGCCGTAGAGATCACCCGCGAGGCCGCTCATCTCGTTGCCGTAGCTGACGAGGAAGCCGGTGTCGCCGGCGATCGTGCCGGCGCCGCCGAACGCGATCGCGAAGCCCGCGATCCACCACGCGATCGTCGCCACGGAGAAGTTCACGAGGATCTTCGCGATCCCCATGCCGGCGTTCTTGCCGCGCGAGAACCCGATCTCCAGCAGCGCGAAGCCGGCCTGCATGAAGAAGACCAGGACCGTCCCGATGATGACCCACGTCAGATCGAGGTTGCCCAGCACGAGGCTGGGCGCCGGTTCGTCGTCCTGCGCGAACGCGGCGGCGGGTAGTGCGAGTAGGGCGAGCAGCGCGGGAGGCACCGCTCTGCGAATCGTTGAGCGCATGATCCGAAGTGTCGGACCGCCGGGGCGGTCGATCATTGTCCGGCTGTCGAAGATCGGGGGCGCCGGATTCTCCAGCCGGTCGAGCCGCTGCCATCAGGGCGAACCGCAAGGTGCGGGATTTCGCCACGCGTACAAGGCGCTCTCGCCCGCGCGTGCCTAGGCTGGGAGCCGTTCCGTCCAGAGGAGGACCCCGACCCATGCCGCCGACCCGACTCCGCCCCCCCAACGTCAACGCCGCGCAGTGGACCGCCAATGGCGACGCGCTCGGCGCCGTCGACCTGACCGCGCGCGCGAACCAGATCTACGGCGCCAACGTCTTCAGCCCCGCCGAGCAGCGCTCGCGCCTGCCCAAGGACGTCTACAAGCGCCTTCAGCAGACGCTCGACAACGGGAAGCCGCTCGACGAGGCGCTGGCCGACTCGGTCGCGGCCGCGATGAAGGACTGGGCGCTCGAGAAGGGCGCGACGCACTACACGCACTGGTTCCAGCCGCTCACCGGCCTGACCGCCGAGAAGCACGACTCCTTCTACGCGCCGACGGGCGACGGCACCGCGCTGGCCGAGTTCTCGGGCGGCGAGCTGATCCAGGGCGAGCCCGACGCGTCGTCGTTCCCGACGGGCGGCATCCGCGCCACGTTCGAGGCGCGCGGCTACACCGCGTGGGACCCGAGCTCGCCCGCGTTCATCCTCGAGAACCCGAACGGGGCGCTCTTGTGCATCCCGACCGCGTTCGCGTCGTGGACGGGCGAGGCGCTCGACCAGAAGATCCCGCTGCTGCGCTCGATGGACGCGCTGTCGAAGTCGGCGGTCCGCGCCCTGCGGCTGTTCGGCGACGAGCAGACGCAGCGCGTCTACACGACGGTCGGGCCCGAGCAGGAGTACTTCCTCGTCGACGAGCAGTACTTCTACGAGCGCCCCGACCTCATCAACACGGGCCGCACGCTGTTCGGGGCCAAGCCGCCGAAGGGCCACGAGCTCGACGACCACTACTTCGGCTCGATCCCCGAGCGGATCCTCGCCTACATGCTCGAGTCCGAGCGCGAGCTCCAGAAGCTCGGCGTCCCGGTCAAGACCCGCCACAACGAGGTCGCGCCGAACCAGTACGAGCTGGCGCCGATCTTCGAGAACTCGAACGTCAGCTCGGACCACCAGCAGCTGACGATGCAGGTGCTCCAGAACGTCGCTCGCCGCTACGGCCTCGTGTGCCTCATGCACGAGAAGCCGTTCGCCGGCGTCAACGGGTCGGGCAAGCACAACAACTGGTCGATGGGCACCGACACCGGCTCGAACCTGCTCGAGCCCGGCGCCGACCCCGCGACGAACATCAGGTTCCTGTTCTTCTGCGCGGCGGTGATCGCCGCGGTGAACAAGCACCAGGCGCTCCTGCGCGCGTCGGTCGCGAACGCCGGCCAGGACCACCGCCTCGGCGCGAACGAGGCCCCGCCGGCGATCATCTCGATCTTCCTCGGCGCCGAGCTCGAGAAGGCGTTCGGCTCGATCGCCTCGGGCGACGGGGACGGGTCGACGGAGCGCGGCGTCCTCGGCCTCGGCACTCCGGTCCTGCCGCCGCTGCCGATGCACGGCGGCGACCGCAACCGGACCTCGCCGTTCGCCTTCACCGGCAACAAGTTCGAGTTCCGCGCGCTGGGGTCGAGCATGTCGCTCGCGTTCCCGAACACGGTGCTCAACACGATCGCCGCGGAGGCCATCGACGCGCTGGCCGAGGACCTCGAGAACGCGCTGAAGGCCGGCGCGACGCTCGAGGACGCCGTCGGGCAGGTCGTCAAGCAGGCCTACTCGCAGAACAAGCAGGTCTGCTTCATGGGCGACAACTACTCCGAGGAGTGGCACGCCGAGGCCGAGGCGCGGGGGCTGCTCAACCTGCGCACGACGCCCGACGCGCTGCCGTGGGTGGTCGACGACCAGACCGTGTCGGTGTTCGGCAACTACGGCGTGCTCAGCGAGCGCGAGCTCGAGTCGCGCTACGAGGTCTTCCTCGAACAGTACGTCACGAAGCTCAACATCGAGGCGGAGACCGCGGCGTCGATCGCGAGGACGATGATCCTCCCGGCGGCGGTGCGCCACCTCAACGAGGTCAAGGCGAGCGGCATCGAGGACCTGGTGGCCGAGGTGCGGCCGGTCGTCGAAGAGCTGGCGGGCTCGCTGCGGGCGCTCGAGGCGGTCAACCGCGACCACCCGGCCGACTGCTCGACGCTCGAGCACGCCGAGTACATGCGCGACACGGTCATCCCCGCGATGAACGACGTGCGGGCGATCGCCGACGGGCTCGAGCGCCTCGTCGCCGACGACCTGTGGCCGCGGCCGAAGTACGAGGAGATGCTCTTCATCAAGTAAGGGCTCCCCGAGCCCGCAGAAGACGAAAGCCCTGGCCAGCTCAGGGCTTTCGTCGTTCTAGGGGCGCTGCGGCAACAGATGGCAACACCCTTGGCAGCATCACCGCCGGGCGCGGGAAATCAGGCCGCGTGACGAACGACGCCGCGCTGCTCGGCGAGAGCGCGCATAGCGTCGAGACGCTCCACAGCGTGGGCAGCGGCTTCCAGAGGTACATGCGGCTTCAGCTTGTTGAGCTCCCGAGCGCGATCCTCGACCGTCGCATCTGCGCCGAGTTCCGTCGTGACGTAGAGCGCGGTCGCGAGTCGTTCGAGGGAGCCGACACCCAGCCCGCCGAGTTCTTCGCCGACGAACTCGATCTGCGGCCGATACTTCCGGATCGTCTTCGGGAAGCGGACATGCAGCTGCGACGCGGCCGGGGTCGTCTCCAGCGTCGGCCCGTAAGGGGCAGGCTGGCGCACCAGCCTCAGCATCCCGAGCGCCCTCATCGCCGTAAGATGCTCGCGCAGCTCGAAGGAGAACGGACCGTACTTGTAGAGGACATACTCGAAGTCAGCCGGGACCCCCAGCAGGTCCTGAAGAAAGTAGGTCGCCTTCTGGACGTGCGTCTCGCCAGTCCAGCTGTCGTTCGCCCGCAGTTCGTCGGCCAGGGCCGCGATGAGCGCTGAGCGCCTGCCGGGATTCACTTCGGGTCCTCCTCTAGATCGTCGTCTTCCTCGCGGGGCTCCGTCAGCTTGTGGACGACCGACTCGAGCCATCGGCTGGCTCGATCCTCGAGGCCGCGGTCGATGAAGACGTAGTGACTAAGAGCCTCAGGCACATTGGCGATCACGTCGGACAGATTGCTGACCCAGGCGGTACTACCATCCCGCCGGAGAACCGGGAAGTCTCGCGAACCCGAGCCTTTGCGGTAGCGATCCAGTCTCACCGCGTCGGGTCCGTACTTCTCAGCCGCCGCCTCGTACACCTGCTTCGCCGCGGCCGAGTTTCGCTCGAGGTCCGACTTCGCAGGCGCGTAGAGCACTTTGAAGTGCTGCCTCTGCGCGATGCGCTTCGCGTGTGCGTGTCCGTTCATGGCGCCGTCCCTTGCGGCCTCCGCGATCGCCGCGTTGACCTCGTTGTCGCTCATCGCCAAGTGCTTGTCGAGCTCGATCGCGAAACGGCCGCCGTCCAGCCATTCCTTGAGAAAGTCCATGAGATGGATGTCGTAGATACGCCTGATCCGATGCAAGTACACCTGGCTGAACATGAAGTAGCGCGCGAGCAAGAGGGCTTCTGCCGATTCCTTTCCGCCCTCTTCGAGCCCCAGCCGCGGGTCGGGGTCGCCGGGGGCGTCTTCGTCTTCGGCGCCGTCCGACGGGCTCGGGGCGATGACGACCCGCATCGTGTCAATCAGTCGGAAATGATCAAACCGGCCGTACGCGACGCCCGTGTGTAGCGAGTCACGGAGTAGGTAGTCCATCCGGTCTGCTCCCAAGACCTCGCCCGTGATGATCTCGTTCAGGATTGCCTCCATCGGGGTGAGGGCTTGGATGTCTGCGGGCTCGACGGCGAGCTTGACGATGTCCGCCGCCTGGAGCTTCATCGCGCTCCAGATCTCCGCCATCTCAGACGACCGGATGATCCGCTCGGTGATCGTCTCGTGGTCGCTCCCCGGCGGCAGCAGTTGCTCCTCAGCGGCGTGAGAGAACGGGAGATGCCCGGTGTCGTGACACAGCGCCGCCATCCGCAGCGCACGCCGCCAGTACTCGCGATCAAAGTCATCCGCACCGAGGACGTCGCGCACCTCGTCCGTCAGGTTGTCGGGGTCGGTCACGGTGTTGAAGATCCTGGTGGCGAGCTCCATGACTCCGAGCGAGTGCTCGAACCGCTTATGGGTGGCGCCTGGGTAGACCAGGTAGCTGAGCGCCAGCTGATGGACGTGTCGAAGGCGCTGAAAAGGCGCCGAGTCGAATACCGGCTTCTCGGTCCGACGCAGGCGCACGAAGATGTGCAGCGGGTCCCGGACCTCGATGGTGTGCTTCTTCGGCTTCACTGGCCGCGGGATCTTGCTGGACGGGCGGGCTGCAATCAAGCTTGGTTGCTCAAGGTTGCCGCGCCTGCTTCGGTAGGCCAGCCGGCCACGACCTCCTCGCGGTCGACCGACCCTGCCGCCCGGCGCCGCAGCGCGTCGAGCGGCAGCGGCGCGGCCGACGCGAGGAGGACGACGTTGCCGCCGCCGCGCCCGCGCAGCAGCGGGCGCGGCGCGACGGCGGCGACGTGGTCGAACGCCGCGGCGAGGGTGGCGGCGTGGCGGCGGGCGACGGGCAGCGGGGCGGCGTCGTCGACGTTGAGCGCGTAGATCCCGCCCGCCCGCAGCACGCGGCGGACGTGCTCGGTGAAGCCCGGCGTGGTCAGCGCCGCCGGCACATGGAGCCCGACGAACGCGTCGCCGACGACCATGTCGGCCGAGCCGTCGGCGCGGCGGGGCAGGAACGCGGCGGCGTCGCCGATCCGCACGCGGAGCTTCGGGTGCGTGCGCAGGCCGAGGTGCTCACGGGCGACGCGCAGCACGCCCTCGTCGCGCTCGTAGACCTCGTGCGCCGACCCGCGGCGGGTCGCCGCCACGTAGCGCGCGAGCGTGCACGCGCCGCCGCCGAGGTGGACGACGTCGCGCGGGCGCAGCTCGTCGGCGACGTCGGCGATGCGCCGCATGTAGCCGAACTCGAGGTGCGTCGGGTCGTCGAGGTCGACGTGCGAGGACTCGCGCCCGTCGATCAGCAGGAACCGCCCCGACGGCCGCCGCTCGTCGCGCTCGACACGGACGACGTGCAGCGCCGTCCGCACCTCGACCGGCGTGAAGGCGCGCCGCGCCACGCCGCCGGCTACCGGCGGACGGGGACGAGCGAGAAGCGGTAGCGCAGCGTCCCGCCGGGGTCGCCCTCGCGGCGGAGCGCGATCGTCTCCGGCGCCGGGGCCCGCGTGAACGGCTGCGGCAGGTCGACGTCCGGCGGGACGTGGAGGAGCAGGCCGTTCTGCACGGTGTCCGGCACCAGCGGATGATCGACGCCGTCGTCGAACGTCGCGCGCCGCTCGTGGGCCTTGAACAGCGCCGAGCGCACGCGCTCGCCGAGCCCGAGCGAGACACCCTCGACGCGGACCATCACGATCCCCTCGCGCGAAGGCGGCGGCACGGGCACCGGCTCGCCCCACCGCGCGGTCTCGACGGCGATCGGTCGCTCCGCGCCGCAGCGATCCTCGCCGCGCCCGAGCACCATCCACGGGTCGGCCGCGACGAGCGACTGGTACCTGCACAGCATCGCGCGCGTGGCCGCCGGTGACTCCCAGGCGGTGACGCGGTTGTCGACCGGCGGATTCCTGCCGAGCAGGATCCGCGACGGCGCGTCCGGTCCGAGCAGCGCGCGGGCGTTGAGGTCGTCCAGCTTCGCCGTGTAGGCCTGGTAGCTGTGGAAGACCGGCAACGGCCTCCAGCCGGTCTCGTACGCCCACGAGACGGCCGTCTCGTACGGCTCCACGTGCACGGTCTGGCCGGCGAGCGCCTCGACGACCCCGCCGTTCAGGTCGTAGAGCGCGCGGAGCCGCTCACGCCCGGCGTCGCGGATGCGGGCGCGCTCCCCCGGCCGGACGAGCAGGGTGATGTCCTCCCACGCGTGGCCGGCGCGGGTGCCGGGGTCGACGAGGACGTCGAGGCGCGTGCTCGTCACCGGGAGGAGCGCCAGGAGCGTCGCCGCGACGGCCGCCAGGCCGAACGCGCGGCGATCGGCGCGGTACGGGATGACGACGAGCGCCGCGAGCATGATCCCGAAGTACTCGCGCACATGGCTCGGGTCGTGGCGGACGAAGCCGCTCTTGAACGCCATGAACGCGAGCGTCAGCGTGAGGGCGAGCGCTCCGAGCCGGGCGCGGGAGCGCAGCGGGTTCGCCGCGGTCCACACGCCATACACGGCCAGCGCGACGACGATGAGCGCGGCGCTGTACTGCCACGCGCCCGCGGCATCGCGGAACAGCATCGCCGACGAGTACCCCGACGCCACGCGGGCGGCGTTGAGCAGGTACTCGTTGAGGTCGAGCAGGCGCTGGCCCGTCGCCACCCACCCGACCAGCAGCCCGCCGGCGGTGGCCGCGCCGTACAGCGCCGTCAGCGGCAGCCGGTCGCGCGGCGCGAAGAGCACGGCGACCGCACCGAGCGCGACGACGAGGACGCCGATGTTGATCTTGCCGAGCATCTCGAGCCCGCCGAGGAGTCCCGTCCCGGCCGCGAAGGCGAGCCACGGCCTCGCGCCGCGGTCGCCGGCGAGCATCCACAGCGCGGCCCCGAAGACGATCACCGGCACGGGGTTGGCGGCGAGCGGCAGGACCACGACCGCGACGACGGCGGCGCCGACGCGCCCGAACGCGTGGCGCCCGAACCACCACAGCGCGCCGGCGAGCGCGACGCGCGTGGCCACCGTGTAGAGCAGGGCGAGCGTGCCCGTTCCCGTGCCCCAGAGCGTCGGCACCTTCACGAAGCCGAGCGGGCCGAAGGTGAACACGAGCTCGCGCCCCCAGGTCAGGTCCGATCCGGCGGCCATGTGGAGCGCCGCGCCCCACGACGGGTCGAGCCCGGCGCGCGGCGCGAAGTTCACCTCGTCCCATGCGAGCACCGCGAGCGCGAGCCCGACGAGCAGGAAGGCCGCGGCCTCGCGGCGGCGCGGCGTCACGAGCGCGTGCCGGCGACGCGCTCCCGCCGCCGCGCGCCGCCGCCGCCCGCGGGCAGCACGCCGGGCCGGAAGCCCGCGCGCCGCCGCACGGCCGCGCCAGGGCGGCGGTAGTCGCCCCGGCTGAGCATGTGCTCGAGGAAGACGTACAGCACGATGAACAGGTAGCGGCTGCCCATCTCCTGGAGGCGCAGCTTCGACGTGCCGGCCTGCCGGTTGCGCCACGAGATGGGGACGACCGCGTACGAGTAGCCGCGCACGACCGCCTTGAGGGGAAGCTCGACCGTCAGGTTGAAGTGGTTGGAGAGCAGCGGTCCGACCGCCTCGACGACCTCGCGGCGGTAGGCCTTGAACGCGTTCGTCGTGTCGTCGTAGCCGTGGCGGAAGAGCGCGCGGATGCCCCAGTTGACGACCCGGTTGAGCGCGAGCTTGTGCTTCGGGTAGTCGGTGACCCTCCCGCCGGCCATGAAGCGCGACCCGAACGCGCAGTCGTAGCCGCGCTCGAGCAGGCGGTGGTAGGCCACGACGTCGCGCGGGTCGTCGGAGAGGTCGGCCATGACGATCGCGACGGCGTCGCCCTCGAACGCCTCGAGCCCGGCGCGGATCGCGAACCCGAAGCCGTTGGGAAGGTGGTTGCGGCGCACGCGCACGCGCGGGTTGCGCTCGCCGATGCGCGCGACGATCTCCGCCGTGTCGTCGTGCGAGCCGTCGTCGACGACGAGGATCTCGTGGTCGATCGCCTCGGCGTCGAGCGTCTGGGCCAGCGCGTCGACGGTCCGCTGGATCGAGCCGGCCTCGTTGTGGGCGGGGATCACGACCGAGAGCTTCACGCCGCCTGCATCCAGTGCTCGGAGATGACCGCTACGGGCATGGCGGCGGCTACGGTAGCGCCCGCCGCACGCGGTCCTCGTGGGCGACGATCCAGCGGAACGTGTCCTCGAGCACCTCGCGGGCGCCGCGCGCGGGTCGCCAGCCGGTCAGCCCGTGCAGCCGCGCGGTGTCGCTGAGGTAGATGGGCACGTCGCCCGGGCGGTCGCCGCCGTCGGCCTCGACGTCGACGCGGTTGCCGGTGATCTCCGCGCACAGCGCCGTGGTCTCGCGCAGCGAGAGGCTCACCTCGCGCCCGCCGCCGACGTTCACCGTCCGCCCCGCCCAGTGGCCGGGGTCGCCGAGCTGCTCGCCGACGAGGTCGACGAGCTCGTCGCCGCGCTCGAGGTCGCGGACCTGGAGCCCGCCGCCGCCGAAGCCGAGGTAGCGCAGCGGCCGGCCGAGGACGTGAGCGAGCATCCAGTAGGTGAAGACGCCCTGGTCGACCTTGCCCATCTGCCACGGCCCGGCGACGACGCCGCAGCGGTCGATCACCGTGCGCAGGCCGTAGGACTCGGCGTACTCGGCGAGGAGCAGCTCGGCGGAGAGCTTCGTCGCGCCGTAGAGCGTCCGCGCCCCGTCGAGGGGGAACGTCTCGGCGACGCCCGCCGGCGAGACGCCCTCGAGCTCCTGCTCGGCGGCGATCTCGAAGCGCGTGTCCGCCTCCTCCACCCGGATCCGGTGCAGCCCCGCGACCGGGTAGACGCGGCTCGTCGAGAGGAACACCACCTGCGCGCCGTCGCGCCGCGCCAGCTCGAGGCAGTGGTAGGCGCCGAACAGGTTCGTGCGCACGACGTAGTCGGGCGAGCCGTCGGTCCCGGCGAGCACCGACGGCTCGGCCGAGCACTCGACGAGCGCGCCGATCTCGGGCAGGGCCAGCAGGTCGCGAGGCTCGCGGACGTCACCGTGGACGAACTCGACGCCCGCCTCGCGCAGGCGCGGGAGGTTCAGCTCGCTCCCGCGCCGGCTCAGGTTGTCGAGCGCGATGACGCGCCGGCCCGGGGCCCGCTCGGCAAGTGAGACGGCGACGTTCGCCCCGATGAAGCCGGCGCCCCCGGTGACGAGGACCGGTTCCATTCGCGGGAACGCTATCAAGACCCTGACACACCTGTGTCAAGGTTGCTAGCCTCGCTGCCATGGCCGACCGTGACTTCCTCGCCGCCGTCCGCGATCACGTCGTCATCTTCGACGGCGGCATGGGCGCGACGCTCGAGGCGTTCGACCTGTCGCTCGAGCAGGACTACGGCCTCCCCGGGCGCGCGCACGAGGTGCTCAACCTCAACCGGCCCGACGTCATCCAGGGCGTCCACGAGTCGATGGTCGAGGCGGGCGCCGAGGTCGTCGAGACCAACACGTTCCAGGCGAGCCGGCTGAAGCTCGACGAGTGGGGCCTCGGCGAGCGGACGCACGAGATCAACGTCGCCGCGGCGCAGATCGCCCGCAAGGCGGTAGGCGAGCAGCGGTTCGTCGCCGGGTCGATCGGGCCGACCGGCTTCCTCCCCGCCTCCGACGACCCGACGCTCGGGAACATCGCGTTCCGCACGCTCGTCGAGGTCTTCACCGAGCAGGCCACCGGGCTGCTCGAGGGCGGCGTCGACCTCATCATCATCGAGACCGCGCAGGACATCCTCGAGGTCAAGGCCGCGATGTTTGGGACCCGCGCGGCGTTCACCGCCGCCGGCCGCCGGGTGCCGATCCAGATCAGCGTCTCGCTGCTGCCCAACGGCGGCAAGATGCTGCTCGGCACCGACATCTCGGCCGTGCTGACCACGATCGACGGCCTGGGCGCCGACGTCCTCGGCCTGAACTGCTCGACCGGCCCGAGGACATGCGCGACGCAATCCGCTTCCTGGGCGAGACGTCGCCGCTGCCGATCCACTGCATCCCCAACGCGGGCCTGCCGATCCAGGGCGCCGACGGGGAGACGATCTTCCCTGAGAAACCGGAGCCTTTGGCGACGGTTTTGACCGAGTTCGTCGACCGCTACGGCGTCGGCATCGTCGGCGGCTGCTGCGGCACGACGCCCGACCACATCCGCGCGATCGCCGAGCGCTGCGGCGACTCGACGGTCCCCGCCCGCCCGGCGCGCCGCCCGATCCACGTCTCGTCGATGATCGCCGCCGCCCCGCTCGTGCAGGACCCGAGCCCGACGCTCGTGGGCGAGCGCGTGAACTCCCAGGGCTCGCGCAAGGCCAAGGAGATGCTGCTCGCCGACGACTACGACGGCATCGTCCAGGTCGCCGAGGACCAGGTGGAGGGCGGCGCGCACGTGCTCGACCTCTGCGTCGCGCTCACCGAGCGCTCCGACGAGGACGAGCAGATGCGGCTCGTGGCCAAGAAGGTCTCGCTCACCCAGCCCGCGCCCATCCAGGTCGACTCGACCGAGCCGGAGGTCATCGCCACGGCGCTCGACCAGATCCCCGGCCGGGCGATCGTCAACTCGGTCAACCTCGAGGCGGGGCGCGACAAGCTCGACCGGGTCGTCCCCGTCGCGCTCGAGCACGGGGCCGCGCTGATCGCGCTGACCATCGACGAGGTCGGCATGGCGAAGACCGCCGAGCGCAAGGTCGAGGTCGCCAGGCGGATCCACGGGATGGTCTGCGAGGAGCACGGGATGGACCCCGAGCTGCTGATCTTCGACCTGCTCACGTTCACGCTGACCACCGGCGACGACGAGTGGAAGCCCAGCGCGGTGGCGACGATCGAGGGCATCCGCGCGCTCAAGCGGGAGCTGCCGGCCGTCAAGACGTCGCTCGGGGTCTCGAACGTCTCCTTCGGCATCGGGCTCGCCGCGCGCTCGGTCCTGAACTCGGTCTTCCTGCACCACTGCGTGCAGGCCGGGCTCGACCTCGCGATGGTCAACCCGAACCACATCACTCCCTACGCCGAGATCTCCGCCGAGGAGCGCGAGCTCGCCGACGACCTGGTCTTCAACCGCCGCGAGGACGCGCTGGAGCGCTTCATCGCCCACTTCGAGGCCAAGGGCCCCGCCGCCGAGGCCGAGGCGGCCAACCCGACGGAGGGGATGGAGCCCGAGGAGGCCCTGCACTTCCACATCCTGCGGCGCAAGCGCGACGGCGTGGAGGACTGGATCGACGCCTCGGTCGAGAAGATCGGCGCCGTCCCGACGCTCAACGACGTCCTGCTGCCGGCCATGAAGGAGGTCGGCGACAAGTTCGGCGCCGGCGAGCTGATCCTGCCGTTCGTGCTCCAGAGCGCGGAGGTCATGAAGCGCGCCGTCGCCCGGCTGGAGAACTATCTCGACCGCATCGAGGGCTACACGAAGGGCACGGTCGTGCTCGCCACCGTGTTCGGCGACGTGCACGACATCGGCAAGTCGCTCGTCAACACGATCCTCTCGAACAACGGCTACACGGTCGTCGACCTCGGCAAGCAGGTGCCGATCTCGACGATCATCGAGGCGGCCGAGGAGAAGCAGGCGACGGCGATCGGGCTGAGCGCGCTGCTCGTCTCGACGTCGAAGCAGATGCCGGCCTGCGTCCAGGAGCTGCACGCGCGCGGCGCGGACTTCCCCGTGCTCATCGGCGGCGCGGCGATCAACAACAACTTCGGCCTGCGGACGCTGTACCCCGAGGGCCAGGCGTCGGACGCGATCTACGCGCCGGGCGTCTTCTACTGCAAGGACGCGTTCGACGGCCTCGGCAAGATGGACCAGATCGTCGACGAGGAGGCGCGCGCCGCGCTTCAGGCGAAGACGCGCGAGGCGGCCGAGCGGCTGCGCGCGAAGGGGCCGGAGCCCGAGGGCCCGCCCACCGACGACGACACCGTCCGCTCGACCGCGCGCACCGACGTCCCGATCCCCGACCCGCCGTTCTGGGGCGCGCGGGAGATCGAGGTCGACCTCGACGAGGTGTACCCCCACCTCGACACGCACGTGCTGTTCAAGCTCCACTGGGGCGGGCGCGGCGTGAAGGGCGAGGCGTGGCGCAAGCTCGTCACCGAGGACTTCCAGCCGCGGCTCGAGCGCATGTGGCGCGAGCAGACCTACCTGCGCCCGCGCGCGAAGGTCGCGTACTTCCCGTGCTACAGCGAGGGCAACGAGATGGTGGTCGTCGACCCCGGCGACCGCGAGACGGTGCTCGAGCGGTTCGTCGCCCCGCGCCAGCCCGGCCACGACCGCATCTGCCTGGCCGACTTCTTCCGCCCGAAGGAGAGCGGCGAGCTCGACGTCGTCGCGTTCCAGGCGGTGACGGCCGGCGACGCGGTCACGGAGCTGATGGCGCAGCTCGAGAAGGACGGCGAGTTCGCCGAGCAGCTCTTCCTCCACGGCATCGGCGTGCAGACGGCCGAGGGCATGGCCGAGTGGCTGCACGCGGTCATCCGCGTGCAGCTCGGGATCGGCGCCGGCCAGGGCCGCCGCTACTCGTGGGGCTACCCGGCGGTCCCCGAGCAGTCAGAGCACGAGAAGCTCTTCCGCCTGATCGACGCCGGGTCGATCGGCCTGCACCTGTCCGGCGGCTACGCGGTCGAGCCCGAGCAGTCGACGGTGGCGATCGTCGTCCACCACCCGCAGGCCGAGTACTTCGGCATGAAGTCGGGCCGCATCCGCGACGACGTCCCGCCGGACGACCTGATCAAGGGGTCCGACCGCGACCCCACGCGGCGCGCGCTGGCCATGGCCGACGCCGAGTAGAGCCCCGGCCTACGGCACCCCGCCACGCCACTCCGCCGAAACCGAGAAGCGAACAACCTTCCGCCTCGCTTCCGTTTGGTGATGTTGGGGGGGAGCGATCGCGCCTTACGGATCCGGTGGCTCGAACAAGCCGAGCTCGGCCCACTTCGTCATCCGGGCGAGATCGCTAGGCCGCCGGACCAGGATCTCGACGAGGAGATCTGCGACTTGACGCTCGAGCGGATCCGGCAGGCCGAGGCGATCCAGATCGAGCAGCATGCTCTCACGATGTGTGGGATCCCTCGCGCCTAATGCCCGTTCAACGTGCGGAATCCACGCTTCGTCTTGAGCGACGAGGTCGCGCAGGAGCTGCGGCAATACGTTTTCGACCCCACCGGCCATCGCCGCTATAAGCCCTTTGACCGGTGTCATTTCCCCCGTTACGAACCCGGCGGATGTCGGCGTGCCGCTGGCCGCCGCCATGGCCAAGATCCGCCAGAGACCGTCCCGGTCGGGAGCCTGCTCGAGGAACGGCGCGAGCAGCGAAACGACTTCTTGCGCCGCGTCGGAATCATGAATGAGCGTGGGGCGGCGCCGACCGAGCTCGTCAACGGCATCCGTCCAGCGTGTGACGTCGACAGACGGCTCGCCAAACGCCAAGGCGGCGTCAGGTACCGACCACTGAGCGCGCTCAACGACAAGGTGCCACTTGGAAAGGATGTACTGAACGTCGTTGAGGCTCAGCGCCGGCTCTTGAAGGCGACGAACGACACCCGCGACTCGGAGAGCCCACGACGCCAGCATGGCCTGGTCGCGCGGCCGAGTAGCAAGCCGAAGCCACTGCATCACCATGTCGAGTGCACCGGTTTCGGATTGGTGCGTCAGGAGCCAGCTGCAACCCGTGACCGGAAACCCAACTTCCCGGATTTCTGGCGTGATCGGCAGTTCCCCGTTCAGCGACTGCGCAACATCCCGAAGGCTGACGCCTTGTCGGCGCCATCGCTCCTCGGCCGCTACCCAATCGTCGCGCGAGCCTAGAGCGCCGGCCGCCGCGGCATCGGCGAGGTTGCGTAGCGCCTCCGCCGAGTCCGCGAATACCAAACAAGCGCTCAGAGGCCAATACATCGGCGAGATCAGCGGATCCCAGTCACCCGGGTTGGCAATGTCAGCTAGTCGCCCCAGCGCAACTGCGAGCGCTTGTCCCGAAGGATCCGCAGCGAACGACGCAGCTGCGTACGCGGTGTGCCACCTCGAATCGGCGTGTGCCGGCGGCGGCTCGCCGGGATCGACGACTCGAGCGGCCTCCGCAACCGGCATGAGGTAGCTCCGGAACGCCTCAGAACGTGCGTCTTTGAGTCGAACCTCGAGTGCGCCCTCGTGTCGCGTGGCTAAGTCGAGTGCGCCCCCGGCGGTAAGACGCCGATCCGAAGCAACGGCGCGCCCCCGCGGTCCTTCCAGGTCGGCTGGCGGAGCGGCGAACGCCATCATCTCACCTACGGCCGCCGCGAACCTGGACGACCAACCAGAGCCGACCCCCAATCCCCCGATAGCCCGGTCGGCGAGGGCCGCCGAAGAGGGTCCGCGTCTCTCGGCGAGTTCATCGGCCCACGCTACCCCCGCTCGAGCCAGAGCTTCGACGCACCGCCAAGCACCTCCGCGACCGTCCGCCTCGAATCGCGCTAGCGCGTGCTCGACTTCTTCTCGATACAGCTCGTCGAATTCAGGCGCGTACGCTTCGACTAGGCGATCAACCGCGCTGCTCGGGGGGCGCTCGAGCACGCGCAGAGCCGTTCTCGTCAGCAGCCGACCGTACTTGGGTTGTCCTCTTGCGGCTCCGTCAACCAACAGGTCGATCGCTAGCAAGGATCCTGCCCGCGACGCATGTGCAACGTCGTCATCAACAGGATCGTTCAGCTCGTCGCAGATCGTGTTCAACGTGTCACGCAGGTAACGCCGGTCTACGCGACACTTGCCGGCGGCGAACAGAAAGACGTTCCGCCAGCTAGTGGGAAGGGCTATTGCCCGGAGTCGTGCCGCAAGGATCTCGTCCCGCCCCTCCATCAGCGCCGCCGCGGCCATGAACTCCTGCAGCGACCGAATCTCGAAGCCGACCTCGCCCGCACGCATCCCTACCAGGAAGACCAAGCGGTCAACCGCCGCCTCGAGCAACCGCTCCCTCAGGTCACGTGCATCGGGACCGACGTGACCTTCTTCGCCGAGTCGCTGGTCGACCAGCTTCTCAAGCCGCTCTGCCGACATGCGCGCCTCGGTTCCCCCCGCTCGCTCGCTCTCGCTCTGGAGTACAAGCGCGACTCGGCGGTGGATGTCGTCGACATCGACGCGGTACTCTCGGAGCAGCGCAGCTGCTGGGATGTCGCGCTCGATCTCGCGGTCAAATACGACGTTGTAGTACGCCGAGAATAGGCTCCAGCGTTCTTGTGGGGGCCGACCCACTCGCTCCACCAGCTGCGCCATGATCGTAACCTGCAGAGGCGTTCGCATGAGATGCGACGTCGCGGGTTCTCCGAGCGCACGGTCGAGGCGCTCGCGGACCGTTGCCTGTTTGTCTTGATCTCCCGCGTATCGAATATCGACTAGCCGGCCGGCGTAGTGGCGGGCGCGTGCGGGCGCGAGCGGCGCCAGCCAGCGATGTCTGTACAGGGAATCGGGGAACTCACCGCTGTAACCCTGCGGACGCGTGGTCGCGAGGACGAAGACGTCGGCCTCACTTTCCGCGACGTCAACCCAAAAATCTTGGATCGCGGCAAGGACTGCGTCCCGGTTGCTCGATGGCGGAACTTCGTCAAGCCCATCTAGGACAATCAGCCACGGGTACTCAGCGAGCCATCTTCGGAACATCCCAATGGGAAGGCTGTCGCCCACGCGCCGCTCAACTCGCGAGACGATGTAGTTGAGCAGCGACAGTTCGCCGTCGGCTTTGTCCAGCGCGGTCGCGAACTCGCTCAAGACGATCCGCAACGGGAAACGACGCGAGCGCGGGAGCGCGATGGACTCAGCGTCGCATGCCTCGCGCAGGGCGGTAAGCGCAGCGCGTGTTTCGGGCAGCACCGACCCTCGCTCTGAGAGGAGCGCGGCTCGGTGAAGCTGGCACACGAACTGCCCAACGGTCGTCTTGCCCTCGCCGGGACCGCCGACGAGGACGTAGCGGCGGCGTTCGCGCAAGGTGGTCCGCTGCGGCGTCCCGGTCTGCTCAAGCGCGAAGCCAGGCGCCGCGTCGAGCATCTCGTCGGCAACGGCGACAATCTCGGCGACGATCCCTGGGGCTAGTCCGTCCGTCTCGTCGGGAGCAGGGTGAGGCTCGGGAAACGCCGGCAGGTCGACGAAGACGCGCGCGATCGGGATCCGCTCCTCGGCTGCGTGGCCCGCCTGCTCGAGCTGAACGTACTGCTCGGCGATGAGCTCCTTCTGAAGGAACACTCCGAAAAGGCGTTCAAGATCTGGCGACGCGCCGTCCAGCGCCGCGACCGCGGCCGCCAGCACGTCGCCCGGGGTAGTCCACGCTGCGTACCGGCGTCGGACCGCCTGGTTGTTGTCGATAAGCGCGCAGAGGGTGTCGTAGTCCCAGATCACGTAGCTGCCAATAAGCCCTTTGCTGACCGCGTCATCGAGCGCGGACGCCGCGAGATCCTTCGAGCCCGCTAGTTCCACAGGCGTCAGCACCACGTTGGTAGCGAACAGATAGACGTCCGGCCGTCGCCGCTGCTCGTTCGACTGCAGCGCTTCCAGTTCTCCCCGAAGCTCCTTTAGAGCCCACTGACCGTCCCTGCCATCGCCCCGCGGCCGCTGCAGGAACTTCGCTTGCGCGACCAGGTACCCGCGCGCCGCGCTGAGGCCGAGGGGCGTAAGTACCCCCTCGAAAGTCGCCTCGCGTCCGCCGTCGGGACCGTCTCCGAAGACGGAGACGGCCGACCCTAGCGCGCCTACCAGCAGCGCTTGCGTGAGCCGCTCGAAGCTGCGCGACGACAGGCGCCTCAAGTCATAGTCCACTCAGGCACCGTAGCTTGTTCAGATCGTAAGCGGGGGTCGCGCCCCGGGGCCGCCCGGGACGGTGCGCAGCGGCCCTCGCCGCCCAGCAAGAAGGCCCGACGCGCCCTAGCGTGCGTGCGCGCCGCTGCCGTTCCCTACGGCGCGTCGAGGAAGTCCTCGGCGGTCGCCACGCGGGCGAACCGGCGCACGGAGCCGCGGGCGTCGCGGAGCCGGGAGTCGATCTCGTCGTGGTCGTAGCCCGCGGCGCGGGCGTCGGCGATCTTCTGTCTGAGGTCGGTCACCGCGTCCTCGTGGATGGCGCGGAAGCGCTCCACCCGCTCGGCGGTGATCTGGAGTTCGTCGAGCGTGTCGTGCATTGCTGCTGCGATACCCGGACCGCCGGGCCGCTGACACACGCGTTCAGGCCGCGGTCTCGGCCTCGGGCTCGGGCAGCGTGACCGGCGAGGCGTGCATCGCCCGCAGGCGGACGTCGCGCCACGAGAGGCCCTCGCGGACGAGGGCGGGCGCGCCCATGAGCACCGCCGTGGCGATCTCGACGGACTGGAGGACGATCCCGTAGGCGAGCGCGTCGGCCTTGCCGACGCCGTAGGCGGTGAGCACCGCGACACAGGCCGCCTGGAAGACGCCGAGGTTCGACGGCACGAACGGCAGGACGGCGGTCACGTTGACCGCGAAGAGCACGGCCGCCGCGGCGCCGACGCCGGCCCGGTCGTCGAGGCCGAACGCGACGAGCAGGACGTAGCACGAGACCCACTGGAGCGCCCACGCCCCGAGCTGCGCGAACACCGCGGTCGCCCCGAGCTTCGGCCGCCGGAAGACGATCAGCCCCTGGCGCACCTGCGTGAGCGCCCGCCGCGCCGCGGCGGGGCCGCCGGCGCGCAGCACCGCGGGCGCGACGAGCACGCACAGGAGCACCACCACCGGCGCGATCGTCACCCCGACGAGCGCCCGGTTGTCGGAGAAGAGGTCGACCGTCGAGAGCATCGTGACGCCGAGCACCACGAGCGCGACGATGTTCAGCAGCGTCTGCGAGACGAGGGTTCCGAGCACGACGGGCAGACGCTCGCGGGCGCGGCCCAGCCGGCGGGCGACGATCAGCGCGCGCGCCGGCTCGCCGAGGCGCGCGGGCAGCGTCGCCGACATGAGGACGCCGATCATCGTCCCCTGGAGCGCATCGGTGAGCCTGACCCGCGTGCGGGGCAGCGCCGCCTGGAGGATCGCGTGCCACGCCTGGGCGCGCAGGAGCATCGAGGCGCACATGATCCCGAGGCCGATCAGCGTCCAGCTCGGGCTCGAGTTGACGAGCGACTGCACGATCGCATCGACGCCGATGCGCTCGAGCGCCACCCACGCCCCGCCGAGGACGAGGATCCCGGCGAGCAGCAGCGCGGCGCGCTTGGCGAACGTCAGCGCGAGCGCGGCCCCCGAGCGGCGCGGGCGGGCCGGCTCGAGCGAGGGGATGCGCCGCGGGCGGACGGTCGGCTCGCCGTCGGCCGGGCGCAAGCCGAGCCGCGTCGCGCCCCGGGCCGGCGCGGGGGCGGGAGCCGGCACCGCGACGGCGTCCTCGTAGGCCTGCACGATCTCGCCCGCCACCCGCGGCCACGCGTAGCGGTCGGCGCGCTCGCGGGCGGCCGCGCCCATCGCGCGGCGGCGGGCCGGGTCCAGCGCGAGGTCGCGCAGCGCGCCGGCCACCGCGGTCCCGTCGCCGGGGGGCACGAGCAGGCCGTCGACCTCGTGGCGCACGACGTCGGCGTAGCCCGCGATGTGCGAGGCGACGACCGGCGTGCCGTGGGCGAAGGCCTCCGTGAGGACCATCCCGAAGCTCTCGCCGCCGAGCGACGGCGCGCACAGGACGTCCGCGCGCGCCAGGCGCTGCGACTTCTCGGCGTCGTCGACCTTGCCGAGCGCCTCGACGCCGCGAGTGTCGAGCAGCATGGGCTCGATCTCTGAGAGCGTCGGGCCGACGAGCGTCAGCCGCGCCGGCACGTGGTCGCGCAGCGCCTCGAACGCCCGCAGCAGCACCGGCAGGCCCTTGCGCTCGACCGCCTGGCCGACGAAGACGATCTCGAGCGGCGCGCCGTCCTCGGCCCGGGCCGGCAAGAGATCCGGCGCCTCGGGCAGGTGCACGCCGTTGGGGATGATCCGGTAGCGCCCGCCGAAGTACCGCCGGCACGTCCAGGCGGCGGCCTCGGACACCGCGATCCGCACGTGCAGGCGGTTGTAGCGCCGGAACGCCCCCGCGGCGTTGGCCACCGGGTTGGCGATGCGGCTCGTCGAGTACGAGTGGAACGTCCCGACGAGCGGGGCGTCGGTCGAGCACAGCGCGTCCCACGCCGGCATGACGCCCTCGGGCGAGTGGATGTGGACGACGTCGAACGCGCCCTCGCGCAGCTCGCGGCGCATCGTGGAGATCGACGACGGCGTGATGGCCACGTTCGAGACCGCCCCGTTCATCGGGATCCCGACGGTGCCGCCGAGCGGCACCAGGTACTCGGGCAGCGCGACGGGGGCCGGGCGCGCTCCTGCGTGGAGGAACGCGGTCCGGCGGGTGTCTCGATCGACCGGGGCGAGCACGCGCACGTCGTGTCCCTGGACGAGGAGCTGCTCGGCCAGGGCCTCGATGTGCCGCGTGACGCCGCCCGGGTACGTCCACGAGTACGGAGAGACGAGGGCGACCCGCACGCGGCCACTATATTCGCTGAAGTGCCGACCAGGCAGTTCGTGAAATACACCTTTCTCAAGGTGGATCCCGCATGGCGGCGCCTGGACGCCGCGCAGCGGGCGGCCGACAAGCGCGAGTTCGCCGCCGCCTGCGCCGACTTCGCCGAGGACCACCTGCTCCGCGCGTTCTCGCTGATGGGCACGCGCGGCGACGCCGAGCTGATGCTCCTCAGCCAGGCGGTCAACCTCGAGCACATCCACGACTTCCACGTCGTCCTGGCCCAGAGCGGCCTGATGAAGTGGTGCTCGATCCCCTACTCGTTCCTGGCCATGACCAAGGAGAGCGAGTACTCCGACGAGTCGCGCCTCGAGGTCCGCCCGGCCCACGCCAAGTACCTCTTCGTCTACCCCTTCGTGAAGACCCGCGCCTGGTACGGGCTCGATCCGAAGGAGCGCTGGCGGATCATGCAGGAGCACATCGAGGTCGGCCGCGAGTACCCGAGCGTCGACCTCAACACCTCCTACTCGTTCGGGCTCGACGACCAGGAGTTCGTCGTGGCCTTCGAGACCGACGACCCCGCCGACTTCCTCGACCTCGTGCAGCGGCTGCGGACGACCGAGTCCTCGTCCTACACGCTGCGCGACACCCCGACCCTCACGTGCATCTCGGCCTCGGTCGAGCGCGCGTTGAACGCCCTCGACGGCGAGCCGATCGCCCTCACCCTCACCGCCGCGCCATGAAGGACATCACGATCATCGGCGCCGGCCCCGTCGGCCTCGCCGCGGCCTTCTGGGCGGGGATGCGCGAGGCGTCCTCGCAGCCGGATCGTCGACTCGCTGCCCGACATCGGCGGCCAGCTCACGACGCTCTATCCCGAGAAGTGGATCTTCGACGTCCCCGGGCACCCGAAGGTGCTGGCCAAGGACCTCGTCGAGCTGCACCGCCAGCAGACGCTCGAGCAGTTCGACGTCCCGGTCCACCTCGAGACGACCGCCGAGCGGATCTCGTTCGAGGACGATTACGTGGTGCTCCACACAAATAATCCCGCCCACCCAGACCTGGAGTCGCGGACGGTCATCGTCGCCGGCGGCCACGGGGCGTTCGAGCCGAAGAAGCTGCCGGGCTACGACGTCACGCCGTGGGAGGGCCGCGGCGCGTACTACCTCGTCGGCTCCAAGGACGAGTTCGCCGGCAAGAAGGTGCTCATCGTCGGCGGCGGCGACAGCGCGTGCGACTGGGTGGTCAACCTCCTCGACGTCGCCGACCGCATCGGCCTCGTCCACCGGCGCGAGGGCTTCCGCGCGCACGAGGTGACGGTCAAGCAGGTCGAGGACGCCGCGGCGGCCGGGCTCATCGACCTCCACGTCCCGTTCCAGATCCGCGACGTCAAGGGCAACGGGCGGATCGAGGCGGTCAAGCTCTTCCACTCCGAGACCGACGAGGAGCTCGAGGTCGAGTGCGACGCGCTGCTGCTCCAGCTCGGCTTCAAGACCGCGCTCGGCCCGCTGAAGGAGTGGGGCTTCGAGCTCGAGAAGGGCGCGATCCGCGTCGACTCGCTGTTCAGGACGTCGCTCGACCGCGTCTGGGCGTGCGGCGACATCTCGACGTTCGACGGCAAGCTCAAGCTGATCGCGACGGGCTACGCGGAGGCGGCTATCGCCGTCGCGCAGGCCATCCACCACATCCGGCCGGAGACGAAGCTCCAGCCGAAGTACTCGACGAACACGGGCGTCCCCGGCGGCGTGGCCGGGCAGCCCTGACGCCCTTCGAGCACCTCCGCGCGGCGGATCCCGTCCTCGCCCGCCTGCTGGACACCGCCGGCGAGCCCGAGGACGACGGGCGCCCGCGCGGCGACCACTACTCCGCGCTCGTGCGGTCGATCGTCGGCCAGCAGCTCTCGGTGCGGGCGGCGCGGGCCATCTACGGGCGGCTGCTCGAGCAGTTCGACGGCACGCCGCCGACGCCCGAGCAGGTCCTCGAGCGCGACCCCGAGGAGCTGCGCGCCGCGGTCGGCCTCTCGCGCGCCAAGGTCGCGTTCCTGCGGTCGCTGGCCGAGCACGTCGTCGGCGGAGACCTCGACCTGAACCGCCTCGACGCCCTCGAAGACGACGAGGTCATCGCCGAGCTTGTCACCGTCAAGGGGATCGGCGAGTGGAGCGCGCACATGTTCCTCATGTTCCAGCTGAAGCGCCCCGACGTGCTGGCCGTGGGCGACCTCGGGATCCGCCGCGCGGTCGAGCGCGCCTACGGCCTGCCCGAGCTGCCCAGCGCCGCCGAGCTGACCGAGCTCGCCGTGCCGTGGCGCCCGCACCGGACGCCCGCGTGCCTGCTGCTGTGGCACTCGCTGGACAACGCGCCGACCGCCGCATAGCTCCGCGCCGCACGGGGCGGCCCCGGGGCCATGAGCGAAGACACCCCCGAGAACGGCATCACCAGCCCGCCCGATCCCACGCACGAGGCCACGACGCCGCCGGTCGACCAGGCGGCCACTGATCCCCGCCACTCCACACCGAGCGTCGACTTCGTCGTCGCATCGGCGACGGACTCGACGCTCGCGCGACTAGTAGTTCCCGCTGATCCGGTCCCACACGCGGCGGGCCGCGTCGCGGACCCTGTCGCCGCCGGTGTCCTCGGTGATGTCGTCCGCCGTCAGATCGACCGCGGCGGGGCTCGCCGTCGGCTCCGGCAGGCGGCGCGCCTCGTCGGCGGTCATCTCGAGGACGACCAGCCGCGTGTAGATGTCGCCGACCTGCGCCGCGTCGACGAAGCGGTCGCCGTCGGACGTGTCGAGGATCAGGCCGTCGAAGATGTCGGCGCCCACGTCGGCGAGCACGCGCTTGACGCTGCCTATCTCCGCGCCGTCGCGGCCCTCGACCCGCGTCCCCTCGACGAGGACCATGTAGGCGATCGGCTCTCCGCGGTCGTCCATCAGTCGCACGATAGCCGCCCGCGCGCGGCCCTCCGCCACAGGTCGTAGACCGGGTAGGCGCGGCTGAGGCCGGGGTCGGCGAGCCCGACCGGGAACGCCGTGTCCTCGCGGAACGTGTACTGGAACGCCGCCGCGACGCGCCGGTCGCGCGACCAGCGGCGCAGCGCGGTGGCCATGTCGCGGCAGTCCTGCTGAAGCTCCGCTGGGTCGTACGTGCGCGGGGCGCCGACGCGCGTCCCGCCCACGCCGGTCTCGGTCACCCAGATCGCCTTGCCGCGGGTGCACGAGCGGCGCGCGAGCGTGCGCCGGAGCTGGCCCACCGATCCCTCGAGCCCGCCCTGCTCGCCGCGCTCGGCGTACATGTGCTGGGCCCAGACGTCGCCCGCGCACGCGACGTCGCGCGGCAGCGACTCGACGAACTCCTTGACGCCCGTCACGAGCTTGCTCGGGTGGTTGACGCCGGCCAGCTCGCCGAGGACGAGGCGGCGGTCCCCCCCGGCGGCCGCCAGCTCGCGCCGTGCCGCGCGCACGAGGCGCGTGTAGACGCCGACCGAGAGCGACGGCGATGCGGGGTCGCAGCTCGCGCGCTGCGGGCTGATGAAGTACGGCTGGTTCGGCTCGTTCCACGGGCTCCACCAGCGCAGGTCGACGCCCTCCTGAGCGCCGAGCCCCACCAGCGCGCGGACGAGCCCGCGGTAGCCCGCAAGGCCGGCGCGGGTGATCGGCCGCGCCCGCGGCAGCTCGGTGTCGCGCTCGCAGCCGCCGGCCGGCCGCGCCGCCCACTCCGGGACGCCGTAGATCGTGATGACGACCTCCCAGCCGCCGTTTGCCTCCTGCTGGGAGCGGACGGCGCGCAGCACGTCGCGGATCCCGGCGAACGGACCGCACGGGCCGATGTCGCGCAGGCAGCCGTTGTCGCCCTGCTCGAGGGCCGGCGCCTGGTCGCGGCGCGGCTGGAGCGCGGCCCAGTCGACGAGCAGCCGGTAGTAGCGCGGCCGCAGCGCCTCGACGCGGTCGCGCCACGGACCGAATCCGGGCGGCAGCTCGGGCCGCGCCGCGCGGCTCCACAGGAGGTTGGCGTTGCGCTCGGCCAGCCCGGTGACGAGCGGGGGCGGCGGAGGGCGGCGCGGGCGCTCGCGCTCCGGCTCGGGCTCCGTCGCGACGGCCGGCGGCTCGGTCGGGACGGACGGCGCGGTCTCCGCCCGCGGAGGCGCAGGGTCGTCCGGCGACCCGACGACCACGGCGACGATCGCCACCGCTGCGACCGCGAGCGCCGCCGCCAGGGCGACCGCGCGGCGGCGGGTCAGACCGCCGAGACCTCTTCCTCGTCGGGTACCCGGAACGACGAGCCGCAGCCGCAGGCCGCGATGACGTTCGGGTTGTTGACCTGGAACCCGGCCCCCGTCAGCGCGTCGACGTAGTCGATCTGCGAGCCGTGCACGTACGGCAGCGACTGCTTGTCGACGAGGATCTGGAGGCCGCTGTGCTCGTACACCTGGTCCTCCTCGCGCTTCTCGTCGAACGCGAGCTGGTACTGGAAGCCTGAGCACCCGCCGCCTCGGACCCCGAGGCGAAGGCCGGCCGTCGCCAGGTCGACGCCCTGGGACGTGAGGAACTCGCGCACCTTCTGGGCGCCGAGCTCGGTGAAGGTGATGTCCGCGAACTGCATTGCTTCACAAAGGATAGCGGTCGCGCGGGCGGCAGCGAAGCGGTCACTACCCTGGCAGGAAGTGCCCACGCCCGACGAGCTCAAGCAGCGCATCGAGACCACGATCCCCGGCGCGGTCGCCGTGGTCGAGTCGCCGGACAACGTCCACTTCTCCGCCACCGTGAGGAGCGACGCGTTCGCCGGCAAGAGCCGCATCCAGCAGCACAAGATGGTCTACGAGGTCTTCGGCGAGGGCGAGCTCGGCGGCGCGGTCCACGCGCTCCAGATCAAGACGGAGGTTCCATGAGCGACAACCCGCTGCGCGACGCCATCGACGAGGCGATCCGCGACAACGAGGTCATCCTCTTCATGAAGGGGACGCCCGAGCAGCCCATGTGCGGCTTCAGCTCGCGCACCGCGGCCGCGCTCCAGGCCGTCGGCAAGCCGTTCGCGGCCGTCGACGTCCTTCCCGACCCGCGCATCCGCCAGGAGCTGTCGGCGATCTCGGAGTGGCCGACGATCCCGCAGCTCTTCGTCAAGGGCGAGCTGGTCGGCGGCTGCGACATCGTGACCGAGATGTTCGAGACCGGCGAGCTGCACGAGGCGCTCGGCGCCGAGAGGCCCGCCGAGGCGGCCGAGGCGGCCACGGCCGAGCCGACGGGCCCGCAGCCGCTCGGTGTCGAGAACCGCCTCGGCTAGCGCCGGAGGCCGAGCTACCTCACGCGGACCGGCACGCGGACGACGCCGCTGAGGCGCAGCTCAGGATCCCGGAACACCTTGCGGGCGCGGCGGGCGATGCCCTCCGCGCCGCCCGGCTCCTCGTCGAAGTCGCCGAGCTCGTCGTCCATGTCGATGGGCTCGAAGCTCGCCTCGACGCCGTCGTAGCGCCCGATCCCGGCGACCGCCTCGCGCAGCTTCTGCACGCTGCGCGGCCCCGCGCTGTCGCCCTCCTCGAGGCCGAACAGCAGCTCGCCGAGGTCGAGCTCGATCAGGTCGCCCTCGTCGGTGTCCGGCCCGCGCAGGGTGAGGATCCGCGGCCCGCGCGGCATCAGCCGCGGGACGCGCACGCGCACCGTCCGCCACGCCCGCTGGCCGCGCACGACCTGGATCAGCACGCGCACGCGCACGGTGCTGCCGCGGCGCAGGACCCGCGGCGCCTTCGCCCGCAGCATGTACGCCTGGCGCAGCCCGCGCCGCAGCGTGAGGTTGACGTCGACGCTCTCCATGTCGAGCGTGCCGAACTCGTAGCTGTCGATGAGCGAGACCGCCTCGGCGAGGTCGGCGACCATCGGCCCGCCCGCGCCGAGCGAGCCGCCCTCCGAGAAGCCGTCCTCGCGCATCACGTAGCGGTTGCAGAACTTCAGCGTCTTCCGCTCGCCCGTCAGCCGGAACCACGCGCACATCTCGCCGCTCTGGCGCGACGGGATCTCGCCGAGCGTCGTCGTCGCGGCCTGCCCGGTCAGCGCGGCGCCGACGAGGGCCAGCGGTGACAGGCCCATCGGGTGGCCGAAGGCGTTCTCGTCGGCGACGTCGGCACGCACCGCGCGCGAGCGCCCGGTGTCGCCGTCGTTGGCGATGACCCGCATCGGGAACCGGTTGGGCAGGACGCCGAGCCGGCCGGCGACCGCCGACAGCCCGTCGCCGCTGATCGTCCCGACGTCGTGGCCCGGCGCGGCGAGCTTGTACGTGCTCACGCCCTCGATCCCGACCGGGTTGTTGACGACCGTGTAGACGTAGGCGTCCTGGAGGAACAGCGAGCGCCGGCCCGCGGCGTCGAACGGATGGCCGAACGCCCAGAGGCGGTCGCCGTCGACGTAGGAGACGGTGCCCACCGCGCCGAGGTTGATGTCCCCGCTCGACAGCCCGGCGGCCATCGCGGAGCCGGGGCGCAGCTGCTGGACTCCGAACGAGGCGGCGCGAGGGCTGGCCGCCGACGTGAGCAGGACGCGGCCCCTGGTGGCCGCGAGCCGCGACAGCACCCGGCCGACGCGCGGCGAGACGCCGGCGAGCGTGAGCGGCGCGGCCAGCGTGCGGGCGCCGCGCGGGGAGGGCGCGGTGGCCACCGGCGGCTCGACCGGCTGCGCGACCACGAGCTCCATCGGCGTGGCGAGGCCGACCTTCCCGCCGTACTCGCCGACGCTCTCGGAGATCGCGCCCGCGTAGGCGTCGCGCCCCTCGCGATTGCGGCAGATGATCGGCGAGCCCGAGAACCCGGGGCCGAGCCCCGTCCGGTCGACGGCGGGGCCGGAGACCTGGATGAGGATGCGGGGCGACGCCGCGGCGTCGTCGCCCGCGACGACGTCGATGACCTCGACGTCGAACGGGGCGATGTCGGTGCCGCGGACGACGGAGAGGCCGGTGCAGCGCATCCCGCTCCGCACCTCCGAGAGCGGCATGATCGGCTCCGCAGCGCTGGCCGGGGCGGCGAGGGCGAGGGCCAGCGAGACGGTAAGGAGTGTGCGCAAGACCCGCACGGTAGTCATGCGTCCTCCTGCGTGCGCCACCGCAGGTGCTCGACGATCCGGCGCGAGTCGCAGATGGCCTCGCCGCCCAGCACCGCGACGGGCACGTGACGCTGGCCCGACAGCGCCTGGACCTCCTCGCGGTCGGCCTTGCGGCGGGCCACGCGCACCTCCTCGGCCTCGACCCCGTGCCTGCGCAGCTCGCGCGCGACGCGCCCGCACGGGCACAGCCAGTTCGTCGGGGTGCGGCAGCGGTAGAGCGTGGCCATCAGGGCGTCAGCCGGTCGACGACGTCGTCGGCGCGGCGCGCCGCGAAGCCCGCGAGGCGCAGCGCCAGCGGCTGGCCCGTGCCCGGCCGCGCCAGGCCAGGCGTGCCGCGGTCCCGGTACCAGGCGACCGTGCGCTCGAGCGTGTCCTCGTGGTGCGAGGGCTTCCATCCGAGCTCGCGCTTGGCCTTCGTGCTGCGGTAGGCCCACCACTGCGACGCGGCCCGGACCTCCCGCTGCGTGATCGGCGGCGAGGCCGATGCGGCCTCGGCCGCGCGCGCGAAGGCGAGCGCCGCGGGCACCGGCAGCTTCAGCGCGGGCGGGGCGACGCCCGAGATCCGCCCGAGGTCGGCGAAGAGGCGATCGAGGGTGAAGTTGCGGTTGCCGAGGATGTAGCGCTCGCCGGTGCGGCCGTGCTCGGCGGCGAGCAGGTGGCCGCGCGCGACGTCGAGCGCGTCGACGACGTTGAGCGCCCCGTCGACGTACGCCGGGATCGCGCGGCGCAGGAAGCGCAGGACCAGCTCGGTCGACGAGCGGTAGAGGTCGCCCGCCCCGAACACGTGCGCCGGGTTGACGATCACGACGGGCAGCCCGGCGGCGGCGGCCCGCAGCGCCTCCGCCTCGGCCTCGCGCTTGGCGTGGACGTAGGGGACGTCGAGCGCGCCGGCGAGGAACGGCTGGCGCTCGTCGGCCGTCGACCCGCGCGGCGCCGGGCCGATCGCCACGACCGACGACGTGTGCACGACCCGCTCGACCTCGGCGCGCAGCGCCTCCTCGAGCACCAGGCGCGTGCCCTGCGCGTTGACGCGGAAGAGCGTCGCGTGGTCGCCGCGCAGCGAGGTCATCCCCGCGACGTGGAAGAGCCTGGTGACCCCCCGCAGCGCCCGGCGGACGGCGCGGCGGTCGAGGACGTCGCACGTCACGCGCTCGACGTCGAGGCCCTCGAGGTTGTCGGTCCGCGAGCGGTCGCGGACGGTCACGCGGACGGTCTCGCCGCCCTCGACGAGCAGCCGCGCGACGTGCGAGCCGACGAGGCCGGTGGCGCCGGTGACGAGGACCGTGGGCAAGGAGCCGAGAGTGTAGGGTCAGCCCGGGAGGGTCCATGTCACCTGTCGCGGTCGTGACCGACACGACGCACTACCTGCCGGCCGACGTCGTCGCGCAGCACGATCTTCACCTCGTCTCCCTCTACGTGCGCTGGGGCGAGGAGCTGGAACGCGAGCTGGCGATGCCGGACTTCGACGCGTTCTACGAGCGGCTGCGCATGTCGAAGGAGCTGCCGACGACGTCGCAGCCGTCGATCGGCGACTTCGTCGCCGTGTTCGAGCCGCTGCTCGAGGCCGGGCACGACGTGGTGTCGCTGCACATCTCGGCCGGGATCTCCGGGACCTACGACTCGGCCCTCCAGGCCAAGGCGCAGCTCGAGGAGAACGGCCACGCGGGCCGCATCCAGGTGCTCGACTCGGCGAGCGCGTGCGGCGGGCTGGCGTTCATGGCGCTGGCCGCGGCGGCGAAGGCGCGCTCGGGCGGCGGGCTCAGCGAGGTGGCGGCCCACGCGCGGGCGGCGCGCGAGGAGATCAAGGTGTGGTTCGCCGTCGACACGCCCGAGTACCTGCGCCGCGGCGGGCGGATCGGCGCGGCGCAGGCGTGGATCGGCGGCGCGCTGAAGATCAAGCCGATCCTCACGCTCGAGTCCGAGATCACGCCGGTCGAGCGCGTCCGGACGTCCGGCAAGGCGTTCGAGCGGATGGTCGACTACATGCGCTCGCGCGCGTCCGACGGCGCCGACGCGTGGATCATCCAGCACATCCAGGCGCGCGACCAAGCGGAGCGGCTGGTCGACCGCGGGCGCGAGATCTTCGGCACCGAGCCGACGTGCATCTCGGAGGTCGGCCCGGTGATCGGCGCGCACGTCGGACCGGGCCTGCTCGGGGTCGGCGGGCTCCCCGCCCACTTCCTGCGGTAGCCGTCCGCCACGCCGGTCAGAGTCCGGGCGCGTGCGCCACGTCTCGACTCCCCGACTCGTCTTCCAGGCCGTGCTGGTGGTCGTCGGCGTCGTCCTGTCGCTGTACCTGATCTACCTGCTGCGCCAGCCGATCGGGTGGGTCCTCATCGCGGGGTTCCTCGCCCTCGCGCTCGCCGCGCCCGTGCACATCCTCGAGCGGCGGATGCGGCGCGGCTTCGCGATCGCGCTCGTCTACCTCGGGCTGCTCGCGATCCCGATCCTGCTCGCGCTGATCATCGTGCCGCCGATCGTCACGCAGGTCGACGACCTCGCGCGCGACGTGCCGGGCTACGCGACCGACCTGCGCGAGTTCGTCTCCGAGAACAAGCGGCTGCGCGAGATCGACCAGGACTACGACATCACCGGGCGCATCCAGGAGGAGGCGGCGAAGCTGCCGGGCCGGGTCGGCGACGCGGCGGGGATCCTCGGCGACATCGGCCTCGGCCTCGTGAACTCGATCTTCGCGGCGGTGACGATCCTCGTCCTCACGGCGTTCATGCTCGGCAGCGGGCCGCGGTGGCGGAAGGGCGCGCTCGGGTTGATGGCGCCGGACCGCGCCGACCGGATGGCCCGCGTGATGGACCGGATCGCGCACGCCGTCGCAGGCTACGTGGCCGGCGCGGGCGCGATCGCGCTGATCGCGGGCACGCTGACGTTCATCGTCCTGTCGATCCTGAACGTGCCGTTCTCGGGTCCGCTCGCCGTGCTCGCCGGCTTCCTCTCGCTGATCCCGCTCATCGGCGCGACCATCGCCGCGGTGATCATCGGGATCGTCACGCTCTTCAACGACTTCCCCACCGACACGGTCGTGTGGACGATCTGGGCGATCCTCTACCAGCAGCTCGAGAACAACCTCGTCCAGCCGCAGATCCAGAAGCGGACCGTCGACGTCCAGCCGTTCATCGTGCTCGTGGCGGTGCTGTTCGGCAGCGCGCTGCTCGGGGTGCTCGGCGCGCTCGTGGCGATCCCCGTCGCGGCGTCGATCCAGATCGTCGTCCGCGAGTGGTGGGCGTGGCGGCGCGAGGAGCGCGAGCGCAGCGAGCAGGCCCGCAGCACGGCGTCGACGACGATCCCGGCCCGGCTCGACCCGCCGCCGACCGGCGCGTCGCCTGCTTGACCGCTACTTGCCGCGCTTGAAGATGCGCGGGATCACGCCGATCCCGCCGCCGATCACGAACCCGGCCACCGCGGCGCCGATCATGATCTTCTGCTGGTTGCGGGCGAGCTGCGAGCGCCAGTCGGTCGCGCGCTGGACCTCGCCGCGCAGCCGGTCGACCGCGTCGCCGAGCTCGCGGCGGTGCTGCTCGATGTCGCGCCGGATCTCCTCCGGCGAGCGCTGCGTCGTGCCGCTCACGAGCTGACGGTCTCCTTGATGCGCTTGGCCTCGTCGATCGCCATGGCCGGCGTCGGCGGCGAGCCCTTCTTGATCCACCGCAGCCCGAGGAAGCCGGCGATCGCGGCGAGCGCGAACAGGAGCACCGTCGTGATCAGGTAGCCCCAGAAGATGTCGTCGAACCACAGCCAGTAGAAGAACCACGAGAGCGCGTGCAGCAGGAAGATGAGGCCGAGCACCGCGAAGACCCCCGCGGCCGCGGCGACCGCCGCGCCCTTGCCGAGCACCTTGACCTTCTGGCCGACCTCGGCCTTCGCGAGCTCGATCTCCTCGCGCACGAGCAGCGACGCCTTCTCGGAGATCTCGGTGACCGTGTGGCCGAGCCGCTGCGGCTGGGTCTTGTCGTCGTCGGGCGGCGAGTAGGCCATCAGCCGACGATCTTCCTGAGCAGGACGGCGACGGCGAGGCCGCCGGCGAACGCCGCGCCGACGAGCGCCTCGGGGCGCTCGGTGACCGAGACGCCGCCCTCCGGCTCAGCCGTGCCCGGCGGGCGGGAGGAGGTCTGCTCGGCGTGGGAGACGGTCGGCGACGGCTGGGGGTCGGCCGGAGCGGGGCCGCCCTGCGCGGCCTGCTCGGCGGAGATCGCCCCTCCGGGGGTGTCGGTCTCGGCGCTCACTCGGGCGGGTCTTCCCCGAACATGCGCCGGTAAACCACGGCGGCGGCCCGGGTCACGATCATGCTGGCCACCGCGCCGAAGCCGGCGAGCAGCCCGGACCAGGCGAGGCGCTTGACGAGATCGTTGTCCACGCGGGGGACTTAATCAGATCGTCGTCGCCGCAGGCGCCTCGAGCCCGCCGAGGATGGTTTCGACGACGAACGCCTTGGCCTCCTCGAACTCCGCTTCGCCGCGGGGCAGGACGTCGAAGATCCAGCCGGTGAGCACCTGCTCGATCGCCCCGTAGAACGCCATCGCCGCGAACTGCGGGGTGATCTCGCCGCGGAACGTCCCGGCGCGTTGGCCGTCGTCGACGATCGCCGCGATGAGGTCGAACGCCTCTTGGATCTTGCCGAGGTGCTTGCGGCCGAAGCTGTTGGCCGCCCGGGTGACCTCGACGATGATCACCTTCATCACGTCCGGGTCGTGCCGGTAGGAGTCGACGATGAACGACGTGATCGCGAAGAGCTTGTCGCGCGGTGCCGCGTCGCCGTCGTCCACCTCGCGGATCGCGTCGAGCAGCAGGTTCCAGCGATCGAGGAACAGCGTGTCGAGGACCTCGTCCTTCGACCCGAAGTAGTGGTAGACGAGGCCGTAGGCGACGCCGGCGTCGTCGGCGATGTCCGAGACGCGCGCGCTGTGGAACCCCTGCCGCGCGAAGACGCGCACGGCGGCGTCGAGGATGATGCGGCGCTTGTCGGCGGCGGTCGTCCGAGCCATCAGACCCTTGCCCCCCACTCGCGCCGGTGCGTCAGCGCGGGAAGCGTGGCGCGCACGCGCTCCTGCGCGGCGTCGTCGAGGTCGGCCACCACGTGCGTCTCTGAGTCGGGCGCCGTCGCGAGCACGACGCCCCACGGGTCGACGATCGCGCTGCGCCCGCCGCTGCGCATGCCGCCGGGGTGCTCGCCGACCTGGTTGGCGGCGACGACGAACGCCTGCTGCTCGATCGCCCGCGCGCGCAGGAGGACGTCCCAGTGGGCGAACGTCGTCGGCAGCGTGAACGCGCTCGGCACCGCGAAGAGCGTCGCGCCCTCCCGCGCGAGCGCCTCGTAGAGCAGCGGGAAGCGCAGGTCGTAGCAGACGCTCAGCCCGATCTCGGTGCCGTCGGCGGCGGTCGTCGTGACGGCCTCGTCACCCGGATCCTCGTGCTCGGACTCGCGGTAGCTGCGCCCGTCGACCTCGACGTCGAACAGGGGGAGCTTCGTGTACGTCGCGCGGATCTCGCCGTCGGGGCCGACGTGGATCGCCGTGTTGCGCAGCCGGTCGCCGGCGCGGATCGCGACCGACCCTGCGACGAGGTCGATGCCCAGCTCGCGCGCGGCGCGGCGCGCCCAGACGACCGCGGGGCCGTCGTCGAGGTCCTGCGCGCCGGCGGCGATGATCTCGGCCGGGCCGAGCGCGGGCCACTTCTCGGGCAGGACGACGAGGCCGGCCCCGTCCCGCGCCGCGGCGCGGGTCAGGCGGTCGGCCGTCTCGAGGTTGCGGTCGAGATCGTCGGTGGAGGTCATCTGCACGGCGGCGGCGCGCATGGCGCGAACGGTACCGTCCGCGCGGTGCTTCCATACCGCGGCACCGGCGAGGACCGTCCGGCCGGGCTCGTCGTGCCCCCCGCCCGGATGGCGCTCGCGCAGCGCGGGCGGCCGCTGAAGCGCTGGCGCTACGTCGGCGTCTTCGGGGAGCGGCTCATGCTCTGCGCCGGGGTCGTGTGGATCGGCCCGCTGCCGCAGACGTTCTGGGCGGTGTGGGACCGGCGCAGCCGGACGCTGCGCGAGCGCACGCGCCTCGCGCGCCCGCTGCGGTTCGTCTCGCTGCCGGCGGACGGGCGCGTGATCGTCCGCGACGGCGGGGTCTCCGCCGACCTCGTCGTCACGCCCGGCGCGGCCGTGGAAACCGCGTCGTCCCACGGGCGGGCGTGGATCTGGACGCGCAAGCAGGGCGGGGTGCGCGTGCGCGGCCGCGTCGTCCTCGACGGCGAGGCCATCGCCGTCGACGAGGCGGGCTGCGTCGACGAGAGCGCCGGGTACCACGCCCGCGAGACCGAGTGGGAGTGGTCGGCCGGCGTCGGCCGCCTCGGCGACGGGCGGGCGGCGGCGTGGAACCTCGTCACCGGCGTCCACGACGCGCCGGTGGGCAGCGAGCGGACGATCTGGGTCGACGGCGAGCCCGCCGAGTGCGCGCCGGTCGCGTTCGCGCGCGACCTCGGCGCGGTGACGTTCGCCGACGGCTCCGCGCTGCGCTTCGCCCACGAGGCCGCCCGCGCACGCACCGACGACCTGCGCCTCTTCCGCAGCGACTACGTGCAGCCGTTCGGGATGTTCGCGGGCACGCTCGAGGGCGGACTGGAGCTGGTCGGGGGCTTCGGCGTGATGGAGCGCCACTCCGCACGCTGGTAAGGAGTCCAACTACCTGGACGGACGACCGACTGGTGTTGCACGATCAGTTGGTGTTGAGTGTTCCAGGCCGGCGGCGGCGAAGGCGTTCCCCGTCGCCGGCTCCTCCCCCGTTCCCCCACCTGTCAAGGAGGCGCCGCCATGCGCGCCCGTCGTCCCCTGTCCGTCCGGTCCCGGCTGCTCGCCTCCGTCGCCCTCGTCGGGCTGCTGCTCGCGGCGGTGTCGGCCGTCGTCCACTCCGCGTTCACGAGCACGGTGCGCAGCGCCGGCAACACGTTCGAGGCGGGGACCATCACGCTGAGCGGAAGCGCCGACAGCGAGTCGGCGCTCTTCTCGTTCAGCGGCCTCCAGCCCGGCCCCGTCGGCAGCCGCTGCATCGCCGTCTCGTACGCGTCGACCGGCGGCCTCGCGTCGGTTGTCCGTCTGCACGGGGTCTCGCAGGGCGGGCTCGAGGAGGCGCTCGTGGTGACGATCACCCGCGGCACGTTCTCGGGCGCCCCGCCGGCCGGCGGCGGCTGCGCGGGCTTCGTGGCCGATGCGGGCGACCCGCTCTTCCACGCCCCGATGTCGCGCCTGCCGCAGAACTACGCCGGCGGCGTCCCCGATCCCGACCCCGCGTGGACCGACGGCGAGTCCGCCGCCTACCGGATCGACGTCGAGCTCGCCGACTCCGACCAGGCGCAGGGCGGGTCGACGACGCACGAGCTCGTCTTCGAGGCGCACAGCGTCTAACCGCCGCGTCGGATGCGCGCCCGTCTCGCCACCGCGCCGCTCGTCCTGCTCGTCGCCGCCGCGATCGCCGTCGCGCTCGCGGCGGCGGCGGGGGTGGCGCCGCACGTCGAGCTGTCGGACTCGATGCGCCCCGCGCTGCGCGCCGGCGACGTCGTGTGGCTCGACCGGATCGCCGCCCGCGACGCGCGGCCGGGGGACGTCGTCGCGTTCGCCGACCCGGAGCGCGGCGTCGTCGTGCTGCACCGCGTCGAGCGCGTGCGCGCGGCGGCGCTCGGGCGGCTCGCGTTCACGACGCGCGGCGACGCGAACGCGGACTCGGAGACGTGGGCGATCGACGCGGCCGGCGACCTGGGGCGCTACGCCGGCGTCCGGCTGCCGTTCGCCGGCCGCGCCGTGCGCGCGCTCCAGGGGCCGCCGCTCGTGGCGATCGCGGTCCTCAGCGGCGCGCTGCTCGCCGGGCTCGGGCTGCGCAGGATCTGGTCGGCGTGACCGCGGCCCGCCCGCTCGCCGCGCTGCTGCTCGCCGCCGCGGCCATCGGCACGATCGACCCCGTCTCCTCGTCCTTCAGGAGCGCGGTGCGCCCGGCGCCCGGCACCTTCGCCGCCGCCGCCGTGTTCCCGCCGCGCCTGCTCTCGGCGCCCGTGGTGAGCGGCGAGCCGCACGAGGACGCGACGCTCAGCGCGACGACGGGGAGCTGGGCGCGCGCGCCGCAGAGCTACAGGCTCCAGTGGCTGCGCTGCGACCCCGGCGGCGACGGCTGCACCGTGGCCGCCGCGGGCGCGACCCGCGTCCTCACCGCCGACGACGTCGGCCACGCGATGCGCGTCCGCGTCACGGCGACGAACGCCGGCGGGAGCACCGCCGCGGAGTCGCTCGCCACCGCGCCGGTCGAGCCCGCGCCGCCGCCGGTCGCGACGTCCCCGCCGAGCGTCGAGGGCGCGGCCGTGGTCGGCGGCCTGCTCACCGCGACGGACGGCACCTGGACCGGCTCGCCGGCGCTCGAGCGCCGGTGGCTGCGCTGCGCGGCGTCGTGTGCCGCCGTCCCCGGCGAGACCGAGCGCACGTATCGGGCGACAGGCGACGACGCGGGCGCGACGCTGAAGGTCGAGGTGACCGCGCGCGGCGTCGTGGCCGAGTCCGCCCTGACGGCGCCCGTCGAGCGCCGAACGTTCACGCAGGCCGTGTGCCGCCACCCGCGCACCGGGGCCGCGACGACGGCCGAGGGCGCGATGCCCGACGGCCTGACGTTCGGCGTCAACTACGGCACCACGGCGACGCCGGTCTCGTCCGCGCGCTGCGCGAGCGGGGGCGGCGTCTCGGTGTCGAGCTCCGGC
>JAUJPF010000015.1 GCA_030447275.1 Solirubrobacteraceae bacterium | reverse complement strand
CGCCGGCCGCCGCGCCCGCCGCACCGGCTCCGCTCCCCGGCGAGGCCGCGAGGCTCCGCGACGCGCTCGTCGCGCGCGGCGTCGACGCCCCGCTGGCCGACGAGGTCGTCGAGGAGACGGTCACCCACCTCGTCCCGCTGCGCTCGGGCGCGAAGCTGCGGCCGCTGCTCGTCTCCGCGCTCGCGCGGCGCATCCCCGTCAAGCCGCTCGGCGGGATGGCCGGCCGCGTGGTCGCCTTCGTCGGCCCGGGCGGCTCGGGCAAGACCCACTGCGCCGGCCGCCTCGCGGGCGCCTACGCCGCCGCCGACCGCATGCCGGTCGCGTGCGTCTCGCTCGCACCCCGCGACGCCGGCGCCGAGCTCGCGCTCCTGCTCGCCCCGTCGGGCGTCCCGCTGCACACCGTCGCCGGCGGCACCGAGGCGGCCGAGCGCGTCGCGCCCGTGCGCGACGGCGCGCTCGTCCTCGTCGACACGCCCGCCGTCTCGCCGCGCGCCAAGGGCCAGATCCGCGCGCTGAACGCCGAGCTGCGCGCGCTCGTCGCCGACGACGTCCTGCTCACGCTGCCCGCGACGGCCAGCGCCGGCGCGGCCCGCGAGATCGTCGACGCCGGGCGGCGCATCGGCGCCTCGGGCGTCGTGCTCACCCACACCGACGAGACCGAGCACCTCGGGCCCGCGATCGGCGTCGCGATGGAGAGTGGCCTGCCGTTCGCCTACGTCGGCCACGCCGACGCCCTCGAGCCCGCCGCGGCCGAGGAGCTGGCCGGCGCCCTCGTCGGACCTTCAAGCGGCCGCTCGGCCCGTCGATGACCGGGCGGACGATGGCGCGCAAGGCGAAGGGCGACGGACGGGCGAAGAAGGCCAGGCGGGGCGCCCCCGCGGCGCCTCCGGACGCGCGCCCGCGCCTGTCGGGCCACCCGCGCGCGCAGCGCCAGATCCGCGAGGCGAAGGCGTGGGCGGGCCTCGCCGGCTTCGCGCTCGTCCTCCTGCTGTCGCTCCAGGGCGGAGCGCTCATCTTCGACGCCGGCGTGCGCGCGCTCGCCGCCGGCGCCGGCTGCTACGTCGCCGGCTGGGCGATGGCCGTCCTCGTCTGGCGCCACCTCGCGCGCGCCGAGGTGCTCGTCGCCGAGCAGCGCTACCAGGAGGAGACGTCGGCGTGACCGTCTCGATCGTCGTCGCCCTCGACGGGGGAGCGGAGCGGTCGCTGCGCTGCCTCGCCGCGCTCGCCGCCGTCCCGGACGACCCGGCGCACGAGGTGGTCGTCGTCGATGACGCCTCCGGCGACCTCGGGCCGGTGCTCGCGCGCATCGAGGGCGGCGCGCGCATCGTCCGGCTCGAGCGCCGCAGCGGCTTCGCCGCCGCGCTGCGCGCCGGCGTCGCCCAGGCGTCGGGCGACGTGGTGGTGCTGCTGCGCGGCGCGGTCGAGGTCGATCCCGGCTTCCTCGCGCCCCTCGTGGCCGCGCTCGACGGCGCCGGGGGCGCCGCCGCCGCGGCGGCCGGCGTGCCGTCGGCGAGCCGCGCCATCGCCGCGCGCCGCGCGGACCTCGTGATCCCGGACGCTCCCGACGAGCTCGTCGCCGCCGAGGTGCTGCTGCGCCTGGGCGCCGTGCGGGAGGTCGCCGAGTCGGTGGTGACCGCGCCCGCGCGGACGATCGGAGCCCGCCGCGCCGCCGGCGAGGCGGTCGAGCTGTCGATCGTCATCCCCACCCTCGACGCGACGAGCGACCGGGTCCGCGGCTGCAGCGCTGCGATCCAGCGCACCACCGACGCGCCGCACGAGATCGTCGTGGTCGACAACGGCGCGCCGCCGCAGGGCTTCACCGCCCCGGTCAACGCCGGGCTGCGCGCCGCGCGCGGCGCCTACGCGGTCGTCATGAACGACGACGTCGAGACGCTCCCCGGCTGGTGGGCGCCGCTGCGCGCCGGGCTGGATGCCGGCGCGGCGGTCACGTTCCCGCTGACCATCGACGGCGCGATGCGCCCGGACTTCGCGGCGTGGTGCTTCGCCGTCTCGCGCTCGGCCCTCGACGAGTTCGAGGTCGCTCCCGGGGAGTTCTTCGACCCGAGCCTCGTGGTCTGGTACCAGGACACCGACCTGCTCCAGCGCCTGCGGCGCGCCGGCCGCCCGCCGCTGCTCGTGCCCGAGGCCCAGATCCGTCACGGGCTCTCGCAGACCGTCGCCACCGACGATCCGGCGCTGCGCGCGTGGATCGACCAGCGCATCGCCCTCGACCGCGCGGCCTTCGAGGCCAAGCACGGCGCCGGGGTCCCCGGCGCCGCGCGCTAGATCAAGCGTCCAGGCGCTTTCAAGACGCCGCGGGCCGCGGCGATCACCAGGACTGCAGGGGCGACATGGAGTTGCCCCGGGATCATCCACCCGCGTCATCAAGGAGAGATGGCTGATGGCCCTTCGCATTCAGAACAACGTCGAGGCATTCGGTACGCACCGGCGTCTCGTCGAGAACAGCGCCCGCATGGCCAAGTCCATGGAGCGCCTGTCGTCCGGCTTCCGGATCAACCGCGGTGGCGACGACGCCGCCGGTCTGGGGATCTCGGAGCGCATGCGTGCGCAGTCCCGTGGCCTGGCTCAGGCGCAGCGGAACATCCAGGACGGCATCTCGCTGGTGCAGACCTCCGAGGGCAACCTCAACGAGGTCCACGCGATGCTGCAGCGCGTCCGTGAGCTCGCCGTGCAGTACAAGAACGGCTCGCTCTCGGCGTCCGACCGGACGGCGATCCAGAGCGAGGTCAACCAGCTCGCCTCGGAGATCGAGCGCATCGGCCGCCAGGCCTCGTTCAACGGCATCAAGCTGCTGGACAACACGAGCCTGGTGTCCTTCCAGGTGGGCTCGGGCGACGGCGAGCAGATCTCCGTCGCCATGGTCAGCCTCGGCGCGACCGTCGGCACGCAGTACAACACGCTGTCGGCCACGGGGACGAACGACCTGACGTCGATCGACAACGCGATCAACGCCGTGTCGTCGGTGCGGGCGAGCCTGGGCGGCGTCCAGAACCGCCTCGAGCACTCGCTCGCCGCCGCCGGCGCCTACCAGGAGAACCTGGTGGCGGCCGAGAGCCGGATCCGCGACGTCGACATGGCGGCGGAGATGGTGCAGTACACGAAGTTCTCGATCCTCGCGCAGGCCGGCCAGGCGATGCTCGCCCAGGCCAACCAGGCCCCCGCGGGGGTGCTCTCGCTGCTCCAGTGAGGGCACGAGCGCACATCGAGCAGTCTCATCCCCGCCACATACGGCGGGGCAACGCGAGCGGGCGGCCATCTGGCCGCCCGCTCTGCTTCTACGAGGAGCGTCCAGACGCGCCTCAACGAGGTCAACCGTTCCCGAGCGGTGGTCGAGAGAGCACCTGCAGGGGTGACATGGAGTTGCCCCGGGATCATCCACCCGCGTCATCAAGGAGAGATGGCTGATGGCCCTTCGCATTCAGAACAACGTCGAGGCATTCGGTACGCACCGGCGTCTCGTCGAGAACAGCGCCCGCATGGCCAAGTCCATGGAGCGCCTGTCGTCCGGCTTCCGGATCAACCGCGGTGGCGACGACGCCGCCGGTCTGGGGATCTCGGAGCGCATGCGTGCGCAGTCCCGTGGCCTGGCTCAGGCGCAGCGGAACATCCAGGACGGCATCTCGCTGGTGCAGACCTCCGAGGGCAACCTCAACGAGGTCCACGCGATGCTGCAGCGCGTCCGTGAGCTCGCCGTGCAGTACAAGAACGGCTCGCTCTCGGCGTCCGACCGGACGGCGATCCAGAGCGAGGTCAACCAGCTCGCCTCGGAGATCGAGCGCATCGGCCGCCAGGCCTCGTTCAACGGCATCAAGCTGCTGGACAACACGAGCCTGGTGTCCTTCCAGGTGGGCTCGGGCGACGGCGAGCAGATCTCCGTCGCCATGGTCAGCCTCGGCGCGACCGTCGGCACGCAGTACAACACGCTGTCGGCCACGGGGACGAACGACCTGACGTCGATCGACAACGCGATCAACGCCGTGTCGTCGGTGCGGGCGAGCCTGGGCGGCGTCCAGAACCGCCTCGAGCACTCGCTCGCCGCCGCCGGCGCCTACCAGGAGAACCTGGTGGCGGCCGAGAGCCGGATCCGCGACGTCGACATGGCGGCGGAGATGGTGCAGTACACGAAGTTCTCGATCCTCGCGCAGGCCGGCCAGGCGATGCTCGCCCAGGCCAACCAGGCCCCCTCGCAGGTGCTCTCGCTGCTGCAGTAGCCGCGAGCGCAACAGGACGCGAATGGGGGCTGTCCCCAAAATGTGAAGGGGACTGTCCCCTCCACATCAAGGGGACAGTCCCCGGTTGTTGAGCAGGACTCACAGCGTGCGGGCGGCCTTCGGGCCGCCCGTTCCGCGTTCAAGGGCGCAGCGGACCGTCCGATCTACCGGGGCGATGAGCGTGGAGACCGCGATCGCCCGCATCGCCGAGATCAACGGCATGCTCGCCCCACCGCGCGCGCCCGCCGAGGCGCCGCCGGCGACGACGACGTTCGGGACGGTGCTCGACCAGGCCAAGGGCGCGCAGGTCGCGGCCCCGGTCGGCTGGAACGCGGCCGGCGGTTCCGCGGCACAGAAGATGCTCGCCGCCGTGCAGGGCGAGGTCGGCCAGGCCGAGCAGCCGCCGGGCAGCAACGACTCCCCCCGCATCGCCGAGTACCGCACCGCCACCGCGGGCAGCGGCGTCGGCCCGTGGTGCGCCTACTTCCTCTCGTGGGCCGCCAAGGAGGCCGGCGCCCCGATGGGCGAGCAGGGCCAGGGCTTCGGCTCGGTCGCGGCCGTCGCCTCGTGGGGCGAGCGGACCGGCCGATCGATTCCGGCGGGCAGCACGCCGCAGGCCGGCGACATCATCGTCTGGGGCGGCCGGCACATCGGCATCGTCGAGAACGTCCTGCCCGACGGGCGGATCCAGACGATCGAGGGCAACTCGTCCGACCAGGTCTCGCGCCGCACGTACGGCGCGGACGGCGGCGGCGCGACGTCCTACGTGCGGCTCGGCTGAGCCGCCGCCACGACGCCCGCCAGCGCGGCCCGGTAGAGCGCGAACGGCCACAGCGGCGCGCGGACGCCGCGGCCGGCGAGCGCCCGCGCGGCGAGCCGCGTGGACAGCGCCGAGCCCGCGGCGGCGGCGAGCAGCGGGGCGTCGGCCTCGCGTCGCTGCGCCACGCGCCAGCCCTTCAGGACGGTCGCGCCGGCGAGCACCGGCCGCGACGCCTCGCGCGACGCCGCGTGCGCGGCCGGGCGCGTGAAGCCGCGCGCGCGCAGCACCGAGCGCGCGGCGCCGTGCCGCGAGACCCCGGGGACGAGCGCGGCGGCCTGGGCCGCGCCCAGCCACAGCGCGTCGCGGAGCGCCGGCGACCCGCGGCGCCGCTGCGGCGCGCGGTCGGCGAGGGCGAGCGCGGCCGCGGCGGCGAGCAGCCCGGCGGCGAGCGTCGGCGGCGTCGAGCCGCCGCTCGATCGGCCCCTCGAGGAGCAGGCCCGCGAGCGCCGGCGGCGCCGTGGCGAGCGCGAGCCACGGCGCGAGCCGCGGCGGCCCGAGGGCGAGGAGCGTCCCGGCGTGCAGCGCGACCTCGAGCTCCTTGCGCCGCTCGGGCGCGAGATCCTGGAGCAGCAGCGCGGCGTGCGCCGACGACGAGACCGGCAGCAGCTCGGCGGGCCCGTGGAGGAGGCCGAGCGCGAGCGCTCTAGCCGGCCGCATCCGCGGCCGGCTCCGCCCCGCCACCGCGGTCGCGCCGGTTGCGGATGAAGAGGTACAGGACGCCGAGCACGATGATCGCGGCGACCGCGTAGTCGAAGTAGTGCAGCGAGTCCTTCCACGACTCCCACTCCTCGGCCGCCTGCTGGCCGATGAACGTGAGCATGAAGACCCACGGCACGCAGCCGATGAAGGTCAGGATCGAGAACCGCCAGAACGGCATCCGCGCGACGCCCGCGGGCAGCGAGATGAACGTCCTGATGATCGGCAGCATCCGGGTGAGCAGGACGGTCATGTCGCCGTGCTTCTCGAACCAGCGGTCGGCCCACGCCAGGTACGACGGCTTGATGTGCAGCTTCTTGCCGTGCTTCTCGAGGATGTCGACGCGCCCGGCACGGCCGACCCAGTACGCGACCCACGAACCGACGAGGTTCGCCACCGAACCGACCATCGTCACGACGAACAGGCTGTACTCGCCGCGATGGACGTTGAAGCCCGCGAACAGCATCGTCGCCTCGGACGGGATTGGGATGCACGCGCTCTCGAGCGCCATGAGCAGGAAGATCCCGGGCAGCCCCATCGCGTCCACGACGTCGGTCGCGAACTCGACCAGGGGGTCGGTCAGCGACGCGAAGACGACGATGGAGGCGGCGAGCACGACCGGCGAGGGTAGCGGCCTACCCTTCCCGCGATGCCCGTCCCGCTGTTCGACACGCAGTCGCCGCTGCGGCCGCTGCGCGCCGAGATCCTGGCCGCGATCGAGCGCGTCGTCGACGGCGGGCACTTCGTCCTCGGCCCCGAGGTCGACGCGTTCGAGCGCGAGCTGGCGGGGTGGCTCGGCGCGCCGCATGTCGCCGGCGTGGCCAACGGCACCGAGGCGATCACGATCGCGCTGCGCGCCCTCGGCGTCGGGCCCGGCGACGAGGTCGTGGTGCCGTCGTTCACGTTCTACGCGAGCGCCGAGGCGATCCCGCCGACCGGCGCCACCCCGGTGTTCTGCGACGTCGACCCCGAGACGCTGTGCGTCACCGCCGACACGGTGAAGGCGGCGCTGGGCCCGCGCACGAAGGCCGTCGTCGCCGTCCACCTGTTCGGCAACGTGGCGCCGGTCGAGGAGATCGAGGCCCTGGGCGTGCCGGTGGTCGAGGACGCGGCGCAGGCCGCGGGCGCGCTCGCCGCGGACGGGCGGCGCGCGGGGGCGCTCGGCACCGTCGCGACGTTCTCGTTCTATCCCTCGAAGAACCTCGGCGCCCTCGGCGACGGCGGCGCGGTCGTCGCCCGCGACGCCGAGCTCGACGACCGCGTGCGCACGCTGCGCTTCCACGGCTCGCGCGACAAGGTCACCTACGAGGAGGTCGGCTACAACAGCCGCCTCGACGAGGTCCAGGCCGCGGCGCTGCGCGTGCTGCTGCCGCACGTCGACGCGTGGTGCGACCACCGCCGCAAGGTCGCCGGGTGGTACGCGGAGGAGGGCCTCGCCGGCCCCGCCGCCGCGCCGGGCACGACCCCGGCGTGGCACCTGCACGTCGTACGCCACGAGCGCCCCGACGCGGTCGCGAACGCGCTCGCCGAGGCAGGCGTGCAGGCGCGCGGCTACTACCGCACGCCGGTCCACGCGCAGCGGGCGATGCTCCCGTTCCCGCCGCGCGTGCCGCTGCGGGCGACCGACGAGGCCGCGCGCACGCACCTAGCGCTGCCGATGAGCGCCTCGCTGACCCGCGAGCAGGTCAGCGAGGTCGCGCGGGCCTACGGCCTGGCGGCGTAGCCCTCGCCGGCGGTCAGCGTGACGACCCTGCCGGTGAGCAGGTTCTCGACGTCGACGATGCCCTCGAGGACGAAGACCGAGGTGCTGTCGCAGCGGTCGACGACCGACCACGACGTGCCGCGGACCGTCGCGGCGGCGTGACGCCCGCGGGTGCGGAAGCGCCCCTTGCCCTTGCCCCACAGCCGGCGCAGGGCGCGGCCGCTGCCGGCGGCGCGGGCGACGGCGCCGCGGCGGTTGGCGATGGCACGCCGCTCGCGCTTGGAGAGCGGCCCGCACACCTCGGCGAACTCGCCGTGCATGAGGTCGATGGTCACGACGCGGCCTCCTCGCCGGCTCTGGCCGACGCGGAACATGCCGCCCTCGAAGTGCGCGTCCTGCGTCGGGCGGTCAACGCCCGCCGCGGGAGCGGTCTGGATGTCGACGCCGCCCTCGCGAGCGTCGACGCGGGTGCCGACCGGCAGGCTGGCGCCCTCCTCGAGCGGCAGGAGCTGCCCGTCGGCCGGGCGGCGGACGAGGACGTCGGCGCCCGGCTCGGGCGCGGCGTTGAAGGTCTCACCCGCGACCGGCGGCGCCGGCGGGGGCAGCGGACCGCCGTAGGAGACGATCGAGCCCTCGGCCGGCAGCTCGCCCACCACCGGCTCCACCACCGTGGGCGTCGTCGAGCCGTCGCCGACGACGGCGGTGACGCCGCCCTCCTTCGGCAGCTCGATCGCCGGCGCGGCGCCGGCGCGCTCGGTGGCCAGCGCCGACGACGGGACGATCTGCTTGGGCTGGCTTGCGCTGCGCCAGGAGAGCTTGGCGACCGCGTTCTTGACGCCGTCGTAGTACTCGAGCTTGAGGTCGTACGCCTTCCCGGCGTCCAGCGCGATCTGCCCGCTGCGCTCGGCCGCCGCGTGCAGCGACCAGTCGTCGATCACGAGCTCGCCGTCGATCCACAGCCGGACGCCGTCGTCGGAGCGCGTCACGAAGGTGTACGCCTCGGTGTGCGCCGGCGTGACCACGCCCGACCAGCGCACCGAGAACGTGTCGCCCACGCCGGGGACGGGCTCGCCGGTCCCCCAGTCGAAGTCCACCGTGCCGTCGATCCGCTCCGCGACCTTGCCGGTGAGGTCGGTGTAGTCGAAGAACTCGGCCTTCAGGCCCGGCTGGGGGGCGGCCTGGGCGACGGGGGCGCCCGCGGCGACCGCTGCGACGGTCAGGGCGGCCACGGCGAGCCGGCGGTGAACGGTGGGCATGCGGCCAGGTTCGGCGGTCGGCGCTCGTTTCGCGAGTGATCTGGACGGATCTACCGGTCGCGTGCACATCCGGGCGCGCTCCCGCGCGCCTCAAGGAGGCGCCGCGGATGCCGAGCAATGGAGCGATGTTCGCCTTCGCCTCCGTCGTCGCCTCCGAGGAGAAGTTCCGGCGCTGCGCCGCGCCCGGGCTCCAGCGCGTCAGCGAGCCCGACGCGGTCGTCGCGCAGTACACCGACGCGACGTCGATGACCAGCGCCTACAACGAGATCCTCGACGCGTTCGCCGCGCGCGAAGACCTCGAGGCGCTCGTGCTGCTGCACGAGGACACCGAGATCCTCGACTCCGAGTTCTGCGCGAAGGTGCGCCGCCGGCTCGCCGCCGACCCGGAGATCGCCGTCATCGGCGTCGTCGGCGCGCGCGGCGTCCGCAGCCTGGCCTGGTGGGAGGGCGAGGGCGCCGGCCGCGTCGCCGAGACGCGCGGCCTCGTCGACTTCGGCGGCGGCAGTGAAGAGGTGGACACCGTCGACGGGCTGCTGCTCGTGCTCTCGCCGTGGGCTGTGCGCAACCTGCGCTTCGACGACGAGCGCTTCCGCGGCTTCCACGCCTACGACGCCGACTTCTGCTTCTCGGCGCGCGCCGCCGGTCGGAAGGTCGTGGTCGACGAGATCGCCGTCTTCCACCACACGAAGGGCGGCTACGGCGACGAGCAGGAGTTCCGCCGCAGCGACGAGGCCTGGCGCGCGAAGTGGCGCGAGGCCGGCGAGCAGCGCGCGGAGCCGTGCACGGTCTGCCATGCGGACGTGGTCGCGGAGGTCGCCGCCGGCGAGCGCGCGATCGTCGCCTGCCCCGCGTGCGGCACCGGCATCACGATCCCCGCGCCCGACCGCGACATCGAGAGCGACGGGATCTGGGTCGAGCAGTACGGCGGAGGCCGGATGGCCAACCGCGAGCACTGGTACGCGGAGGCGCGCGTGCGCGCCGACTGGGTCGGGCGCCACGTGACCGGCGGGCTGCTCGTCGACATCGGCGGCGGGACCGGCGAGATGGCCGCGGTGGCGGCCGAGCGCGGCTTTCGCTCGGCGCTGATCGAGCCGAGCGGCTGGGCCGCCGGGCAGGCCCGCGAGCTGGGCGTCGAGCGCGTCCTCGGCGACGTCGCCGACTGGCCGGACGTCGCCCCGGGCGAGCACGCCGACGCCGTCACGCTCTTCCACGTCCTCGAGCACGTCCACGAGCCGCTCGAGTTCCTCGCCGCGGTGCGCGCGATCCTGCGCCCCGGCGCACCGCTCTTCGTCGAGGTGCCGAACTTCGCGGCCGAGGACGCGCAGCGCGATCCCGTCGCCTGGACGGCGACCGCGCTCAACGACCACGTCGCGCACTACACGCCGGAGTCGCTCGCGCGGCTGATGGCCGACGCCGGCTTCGCCGTCGCCGAGGTCACGCCGCTGCCGAGCATGGTCTACGACCACCCGGCCTACTGGGCGTCGAAGTGCGAGCGCTGGCGCGCGCGCGGGATGGTCCGCCCCAGCGAGGACCTCCTCCGCCTGCGGGCCACCGCATGACCGACGTCTGCTACCTCGTCGACGCCCCGGCGCGCCCCCACGCCGCGGTCGTCCTCGAGCAGGCGGCGCAGCTCGCCGCCGCCGGCCTCGACGTCACGGTCGCGACGACCGACGACGCCCCGCAGTGGGGCGGCGCCGACCTCCCGGTCGTGCGCGTCGAGGACTTCGGCGGGCGCAGCCTTCCCCGCGCCGACCTCTACGTCGGCGCGTCGGTGGCCGCCGGCCAGGCCGCGCACGACACCGGCATGGGCATCGGCGCCCACCTGGTGCTCGCCCCGGACCCCGAGCACTGGCGGATCGACTTCGCGTACCGCCTGAAGACCGTCAAGCTCGCGGTCGACCCGGCGCTCGTCGACCACGTCAGCGAGCGCTCCGGCCAGCCGTGCCACGTGCTGCCGGCGGGCGACGGCCTCGCCGACGCGGTCCGCGCGCTGATCGCGTCCGAGCGCGAGGCCTGGGACGTCCGCGACGAGCGGCTCGTCCCCGGCGAGTGCGAGGGGCTCACCGAGGCCATCCACCTCCAGCACTACCGCCTCGTCGCGCCGCACGTCGCCGGCCGCCGCGTCATCGACGCCGGCTGCGGGGTCGGCTACGGCAGCCGGATGCTCGCCGACGCGGGCGCCGTGTCGGTGCTGTCGCTCGACTACTCCGCCGCCGCGCTCGAGTACGCGCGGGCGAACTTCGACCACGCCGCCATCACCTGGCGGCAGGCCGACCTCGACATGCAGGCGTTCGAGCCATCGAGCGCCGACGTCGTGACGTGCTTCGAGGTCTTCGAGCACCTCGAGGAGCCCGGCCCGCTGATGGCGCGGCTCGCCGGCGCGCTCGCCGCCGACGGCGAGCGCGTGATGTCGACGCCGAACGGCGGCGTGTGCACGAGCCCCGACGACCCCGCGAACGTCCACCACGTCCGCGAGTACGACGTCGAGGAGCTGTGGGCGATCCTCTCGGCCCACTTCGGCGAGGTCGTGATGCGCGGCCAGCGCGTCAGCGACGAGAGCCTCATCATCGCCGAGCCCGCCCCGGCGCAGGACCTGTGCTTCGTCGCGTCGTGCCGCAGGCCGCGCCGCCGGGCGCCGGTCGAGCGCTTCACCGTGGTCGCCGCACCGGACTGGTCGCGCCGCGACCTGTGGCTGCCGGCCGTCGCCGCGTGGACCAGCGCGTTCGGCTCGTCGGACCCCGTCACGCTCGAGCTGCTGACCGCCGACCTCGCCGAGGCGGAGGCCGCGCTCGTGGCCGGCATCGCCGACCTCGGGCTCGACCTCGAGCAGATCGCCGACATCGCCGTAGCTCGTAGTTCCGCCCTGCTGCGCGACGCCGCCGACCGGCTCGCCGACGCGGGCGGCTTCCTCGCGCTCGGGCGCGACGACGGGCGCCTGCGCCGCCTCGCCGACTCGTTCGGCGTGCCGGCGCTCGACGGCGCGGACGCGGCGGCTCTCGCCGCGCGCGTGCACGCGCGGGTCTGAACGCCCGGCCGGATCGGCCCGCACCGCTAGCATTCTGAGGATGCGCCGACGGATCCGGTCGGCGGCCCTCCCCGTGCACCGCCATTCGGTCCCGCAGCTCGCGGTCGACGGGGTGCTGGTCGCCCTCGCATACTTCCTGGCCTACCGGTTGCGCTTCGACGCTCCCGGCGGCGTCCCCGACCGCTACCGCGAGCTGTTCGAGGCGACGATCTTCCCGGTCGTCGCGGGCTCGCTGGTCGTGTTCACGCTGTTCCGGCTCTATCAGAAGTGGTGGCGCTACTCGTCGTGGCGCGACATCGAGGCGGTCGTCGGCGCCGTGGTCGTCGCGACGCTCGCGCTGGCCGCCTACGTGGCGATCGCCACGCCGGTGCCCGATCCGTTCAACGGCGGCGACGTCGGGCTGAAGGTCCCGGCCGGCGTCCTCGCGCTGTTCTTCCTGCTCACGCTCACGTTCGTCGGCGGCGCCCGCCTCGTCGCGCGCGCCGTGCACGAGCGGCGGCTCGCCGGCTTCCGCCCCCGCCGCGACGCCCGCGGCGTGCTCATCGTGGGCGCCGGCGACGGCGGGCGGCTCGTCCTGCGCGAGATCCTGCGCAACCCGTCGCTGAAGCTGTCGCCGCTGGGGTTCCTCGACGACGACCCGCGGCTGCGCGGCGCCCGGCTGGAGGGCGTCAAGGTGCTCGGCGGCACCGACGGCGACCTCGCGCGGGTGATCGACGACGTCGAGCCCGACGAGGTCATCATCGCGATCCCCTCCGCGCCGGGCACGCTGCGCGCGCGCGTCGCGCGCGCGTGCCGCGAGCGCGGGATCCCGGTGCGCACGCTGCCGACCGTGTTCGAGCTGCTCCAGACGCAGGGCCAGCTCGTCAAGCAGGTGCGCGAGGTGCAGGTCGAGGACGTGCTCGGCCGCGACCCGGTGGTGATGGAGGTCGACCGCCTCGGCGCGTACCTCAACGGCGAGGTCGTGCTCGTCACCGGCGCCGGCGGGTCGATCGGCGCGGAGCTGTGCCGCCAGATCGCGCGCGTCGCGCCGCGGCGCCTGATCGCCGTCGACCACGCCGAGGACAACCTCTTCCGCATCCAGCGCGAGCTCGAGGACGACCGCCACGTGCACCCGGCGACGCTCACCGCGGTCCTCGCCGACTGCCGCGAGGAGGAGCGGATGCGCGAGGTCTTCGCCGAGCACCGGCCGACCGTCGTGTTCCACGCCGCGGCGTACAAGCACGTCGGGCTGATGGAGGGCAACGCGGTCGAGGCCGTCCGCAACAACGCGCTGGCCACGCGGCTGCTGGCCCGCGTCGCGGGCGACACCGGCGTGCGCGTGTTCGTGCTCGTCTCGACGGACAAGGCGGTGACGCCGGCCACGGTGATGGGCGCGTCGAAGGCGCTCGCCGAGTACGCGGTCGAGGCCGAGTCGCAGCGCTATCCGGAGACGCGCTTCGCGACGGTGCGCTTCGGCAACGTGCTCGGGTCCTCCGGCTCGGTCGTCCCCATCTTCCGCCGCCAGATCGCGCGCGGCGGCCCGGTGACGGTGACCGACGAGCGGATGACCCGCTACTTCATGACGATCCCGGAGGCGGTGCAGCTCATCATCCGCTCGGGGTCGCTGGGGGCGGGCGGCGAGATCTTCGTGCTCGACATGGGCGAGCCCGTCGCGATCATGCAGCTCGCGCGCGACATGATCGAGCTGTCGGGGCTGCGGCCGGGCGAGGACATCGCGATCGAGGTCGTCGGGCGCCGGCCCGGCGAGAAGCTGCACGAGGAGCTGTTCAACCCGCAGGAGCGTCCGCAGCCGACGCCGGCCGAGCGGATCCTGCGCGCCGAGCGCGACCGGCTCGAGCCCGAGACGGTCGACGCGATGTTCCAGGAGATCAACCTGCTCGTGCTCGAGGGCGACGCCGCGGGGCTGGCACGGAAGGTGAGCGAGCTGTCGGGACTGCACCCGGCGGTCGGTTCGCTCCCCACCGGTCCATAGACTGCGCCAACTTCCGTGGACCAGGTACTCGACGTCATCAAGGACTACGGCGGCTACGCAGGCGCGGCGTCGCTGCTCGGCCTCGCCGTGCTGGCCCTCCTGTACTTCGCGCAGGCGCGCGAGGTCAAGCGCCTGCGGGAGTGGGCCGGGGCCGCGCGCCGGAGCGCGCCGCCGAGCTCGAGGCCCGCGTCGCCGCCGAGGCGAGCCGCCGCGCGGCGCCGGCAGTTGCCGCCCGCCGGGCGCGCCGCAGACCGTCGCGGCGCAGGCGGCGGGAGCGCGGCCGCCGGTGCCGGCCCGGCCCGAACGGCCAGCCGGGCGCCCCGGCGGCGGCCCCGGCAGGCGCCGCCGCAGCGACCGCAGGCGCAGCCCCGGCCGCGGCTGCGGCGAGCGCGGCTTCGCCGTCCCCTCCGCGGCTCCGCCCACGGGCGCGACACCGCCGCCCACCTCCACGCCCGCGGGCGACGGCGCCGTGGCGAAGGACGCGGATGCGGCGTCGGACGACGCTCCGGCGAAGGACGACGCGCCGGGGAAGGAGGACGCCGCGGCGCCGAGCGGCGCGGCTCCTGCGACTGGCACGGCTCCGGCGAGCGCCGCGGCGCCGACCGCCGGCGCGGCCCCTTCGACCGCCGCGGCGCCGGCCGCCGACGAGGCCCTTCGACCGCCGCGGCGCCGGCCGCCGGCGCCCCCGCGACGACCGCCGCGCCTCTGGGCACGGGGACCCTCCGACGGGCGGCGCCCCTCCGGCCGCCCCGCTCCCGCCCGCCCGCACCGCCGCCGCACGCCCGCGCACCACGGTCCCACCGCGCGCGGCCGCCCCCGCGCGCGCGCAGGCCGCCTCCGCCACCGTCCCGCCGCGCGGCCGCGCGACGGGCGGCGGCAGCGCCGTCCGCTGGCCGATCCTCGCCGTGGCCGTCGCGCTGCTCGCGCTGCTCGTGGTCGGCGTCCTCGCGCTGACCGGCGGCGGCGACGACAGCGACCGCGCGGAGGCGCCGCAGACGAACGTCGTCGTTCCGCCCCCCAGCCGCACCGCGCAGGACGAGCCGCCGACGCCGCGCGGCGACATCACCGTCGGCGTCCTCAACGGCACGACGGTGACGGGCCTCGCCAAGACCACCGCGTCGAAGATCGAGGGGGCCGGGTTCGCCGTCCCCGACGACCTCGTGGCCGACGCCGCCGAGCAGAACCGCTCGGCGACCGTGATCATGTACGTGGAGGGCGCGCGCAACGAGGCGCTCGACGTCGCGAAGGTGATCGACGTGGGCGACGACGCGCTCGACCGCATCGACCAGAGCGCCAGCACGCTCACGCAGAACCGGGCGCGCGTCGTCGTCATCGTCGGCGCCGACCAGAGCCAGCAGTAGGGCGCCGGGCCGGACGGTGGCGGGGCTCCCCCTCGACCTTCCCGCGCGCGCGGTCAAGCCGCGCGAGCAGGGGCTCACCCACGTCCTCGACCGTGGCCTCGCCATCGCCGACGTGGACGGCCTCGTCGAGGTCGCCGGCGACTCGGTCGACATCGTCAAGCTGGGGTGGGGCACCGCGCTCGCCACCGCCAACCTCGAGCCCAAGCTCGAGCGCTACCGCCACCACGGCCTGCCCGTCGTCCTCGGCGGCACGCTCACCGAGCTCGCGATCCAGCAGGGCCGCGTCGACGAGCTGGCCGGCTGGCTCGACTCGCTCCGGATCCGCCACGTCGAGATCTCCGACGGGACGATCGACCTCGAACGCGAGCGCAAGCTCGAGCTGATCGCCACGCTGGCGACCCGCTTCACCGTCCTCAGCGAGGTCGGCTCGAAGGACGCCGCCCACGTCATGGCCCCGTACCGCTGGGTCGAGCAGATCGAGGCCGAGCTCGAGGCCGGCGCGTGGAAGGTCATCTGCGAGGCGCGCGAGAGCGGCACCGCCGGGATCGCCCGGCCTGACGGCGAGCTGCGCGAGGGCCTCATCGACGAGATCGCGCACGCGGTCGACCCCGAGCGGCTCGTCTTCGAGGCGCCGCAGAAGGACCAGCAGGTCCATCTGCTCAAGCGCTTCGGCCTCGACGTGAACCTGGGGAACATCGCGCCCGCCGACGTGCTCGCGCTCGAGACGATGCGCCTCGGGCTGCGCAGCGACACGATGAGCGGATCGGCGTGATCCTGCTCGCGCGCCACGGCGAGACCGCCGAGAACAGGGAGCGCCGCTTCCAGGGCCAGAAGGACGTCGCGCTCAACGAGACCGGCCGCGAGCAGGCGCGCGCGCTGGCCGAGCAGGCGGCCGGCGAGGACGTCGTCGCCCTCTACACGAGCCCGCTGATCCGCGCCGCCGAGACCGCGGCGATCGTCGGCGAGCGGCTCGGGCTCCAGCCGCGCCCCGACGACCGGCTCAAGGAGGTCGACGTCGGCGCGTGGCAGGACCGCCTGAAGGACGACGTCGAGCACGAGGACCCCGACAGCTGGGCGGCGTTCCTGCGCGCGGGCGACGGCTTCCGCTTCCCCGGCGGCGAGTCCTTCGCCGAGCAGCAGGAGCGCGTGATCGCCGCGCTCGTCGACGTCACCCAGCGCCGCGAGCTGCCGGCGCTGCTCGTGTGCCACCGCGGCGTCGTCCGCTGCGCGCTCGCGCACACCCACCGCAAGGGGCTCGACACCTACCACGACTGGCGCGTGCCCAACGCGGAGCTCGTCCGCCTGTGACGCGCCTCGCCGCCGGCGTGTTCGCTGCGCTCGTCGTCGCCACGTTCGCCGCCTTCCTCGTCGCCCAGCGGCTCAAGAGCGAGCCCTCGGTCGTCCAGCGGGTGATGGGCGCGCGCGTCTTCTCGCCGAACCAGGACGGGCGCTTCGACCGCATGCGCATCTCGTTCACGCTGAGCGAGAGCGACCGGGTGCGGGCGACGGTGATCGACGAGGAGGGCGACGTCGTCGCGACCCTCGACGAGGATCTCGAGGTCGCGCGGTTCCGTCAGGAGCGCGTGGTGTGGAACGGGCGCACCGAGGACGGTCGCAGGGCGCCCGACGGCCGCTACCGGGTCCGGCTCACGCTCTCCCGCCAGGGGCTCACGACGACGCTGCGCCGCGGCGTGCGCCTCGACACCACGCCGCCGAAGCCGCGCGTCGTCGACATCGGCCCCGAGGACGCGCCCGGGCCCGAGCTGCTGCCGCGACCCGACGGCGCGCCCGTCGAGATCCGCTTCGAGGCGCGCGGGCGCAAGGTCGAGCTCGAGGTCTGGCGCACCGACCGCGGCCCGCGCCTCGTCAGGACGCTCGAGCCGGCCGAGGACGGCACCGCGACGTGGGACGGTACGAACGAGGACGGCCGCCGCCTCGCCCCGGGGACGTTCGCGGTCGTCGTGCGCTCGCGCGACCGCGCCGGCAACATCGGGTCGAACGCGCCGCGGCCGTTTCGCCTGCGGCGTGGCCTGCGGATCCCCGGCCGCGCCGGCATCACGATCCGCTACCTCGCGCTCCAGCCGCCGCTCGTCCCGGTCCGCGCGGGCGGAGACGGCTACGTCGGCGTCGACTCCCGCGGCGCCGCCTGGCGCTGGACGCTGCGCCGCGTCGGCGCGCCGCTGCCGGCGAAGCGCGGGCGCCACTCGAGCGGCGGCTCGTTCCGCGTCCGCGTGGCGAACGGCGAGTCGGGCCTGTACCTCTACGAGGTCCGCACGCGCAGGCGCTCGGCGCGCGTCCCGATCGCGGTCGACGACCGCGACGACAACCGCGTCCTCGTCGTCCTGCCCGCGACGACGTGGCAGGGCCGCAACCCGGTCGACGACGACGGCGACGGCCTGCCGAACACGCTCGACCTCGGGGTTTCCGCGCGGCTGGACCGGGTGTTCGCACGCGACGGGATGCCGGCGGGGCTCACCGAGAGCGAGGGTCCGCTGCTCGCGCACCTCGGGCGGCTCGGGCTGCGCTACGACCTGACGACGGACGTCGCGCTCGCCGTCCGTCGCGGGCCGCAGATCGAGGGCCATCGCGGCGTGCTCCTCGCGGGCGACGCCGTCTGGCTGACCAGCGACGTCCGCCGCCGGCTGCGCACGTTCGCCGCCGGGCGCGGGCACACGGTCGTCTCGCTGGGCACCGACTCGCTACGGCGCGAGGTCGAGCAGACGCAGACCGCGCTCGAGCGTCCCAGCGAGGCCGCCCGCACCGACCTCTTCGGGATGCGGCTCGCCGGCGTCCGCGACCGCACCGTCGACCTGGCGATCCGCTCCGACGACGAGCGCCTCCAGCTCTTCGCCGGGGGCGAGGGTCTCTTCGCGAACGTCGAGCGGTGGGAGCCGACCGCCGACGTGGGGCGCGAGGCGCGCGCGCTCTCGACCGCCGGCGTCCCCGGCGAGCCGCCGGTCATCGTCGCCGCCCGCTACGGCCAGGGGCTCGTGATCCGGCCCGGGATCGCCGGCTTCGCCACCCGCCTGTCGTCTGACGTCGAGAGCCAGGAGCTGCTGGGCCGGATGTGGACGCTGCTGAAGACGGGCTAGATGGCCGACCGGATCGCCGTGCTGCTGCTGCCGCGGCCCGTGGAGGCGCTGGAGCGGCGCGAGGAGGTCGAGGCGCTGCTGCGCGCCCCAGGGGTCGTCGCGCTCGAACCGGGCCGGATGCCCGCCGCGAAGGGCGGCCGGCGCGCGCGGGCCCAGGCGGGGAGGCTGCTCCGGCGGCTGCCGGGCAGGCCGGCGGCGGTCGTCGTCTTCGGCGAGCGCGAGCAGGCCCTCGGCGAGGCGCTCGCGCAGCGCGTCCTCGGCGAGTGCGAGCTGATCGCGGCGCGCGACACGACTGGGCTGCGCGAGCGGTTCGCGCGGTTGGGCGTGGACGTCTAGGTCGGGGCGTCGTCGACGCGCGTCGCGTACCGCTTGTCGCCGACCTTCTCGAAGTGCACGATCGACGGCAGCGAGTCCGCCGCGTGCTGCTCGAGATGGAAGAGGTCGAGCCGCTGGCGGTCCTCGGGGCGGATCGCGAACTCCGTCGGCGCCCCGCCGCCCTCCGGCTGGAGCACGAGCTTGGCGTTCTCGACCGTCGTAAGCACGCCCTGCATGCGACCGGTCGAGCGCTCCGATCCGCCTCCGCCGCCGCCCAGCAGCACCACGAGGCCGACGATCGCCAGCAGCGCCACGAGCAGCCCGACCAGCCGCAGCAGGTTGCGTCGGTCGAAGCCGGGCGTCTGTCCGTCGGCGGTCATCTCAGGCGTGGAGTAGTGCCGGGCGGCGCCGCTGACCCCCCAGTCGCGGCGCCGCCCGGGCTGCTCCGGGAAGCTCTAGATCCGCGTCGCCCGCAGCGTCGACGTGATCGTCCGCGCGCCGTCGCGCACGATGATCGTGACGGTGTACTGGCCGCGGGGCAAGCGCCGCACGAGGCTCGAGCCGAGCCGCTTGCGGTGCAGGACGCCGCCGGCGTAGCGCTGCTGCTTGAACCGCCGCACGACGCGCCCGCCCCGGCGGCGCACGACGATCTCCGCCCGCGCGTCGGCCCCGAACCGGGAGCTGATGACCAGCGAGCGGTTCGTCCGCCCCCCGAACACCGGCCGGTACAGCTTGAAGCGCCGCAGCAGCCCGCAGGTGTCCTGCCGCTCGTGCTTGGAGAGAACGCGGTAGCGGCCGTTGCGCAACATGAGGCCGAACCGCCGCTCGTCGGGGATCCCCACGCTGGTCCGCGACGCGAAGCGTACGAGGTAGTAGCCGTCGCCGAGCCGGCGGCCGCTCTGGTCGCGCCCGTTCCAGCCCACCGGGCCGTTGATGTTGCGGAAGCGCTTGACCAGCCGCTCCCCCGTCACCTTGCGACCGCGGGCCTGGCGGAAGACGTCGATCGTCACCGGCGCGGTCGCCGAGAACGCGAACGACAGCCGCCGCCCGTTGCGCCTGAGCGACGCCGAGCGGAACGCCCGCGCCGAGACGCACTGCGGCGCACCGGACTGCGTCGTCGCGCCCTGCTGTGCCGTCCGCGCCGGCAGCAGGCCGGGGCCGGGCGCCGGCTTCGGCGGCGGCGGCAGCGTCACGCGGTAGACGTCCACCGCGTTGCGCCCGTCCTCGCCGAGGTTGAAGTCCCCGGTGGCGCCCCAGTAGGTGAAGGTGCCGTCCGGGTTCTCCTGCGCCTTGAAGACGTGCGACACCCACTCGTTGGCGCCGAGCGGGATGAAGAAGCCCGCCTCCTTGAGCGTCACCGTGCCGTCCGGGTTCTCGGTGAAGTCGATCACCTGCGTCCCCTGCGAGTACCAGCCCATGAAGATCCGGTTCTGGCCCGGGATCTGCTGCATGACGTGAGCCGTGCAGACCGTGGCCTGCGCGCCCGTGCGCACGGGAGCGCGGTAGATCGCCTTCTTGCCGTCCGGGGTGCGTGCGTACGACTCGTAGGCTTCATCCGCCGTACCCGGCACGGCGTTGCGCAGGCGGTCGGCACGGTAGAAGTGCACGCCTCCATTGCCGAACGGGTTCGGGTTGCCCTGCGTGCACGTCGCTCCGGGAGGCGTCACGCCACCGCCGCGCTCGTCCGTCGCGATGAGCAGGTTGCCCGAGTGGCTGAGCTCCGACTCGTGGTTGAACTTGACGTCCTGGTCGGCCGTCGTCCGGGTCTGGCCCGTCGGGTCGATCGTCGTCCCCGGGTGCCCGCCCTCGTGGAACACGCTGCCGAGGAACCGCACGCCCTCGAGCGAGGGCGACCCCGACGCGATCCAGCTGGGGAGGTCCAGGTTCTGCGTGCGGTTCTCGCCCCCCGTCACGCAGTCGACGACCTGGAGCGGCTTGGGGATGTTGAAGATGCCGGTGCTCGAGCTGTCGCGCAGGCTGCAGGGCAGCGGCGTTCCGCGCGGCTTGTCGTCGGTGTAGACGTCGGGGGTGCCGTTGTCGTCGAAGGCGCCCGTCATGTCGAACACGCCGAGGCTCCCCCCGCTCCCGCAGATGAGGCGGTCGTTGGGGTAGAGCTCGAGCTCGTGGCAGCCGAACAAGAAGTTCTTGCCGGTATGGCCGATCGACTGCTCCGTGGTCGCGAATCGGTAGCGGAACACCTGCGGGCGGCACGCCGCGCGCTTGTCCGCGGTCGAGGTCCCCGCCGGGAAGTTCATGCAGCTGCTCATGTCGACGACCTCGAACCCGTCGAGGTCGTTGCGGTCGGCGCTGCCGGCGACCTCGTTCTGTCGAACTCCTGCGGTGACGCCGACCGTGTCGGAGGTCACCGCGTAGGCGATGTGGGGCCGCTTCGGGTCCACGTTGACGGTGTGCGCCTCGCCGATGTGACTCGTCATGCCGATCGTCTGCGGCTTGGCGGGATCAGAGACGTCGATGATCTCCAGCCCGCCGCGCGTCGTGTTCGCCACCCCGAGGATGCCGTTGTCGTGGCAGCGCCCGGCCGCATCCGTCGCGTCGACGACGATCTGCGTGTCGCTGCGGTCCGCGAACGGGTTGAACGTGTTGAGCACGGTCTGACCCTTGGGCGAGGCCTCGACGTCGTGCTGGAGGCCCGTCGCCCCCGCGCTGGCGCAGAACGCGGTCGGCGCGAGCCCGACGTACTTGGGGGCGACCACCTCGCCCTTCTCGGTGAGCTTGACGATCGTCTGCCCGCCGCCGTTGGGTCCGATCGCCAACGTCCCGACCGACGCGTAGGTCTCGCCGCCGCGCGTGAAGAAGTCGAGGTCGGAATGCGGGTTCCCGGTGGCCACGCTGCCGACGAACTGCCACTTCGCATCCGCGGGGCCCTGCGCGAGCGCCTGCTGCGGCGCGCTCGCATTGGACCCCGGCGGCGGCGCGGGGTGGTCGAGCTCGTGGGCGGCGGCTGAGCCGGAGACGGCAAGGCAGGCGGCGATGGCCGCAGGAAGGGAGCGCGCGAAGGACCTCATACGGCGCACACGGTACGCCTCCGGCGCGTGGCGTGAGCCGGATGCAGGCGCGGGCGGCTTGACGCCGCCCTCCGGACTCCCTACAGGCGCGTGGCCCGCAGCGTGGACCTGACCGTCCGCGACCCGTCGCGGACGATGATCGTCACGGTGTACTGGCCGCGGCGCAGCCGGCGCACGAACCGCGCGCTCAGCCGCTTGCGGTGCAGCACACCGCCCGTGTAGCTCTGCTGCTTGAACCGCCGAACGACGCGGCCGCCGGCGCGACGGACGACGATCGCGGCCTGCGCCTCGGCGCCGAAGCGGAAGCTCATGACGAGCGAACGGTTCGTCTGCCCGCCGAACACCGGCCGGAACAGCTTCCAGCGCCGCAGCAGGCCGCACGTGTCCCGCCGCTCGTGCCTCGAGAGCACGCGGTAGCGGCCGTTGCGCAGCAGCAGCCCGAACCTGCGCTCGTCGGGAATCCCCACGCTGGTCCGCGACGCGAACCGCACGAGGTAGTAGCCGTCGGGGAGCCTCCGCCCGCTGCGGTCGCGCCCGTTCCACCGCACGGGGCCGTTGATGTTGCGGAAGCGCTTGACCAGCCGCTCGCCGGTCACCCTCCCGCCGCGGGCCTGGCGGAAGATGTCGATCGTCACCGGCGCGGTCGCGGAGAACGCGAACGACAGGCGTCGTCCGTTCCGCTTCAGCGAAGCCGAGCGGAACGCGCGCGCCGACACGCACTCCGGCGCCCCGGCCTGCGTGCTCGCCGCCGCACCGCCGCCGCCGCCGCGCCGCGGCAGCAACCCGGGCCCGTCGGCGGGCTTGGGCGGCGCCGGCAGCGTGACCTTGTACACGTCGACCGCGTTGCGGCCCCGCTCACCGAGGTTGAAGTCGCCGGTCGCGCCGAAGTACGTGAACGTGCCGTCCGGGTTCTCCTGCGCCTTGAAGATGTGCGACACCCACTCGTTCGCGTTGCTCGGGATGAAGTGCCCGGCCTCCTTGATGTCGACCGTCCCGTCGGGGTTCTCGGTGAAGTCGAACACCTGCGTCCCCTGCGAGTACCAGCCCATGAAGATCCGGTTCTGGCCCGGGATCTGCTGCATGACGTGCGCCGTGCACACGCTCGCCTGCGCGCCTGTCCGCGGCGTGGCACGGAAGATCGCCTTCTTGCCGTTCGGCATGCGCGCGTAGGACCGGTCGGCTTCCGCCGCCGAGGGCGGTGTCCGCGGGAGCAGCTTGTCGGCGCGGTAGAAGTGCACGCCGCCGTTGCTGTTCCCGAGCTCCGTGGGGTTGCCCTGGACGCAGCTCGCGCCGGGCGGGACGACGCCGCCGCCGCGCTCGTCGGTCGCGATCAGCAGGTTCCCCGACGCGCTGAGCTCCGCCTCGTGGTTGAAGTCGATGTCCTCCAGCACGTTGCGCGTGCCGTCGCGGCCCATGTGGAAGACGCTCCCGAGGTGGCGGACGCCCTCCAGCGAGGGTGCGCCGGCCGCGAGCCACTTCGAGACGATCAGGTCGTCGTTGCCGGCGCCCGCGCCGTCGACGCAGTCGTTGACCTTCGCGCCGGTGCGGAAGACCTGCGACGCGCTGCCGCCGCGGTTGCACGGCAGCGGCGTGCCGCGCGGCGTGTCGTCGGTGTAGTCGTCGGGCGTGCCCATGTCGTCGAAGGCGCCGCTCATGTCGAAGACCGGCAGCGCGCCGCCGCCGCCGCAGGTCAGGAGGTCGTTCGGGTAGATCTCGAGCTCGTGGCAGCCGAAGATCGCGGACTTCACCTGGTGCCCCAGCACCATGCCCAGCTCCGGATAGCGGTACCGGTAGACCTTCGGATCGCAGACGTTCCTGCGGTCGTCGATCGTCCCGGCTCCCGCGGCGTTCAGGCACGACCTGAAGTCGACGACCTCGAAGCCGTCGAGCCCGAACCCGCTCGTCTCGTTGGCCCGCTTGCCGTTCGAGTCGACGGCGACCCTGTCCGAGGTGATCGCGTAGGCGATGTGCGGCCGCTTCGGGTCGACGTTGACCGTGTGGGCTTCGCCGATGTGGCGGGTCAGCCCGATCTCGACGGGGTCGTTGGGGTTGGTGATGTCGATGATCTCGAGCCCGCCGCGCACGTCCGCGATCCCCTGGCCCCCCACCGTCTGCCCGCCGAAGAACATCGAGTCGTGGCAGCGCCCTGTCGCGTCGGTGGCGTCGATGATGATCTTCGCCTCGCCGGGTGCGGCAGCGGGGTTGAAGCTGTTGAGGATCGTGCCGCCCTTGGGCGACGACTCCACGTCGTGCTGGAGCCCCAGCGCGGCGGCCTCGTTGACGACGCACGACGCAGACGGGTGCGCGGCGACGTACTTCGGCGCGACCTTGCCCTTGTCGGTCAGCTGGATGATCGTCTGCCCGCCGCCGTTCGGGCCCGCGCCGAGCGTGCCGACCGACGCGAACGTCTCGCCGTTGCGCTGGAAGAAGTCGAGGTCGGAGTGCGGGTTCCCGGTCGCGATGCTGCTGATCAGCTCCCACTTGCCCGCGGGGGCCTGCGAGAGGATCGTCGGCGGCGCCGACGCGTTGCCCGGCGGCGGAGCCGGGTGGTCGAGGAGCTCGTGCGCGAACGCGGCTGCGCTCGGCAGGATGAGCGCCGCGGCGAGCGCGGCGAGCAGGGGGCGAACGAAGAGGCGCATAGGCACGAACGGTAGGGACTCTCCGCGCGGCGAGCGCCGGTTCTCGCCGCGCGGGTCTCTGACCGCTAGAGCCGCGTCGCCCGCAGCGTCGACGTGATCGTGCGCGACCCGTCACGGACCACGATCGTCACGCCGTACTGGCCGCTCCGCAGCCGCCGCACGAACGAGCGGCCGAGCCGCTTGCGATGCAGCACGCCGCCGGCGTACCGCTGCTCGGCGAAGCGCCGGACCACGCGGCCGCCGCGCCTGACGACGATCGCCGCGCGCGCGTCGGCCGCGAAGCGGAAGCTCATCACGAGCTGACGCGCGGTGCGCCCGCCGAACACGGGGCGGTAGAGCTTCCAGCGCCGCAGCGTCCCGCACGTGTCGCGACGCTCGTGACGGCTGAGGATCGTGTACCGCCCGCCGCGCTTCAGCAGGCCGAACCGGCGCTCGTCCGGAATCCCCACGCTGGTGCGCGCCGCGAACCTCACGAGGTAGTACCCGTCCGGCACCCGGCGCCCCTGCGCGTCGCGCCCGTCCCAGCGCACGCCGGCGCGGACCTTCGAGTAGCGCTTGACGAGCTTCTCGCCGGTCACCGTGCGGCCGCGGGCCTGCCGGAAGACGTCGATCGTCGCCGGGGCGTCGGCCGTGAAGGCGAACGACAGCCGGCGGCCGCTCCGCTTCACCGCCGCCGAGCGGAACGAGCGCGCGTCGACGCACCGCGGGGCGCCCGCGCGGCTGTCGGCGATCACGGTCTGCCCCGTCTGCGGGTCGCGCACCTCGCGGCCGCGGACCCTCTCGGGCAGGACCGTTGGCCCGTCCGCCGGCCTCGGCGGCGCCGCGAGCGTCACCTTGTAGACGTCGATGGTGTTGCGCCCGCTCTCGCTGAGGCGGAAGTCACCGGCGGCACCGAAGTAGGTGAACGTCCCGTCGGGGTTCTCCTGCGCCTTGAAGATGTGCGACACCCACTGATTGGCCGACGCGGGGATGAACGAGCCCGCCTCCTTCAGCGTGACTGTCCCGTCGGGATTCTCGGTGAAGTCGATCACCTGCGTCCCCTGCGAGTACCAGCCCATGAAGATCCGGTTCTGGCCCGGGATCTGCTGCATGACGTGGGCGGTGCAGATGGTCGCCTGGGCGCCCGTGCGGATCGGCGCGCGGTAGATCGCCTTCTTGCCGTCCGGGGTTCGCGCGTAGGTGTCCCACGCCTCCGCGGCGCTGCCCGGCAGCGTGGTGTCCAGGCGGTCGGCGCGATAGAAGTGCACGCCGCCGTTGCCCAGCGGGTTCACCTGCGCACCACCACCGCCGGCGCAGGTGGCACCGGGCGGAAGGACGCCGCCGCCGCGCTCGTCGGTGGCGATCAGGAGGTTGCCCGAGGCGCTCCGCTCGGCTTCGTGGTCGAAGATGATGTCCTCGCTCGGCGGCTGCGGCGGCGCGTCGGCCTGGTCGCTGCCGCCCGAGTGATGGACGGACCCGGTGTACCGGACCCCCTCGAGCGACGGCGCGCCGATCTTGAGCCACTCGCTGACACGCAGCGACTGCCTGCCGTCGGGTCCGCCCTCGACGCAGTCGACGACCTTGGCCGCTGTGAAGAACGGGCCCTTCGACGAGCTGTCGCGCACCCGGCACGGCAGCGGGGTACCGCGTGGGCTGTCGTCGCCGTAGTCGTCCGGCGTCCCGTTGTCGTCGAACGCGCCGCTCATGTCGAACGTCATGAGCGCGGTGCCGCCGCCGCACGTGAGCCGATCGTCGGGATAGAGCTCGAGCTCGTGGCAGCCGAAGATCGAGCTCCTGTCGGTGTGGCCCTGTCCGATCTGCGCGCTCTCGTACCGGTACCGGAAGACCTGCGGCCGGCAGGCGGAGCGCTTGGCCTCCACGCTCGTTCCCTCCGGGAAGTTCATGCACGACCGCATGTCGACGACCTCGAAGCCGTCCAGGGCCGATCCCCTCGTGTCGTTCGCGCGCTTGCCGTTGCGGTCGACGCCGATGAAGTCGCTCGTAACCGCGTAGGCGATGTGGGGGCGCTTCGGGTCGATGTTGACGGTGTGCGCCATCCCGATGTGCGTGGTCAGGCCGATCGTGACCGGGTTGCCGGTATTGGTGACGTCGATGATCTCCAGGCCGCCGAACGGAGCCTCCACCACACCGAGGAAGAAGTCGTCCAGGCCGAGGTTGTTCTGGTCGTGGCAGCGCCCAATCCCGTCAGTCGCGTCGATCAGGAGCTGGGTGTCGCGGGCGTCGGCGAACGGGTTGAAGGCGTTGAGCGGCGTCTTGCCCTTCGGCGTCGCCTCGACGTCGTGCTGGAGCCCGAGCGTCTCGATCGGCGACGAGAAGCACGTGGCGGTCGGGGCGCCGCTCACGAGCTTCGGCTTCACCTCGTTGCCCTCGGTGAGCTGAACGACCGTCTGCCCGCCGCGGTTGGGGCCGACGGCCAGTGTCCCCACCGACGCGAACGTGTTGCCGTTGCGCGTGAAGAAGTCGAGGTCCGAGTGCGGGTTGCCGGTCGGGATGCTCGCGATGAGCTGCCACGCGCCGCTGGGCGTCGCCTGGAAGGCCGGGTTCGGGACCGACGGGCTCGGGAGGAGCGGGGCCGGGTGGTCCAGCAGCTTGTCGCCGTGACCAAAGGCGGGCGGGGAGGAGCGGGGCCGGGTGGTCCAGCAGCTTGTCGCCGTGACCAAAGGCGGGCGGGGCGGCGAGGACACAGAGGGCGAGCGCCGCGAGGAGGGGGCGTACGAAGAACCGCATAACGGTGCACGGTACGCGTCGCGCCTCGTGGACGCGCCGTTCCAGCGGCTGCCGCCCTACTCTCGGCCCGTGCCGCGCCGCCTGCCTCTCGCGCTCCTCGCCTACGCCCAGGTCGGCTATCCGCTGCTGCTCGCGGCGTGGGCGCGCCTCGAGCGCCCGCCGTCGCTCGACGAGCCGCCCGCGGGAGCGCTGCCAAGCCTGTCCCTGATCGTCGCCGCGCACGACGAGGAGCGGGTCATCGAGGGCAAGGTCGCCGACGCGCTTGCGCAGGACTACCCGGGCCTCGAGCTCATCGTCGCCTGCGACGGCTGCACCGACGCGACCGCCGAGCTGGCCCGTCGCGCCGGGGCGCACGTCGTCCTCGACCTGCCGCGCGGCGGCAAGATCCGCGCGCAGGACGCCGGCGTCGACGCCGCGCGCGGGGAGGCCGTGGCCTTCAGCGACGCCAACGCGCTGCTCGAGCCCGGCGCGCTCCGGGAGCTGGTCGCCCCGTTCGCCGATCCCGCGGTCGGCTACGTGTGCGGCCAGGTCTCGTTCGTCAACGAGGCGGGCACGAACCAGGAGGGGCTCTACTGGCGCTACGAGATGGCGCTGCGCGGCCTCGAGGCGCGCCTGGGCTCGGTCACGGGCGGCAACGGCGCGATCTACGCGACCCGCCGCGAGGCCTACCTCGTCGTCGACCCGGTGATGGGCCACGACCTGTCGTTCCCGTTCAACCTCGTCCGGCGCGGCTGGCGCTGCCTCTATCGGCCCCGCGCGCGGGCGACGGAGAAGATGGTGCCGTCGATCGAGGGGGAGTGGGCCCGCAAGCGGCGGATGATGAGCCACGCGTGGCCGATCGTCGTGCGCGGCGGGCTGCTCGACCCGCGCGGCTGGCCGCCGCGCTACGCGCTCATGATCGTTTCGCACCGCTGGCTGCGCTACGCGGGGCCGTTCCTCCACCTGCTCAGCCTGCGCTCGCGCCTCTCGCTCGCCCTGCACGTCCCGCTGCTCGCGGCCGCCGCCGCGGCGGCGCGCGTCCCGCTGCGCCCGCTGCTCGTCGCGCGCTACTACGTCCTTACCCAGGCGTCGATCGCGTTCGGCCTCATCGACTGGCTGCGTCACGGCACCGAGGCGGGCTGGGAGCAGGCGGAGGGGACGCGGTGACGCGACGCCTCTTCGATCTCGTCGCCGCCGCCGCGGCCCTCGTCGCCGCCTCGCCGGTGCTGCTCGCGGCGATCGCCGCGATCCGCCTCGAGACGCCCGGCCACCCGATCTACCGCCAGCGGCGGATCGGCAAGGACGGCCGGCCGTTCGACATGCTCAAGCTGCGGACGATGGTGTCGGGCGCGGAGTCGATGGGCTCGGGTCTCGCCGTCAACGAGGGCGACCCGAGGATCACCCGCGTCGGCGCGTTCCTGCGCCGCTTCTCGATCGACGAGCTGCCGAACCTCGTCAACGTGCTGCGCGGCGACATGGCGATCGTCGGCCCGCGCCCGACGGTTCAGGTCCAGGTCCAGCAGTACACCGAGCGTCAGCGCGGCCGCCTCGCGGTGAAGCCGGGCCTGACCGGCTGGGCCCAGGTCAACGGCCGCGCGAAGCTGCGTTGGGACGAGCGCATCGAGCTCGACCTCTGGTACATCGAGCACCGCTCCTGGCGCCTCGACCTCGAGATCCTGCTGCGGACGGTGAGGATCATCGTCGCGGGCGAGGGCATCTACAAAGGCCGCACCGGCGGCTGGCGCCACTGAATGCCGGTCAGCGCAAGTCCCGCTCGTCCCCGGCGAAGTGCCTGCCCCGGCCGCGCTGCGCCATGCTGTCGCGCCCGTGACCGCGATCCTCCTCACCGGCGTCGGCAAGCGCTACGACATCGTCTCCGCCTTCGCGCAGCACGCGACCGTCGTCGCCGCCGACCCGAACCCGCTCGCGCCCGCGCAGTACGCGGCGCACCACCGCGTCGCCGTCCCGCTCATCACGGATCCCGGCTACGTCCCCGCCCTCCGGGCGCTGTGCGACGAGCACGGCGTCGGCGCGATCGTGCCGCTCACCGACCTCGACATCGAAACCCTCGCCCGCGCGCGCGAGGAGGGACTTCTGCCCGAGGCGCTCGTGCCGAGCGCGCGGACCGCGACGGCGACGTACGACAAGTACGAGGCCCACCTCGAGCTCCAGCGCCTCGGGCTGCCGTCGCCGCCGACCGTCCTGCCCGGCGAGGAGGCGCCGTCGTACCCGGTGATGGTCAAGCCGCGCCGCGGGTCGGGCGCGGAGTCGATCCACCGCGCCAGCGACGCCGGCGAGGCCGCGTTCTTCTGCCGCTATCTGCGCGAGAAGGACGTGATGGTGCAGCGCCTGATGGACGGGCCGGAGTTCTCGATCGACTGCCTGAGCGACCCCGACGGGCGCTGCGTGAACGCGATCCCCCGCTCGATGCTCGAGTCGCGGGGCGGCGAGTCGATCAAGGGCACCGTCCTCGACGACCCCGAGCTGGTCGACCTCGGCCGGCGCGTGGTCGAGGCCCTCGGCGCGCGCGGGCCGTGCACGGTGCAGGTGTTCCGCGACCACGAGATCGGGCTCGGCATCACCGACGTGAACACGCGCTTCGGCGGCGCGTTCCCTGCGCCGATGTACGCGGCGCTCGAGGGGCGGACGTACCCGGAGCTGATCGTGCGGATGGCGGCAGGGGAGCGCGTCGAGCCGCACGCCGGCGAGTACCGCGCCGGCGTGACCTTCACGCGGTACTACTGGCAGCTCGAGCTCGACGCCGAGATGCGGCCCACGGGCCGCGACATCGTCGAGCCGCCGGGCCCGCCCGCGCCCCGCTGACGGCTCAGCTCGCCGGCCACGGGAAGTCGCCTTCGGGCGCCTGCCCGACGAACTCCGTGCGGAACGCCCGCAGCACGTCGAAGGTCGCGTCGGTGAACCGCTCGCAGCCCACGAAGCGCGACCACGAGACCGCGGCGACCGCGAACGGCATGCTCGTGTTGTTCTCCATCACGGCGGTCTTGAAGCCGCCCGGCTGGCCGTCGAACGGCTCGTCCATCAGCGTCTCGAGCTGGGCGACCCGCCGCTCGGGCGTGCCCGGCGCGTACTGGAAGATCACGCGCCCGTGCTCGAGCGTGTGCACCCAGTCCTCCTTGTCGGGCGAGTTGCCCGGGTCGTAGAAGCCGTCTGGCGCGGCGGGCGGAGGCCGGTGAGTGCCCGAGGTCGGCGGGTTCGTCTTGTAGTCGTCGAATTTCGCCTCCTTGTCCGGGAGGTGCTCGTTGCCCTCGTCGACGGCCTCCTTGAGCGTGCATCCCGCCGCCTCGATCGCGGCATCGAGGTCGTCGATCTTCTGCGGTGGCACCGCGACCGCCCCTCCGCCCCCGCCGCCGTCGTCGTCGCCGCCGCTCAGCACCGCGAACGCGACGCCACCCGCGACGAGCAGCGCAGCGAGCGCGCCGAGGGCGACCTGGATCCGCCTGCGCCGGGCGGCCGCCCCGGCCGCGGCGCGCTCGGCCTCCTCGCGTTCGAGGCGCCGGCGCTCCGTCTCCTCCTCGCGGCTGGCCATGCGCCGCCCAGGCTAACCGCTCAACCGGCGCTCGCGGCGGTGCCGCCCGTCGGGCCGCGCACCGCCCGCACCAACAGGTCCGCGGCCTGGGCCGCGCCGTTGCGCCGGTCGCCCGCGAACCGCACGCGCAGGCGGTAGAGGCCCGGTCGTGCGAGCCGGACGGCGGCGCGGAAGCGCCCGCCGGCGGAGCGGGCGCGCAGCGTGAACGCGCGCACGAAGCGGGTGCCGTTCGGGCCGGCCTGGCGCGCGGCCTCGACGAGGACCGACGCCTTGCGCGGGCGGATCGTGCCGGTGACGACGGCGCTGCGTCCCGCGCGCACGCGCGGCGCCGCGGCCCGCGCCGCGACCGTGGCGGCCACCACGACGCGCGCGCGTGTCGAGCGGACGTCGTTGGATACGGCGCGCACGTCCCACGAGCGCGTCGCCGGGAACTCGGCCGCCCAGCTGCCGTCGCCCGCGCTCAGCACGGTCCCCACCGGCCGCCAGCCCTTGGAGGTCGCGATCTGCACGGTCACCCGCCGACCGCCGACGCCGGCCCCGGTCGCGTCGGTGAGGCGTCCGGCCACACGGACGGGCTGCGGGTACGGGAAGGCGGCCGTGGCCGGCTCCACGGTGAGCGCCGCCGGCTGGCCCTCGGCCTCGGGCGGGGCGGTGGCCGGCGCGCGCCCCGCCGCCATGTCGCGCAGGCGCGGAAGCTGCGCGTAGAGCAGCGCGCCCGGGCACGCGGTCGAGTTGCCGTCGCGGTGCCCCGAGATCCGCTGGAACGTCACCGTCCTGCCGTTCGGATGGCGGTTGGAGCCGCCGCCGGCCGAGACCACCGAGATCTCACCCTCGACCGGCGCGCCGTGGAGGGGCAGCTTCCAGGCGATGAGCCGGGCCATCGCGTCGAGCGCGGCGTCGGTCTGCGGGACGTCCTCGTAGGTCCCGAGGTTCGCGATCCCGGTCGACACCGAGTTGTAGCCCTGCGCCTGCGCGCCGACGATCGGCTGGTCGACGCCCCCGGCCCGCCCCTCGAAGACCTGCCCGTACTTGTCGACGAGGAAGTTGTAGCCGACGTCGTCCCACCCGTTCGAGTAGCGGTGGTAGCGGCAGATGCCGAGCACCATCTCGCGCGAGTCGTCCGCCGTGTAGTCGTTCGCGTTGACCGTGTGGTGCACGAAGGCCATGCGCACCTCGCCGCGGGTCGGGTCGTCGCGCGGCGGGCAGCGCGAGCCGCCCCATTCCGCTCGCGGGACGATCGCGGGCTGCCCCGGTGCCTGGAGGCGGGCGGCGCGGGCGCGTGGCGGCGGCGCGCTCACCGCCACGAAGTGCAGGCGCAGCCCGCGTACGCGGCGCGAGAGGCGCAGCTGCACCGCGTCGGCGCCGCCGGCCCACGCCGGGTCCGTGCCCTTCGCGCTGTGTGCGTGCCCCAGCTCGACCCACCGCAGCCAGCCGTGCCGCGGGTCGCGGACACGGGCCTCGACGTGCACGTCTTCGGGCGCGCGCGACCAGCGCGCGCCGAAGACGTCGAAGCGGCGCGCCGGCCGCAGGACCGGCGACGTCCACGGTCCGCCGGCGGCACGCGCCTTGGCGGCGCCGTCCACCGCGAGCTCGAAGTCGTGCGCCCGCGGGCCCGCCGCAGAGGCAGGGGCGGCGAACAGGAGCGCGAGCAGGACGACGAGGGGGAACCGGCGCATCGGGGTCCCGAACACCGTCGCACAGCACGAGTCGCGCTTCCGGGAGCGCGCTTGCAGCCGACCCCTACGGGACCGGCTCGGGGATCTCGTCCTCCCACTTGCCGACGGTCGCCTCGCGACGGAAGGCGCGGAACGCGTCGAACACCTTGTCGTTGAAGTCGGGGCAGGTGACCGAGCGCGTCCACGACGTGGCCGCGACGGCGGCGGTCATCCGGGTCTGGTTCTCGAAGAGCAGCGTGTGGTAGCCCCCGGTCCCCTCGACCTCCTCGCCCACCATCGTCTCGAGCTGGTTGATCCGGTTCTGCGGCGTCCCCGCCCGGTACTGGATGGTGACGCGGCCGTGCTCGAGCGCGTGCACCGACTGCTCGACGTCGGGGGGCTCGGGATACACCCCGTCCTGGGCGGCCGCCGGATCGTGGGAGCCGGACGACGGCGGGTTGGTCTTGTACTCGACGTCCTCGCCGGTGTGGCCGCGGCCCTCGCTGTCGTACTCGTTCACCTTGCACCCGGCGGCCTTCACGGCCTCGTCGAGGTCGTCGATCCGCTGCGCCGGCGCGGCGTTCGGCCCCCCCACGGACTGGTTGGCGCCCTCGTCGTCGCCCGCGGTCACGGCGAGCACGACGACCGTCGCGATGGCCAGCGCGAGCACGCCGCCGAGGACGATCCCCATCCGCCGCCGCCGCGCGGCGGACGCCTGCGCGGCGCGCTCGGCCTCCTCGCGCTCGCGGCGCAGCCGCTCCTTCTCTTCCTTGCGGCTCGACATCCGGGCGGAGGGTACTAGCGCGCCTGAGCGCGGCGTCCCGCGGCACGGGGCGGGGCCGGCGCCTCCGCGTCCCAGCACTCGTCGATGAAGGCGGCGATCTCGTTCGTCAGCCGCTCCGGCGCGAGCCGCAGCTCGAGGATCGAGCTCGCCTCGAGCAGCCGCCCGTTGGGCAGCTCGTCGGCGAGCATCCCCGCGTCGGAGAGCGGGTGGACCGGGTCGCGGCGGTGGCCGATCACGAGCGCCGGCTGCGTGAACGTCCGCCGCTGCCAGCGGTGGGGCGCGATCCGGCCGAAGAAGAGCCCCTCGAGGACGGCGCCGCTCGGCTCGGGGTCCTGGCGCATGGTGTCGAGGCCGACGTCGATGAGGAACGGCGCCATGCCACGCGGTACCGCGTTCGCGCCAGCTTGCACGACGCGCATGAGCGGCCCGCCGTAGCGCATCGCGAGCAGCGCGGGCAGGAACGCGACGCCGCAGGCGATCATCGCGCCGTCGAGGACGGGCATCTCGATGACCATCCCGCGCAGGCGCTCCGGGGCGAGCGCGGCGGCCTCGAGCGTCACGTTCGCGCCGAGCGAGGTGCCGGCCACGACGGCCTGATCGAGCTCGAGATGGTCGAGCAGCGCTATGACCTGCTCCCCGAACATCGGCATGGAGTACTGCCACATGGTCGCCGGGCGGTCCGACCGGCCGTGCCCGAGGAGGTCGAGCGTGACCACCCGGTTGCCGCGCTCGGCGAGCGCCCGGGCGAGCGGCTTGTGCATCCGCTGGGACAGCAGGAGCCCGTGGAGTAGAACAACCGTCCGTTCGCCGCCCCCGAATTCGGTATATGACAGCCGTTGGCCCATGTGGACGAATGACTTCACGAGGAATCAGGGTAATGATCCACTCGCACCCGCCAACCCGCGTTCCGCGCGCGCGTTGAACCGGTGTGTCGCCTGACGAGACATGGAAGCCTCCGCCCCGCCCCGCCCCCGCGCACCTCTGCGCTCCCCTGATCGCCTGCGCTCATGCGGCGACGCGGAGCTCGTGCGTCTCGTCCGACTCGGCCATGAACCAGCCTTCGAGCAGATCTACGACCGGCACCACCGCGGCATCCTCGCCTTCTGCCGGCACATGCTCGGGTCCCGGGACGAGGGCGAGGACGCGGTCCAGCACACCTTCATCGCCGCCTACCGCGACCTGCGCGGGTCCGACAAGCCGATCCACCTCAAGGCCTGGCTCTACACGATCGCGCGCAACCGCTGCCTGTCGATGCTGCGCGCCCGCCGCGAGCAGGTCTCGATCGAGGACGTCGAGCCCTCGACCGACGGTCTCGCCGCGGAGGTCCAGCGCCGGCAGGACCTCAAGGACATGCTCGTCGACCTCCAGCGGCTTCCGGAGGACCAGCGCGCCGCGCTCGTGCTCTCCGAGCTGGGGGCGCTCTCGCACGAGGAGATCGCGATGAGCCTCGACGTGCGCAAGGAGAAGGTCAAGGCGCTCGTCTTCCAGGCCCGCGAGTCGCTGACCAGCTCGCGCCGCGCCCGCGACACCGACTGCGCCGAGATCCAGAAGCAGCTCGCCGTCCTGCGCGGCGGGTCGCTGCGCCGCACCACGCTGCGCCGCCACGTCGACCAGTGCCCCGCCTGCGCGGCCTACCGCGCCGAGGTCCAGCGCCAGCGGGCCGCGCTGGCGATCATCCTTCCCGTCGCCCCGAGCGCCGGCCTCAAGGCGGGCGTGCTCAGCGCGGCGGTCGGCGCGGGCGCCGGCGGCGGCGCGATCGCCGCGGGCGGCGGCCTCCTCGGCACGAAGTTCATCGTCAGCGCGGTCCTCGCCGGCGCCGGCCTGGGCGGCGGCCTCATGGCGATCGACGAGCTGGGCTCGCCGCCGGCGAGCGCTGCCGAGGAGAACGGGCGCCAGGATGCGCAGGACCGGGCCAAGCGCTCCGGCCGCGACGGCCGCCTCGCCGCGGTGCCCGCCGACGGCGACGCCGCGCGCGTGGTCGGTCAGCTGCGCTCGCGGGCGCGCGACGCCGCGGTGCAGCGCACCGCCGACCGCGGCGGCGCGCCGGGCCGCGCGGCCTGGGCGACGGCGACCCCCGGCTCGAAGACCGGTCCCGATCCCGCGGTCGTCCTCAACGTCGTCGCCGACCCCGTCGGGGCGCTCGAGCAGGAGACGCGCAAGCCGAAGAAGGCGCGCGACGGCAAGCCCGGCGGCAAGGGCGCCGACGCCGGTCGCGCGAAGCCGAAGAAGGCGAAGAAGCCGAAGATCTCCCAGGGCCAGGGCGCGCAGGGCAAGGGCAACGCCTACGGCCGCGGCCGCGAGCCGGCCGCGTCGGCCGGCAAGGGCAACCGCGGCGGCAAGAGCGCCGGGCCGAAGCCGGGCCGCCCGTCGAGCGCCGCCAAGCCGAAGCCGCGCCGCGGCCGCGTCGCCGCTCCGGCCGCGCCGCAGGGCGCCGCGCCGCCCGCCGTCGCACCGTCGCAGCCGCGCAAGCAGCCCAAGGGTCAGATCGGCAAGCCCGAGAGCCGCGGCAACGGCAACGGCAACAAGAGCGGCGAGCAGGCGACCGGGCCGACGCCGAACAACGACGTCAACGACGCCGTCGGGGGCGCGAAGGACGCCGTGGGCGGCGCGCTCCCGCGGGCGAACAAGCCGGCCGACGAGGACAAGGGCAAGGTCCGCGCCGCGTTCGCCGCCGTCTTCGGCATCGCCTAGGCGCCAGGCGACTCGTACGTTCGTCCAGGGCGGAACCTCTCAAAGGTTCGCCACCCTCGTCCAGCGGGGAATCCTCAGGCGTTGCTCACCGCGGCATCCATCATCCTCCTCGTCCTCGCGACGGCCGCCGCCGTGGCCGTGGCCGTCGTGCGCGGCCGCCGGCTCAGCGAGGCGCGCGACGCCGTCGTCACCCTCGCCCGCGCGTGGGCCGAGGACGGCAGCTCGCGCGGGCGCCTGTGCGCCGCGGCGGCCCACGCAGCCGGCGCCCGGCTCGCGCTGCTCGCCGAGGCGACGCCCCGCGTCGACGGCCTGCGGATCACCGCCACCGCCGAGGCGGCCGACGTCGCCGGCCGCACGCTGCCGCTCGACGAGGACCGCTCGGCCATCGCCCGCGCGTTCCTGCGCCGCGAGGCCGTCCACGCGGCCGACCTCGACGAGGGCAGCGACGACGCCGCCCTGCTGCGCGGGATCGGCGCCCGCTCGGCCGCCATGCACCCGGTCATCCACGGCGACAACGTCGTCGGCGTCCTCGTCGTCGCCTGGTCGCGGCCGCGCGCCGAGCTCGACCCGCGGCGGGCGGAGCTGGTCGCCGCGCTCGCCGACGAGGCCGCGCGCGCCGTGGAGCGCGACGCCCACGTGAACCTCCTCGCCCGCCAGGCGCGCACCGACGAGCTGACCGCGCTGCCCAACCGGCGCGCGTGGGACGAGGCGGTGATGCGGGAGATCTCGCGCGCCCAGCGCAGCGGCCGGCCGCTGTGCATGGCGATCCTCGACCTCGACCACTTCAAGGCCTACAACGACGCGCACGGCCACCAGGCGGGCGACGCGCACCTGCGGCGCGCCGCGGCGGCGTGGCGCAGGGAGCTGCGCGCGATCGACGTGCTCGCCCGCTACGGCGGCGAGGAGTTCGGGATCCTGCTGCCCGACTGCGACGTCGACCAGGCGCAGGAGGTGCTCGACCGCGTCCGTGCCGCCACGCCGAACCGGCAGACGGCGTCGGCCGGCGTCGTGCGCTGGGACGGCCGCGAGTCGCCGGACTCGCTCGTCGCGCGCGCCGACAAGGCGATGTACCGCGCCAAGCACGCGGGGCGCGGGGTCACCGTGCCGGCCTGACGCCATGCCGCTAAGGTGACGCCTCCGTCACCTTCGCAGGAGGAGCAGTCCCGCCATGGCCAAGGAGCCCCGCGTCCTCACCGGACAGGTCGCAGCGATCACCGGCGCCGCCCGCGGCATCGGCAAGGCGACTGCGGAGGCCTTCGTCCGCCAGGGCATGAAGGTGGCCATCGGCGACCTCGACGCGGCGGAGGCGCAGCGCACCGCCGACCAGCTCGGCGCCGGGACGATCGCGATCGAGCTGAACGTCACCGACCGCGAGTCGGTGGAGCGCTTCGCCGACGAGACCGAGCAGCGGCTCGGCCCGCTCGACGTGTACGTCAACAACGCGGGGATCATGCAGCTCGGGCCGTTCCTGGAGGAGTCCGACGCGACCATGCAGCGCCAGATCGACATCAACGTCAACGGCGTCCTGTACGGGATGAAGGTCGTCCTGCCGCGCTTCGCCGAGCGCGGGCGCGGCCACATGGTCAACATCGCCTCGACCGCGGGCAAGGCCGGCTTCCCCGGCGGCGCGACCTACTGCGGGACCAAGCACTTCGTCGTCGGGGTCAGCGAGGCCGTGCGCGCCGAGCTGCGCGAGACGGCGATCGAGATCTCGTGCGTCATGCCCGGCGTCGTGAACACCGAGCTGGCGGCGGGGCTCCAGGAGGCGCGCGGCATCAGGAACGTCAACCCCGAGGACGTCGCGAACGGGATCGTCGACGCCCTCCAGCGCCCGCACTTCGACGTCTACGTCCCGAAGTCGATCGGCGCGATCAACAAGGTCATGGGCGTGCTCCCGCGCGGCGGTCGCGAGGGGATCGCCCGGGCGCTGAAGGCGGACACGGTCCTCGCGCAGGCCGACCCCGCCGCGCGCAGGGGCTACGAGCTGCGCGCGGCGCACTCCGAGCCCGGCCTCGAGGAGGCCGACGCGCCGCGCCAGCTCGCGCCGTGAGCGTGAGGCGCGTCAGGTAGTCAGCCACTCGGCGATCCGGCGCCCGACCCGCTCGCCGGCGTCCTCCTGGAGGAAGTGGGAGGCGTCGGCGACGGGCTCGGGCGGCGGGCGGCCGATCGCCTCGGCGAAGGCGCGGCCGACCTTCGGCGGCAGGATCGGGTCCTCCTCGGCCCAGAGCATGAGCATCGGGTGCGGCCAGTCGCGCAGCGCCTCGATCGTGCGCCGCCCCTCGGCGGCGCCGGGCGCGTCCTCCGTGGTGGGGATCAGCAGCGGCAGGGCGCGCGCGCCCGCCTTCTCCGCCGGACTCGCGAACGGGGCGTCGTACTGCGCGATCACGTCGTCGCCCGGGTCGTGCTTGCAGCCGCCGCGCACGAGCATGCCGATGGGCAGGTCCTCGGTGCGCTCGACGAAGTCGCGGAACGCCTGCCAGGCCTCGCTCATCCGCTGCCGGCCCGTCCAGACGCCGGTGTTCATGATCACGAGACGGCCCACGCGGTCGCCGAGCTCCATCGCCGCGCGCAGCCCGATCGGCCCGCCCCAGTCGTGGACGACGAACGTCGCGTCGCGCAGGTCGAGCTCCTCGACGAAGCCCTTGGCCGCCTCGACGAGCCGGTCGTACGTGTACCACTCGATCTCGGGCGGCTTCGGCGACCGGCCGAAGCCCGGCAGGTCCGGCGCGATGCAGCGAAAGCCGGCGTCGCGCACGGGCGGGATGACCTTGCGCCAGAGGAAGGACCACGTCGGCTCGCCGTGCCAGAAGACGACGGGCGGGCCGTCGCCTTCGTCGACGCGGGCAAGCTCAATTCCGGACGTCTTTTCCTCCCTCGACCCTGCCCTCGTCGGTCCCGGCCTCGTCGTGGCGCCTGCGCGCCTCCTCGATGATCCCCAGCGCGCGCTCGCGGTCGAACCAGCCGTCGACCTTCACGTGCTTGCCCTCGGGCTGCTTGTAGATCGAGAAGAAGTGTGAGATCTCGTCGCGCAGCGGCTCCGGGAGGTCCTCGAGCTCGCGGATGTGGTTCCAGTTCGGGTCCTCGAGCGGGACGCAGACGATCTTGTCGTCGACGCCCTTCTCGTCGCGCATGCGGAACACGGCGACGACCTGCGCCGGGATCACGCAGCCGGGGAACGTCGGCTCGGTGACGCAGACCATCGCGTCGAGCGGGTCGCCGTCCTCGCCGAGCGCCTCGGGGATGAACCCGTAGTCGGTCGGATAGACGACGCTCGAGAAGAGGAAGCGGTCGAGCTTGATCGCCTGGAGCTCCTCGTCCCACTCGTACTTGTTGCGGCTCCCCTTCGGGATCTCGACGAGCACGTGGAGGCGTGAGGACGACATGCGCGCGCGAAGCCTATGCTCTCGCCGATGGCGACGACGGCCGCTGAGGCGCAGGTCTGCATCGACACGATCCGCACGCTCGCGATCGATGCCATCCAGCAGTCCAACAGCGGGCATCCCGGGATGCCGCTGGCCATGGCTCCGGCCGCGTACCTCCTCTACGCGGAGGTGATGGACCACAACCCGAAGGACCCGCGGTGGCCCGACCGCGACCGGTTCGTGCTGAGCGCCGGGCACGGGTCGATGCTGCTCTACGCGGCGCTGCACCTGAGCGGCTACGACCTCCCGCTCGACGAGATCCGGAAGTTCCGGCAGTGGGACTCGCTGACGCCCGGCCACCCCGAGCGCGACCGCGTCCACGTCACGCCGGGCGTCGAGGTCACGACCGGCCCGCTCGGCCAGGGCTTCGCCAACGGCGTCGGGATGGCGATGGCCGAGCGCTTCCTGCGCGAGCGCTACGGCGCCGGCGTCATGGACCACCACGTCTACGCGATCGTCTCCGACGGCGACCTGATGGAGGGCGTGGCGTCCGAGGCCGCGTCGCTCGCCGGCGAGCTGGGGCTCGGGCGGCTCGTCTACCTCTACGACGACAACGACGTCACGCTCGACGGGCCGGCCGAGCTGTCGTTCTCGCGCGAGGACAGCGTCGCGCGCTTCGAGGCCTACGGCTGGCACGTCCAGCGCGTCGACGACGTCGACGACCTCGACGCGCTGCGCTCGGCGATCGCCGCCGCGCAGGAGGTCGAGGACCGCCCGTCGCTCATCGACGTCAAGACGATCATCGGCTGGCCCGCGCCCAACCAGGGCACGAGCGACGTCCACGGCAAGGCGCTCGGCGAGGAGAACGTGCGCATCGTCAAGGAGCGGCTCGGCTGGGACCCGGAGCTGTCGTTCCACGTGCCCGACGGCGTCTACGAGGCGTTCGCGCCCGAGCGCGGCGCCGAGGCGCAGCGCGCGTGGGAGGAGCGCCTCGAGTCGTGGCGCGGCGACGACGGCGAGCTGGCGACCGAGTGGGACGCGGCGTGGACGGGGCGGCCGGCGCGGCCGCTCGAGCTTCCGTCCTTCGAGCTCGGATCGGAGCTCGCGACGCGCGGCGCGGGCGGCAAGGCGATGGCCGCGTTCGAGGCCGCGGTGCCGACGATGGTGGGAGGCGCGGCCGACCTGACGGAGTCGACGAAGACGATCTTCCCCGAGTCGGGGCGCTACACCCGCGACCGCGCCGACCGCAACGTGTTCTTCGGCGTGCGCGAGCACGGGATGGGCGGCGCGGTGAACGGCATGGCCGCGCACGGCGGGATCGTGCGGCCGTACGGGTCGACCTTCCTCCAGTTCGCCGACTACATGCGCGCGTCGATCCGGCTGTCGGCGCTCATGAAGCTCGACGTCGCGTGGGTGTTCACGCACGACTCGGTCGCGCTCGGCGAGGACGGCCCGACGCACCAGCCGGTCGAGCACGTCATGGCGCTGCGGGCGATCCCGGGATTGACGGTGCTGCGTCCCGGCGACGCCGCCGAGACCGCCGAGGCATGGCGGGTGATCCTCGAGGACCTCGACGGGCCGGCGGCGCTCGCGCTCTCGCGCCAGAACCTGCCCGTGCTCGAGGGGACCGGCCCCGGCCTCGCGCGCGGCGCGTACGTCCTGCGGCCCGGCGACGACGCGTGCATCGTGGCCACCGGCGGCGAGCTGATCGTCGCGGTCGAGGCGCACGAGGCGCTGGCCGCCGACGGCATCTCGGTGCGCGTCGTGTCGATGCCGAGCTGGGAGCTCTTCGAGGCGCAGGACGACGGCTACCGCGCGGAGACGTTCCCGGATGGGCTGCCGACCGTCTCGGTCGAGGCCGGGATCTCGCTCGGCTGGTCGCGCTACGCCCAGGCGCACGTGGCCATCGACCGCTTCGGCGCGTCGGCGCCGGGCACCGAGACGCTGCGGCGCCTCGGGATCACCGCGGAGGCCACGGCCGGCGCGGTGCGCGGACTCCTCCGCCGCTAGAGCAGCTCCCGCGCGCCGGGGCCGACCGTGACGTGGATGGCCGCGGGCTCGCGGACCCACGCGATGAGGTTGAGCGCCTGGAGGCGGTCGAGCATGAACTGGAACGCGAGCGCCTGCGACCGCGAGCGGTAGCGGCGCAGGAGGTCGAAGGCGAAGCCGGTCGTGTGGAGCGAGTAGCCGAACGTCGCCTCGGGGTTGCGGCGCGTCAGCAGGCGCTGGTAGCCGCGGTCGCGGATCGTGCTCGTCACGATCAGCGGCTCCTGGCCGCTGATCGCCTTCGTCCCGCCCGCGAGGTACTCGAGCAGCGCGAGCGCCTCGGGCCGCAGCGCGCGGTACAGCTCGCGCTCGGCCTTGTTGCGCTTCGCGAGCTCGCCTATCCGGCGGTCGACGTAGACGCCGCGCTCGCGCAGCCGGTCGACGGGCAGCGCGACCAGCTCCTCGTCGCCGAGCGCGTCCTCGATGGCGTCGGGGTCCTCGAAGACCTCCGTGTCGTCGGGGCGGCGCAGGACCTCCTCGGCCGAGTTCTTGTTGGCGTGCAGCTCGGCGCGCCGCGCCAGCTCGCCTGAGTCCTCGCGGTACAGGCGCATGATCTCCTGCGCCGCCTTGACTCGCCACAGATACGTGGAGGAGTCGTCGCCCAGGCGCGCGAGCCGTCCCCACGCCTTCGCATGGCGCAGCGGGCTCGAGTCGAAGAACACCTCGGCGTACGGCGTGCTGTCGTCGCCGCCGAACGCCGCGAGGACGCCCTGCAGGTTGCCGACGCCCATGTGGTACGAGGCGACGGCCATGTCGTCGCGCCCGTCGAGCTCGCCCTTGGCGAAGTCGAGGTAGCGCGCCGTCGCGGCGAGCGACTTCGCCGGGTCGTAGCGCTCGTCGACGCGCCGGCGCTGCGCGGCGAGGCGCTCGGCGCGGCCGGCGTCGCCGCGCCGCAGCGCGCGGCCGATCTGGCGCGTGAGCCCGCGGCTGGCCGCGACGTCGACGCGCATGTCGAGCAGGCCCGACCCGGTCTCGGCGAGGATCTGGGTGAGGCCGAAGGCCCCCTCGGTGCCGCCGGCCATCGCGTCGGCGCGCCCGGCGCTCTCGAGGAAGACCATCGCCTCGATCACGTTCGGGTCGTGGTCGCCCGCGGCGTCCTCGATCAGCTCGCGGTAGCCGGCGACGCGCTCGGCGGTGGCGATCGCGCCCCCGGGGCTCTTGGCGTAGAGGACGTGCGCGAGCCCGGTGGCGGCGCGCTTCTCGAAGTCGCCCTGCCGGCCGGGGTCGTAGGCGAACGGGTCCTCGCGGGCCTCCTCGCCGTCGCCGTCGCCGCCCTCTCCGGCCCCGCCGCCCGTCGCGGGCTGCTGGCCGAAGATCGGCGAGGGGCGCGGCCCCTCCTCCTCGCCGCCGCCGGCGACGAGCGCGGCGGCCGCCCACGCCGCGATCACGAGGACGGCGACGAGGGCGACCGAGCGGAGGGAGGTCGACTGCGGCACGGGCCGCAGGGTGGCAGCTGGGCGATACCCCTAGGCTTCGGCCCCGTCCGATGAGGGTTCTCACCGCCTCCGACGCGCTGGCCCTCGACGACGACCTCGTCGTGGAGGGCGACAACCTCGCCGTCCTCCCGCGCCTCCCCGACGGCGCGTTCGACCTGATCTACATCGACCCGCCGTTCAACACGGGGCGGGTCCAGGCCCGCGGCGCGGGGCGCTACGACGACGCCTACGAGGACTACCCGGCGTTCCTCGCGCCGCGGCTCGAGCACGCCCGGCGGCTGCTGGCCGAGCACGGGACGCTCTACGTCCACCTCGACCCCCGCGAGTCCCACTACGTGAAGGTCCTCCTCGACGCCCTGTTCGGCCGCGAGTGCTTCCTCAACGAGATCGTGTGGGCCTACGACTACGGCGCGCGGACGAAGCGCCGCTGGCCGGCCAAGCACGACACGATCCTCGTCTACGTCCGCGACCGCGACGCCTACTGGTTCGACGCCGAGGCCGTCGACCGGGAGCCCTACATGGCGCCCGGGCTCCAGCGCTCGCCGGAGCGCGCGGCGCGCGGGAAGCTGCCGACCTCGGTGTGGTGGCACACGATCGTGCCCACGACGTCGCGGGAGAAGACCGGCTACCCGACGCAGAAGCCGGAGGGCGTCGTGCGGCGGATCGTCACCGCCTCCTCGCGGCCGGGCGGGTGGTGCCTCGACTTCTTCGCGGGCTCGGGTACGCTGGGCGCGGTGTGCGCGCAGCTCGGGCGCCGCTACGTGCTCGTCGACGACAACCCGGAGGCGATCCGGGTTGCGCGGGCGCGGCTCGCGGCGGCCGACGCGGCGTGACTGCCGCTCAGACGTCCGTCCGTTTCCGTTTCGGTCGGCAGCGGGCGTGCCGACGCTCCGGTCGTGCGCTCCACCGTCGCGGCCCTCACCCTCGCCTGCTCGCTCCTCTCCGCCGCGCCGGCCCTGGCCGCCGACGTGACCGTGAAGGACCCGGCGCGGTGGGTCCGCGTCGCCGCCTCCGACGGCGAGGCCAACCGGATCACGGTGAGCGCCGCCGCCAGCGTCGTCACCGTCCGCGACGAGGGCGCCGACCTCGAGGCGGAGGACGGCTGCGAGCAGGTGGCGCCCCGCGAGGTGCGCTGCGCGATCTCGGACCCCAGGCCCCGCGTCGACGTGGCGCTCGGCGACGGCGACGACGAGGCGACCGCCCTCGGCGCGCTCCCGGCCAAGCTCGACGGCGAGGGCGGCAACGACGTCCTCACCGGCGGCGACGGCGACGACGGCCTCACCGGCGGCGACGGCATCGACCGCCTCTCGGGCGGCGCCGGAGTCGACAGCTACGACGGCGGCGAGGGCGACGACGCGATCGCCGCCCGCGACTCGCTGCGCGAGACCGTCGCCTGCGGCGGCGGCCACGACGCCGGCGACGCCGACCTCGAGGACGAGGTCGCCGCCGACTGCGAGGGCGTCGCCAAGCCGCTCCCGCCGCCGGGCCTCGACCAGGTCCAGCCCGCCGATCCCGCTCCCGTCCCCGGCCGCAGCGTCGCGCTCGCCGTCAAGACCGGCACGATCCTCGTCCGCCCGCCCGGCTCCGCCGCGCTCGTCCCCCTCGACCCGGCCGTCCCCGTGCCGGTCGGGACGCTGATCGACGCGCGCAGGGGCACCCTCAGCCTCACCGCCGCCAGCGACCTCGGCGGCGCGACCCAGACCGCCGACTTCACCGGCGCCCGCTTCCGCGTGGCCCAGGTGCGCGGCGCCGCGATGGTCACCGAGCTCCAGCTCAACGGCGGGGACTTCTCGAGCTGCCCGAGGCCGAGGGCGCGCACCGCCGTCGCCCACGCCGCCAGCCGCCGCGTCGTCCGGCGCCTGTGGGGCAGCGGCAAGGGCCGCTTCCGCACGCGCGGGCGCAACAGCGCCGCGACCGTCCGCGGCACCGTGTGGACCGTCGAGGATCGCTGCGACGGCACGCTGACGCGGGTCACCGAGGGCGTCGTCGTCGTCCAGACCCTGCGCACCGGACGCACCAAGGTCGTGCGCGCCGGCCAGTCGTACCTCGTGCGCCGCCCGGCGCGCCGCTAGCGCCGGCGCAGCACGCTCTCGGCGATCCCCTGCACCCGCGCGAGCGCCTCGGGCTCGAGCCGGCGCCAGCCGTCGCAGGCGCGGTGGTAGCACGCGTCGCCGCCCTCCCACACCTGGAGGACGAGCCCCGAAAGGCCGGCCAGCTCGACCTCGCGGTGGTCGGAGTTCCCGGTCGCGCTGTCGCGCAGCCAGCGCAGCGGCACGCCGCGTCTGCGCCCGGCGGCCAAGACCTCGCGTTCGACCCCGCGCCGCGGCCGCGCGCGCGGCGAGCGCAGCTGGAACCGCCGGCCGCGGCCGACCATGTCGAGCGACAGCGCGTAGCGCAGCCGGCGGGCGACGCGGCGGCGGCGCAGCTCGCGGACGAGGGCGAGCGCGCCCAGGTGATCGGCCGCGCCGGTGTACGGGCGCTCCTCGGCGCCGGTGGCGACGAGCCAGACGTCGCACGGTGGGCGGATCGCGTCGAGGCGCCCCGCCAGCGCCACGAGCACGCCGACGCCCGACGCGTTGTCGTTCGCGCCCGGGCCGTCGTCGACGCTGTCGGCGTGGGCCATGACGACCTTCAGGCACCGCCGCCGGCCGCGGCGCACGCCGACGACGTCGCGCGAGCGCCCGAGACGGGGCACGCCGAAGCCCACGTACCGCGTCGTGAGGCCGGCGCGCTCGAACCGCCGGGCGACCCAGCGATGCGCGCGCAGCTCGGCGCGGCTCGCCGCGGGGCGCGAGCCGACGTCGCGGGCGAGGAAGACGGCGGCCGCGTGCGCGGGGTCGGGCAGGCGCTCGTCCTGCGCGGACGCGGCCGCGGCGAGGGTCGCGGCGAGCACCGCGGCGAGGAGGGCGAGGCGACGCACGGGCGCAAGCGTCGCACGCACCGCCGTTACGCCGCGACAGGCGGGGCCGGGGGTCCGGCCGCGTCGTCAGCCCGGCGCGCTCGAACCGGTGGGCGTACCCGTCGTCGGCGCGCAGCTCCCCGGCCCCACACCGAACGGGTTGCAGCGCGGTCGCGGGCGGCGCAGGAGCTGCACGCGCGAGGTGCGGAACCTGCGGCCCCGGCGGTCGCGCAGCGTCACCACCGCGCTCGCGCGCAGCTCGGCACCGCGGGCGAGCACGCGCTGCACGCGGCGCGGAAGCGGCAGCACGACGCGCCCGCGCACTCCCGCCGGCAGCGCCACGCGCCGGCGGACGCGCGTCATCCGCACGCGAAGCTCGGCCCGGCCACGGCACGCTCCGGCGGCCGCGGATCCGCAGCGCACGTCCAGCTCGACCGCCCCCGTGCCCTCGAGCAGCCGGTGGCGCAGGAAGCCCGGCACCTCCAGGATCGTCTCGCAGTCCGGCGCGGGGACGTCGGTGGCCCCGGCGTACCCGAAGTCGTTACCGGGGCCGCAGTCGATGCGGTCGTCGTACGTGATGCCGACGACATCGGGCACGGGCAGCGGGTTCGAGGTGACGTGGAAGAGGTCGTCGCCGGCCCCGCCGCGGATCACGTCGGCGCCGCGGTCGCTCGTGAGGCTGTCATCGCCGCCGCCGCCGTCGAGCACGTCGGCGCTGTTCGCGAGTCCCTCCTCCTGGGGCCCGAGGCCGTCGGAGGCGTCGGCGGAGAGGGCATCCTGACCGCCGCGCCCGAACAGGCGATCGTTCCCGACGCCGCCGGAGAGCCCTTCGGCGCCGTCCGTTCCCCGGAGCACGTCGTCGTGGTGCGTCCCGATGACGGCCTCGACGTCCGGCGCGACCGAATCGCCCTCGCCGGGCGTGCCGTCGCCGCCTGCGACGGCGAGGTCGACGACGACGCCCTCGGAGCGTCCGCGGTAGCTGACGCTGTCGCCGTCCGGACCGCCGCGTAGGACGTCCGCCCCGTCCGGGGCGGCGTTCCCGTCGACGTAGGAGCAGCCGTGGAGGCCGCCGGTGGCGCACCGCTCATCGGACGGCGCGCCGCCCCAGAGGCTGTCGCGGCCGGCGCCCCCGTCGAGCGCGTCGTCGCCGGGCCCGCCGCCGAGCAGGTCGTCGCCGTCCTCGCCCACGAGCCGGTCGGCGCCCTCTCCGCCGAGCAGGACGTTACGGCCCGGTCCGCCGACGAGGCGGTCGTCGCCGGGGCCGCCGGAAACCGTCTCGTAGCCCAATCCCGAGAACACGACGTCGTCCCCGCTGCCGGGCTCGAACTCGTCGAGGTTGTGGGTCCCGACGAGGACGTCGCCGCCGTCGCCGCCGATCAGGATCGCGCCGTTGCTGAACGAGCTCGGCGACAGCGGCGTGTCCGCGGGCCCGGCGGCTTCGAGCCGGTCGGAGCCGGGACCTCCGTCGAGGATGTCGGTCCCGCCCAGCGAGACGATCTCGTCGTCGCCGGCGCCTCCGTGCAGGAGGTCGCGCACGCCGCCCGGGTTGTGCGTGCCGCGCACGCGGTCGTCGTCGGCTCCCCCTTCGACCACCGGCCCCTCGAGCGCGTCGCGCCCATCGCCACCATGCAGCGTCGCCTCACCCCGAAGCTCGTCGTCGCCGGTGCCGCCTTCCACGACGGCCGTGGAGCGGTGGAGCGGCCGCGCCGCGTCGAAGCGGTCGCCCCGGTCGCCCAGCTCGATCCGGACCGTGTCCCAGTCGGAGCACTCGACATCGCCGTCCGCGCGCGCGGCACATCCCGCTCCGGCGACCAGCGGCGCCCCGGCGTCCGCGAAGACGACGGCGCCGTTGGACCCCGCGCGGACGCTGACGATGTTGGCCTCGCCCCCGCTGGCGACGAACCGCGCCACCGCGCCGTCCGACTGCACGGTCGCGGCGCTCGCCGGCGCGACCCACACAGCCGCAAGCGCAATGGTCAGACAAATGGTGCGCACTCACGGCAGCCTAGCCCGGCCGGTTTCCGCGCGCGCCGAATGCGGCCGGGCGATGGAGCTAGCCGGGCTCGAACCGGCGACCTCCTGGGTGCGATCCAGGCGCTCTCCCAAACTGAGCTATAGCCCCGTGGCCGGAGTCATCCGCGGAATCGTCCGTCCGGCGTTGCAAAGTCTAGCTCGACCGGGGAATACGCTCTTTGACCCCCCCGGCAGCGCCCACGAGCGTGAGCTTTCGCAATCGCCTGACTCTCTTCTTCGTAGCCATCGTGATCCTCCCGATGGTCTCGATGGCGTTCGTGCTCTTCCGGCTGCTGTCCGACAACGAGCGCGGGAAGGCCGATGCGCGGATCGCCGCGCGCCAGCAGACGGCGCGCAACCTCTACGCCGAGGACGCCGAGCGGGCGGGGCGGCTGGCGGGCCGGGTCGGCGGGGACCCGGCGCTCGCGCGGGCGCTGCGGGCGCGCGACGACGCGGCCGCGACGCGCCGGGCGGACGCTCTGGTGCAGGAGCTGGGGCTGGCGCGCGTGCGGATCGCGACCACCACCGGGCGCGCCCTCGTCGACAGCGGCTCGGCCGTCGCCACCGCCGTGGCCGAGCGCGACCTCGTCGACCCCGGCGGGCGGCGGTACCGGCTCGAGCTGTCCGACCGGACCGCGCCCGCGTTCGCGCGCAGCGTGCGCCGCATCACCGGCCTGCACGTCGTCGTGCGCAGCGGCGGGCGCACGCTCGGCGCGACGCTCAACGGCGTCCCCAACCGGCCGCTGCCGATGCCGGTGGGCGAGGTCGACGTCGGGGAGCGCGAGTATCGCGTCGCGTCGTTCGGCGACCGCGAGGGGTTCGGCGACGCCGCGACCCGCGTCTCGCTCTTCGCCGGCCAGGACGAGACCGACGAGGCGATCGGCCAGGCGCGGCTGCTGGCGGGAGCGCTGCTGGCCGGCTTCTTCATCCTCGCGTTCACCTTCGCCGCCGTCGTGTCGCGCTCGCTCCAGAGCCGGATCGCCGCGTTCCTGGTCGCCGCCCAGCGGCTGGGCCGCGGCGACTTCTCGTCCGAGGTGCCGGTCGAGGGCAACGACGAGTTCGCCGCGCTCGGCGTCGAGTTCAACAGCATGGCCCGGCAGCTCGAGGGCCGGCTGGCCGAGCTCGACCGGCAGCGCACGCGGCTCGAGAACCAGCTGCGCCGGATCGGCGAGGCGTTCGCGTCGAACCTCGATCGCGACGCGCTGCTCGAGATCGCGGTGCGCACGACCGTCGACGGCGTGATCGCCGACGGCGGGCGCGCGCTGCTGCGCCCGGCACCGGGGGAGGCTCCGGCGGAGCGCGCGTCGAGCGGCGACCCGGCCGGCCTCGCCGAGGTCGTGGCGCAGGTCGAGGGCGAGGTGCTGGCCAGCGGGCAGCCGCGCGAGGTCTCGATCGACTCGGGCAGCGCGCTCGGCCACCCGCTGCGCGGCGCGAGCGCCGAGGTCCAGGGCGTCGTCTCGGTCTGGCGGCGCGACCGCCCGTTCGCGCCGAACGAGCGCGAGCTGTTCCACTACCTCGCCGCGCAGACCGGCGTGTCGCTCGAGAACGTCGAGCTGCACGAGACCGTCCAGCGCGAGGCGGTCACCGACGAGCTGACCGGCCTCGCCAACCACCGGCGGTTCCAGGAGGCGCTCGAGTCCGAGCTCGAGCGCGCGCGGCGCTTCGAGACGGGTGTCGGGCTCGTGATGCTCGACGTCGACGACTTCAAGAAGGTCAACGACACCTACGGCCACCAGGTCGGCGACCGCGTGCTCAAGGAGGTCGCGCGCGTCCTGCGGGTCGAGTCGCGCGAGGTGGACCTCCCGGCGCGCTACGGCGGCGAGGAGCTGGCGGTCATCCTGCCGGCCGCCGACCTCGAGGGCGCGTTCGGGCTGGCCGAGCGCGTCCGGCACGGGATCGAGGCGATCGACGTGCCGATCCCGGGCGACCGGCCGCTGCGCGTGACCGCCAGCTTCGGCGCCGCCGCGCTGCCGGAGAGCGCCCACGACCAGGGCTCGCTCATCGCCGCCGCCGACGCCGCCCTGTACGTGGCCAAGCGGTCGGGCAAGAACCGCACGACGCGCGCCGAGGCCCAGCGCGCCCGGCCGTCCGGGTAATCTCTGGGGGCATGGGATTGCTCGACGAAGCCATCCGCGAGCACCTCGAGCTCAAGCGCAAGCGTGGCGCCGACCCGGCCGAGGTGGCCGAGCAGGAGCGCGAGGCGCTCGGCCCCGTCCGCGGGGCGGACACCGCGACCGCCGAGCCGCCGGCGTCCGAGATCGACGTGGAACCCGAGCCGCCGCCGGTCGCCGACGCCGAGCCCGAGCACGAGTTCCACGGCGCCGTGCGCGCTCCCGATCCGGAGCCCGAGCCCGAGGAGCACGTCAGCCAGCCGACGCAGCAGTACTCCGTCGACGAGATCGAGGAGCTGCGGGACCCCCCGCCGCCGCCGGCGCCCGAGCCCGAGCAGGCCGCACCCACGGGCGAGGACCCGGGCGAGGACGTCCTCGACGAGACGCCGGACTTCCTCCAGGAGGCGCCCGAGCACGACCGCCTCTGGTTCGAGCAGCGCCCGCCCCGCGACTTCGACTTCTGACGCGGTTGGGCGAGCGCGCCCTCACCTGGCTCGACGTCTTCACCCGCACGCCGCTGACCGGCAACCAGCTCGCGGTCGTCCACGACGCCGACGGCATCGACGACGAGACGATGCTCGCCTTCGCGCGCGAGACGCGGCTGAGCGAGACGACGTTCGTGCAGTCCTCGGACCAGGCCGACTACCGCTGCCGGATCTGGATGACCCGCGGCGAGCTGCCGTTCGCCGGGCATCCCTCGCTCGGGACCGCGGTGGCCGTCGCGCTGGCGCGCGGGGAGCGGACGGCGGCGTTCGTACAGCAGACGCCGGCCGGGCTCCAGCCGATCGACGTCGAGATCCTCGACGAGCGCACGGCGCGGACGTCGATGCTCCAGGAGCCGGCGACGTTCGGCCCCCAGCTCGATCCGGCGACCGTGCTGAGCGCCGCCGGCCTCGACCCTGCGCTCGCCGATCCCGACCTCCCGGCGCAGGTCGTCGGCACCGGCGTCCCGCAGGTGATCGCGCCGGTGGTCGCCGAGGGGCTGCGCGTGCCGCGCCCCGACTTCCCGGCGCTCGAGGCGCTGCTCTCAGAGCACGAGGCGATCACGCTGTACCTCGCCGCCGCCGACGGCGAAACCGCCCGCGCCCGGTCGCTGTACCTCGAGCCCGACGGCGTCTCCGAGGACCCCGCCACGGGCTCGGCCGCCGGCCCGCTGATGGCCTACCTCCACGAGCGCCGCGGCATCGAGCGGCTGCGCGTCGAGCAGGGGGTCGAGATGGGCCGGCCCAGCACGCTCGAATGCGCGGTCGAGGGCGACCGCGTCCGCGTCGGCGGCGAGGCGGTCGTCGTCGCGCGTGGCGTCGTCGCGCTCTAGCCCCGCACATGTGTCCAGCGCGCGAGCGCGCGCGTGGGGACGGCGGCGCCCGCGGCCGATCCGGGAGGCGACGGACGCGCCCCGGCGTTGGGGAACAGCCGGTGCGCGACTTGCCACCCGGAGGGCAAGGACGCATCGCGAGAGCGCCTCGGGCTCGGCCCGGGGCGCTCTTTGCGTTGGAGCGCGCTACACGTAGCCGCGCGTGCGCGCGGCCTCGACCACGCGCTCGATGCCCAACTCGAACGCGGCGGTCCGCAGCGAGACCTCGTCCTGGCGGGCGCGCGCGTTCACCTCGCGGTACGCGCGGCGCATGATCGTCCCGAGCTTGTCGTTGACCTCGCGCTCGTCCCAGCGGAAGTGCTGGAGGTTCTGGACCCACTCGAAGTACGAGACGACGACGCCGCCGGCGTTCGCGAGCACGTCGGGGATGATGAGGACGCCCCGGTCGGAGAGGATCTGGTCGGCCTGCGGCGTAGTCGGGCTGTTCGCGCCCTCGAGGACGACCTTCGCCTTGATGAGGTCGGCGTTGTCGGCGTGGATCATCCCGCCGAGCGCCGCGGGGATGAACACCTCGCAGTCGGTCCCGAGGAACTCCTCGGCCGAGATGTGGTCGGCCTTGTCGTAGTCCGACAGCTCCCCGCCCTCGTCGAGGTGGCGCTTGAGGTCCTCGGAGTCGATGCCCTGCTCGCGGTGGATCGAGCCGGTGTGGTCGGAGACGGCGACGATCGTGCAGCCGAGGTGCTGCATGATCCGCGCGGCCCAGCTGCCGACGTTGCCGAACCCCTGCACGGCGACGCGCGTCTCCGGCGGCGTGAGGCCGAGCTGCGGCGCGGCCTCGCGGTAGCAGTAGACGACCCCGCGGCCGGTCGCCGCCTCGCGGCCGTACGAGCCGCCGAGCGCGATCGGCTTGCCGGTCACGCACGCCGGCGTGTGCCCGTGGAGCTTGCCGTACTCGTCCATCATCCAGGCCATCGTCTGGGCGTTCGTGTTGACGTCCGGGGCCGGGATGTCACGCGTCGGGCCGATGACGCGGTCGATCTTGTCCATGAACGAGCGCGTGAGCTTCTCGAGCTCATGGGTCTCGAGCTCGCGCGCGGGGACGTTGATGCCGCCCTTCGCGCCGCCGTACGGGACGCCGACGATCGCCGTCTTCCAGGACATGAGCGACGCGAGCGCGCGAACCTCGTCGAGGTCGACCTCGGGGTGGTAGCGGATGCCGCCCTTGTACGGGCCGCGCGCGCCGTTGTGCTGCACGCGGAAGCCCGAGAAGACGTGGATCTGCCCGTCGGTGAGCTTGATCGGGAGCTGGACCTGCACCTCGCGGTAGGAGGTCCGCAGCACGGTCGCGAGGTCGCCGGCGAGATCGAGCCGGTCGGCGGCGACCTGGAACCAGTGGTTGACGATGTCGTAGTTCGACAGCTCGGCGGGCTTCGTCGCGGCGCCCGTCTTCGTGCTGTCGGCGCCCTCCTGCGTCTTCTCCTCCGTGCCGGCCACGCAGGGAAGCCTGCCACGTTTGCCCGCGTCCTGACGAAGGTCCGCCGAACGCGGCACCTTCTTCGCGGCCGTCGCGCGACCCGGTCATGGCGCAGGACAAGCGCTGGGGCCGCCTCGCCAAGACAACGGCGGGTCGTCCGATGGGGATGTTTCCGCCGGCGTATGCAGGATCCGTTGCAGAGGCCCGTTTCCGACCGACGTGCGGAGGACGCTCTAGGTGTCGCGGCGGCCTTCGGTCGGGCGGCGGAAAAGTGAGGTGAGCACATTGGCGAAGAACGGACCGAAGGGCGGTGGCCGCCACGGCGCGGTCAAGGGCCGCTCGCAGTTCAAGACGCCCTCAGGCCTGTCCGCGAAGCGGGACACCAAGACGGGCCGCATCATGGACGTCAAGACGTCCGGCGGCGACTTCAAGGGAGTTCGCCGCGAGAAGTAGAGGAGCACGGGTGGAGCCCGATCGGGCCTCCACCCGCTCCCCTCGTGGGTGCGATCGCTCGGCGCGAAAGGGAACCGCGCGGGCTAGCGCTTTCTGGCCGATGGAGGCGGGGGGAATCGAACCCCCAACTGTGCCTTGCAAAGGCACCGTGTTCCCGTTAGCACCACGCCCCCCGGGCCGGTCAGAAGGATAGGTAGTCCGCGGCGTCGTGATTCCGAGGCAAGCGGCCGCGTCGCGCCGGGGTGAGGCGAAAGGCTGAGGTACGCGCGCCCTTCGCCCAGCTCCGCCGCCGGCACGTAGTAGCAGCGCTCGGTCGTGGCGTCGTACACGGCGATCCAGTCGAGGGTCTTCGCCGTGTACTTCTTCGTCGCACGCACCTTGCCGTTCGTCAAGGACATGAGCGGCACCGGACCAGGACCACCGCGCCGTCCGACGTCGTGTACTTCACCTGCACCCGCTCGAACCGCCCGCCGGGCCGTTCCGCGGCGAGGTCTCCCTTCCTTCAGGTCGGCGATGGTGGAAGTGCCTCGCGCAATGCGGACGCCGACCCTCCGGCGCGCGCCGCCACGAGCGAAGCCGTCGCGAAGTTGATGTCGACCGTGTCGGTCACGTCGGGGGCGTAGCCGCCCGCGAGCGTGACGCAGATCGGGGCTCCGATCGCGGCGGCCGTGTCGAGGACGAGCGCGTCGCGCTCGCGCAGGCCCTCCTTGGTCAGCGACAGGCGGCCGAGGGCGTCTCCCTCCCACGGGTCCGCTCCCGCGAGGTAGACGACGACCGTCGGCGCCAGGCGCACGCGGGCGTCGGCCAGCGCCGCCGCGAGCGACGACAGGTACTCGTCGTCGCCCGTGCCCGTCGGGAGGTCGACGTCGAGGTCCGACGTCGCGCGGTGGAACGGGTAGTTCGCCGCGGCGTGGACGGACAGGGTGAACGCCGTCCGGTCCTCGCGGAGCAGCTCGGCGGTCCCGTCGCCCTGGTGGACGTCGCAGTCGACGACGAGCGTGCGCGTCCCGAGCACGCGGTGGGCGAGCGCGACGTCGTTGAACAGGCAGTACCCCCGCCCGGCGTCGCGCGAGGCGTGGTGCGTGCCGCCGCCGAGGTTCATCCCGAACCCGCCGACGAGAGCGTCGCGCGCCGCGCACACCGTGCCCCACGCCGAGCGGCGGCCGCGCTCGACCAGCTCCTCCGACCACGGCAGCCCGAGCCCCCGCTCCTCGCGCACCGACAGCGAGCCCGACCGCACCCGCTCCAGGTACCCCGCCCCGTGGACGAGCGCCAGCGACTCCCACGGCGCGGCCTCGGAGTCGAGCACCGGACCGAGCGCCGAGGCCCGCTCGCGCAGCAGCGCGTACTTCGCGAGCGGGAAGCGGTGGCGGCCCGGGAGCGGGAACGAGAAGCGATCGTGCGACCAGAAGCGCACGTCCCGCTGCGCCGCCCCTCGGGCGCCCCCCGCCGCCTCTAGCCCTCGACCGCCGTCGCCGCGGCCCCCGTCGGGCCCTCGGGCGCGACCGGGCCGGGCGCCGAGCCCGCGAGCAGCTCACCCGCGACGCGGTCGATCGACGCCCCGGTGCCGCCGAGCAGCCGCCGCGAGAGCTGCGCGCGGCGGAAGAAGAGCGGCGCGTCGTGCTCCCACGTCGCTCCGATCCCGCCGTGCACGGCGATGTTCTCGCGCGCCGCGTAGTCGAGGGCGTCCGATGCCGCAGAGCGGCACGCGGACGCTGCGATCGCGAACTCCTCCGGCCCCGACGCGTGCGCCCAGCCCGCGTAGTAGAGGAGCGACTTCGCGTTCTCGCCCCGCCGCATGATCTCGACGAGCCCGTGCTTGACCGCCTGGTAGGAGCCGATGGCGCGCCCGAAGGTGAAGCGCTCCTTCGCGTAGGCCACCGCCATCTCGAGGCACGCCTCGACCGCGCCGACCGACTCGGCCGCGAGCAGCGCCTGGGCGAGGTACCACGCCCGCTCGATCGCGGCGACGTCGGCCTGAAGCGGCGTCGCCGCCGCGCCTTCGAGCCGCACGTGCCCGAGCCGGCGCGTCGGGTCGTAGCGGAAGACGTCCTCCACGGACGCGTCCTCGACGACGACCGCGACGGGCGACCCGTCCTGGACGGCGACGACCACGAGCACGTCGGCGCCCGGCGCGTCGACGACCCACGCCACCTCGCCGGTGACCGTCGAGCCGTCGAAGGTCGGCGCCGGCGCGCGGCTCATGCCGGAGACGCTGTCGACCGTCCACTCGGGGTCGAGGTCGCCGGGCGGCACCGCGCCGACGAACGCCGCGCGCCGCTCCCCGGCGGCGACCGCCTCGATCCCGGCGTAGCCGCCGGTGTCGAGCAGCGCCGACGCCGGCAGGTGCCCGAGCAGCTCGATCCCCGCGAGCCGCCGGCCCGCCTCCTGCATCACGAGCATGGCGTCGAACGCGCCGAGGCCCGCGCCGCCGTTCTCGTCGGACACGAGCAGGCCGGCCCAGCCCGCCTCGACGGCGGTCGGCCACAGGTCGGGGCGTGCGCCGCCGTCGAGCGTCTCGCGCGCGGCCTCGATCGTCTTCGTGCGCGACAGCGCGTCGCGCGCGGCGTCGCGGAGGAACTGCTGCTCGTCGCTCAGCTCGAGGTTCATCGCGCCGCCGCCTCCTTCTCCTTGGCCCGCAGCTCGCTGAACGGGATGCCCTTGTCGAGCCGCGGCTCGGGCGGCAGCCCCAGCACGCGCTCGCCGATCGTGTTGCGCAGGATCTCCTCGGTCCCGCCTGCGGACTTCAGCCCGGGCAGGAACGACGTGTGGTAGCTGAGCTGGCTGTCGGTGTCCTCGCGCAGCGCGTCCGGGCCGAGCGCGTCGGCGACGAGGTCGCACGCAGCGATGCTCGCGTTGACGGTGGTGATCTTCGACAGGCCCGCCTCCGGCCCCGGGATCTGCCCCTGCTGGAGCGCGCTGAGCATCCGGTACGACGTGAACCGCACCGCGAGCAGCTCGGTCGTGATGTGGCCCAGGCGCTGGCGGACGTCGCCGTCGCGCACGGCGGCCTCGTCGCCCGCGATCGCCTCGGCGAAGCGCTGCGGCCGGTAGCCCAGGCCCTCCGACCCGAAGCCGATCGTCACGCGCTCGAACATCAGCGTCGTGAGCGCGGTGCCCCAGCCGTTGCCGACCTGGCCGACGACCATGTCGTCGTCGAGCTTGACGTCGTCGAGGAAGACCTCGTTGAACTCCGCGTCGCCGGTGATCTGGCGCAGGCCCCTGACCGTGACGCCCTCGGCGTCCATCGGCAGGACGAACATCGTCAGGCCCTTGTGCTTCGGGACGTCCGCGTCGGTGCGGGCGAGGATCAGGCCGTACGCGGAGAACTGCGCGTTGGTCGTCCACACCTTCTGCCCGGTCAGCCGCCAGCCGCCGTCCTCCTGCTTGGCGCGCGTCTGGATGCCCGCGAGGTCCGAGCCGGCGGCGGGCTCGGAGAAGAGCTGGCACCACACCTCGTCGCCGTGGAGCATGGGGCCGAGGTAGCGGCTCTTCTGGTCCTCGCTGCCGTGGGCGATGATCGTCGGGCCGAGCATGCCGACGCCGATGACGTCGAGGATCCCCGGCACGCGCGCGCGCGCGATCTCCTGGGAGATGATGACCTGCTCGATCGGGCCGAAGCCCTGCCCGCCGTACTCCTTCGGCCACGTCGCTCCCGCGAGGCCCGCCTCGGCGAGCTTGCGCTGCCACGCGCGGTGCGCGTCGACGACCTGGTCCTCGGGAAGGGCATCCGGTCCTTCGAGCACCGGCGCCTCGCTCTTGTGCTCCTCCAGCCACGCGCGCACCTGCTCCCGGTACGCGGCCTGCTCGGGCGTGTCGTTCAGGTCCACGCTGCCACTCTCCTGATCGCGCTGGTTGATCCGCCAGTCAACGGAGGAATATACGCGGCGCTAGCGGGAGGCCGCCGCCGCGATGTCGCCGGCGTCCTCCTCGATGAGGCACCATGCGGCCGCCGAGAGATCGCCCTCGAGATCGGCGATGACGACGCGCTGACCGGCACCGACCGCGAGCGTCCGCAGCCCGACGGCGCGGTGGCGGGTGCCACCCGAGGCGACCACGGTCGACCGCGGGAACGCCCGGCGCAGCTCGACCGTCAGGACCGACCCGCGCCGCAGGAACGCGCGTCGCCGTCCTCGCCTTCGAGCCCGCTGCCGTCCTGCTCGTCGCCGTCGGTCGTCCGCGCCTCCTGCACGTCCGGCCCCGGCCGGAGCGGCTCGACCGCCGGCTGGGAGCGTACTGCGACCTAGCTCATGGCGCGAAAGGACCGGTCGAGGAGCTGGCGCGCCTGGCGGCCGGGGTCCGGCGAGTCGAGGACGACCGCGACGAGCGTCACGCCACGGCGGCGCACGGCGGCGACGAGGCAGCGGCCGGCCTCGCTCGTGTAGCCGGTCTTGATCCCGAGCGTGCCGCGGTAGCCGGTGCGCAGCAGCGGGTTGTGGTTGTAGAGGTAGAGCTTGCGGCCCTTGACGGGGAACGGCAGGATCGCGCGCCTGCGCCTCACGATCCGCGCGAGCCGGCCCCGGCGCAGCACCTCCTTGGCCAGCGCGACGAGGTCGAGCGGGCACGAGCGGTTGCCCGGGCTCAGGCCCTCCACACCCGTGAAGCGCGTGCAGCGCAGCCCCATCTCGGCCGCCTTCGTGTTCATCCGCGCGACCATCGCCGCGATGCTCCCCGTGGCGCGGAACGCGAGCGCGCGCGCGGCGTCGTTGCCCGACGGCAGCATCAGCCCGTAGAGCAGCGGCTCGACCTTCACCCGCTTGCCGCGCGGCAGCATGCCGACGCCCGAGCCGCTGTAGTTCAGGACGGCCGGCGTGATCTTCGCCAGGTCGTCGGGCCCGAGCCGCTCGACGGCCACGAGCGCCGTCATCATCTTCGTCAGCGACGCGATCGGGCGTGCGCGCTCGGCGTTGCGGCGCCACAGCACCTCGCCCGTGTCGGCGTTCATGACGATGCCGCCGCGAGGCGGCTTCTTGAAGGGGATGGTGAAGGCGCCCTCGCGCTCGCCGTCGACGGCCGCGGGCAGCGGCCCGAGCACCTCCTGACCGGGCGGGCGCTCCCCCGCGGCCGCCCGCGGCGCGTCCGACGCGGGCGTCACGCCGTCGCCGCCGCCCGTGCGCGCGGTCAGGACGCCGAGGACGAGCAGGGCCGCGAGCGCGGTCGCGAAGACGGCGAGGCGCCGCCGGCGCGCGCGGCGCCGGGCCGACGCCCGGGCGGCGCGGCGCTGGCGAGAGGTCGCGGTGTCGAGGTACGGCGCGGACATCTAGTCCTCAGGATGCCGCAGCGCCCCGACGATGCCGAAGGCGAGCATGGCGAGCACGAGCAGCGAGCCGACGGTGAGGATGTCGGGCCCCGTCTCGATCGCCACGGCGAGCGTCAGCCCCCCGAGCAGCACGATGAACGCCAGCGCGGCGGCGAGGATCGCGCGCGTCATGGGAAGACCGCCCGGCGCCGCGGGCGCGCGTCCGCGATCTCCTTGACACGCGTCGCGAGCAGCTTGATCGCCGCCAGCCCGAACACGAACCCGCCGATGTGCGCGAAGTACGCCACGCCGCCGCCGCCCTGGTCGGCGGTGCCGTACTCCAGGGCGCCGAACACGATCTGCTGGGCGAACCACAGCCCGAGCATGATCATCGCCGGCAGCTCGATCACCGTGAAGAAGATGATGAGGAAGACCACCGTCACCACGCGGGCGCGCGGGTAGAGCAGGACGTACCCGCCGAGCACGGCCGCCACCGCCCCCGACGCGCCGAGCGTCGGCACCGCCGAGCCGGTGTCGAACGCGATCTGGAGCGCGTCGGCCGCGACGCCCCCCGCGAGGTAGAAGAGGACGAACCGCAGCGGCCCCATCGCGTCCTCGATGTTGTTGCCGAAGATCCACAGGAACAGCATGTTGCCGCCGAGGTGCAGCAGGCTGCCGTGCATGAACATCGAGGTGAACACGCTCGCGACGTCCGAGATGTGGCCGGGCGGTGCGGCGCACTCGCCGGTGATGTCGCACGGCACGAGCGCGTACTCGCCGACCGCCCAGTCGCCCGTGTCGTTGCGCGTGATCTCCCAGCCGCCGTCCTGGAGCAGGAAGTAGACGACGACGTTCGCGAGGATCAGCGCGACCGTGACGACCGGGAACCGATCGGTCGGGATGTTGTCCTTGAGCGGGAACAAGCTAGGCCGGCGCCGCCAGCGGGCCGACCCCCGGCCGCTCCTGGGGGACGTGCTGGTCGGCGTGGTAGCTCGACCGCACGAGCGGGCCGCAGGCCGCGTGCTCGAAGCCGAGGCGGTACGCCTCCTCCTCGAGCGCCTTGAGCTCGTCGGGGTGCCAGTAGCGGACGATCGGCAGGTGGCGCTCGCTCGGGCGCAGGTACTGGCCCACGGTGAGCACCTGGACGTCATGCTCGCGCAGCTGGCCGAGCGCGTCGACCATCTCGTCGAACGTCTCGCCGAGGCCGACCATGAGGCCCGACTTCGTCACGACCTCGTCGCCGCCCATGTCCTTCGCGCTCTGCAGGACGCGCAGCGAGCGGCTCCACTTCGATCCGCGGCGGGCGATGGAGTACAGCCGGGGCACGACCTCGACGTTGTGGTTGAAGACGTCGGGGCGCTCGGCGATGACCTTGGCGAGCGGCATGTCGTAGCCCTGGAAGTCGGGCGTGAGCACCTCGACCTTGCACAGCGGCGCCTGGCGGCGGATCTGGCGAATCACGCCGACGAACGCGCTCGCGCCCTTGTCGGGCAGGTCGTCGCGGTCGACGCTGGTGATGACCGCGTGGCGCAGCCCCATCCGCGCGACCTGCCGCGCGACGCGCGCCGGCTCGAGCGGGTCGTTCCACGTCGGCTTGCCGGTCTGGACGTTGCAGAACCCGCAGCGGCGGGTGCACGTGTCGCCGAGGATCATGAACGTCGCCGTGCCGCGCTCCCAGCACTCGCCGATGTTCGGGCACGCGGCCTCCTGGCAGACCGTGTGGAGGTTGTCGTCCTTGATCCGCGCGCTGAGCTCGAGGTAGCGCTTGCCGCCCGGCGCGGGGACCTTGAACCACGGCGGCTTGCGCTCGCGCAGGGGGCGGACGTCCGCGCCGAGCACCTTCAGCACGTCCATGCCGCCGGGGTTGGCCCGGGAACGCGTCTGGTGCTTGCGGGACGGCGCGTCGCTCACTGCATGAGAGGATACGAGCCGATGCCCGACGTCCGCGAGCTGCCGGCCGGCGAGACCGCGCGCGCGGCCCGCGCGCTGCTCGAGCTGCGCCCGCACCGGGGGCCGGCGGAGGCGCTGGTGGAGCGGATCGACGCGGTCCAGCGCCCCCAGGGCTTCCGCGTCGTCGGCTCGTTCGAGCCGGGTGAGGAAGAGGCGGCGGCCGTCGCGACGTTCCGCGTCCTCGAGATGCTCATGGGCGGGCGCGTCCTCTACGTCGACGAGCTGGTGACGCGGGAAGACCGCCGCGCCCGCGGCCACGCCGCGGCGCTGTTCGCCTGGATCGAGGCGGAGCTCGCGCGGCTCGGGTGCGACCAGCTGCACCTCGACTCCGGCGTCGGGGCGCACCGCACCGACGCTCACCGGTTCTACTTCCGCCAGGGGATGGAGATCACGTCCTTCCACTTCGTGCGGAAGGCCTACTAGGGCAGCGCGACGCGCACGAAACGCGGCCGGTACAGCGCCGCGTCCTCCATCGTCGCCTCGGGGCCGGCGATGACGTTGTAGGAGAGGAGCATCCCCTCGCCGCTGGCGAACTGCGGGTGGACGAGCGCGTTGTAGACCGCGCCGTCGGCGACGTCCGGCAGCGTCACAAGGGTCTTCCGCGCCCCCCAGTCCCACGGCTCGTTCCCGCGCCAGACGCTGACGGTCGTCCCCGGGAAGGCGTCCTGGCTGACCAGTACCCAGCCGCCGCCGTCGCGCAGAACGCTGAGCTGCGTGGCGAGGCGCTGGGCGTCGCTGAGCACCGGCTCGGCGTCGGCGAGGTCGAGGCTCCAACCCGTGGCGGTGCGGTACTCCCACGGTCCGTCGAGCAGCTGGTACGGGACGCGGGCGAGGAACAGGTCGCGCGGCGTCCCGAGGCGGACGCCGAAGACGTACGTGTAGGGCGCCTCGTCGACGATCGCCGCACCCCACCAGTGGCCGGGAAGCGTCGGCACGTGCTCGTCGATCGTGACGCGGTTCAGCGCCAGGTCGTAGGTCGCCAGCGCCGAGCCCGCCACGGTGTCGCCCCGGCTGCTGCCCACCATGCGGCTGAGCAGCGCGCGGACCGTCGCGCCGTGCACGACCGGCTGGTTGATCCAGTACCACGTGCCCTCGCCGCCCGGCTCGAAGTCGAACGGCACGTCGAGCGTGCCGCGGAAGAGGGTCGTCAGGCAGTCGCCCTGTACCACCACGCTGTTGCGGATGTACGGATACGGGTCGCTGCGCCCGCCGTCCTCGGTCAGCCCTGCTAGGAACGTGTCGCCGAAGAACCAGGCGTCGTCGCCGCTCGGCAGGCGCACGGAGAACGTGGCGTCGGCGCCCGTCCAGCCGGTCGTCGTGGTGGCGAACATGTCGGTGAACGCGGACGCCGGCGCGTCGTCGGCGGGGATCGCCGGCCCGCAGTCCTCGATGCGCGCGAGGCCGGTGAACGTCGGCAGCGGCGGCGTGTCGGACACCGGGGGCGGCAGCGGCTCGGCGATGCGCTCCTCGACCGTGGGTGGGGGACGTCTGAGCGCGGCCTGCGGCGGCACGGGGATCCGCACCGGCAGCAGCGACGCCCGGCAGCGCTGCTTGCGAACGCACGCGATCACCGTCCACTCGCCCGGGGTCGCCGCGAACGGCGCGGAGAGCGTCAGCGTCCGCCGCGACGCCGCTCCCGGCCGCAGGGGCGGCACGACGCGCTCTCCGAGCGGCAGCTCGACGCGGTTGCGCGCTAGGGCGAACCGCGTTCGCGTCCTGCCGGACCGCCGCCGCCCGCGATTCCGCACGACGTCGACCACGCGCACGGTGCCACCGGGGGTGACGGTCCGTGGGGTGAGGACGAGCGGCGCAGCGCTCCGCAGAACGGGGCGGGGCTTCGCCGCGCCCCACGCGCGCTCCTCCGCTGCCAGCACGGCGAGGACGGCGGCGGCGATGGCGAGGCGAGCGGCCACGCGACAGTCTTAGCCGGTGCGGGCGCGGCGCGTCGCGATGACCGGCCGTCAGGCGGGCGCGGCGACCGGCGGCGCGGCCGCCGCGAGGCGCGCCGGGGTGACGAGCCGCTGGCGGCGGCCGGACGCCTCGGCGAACCGCCACGCGATCCGCTTGCGGAAGCACCTCAGCGGATCGCCGCCGCGGCCCTGCTCGCGCAGCACCGACGTCATCCGCACGCCGCCGAGCCCGCACGGGACGACCCACTCGAACGGCTGGAGGTCGTTCTGCACGTTGACGGCGAACCCGTGCGTGGTGACGCCCTTCTGCACGTGCACGCCGATCGACCCGATCTTGCGCTCGCCGACCCAGACGCCGGTGAAGTCGCGACCCTCGTCCGAGCGCGAGCGAGCCCGAAGACCCTCGTCGGCGAGCGCCGCGATCATCGCCTCCTCCATCGACCGCACGAACGCGATGACGTCGGTCACCGCCATGATCGGATAGCCGACGAGCTGGCCGGGGCCGTGGTAGGTGAGCTTCCCGCCGCGGTCGACGTCGACGACGTCGATCCCCTGCGAGAGGTACCACGACTCGCCCATCGGCAGCTCGGCCGCCTCGCTGCGGCGTCCGCGCGTGTAGACCGGCGGGTGCTCGAGCAGCAGCAGCGTGTCGGGAAGGTCGCCGGCCTGCCGCGCGGCGCGCAGCCGGTGCTGGAGGCCGAGCGCCTCGCGGTACTCGACGACGCCGAGATGGCACGTCCACAGCTCGCCGCTCACACGACCGAGTGTACGCGCGCAGGGGCGCCCGCCCGCCGCGACGCTCGCGGCGGGCGGGGCTCCCCGGAGGGCTAGCCGTTGATGCGGCCCTGGGCGGTCTGCGTCCGCGACAGACGGCCGGTCTGCGTGGTGCGGTTGCCCGCGGCGTCCACGGCGGTGACGTCGAGCGAGATCCGCTCGGTGCCGGGCCGCGCGATCCGGCGCCGCGCCGTGGCGTTGAGCGGGATCCTGATCGTCACGCGGCCGGCGTCGTCGAGCGTCGCCGTGCCGCTGCCCGCCGGGCGTCCCTCGACGCGCGCGTTCACGGTGATCGTGCACGCCTCGTCGCAGCTCACCGACGGCTTGAGCGGGTTCACGTTGGACTCGAGGATGGTGCTCGAGAACGCGAGCGACATCTCCGGCGCGACCCGGTCGTCGTCGACGCCGCCGGTCGCGACGGCGATCCCGCGGAGCGTCGAGGCGGTGCCGATCGCGGCCTGCGTCGCCGCCGGCGTGGCGCGGCCGGTGGCCAGGTCGATGCGGAACAGCGAGTGCCGGGCCGCGCCGACCGTGCGCAGCGCCGCGAACGCGACGTTGCCCTGCGGCGAGATGTCGAAGCCCATCTGGGCCTCGACATCGACGCCCAGCGCGCCGATCGTCCGCAGCGTCCCCTGGTTCGGCGGGTCCTGGCGGACGAGCACGTCACGGGCGCTGTCGATGTCGAAGAGCACCGTCTCATTGGCGCCCGGGAAGCTGTTGGTGTACGCCGCGCCGCCGACCGAGGGGTTCTGTCCGGCGTTGGGGTCGCCCGCCGCGTACTGGAGCGGCGCGTCCGCGTTGCCGTTGCCGGCGTTGTTGCCGCCGAACGGGATGCGCAGGTTCTGGTCGGCGTCCGAGACGATCCGGAGCGCATCGGGGACCGGGTTGAAGTCGACGCCGAACGACGTGCCGGCGAGCGGCGGCGTGAACGGATCGAACGCGCGCCGCGTGGCGCCGGTGACCGGGTTGACCTGGTAGATCCGGTTGGTGGTCCCGACCGCGTAGAGCGTGTCGTTCGCCGGGCGCACGTCGAGGCCGACGAGCGTCTCGCCCTGCTGGAGGCCCTGGACGGGGACCGTCTGGCGGACCTTGCCGGGGCTGTCGGAGTTGAACCTGACGATGCGGTTGTCGTCGGTGAGGCCGAAGATCGCGTCGGCGGCGCTCGCGCCGGCCGGGGCGATCATCGTCGCTCCACAGACCGCGGCGACGAGCACGCCGCCCTTCTTGAATCGCTGCATGGACATTCCTCCGGTGGTTGTCGGGTGTGGCTAACGCGCCTGCGCCCCCACCGGGTCACAACCGGGCGCGAGGCCGGTCGGACCGGTCGCGTGTCAGCCGGGTGACATCCTGGCGCCCGCGGGGTAGGCGCCGGGCCATGCCCCTGCGCCGCACGGACGTCGCCCTCGCCCAGGGCCTCTACTACGGCGCCACCGGCCTGTGGCCGCTGCTGAGCCGCCGCAGCTTCGAGGCGGTGACGGGCCGCAAGGACGACTGGTGGCTCGTCGAGACGCTCGGCCTCGTGCTGCTGCCGGTGGGCGGCGCGCTCGCCGTGGCGGGGGCCCGCGACCGCGTGACGCCGGAGATCGCGCTCCTCGGCGCCGGCGCCGCAGGACTGCTCGGCGCCTCGGACGTCCTCGTCGCCGCCCGCCGCCGCGGGCGCCCGACGTACCTGCTCGACGCCGCCGTCAGCGGCGCGATCGTCGCCGCGTGGGGCCGCGTTAGCCGGCGGCCTCGAGCCGCCGCCTGACCGCGGTCAGGAACTGCGCGGCGATCGCGCCGTCGAGCGCGCGGTGGTCCCACGACATCCCGAGGATCGTCATCGGGCGGATCGCCATCTGGTCGTCGCCGATCACCACGACGCGCTTGACGATCGCCTCGAGGTCGAGGATCGCCACCTGCGGCTGGTTGATCACCGGCGTGGCCATGACCGAGCCGTACTGGCCGGGGTTCGTGATCGTGAACGTCGCGCCCTCGACGTCGTCGGGGCGCAGCGTGCGGTCGCGCGCGGCGCGGGCCAGCTCGCGGATGCGCTTGGCAAGGCCCTCGACAGACAGGTCTTGAGCGTCGCGGATGACCGGGACGATGAGCCCTTCCTCGCCGAGCGACACCGCGATCCCGAGGTGGACCGACTCGTGGACGGTGTGCCGGTCGCCCTCGAGCCACGCGTTCAGCAGCGGGAACTCGCGCAGCGCCTCGATCGTCGCGCGGGCGACGAACGGCAGCGCCGTGAGCTTCTGCGGGCCCGCCTTGCGCGCCGCCTCGACCGCGCTCATGTCGCACTCGGCCCACGTCGTGCACGTCGCCGCGGTGTCGAGCGAGTGCTTCATGTGCTGGCCGATGAGCTTGCGCATCCGCGAGAGCGGCTGGCCGGTCGCCTCCGCCCCCGCCGGCTCGGGGTCCGGCCGGTAGGGCGACTCGCTATGCAACGGCGGCTCGCCCTGCGCGCTGTCGTTGCCGTTCTCGACGAACGCCAGCACGTCCTGCTTGCGCACGCGCCCGCCGCGCCCCGTGCCCTCGACCTGCGCGAGGTCGATCCCGTGCTCGGCGGCGATCCGCGAGACGACCGGCGAGTACCGCGCGCCGCCCTTCGCCCGCTTCGGCCCCTCGTCGACCTCCACCGACGCCTCCTCGACCGGCGCCGGAGCGTCGGACGACGGCGCGGGCGTGTCGCCGACGGCGGCGGCCGCCTCGGACGCCGTGCCGACCTCCTCGTTCGTCGTCCCGGCGACGCCCTGGCCGCCGTCGGCGCCGGTGGCGATGCGCGCCAGCACGACGCCGACCTCCACCGTGGCCCCGACCTCGACGACGATCTCCTGCACGACGCCGGCCGCGGGCGACGGGACCTCGGTGTCGATCTTGTCGGTGGAGATCGAGACGAGCGGCTCCTCGTAGGCGATCGCGTCACCGGGCGCCTTGTGCCACTCGGCGATCGTCCCCTCGGAGACGCTGACGCCCATCTGGGGCATCGTCACGTCGACGAGCGTCGCGGGATCAGTACTCGAGGAGCTCACGGATGGCGTCCCTCACGCGGTCGACGCTGGGCAGCACCGCCGCCTCGAGCGGCGGCGAGAACGGGATCGGCACGTCGGGCGTCGCGACGCGCACGACGGGCCCGTCGAGGTCCTCGAACGCGCGCTCGGCGATCAGCGCGGCGACCTGCGCGCCGGCCGAGGCGGTCGCGTTCGCCTCGTCGACGACGACGACCTTCGAGCATCGGCGGACCCACTCGAGGATCGCCTCCTCGTCGAGCGGGACGAGCGAGCGCAGGTCGAGCACGGCGATCGAGCCCTCGTCCTCGAGCTCTGCCACCGCCGCCAGCGCGGTGTGCACCATCGCTCCGTAGGCGATCACGACGAGGTCGTCGCCCTCGCGCGCGACGCGCGACGTGAACGGCGTGGTGTGCTCGCCCTCGGGGACGTCGCCCTTCACGCGCCGGTAGAGGTGCTTGTGCTCGAGGAAGAGGACCGGGTTCGGGTCGCGGATGGCCGAGACGAGCAGCCCCTTCGCGTCCTCGGCCGTCGAGGGCGCGACGACCTTCAGCCCCGGCGAGTGCATGAACCACGCCTCGGGGTTCTGCGAATGAAACGGCCCGCCGGAGAACCCGCCGCCCGACGGCAGCCGCACGGTGATCGGGACCGCGAGCCCCATCCGGTAGTGCGTCTTGCCGGCGACGTTGATGAGCTGGTCGAACCCGCATGAGATGAAGTCGGCGAACTGCATCTCGCACACCGGCCGCAGCCCGACGACCGACGCCCCGACCGCCGTGCCGATGATCCCCGACTCGGCGAGCGGCGTGTCCATCACGCGCCACGAGCCGAACTCGTCGATCAGCCCGTCGGTGACCTTGAACGCGCCGCCGAACACGCCGATGTCCTCGCCCATCACCATGACCCGCTCGTCGCGGCGCATCTCGGTGCGCAGGCCGTCGGAGATGGCCTGGAGGTAGGTCAGCGTCGCCATCCGCTCCACGGCGCGAGGCCGTCCTCCAGCTCGTTGGCCTCCTCGGCGAAGAGCCCGTCCATCACCGTCGACGGGTCGGGCATCGGCATCGCGAGCGCCTCCTCGGTGCCGGCGTCGATCTGCGCCTGCACCTCGGCGCGCAGCGCGTCGACGTCGACGCCGAGCTCGCGCACCCGCGCGACCTGGCGGTCGATCGGGTCCTTGCGCCGCCACTCCTCGAGCTGCTCCTTGGGGACGTACTTCATGTCGTCGTGGGCGGCGTGGCCGTGCATCCGCATCGTCACCGCCTCGATCAGCGTCGGGCCCTCGCCGGAGACCGCTCGCTCGCGCGCCTGGCGCGTCGCCTCGAACATCGCCTCCGGGTCGTTGCCGTCGACGGTCACGCCGGGGAAGCCGTAGGCGGCCGCGCGCTCGACCGGGTCGACCGCGAACTGCTGCTCGAGCGGCGTCGAGTACGCGTACTGGTTGTTCTCGAGCACGAAGATCACCGGCAGCCGCTGGACGCCCGCCCAGTTCATGGCCTCGTGGAAGTCGCCGCGCGAGGTGGAGCCGTCGCCGAACCAGGTCAGCGCGACGCGCTTCTCGCCGCGGATGCGGAACGCCATCGCCATCCCGGTGGCGACGAGCATCATGTCGGGGAGCATCGAGACCATCCCGACGCAGCCCAGGCGCCAGTCGCCGAAGTGGACGTTGCCGTCGCGGCCGCCGGTGACGCCGCCCGCGCGCCCCATGTACTGGCCGAAGATGCGCGCGGGCGTCACGCCGCGCACCAGATGCGCCCCGAGGTCGCGGTGCAGGATGCACAGCCGGTCCTCGGCCGCCATCGCGAACGCGGGCCCGACCGAGACCGCCTCCTGGCCGTAGCCGTCGTAGAACGACCCCGGCACCTTGCCCTGCCGGTAGAGGTTCATCGCGCGCTCCTCGATGCCGCGCATCAGCAGCATGTAGCGCAGCAGCTCGACGCGATCCTCGGGGCTGAGGAACTCCGCGCCCTCCGCGGCCTGAGCGCTCGTCGTGGCCACGGCCGGGTGCTACCCATTCGGGGCCGGTTCGCATACGCTGAGTGCATGGCACCACTTAACTTGCCGGATGTCTCCGAATTCCAGTCCGACGTGGACTGGAAGGCGATCGCGGCGCACAACGGCGGCGCCGCGATCATCCGCGCGATGTACGGCTCCGGCCATGTCGACAACGCGTGGTACGGCGGGGCCCGGCGCAAGTCCGCGCACGAGGCCGGGATCCACGTCCTCGGCATCTACCAGTACCTCGTCGCCGGCGAGGACCCGACCGCGCAGGCCGAGGCGTTCGTGAAGCTGCTCGGGCACCTGGAGCCCGGCGAGTTCGCCATCCTCGACCTCGAGGAGCCGGTGGCGCCGAGCGACCAGCTCGCGCGCGCGACGGCGTGGCTCGAGTACGTCGACCACCACCTCACCTACCCCGGCTACAACGGCGCGTGGCTGTACTCGTTCGACGCGTTCTTCTCAAGCCACGGGCTCATGCCGATCGCGAGCTCCAAGCGGCATACGTGGGTGGCCTCGCGCCCGCAGCCGCCGAAGACGCCGCACACGCTCTGGCAGAACAGCGACGCCACGCCGTGGCCCGGGATCCCCACCGCGTGCGACAACTCCGTCTACGAGGGCGACCTGGCCGGCCTGCGAGCGGCCGTCGGGGGCAAGCGGGCAGGCTAGCCTTGCCGCATGAGCGCCGCGCCCCCGGACGGCGACGTCGAGCCCCTGTGGCGCAGCCGCGCGCGGTGGCGGCTGAAGGGCGCGCTGCTGTGGCCGGCGTTCTGGCTGTTGACCGTCGGCGACGCGCTGCTCCTCGGGCAGCTGCCGATCGCCGGCGACGGCGGAACGGCGTTCGTCCCTGCCCTGCTGCTGAGCGGGTTCTTCAACCTGATGGCGGTCGCCGTCGTCGCGCCGCTCGTCGGCGCCGCGCTGCGCCGGCGCCGCCGCGACCTGCCGGGCGTCATCGCGTTCGACTACGCCGGGACGGCGCTGCTGCTGGGCGTGACCGGGGCGCTCTTGGTCGGGGGCCTCGCCCACCGCAGCGCGCTGCGCGAGCGCGAGCACGACATGATCGTGCAGCGCTCCGCGGCGCTCCAGTTCATGCGCCGCGAGGCGCCGGCCGAATACCGGCGCCGCCTTCCGGCGACAACGACGATCAGGATGGAGGACGAGCTCTTCCGCACCTGCACGCCCGGTGACGACCCGGACCGCTGGTTCTGCGTGTACGTCGCGACCGACACCTCGCCACCGGGGGTCACCGGCGACCAGAACCGCGAGTCGAACGAGTCGCTGCGGGCCGCCGGGGGGTTCCGCTGATGACCGGGCCGCTCAAGAAAGAGGACGATCTGCCGATGACAGGCAAGATGCGCTTCACGCGTGCCTGGGTCGCGTCGTCAGGGGCCAGAAAGTCCATCTTAGCAGACGAAGACTGAGAGATGTTGGTCCTCAGCGCAGGAATACAGATATAAGAATACCAAGTCATCGAACTCCAAGAACACCTATACTGACGAGATAAAAAGTCAAGCATCTCTTCCGATTCCCCCTCCTCCCAGACTCTGGCTGCTGCTAGAGTTGCCTAC
>JAUJPF010000014.1 GCA_030447275.1 Solirubrobacteraceae bacterium | reverse complement strand
ACTCGCCCTGCGAGTCAGCCGCCGAACGCCGTCTCCTCCGCGCGCCGCGCGAGCTGCAGGACCCCGTCGCCGAACTGCTTGAGGAAGGGGTCGTCGGTCGCGCCGCTCACCGCGCGCTTGTAGTTGCCCTCCATGAACACGATCGACTTCCAGAGCGCGAGCGTCTGGTACCAGCGGATGTCGGTCATCGAGCGCCCGCTGCGCTCCTCGTAGCGCGCGACGAGGTCGGCGCGGCGGGGGAAGCCCTCCTGCCGCGTCACCGCGCTCAGCTCGAACATCCCGAGCGGCGGGTCGTCCGCGTCGACCCAGAGCACTGACAAATAAGCGAGGTCGGCGAGCGGATCGCCGATCGTCGCCATCTCCCAGTCGAAGATCGCGACGACCCGCGCCGGTGAGCGCGGCGCCATCATCGTGTTGCCGAGCCGGTAGTCGCCGTGGACGATCGTCGCGGGACCGGACTCGGGCAGGTTGTCGCGCAGCCACTCCCCGACGCGCTCGACCGCCTCGATCTCGCGGGTGCGGTTGTGCTCCCACAGCCCGCCGAAGCGCCGCAGCTGGCGCTCGAGGTAGCCGGTGGGCTTGCCGAACCCCTCGAGCCCGGACGCCTGCCAGTCGACGGCGTGCACCTCGACGAGCGCGTCGACCAGCTCCTCGCCCATGCGCCGGCGGTCCTCCGGCGTGTCGAGCTCGGCCGGGATCTCGCTCGTGACGACGTGTCCCTCGACCCTCTCCATCACGTAGAACGGCGCGCCGATCACCGCGTCGTCGTCGCACGTCGCCAGCACCTCGGGCACGCGCGCCTGGCCGGAGGTCGCGCTGAGCACGCGGGCCTCGCGCAGCACGTCGTGGGCCGACGGGGGCAGCGGGCCGCGCGGCGGCCGGCGGATCACCGCCTCCCACGCGCCGCGGCGGATCACGTAGGTGACGTTCGAGTGGCCCTCGCCGACCGGCTCGATCTCGATGTCGCCGTCGCCGAGGCCGCGCTCGTCGAGGAACGCCATGAGCGGCTCGGTGACGAGCAGCGGCTCGCGGTCGTTCGCCGCGCCCTCCTCGTGGGTGCGGACGACATCGTCCGCGGCGAGGGGAGTGCCCTTGCCGGCATCCGGCCGGCGCTCTTGAGACGACTCGTCGCCATCCGGGCGCCGTTGATCGCGGCGGGCGCCGCTCATCAGCCGAGGTCCCCCGCCGCCGCCTTGGTCGACTCGCCCTGGAGCGCGAGCTTGAACAGGTCGCGCGCGATGACCATGCGGTGCACCTCGCTCGCGCCGTCGTAGATCCGCGCGGCGCGGGCGTCCTGGTAGATCCGCGCGATCGGAAGGTCCATCGCGATCCCCGCCGCGCCGTGGATCTGCACGGCGCGGTCGATCACCCGCCCGAAGGCCTCGGAGACGAACGTCTTCGTCATCGCGACCTCCTGGCGGTGCGGCAGCCCGCGCTCGACCTTCCACGCGGTGTGGAGGACCATCAGCCGGCTCGCGTACAGGTCCATCGCCGAGTCGGCCATCATGAACTGGAGCCCCTGGTGGCGCGCGAGCTCCTTGCCGAACGCCTTGCGCTCGAGCAGGCGCTTGGCACTGAGATCGAGGGCGCGCTGGGCGGCGCCGATCCACCGCATCGCGTGGGCGAGCCGGCCGCCGGCCAGCCGCTTCTGGGCGATGACGAACCCCTCGCCCTCGCCGCCGAGCAGGTTGGAGGCGGGGACGCGGACGTCCTCGAGCGCGACCTCGGGATGGCCGCCGGGCGAGTGCGAGCCCATCCACTCGGGGTGGCGGACGATCCGCCAGCCCGGCGTGTCGGTGGGGACGAGGATCAGCGAGTAGTTGCGGTGCCCGGCGGCCTCGTCCGTTCCCGTCTTCGCGACGACGATCGCGAACGCCGCGCCCTCGGCGCCGGTGATGCACCACTTGCGGCCGTTGAGGACCCACCCGTCGCCGTCGCGGACCGCCGTCGTCTCCAAGTTGGTCGGGTCGCTCGACGCGACCTCGGGCTCGGTCATCGCGAAGCACGACCGGACCGCACCCTCGGCCAGCGGGCGCAGGAACGTCTCCTGCTGCTCGGGCGTCGCCGCGATCAGGAGCGTGTGCATGTTGCCCTCGTCGGGGGCCATCGCGTTGAGCCCGAGCGCGGCGAGCGGCGCGGCGCCGAGCTCCTGCGAGATGAGGCTCATCCCGAGCACGCCGATGCCGAGCCCGCCCCACTCCTCGGGCATGTGCGGCGTGTAGATCCCGCGCTCGCGGGCGCGGTCGCGGAGGCGCTCGACGACGTCCCAGCTCGTGAGGACGTCGTTCGGATCCTCGATCTCGCGCTCGGCGGGGAGCGCCTCCTCGTCGATGTACGCGCGGACCCGGCCGAGCACGTCCTGGATCTCGGCCGGGACGGTGAAGTCGATCGTGCCGGTCGCGGTCAGCGTCATGACGGCGCAGTGTTCCACGACCGCAACAACCGCCGTCCCTACGGTGTCTTTGCTCATGCGAGGCCGCATTGCGCCGCGGCCGCGCCTCCTCTTCCGATGGTCCTGCGCCTCACATTCCTCTGTGCGCTGCTTGCCGCGCTCGTGCTCGGCGCAGTCGCCCCCGCCCACGCCGCGCGCAGCCAGCCGCTGTACTTCGACGCGCCCGAGCTGCGCGACCCCGCGGCGCGCGAGGCGACCCTCGACGAGCTCCAGTCGCTCGGCGTGCGCGCGGTGCGGATCGTCCTCTACTGGCAGGACGTGGCGCCCGACCCCGCGCGCAACGACGTCCCCGCCGTCGACCTCACCGACCCGGCGGCGTACGCGTGGGGCGGCTACGACGACGCGATCGGCGCCGCCCACGCGCGCGGGATGCGCGTGCTCGTGACGCTGACCACGCCCGGCCCGCGCTGGGGCACGCGCGACAAGCTCGACGGGATCACCCGGCCGCTGCCCGAGCACTTCAAGCGGTTCGCCGAGGCCGCGGGCCGCCGCTACGGCGACCGCGTCAGCGCCTGGGCGGCGATCAACGAGCCCAACCACCCGGACTTCCTGGGCCCGCAGTACGCGAAGAGCGGCCGGCCGCTGTCGCCGCCCATCTACCGCGGCCTCTACCGGGCGATGGTCGCGGGCCTCGAGGCCAGCGGGAACCGGCGCGACACGATGCTGATGGGCGAGACGGCGCCGCGCGGCACGGGGAGGGTCGTGCACCCGATCACGTTTCTGCGCGGATCGCTCTGCCTCACCCAGACGTGGCGCAGGGCCAAGCGCTGCGGCGCGCTCCGCGTCGACGGCTGGGCGCACCACCCGTACACGACGAAGATCGGCCCGTGGTTTGAGCCGCCGAGCGAGAACGACGTGACGATCGGCGTGCTCTCGCGGCTGACGCTCGCGCTCGACCGCGCGACCCGCGCCCCGCGCGTTCCGGCGCCGCTCGAAGATGCCGCTGTGGCTGACCGAGTTCGGCATCCAGTCGACGCCCGACCGGTACTCGGGCGTGTCGCTGGCCAAGCAGCTCGAGTTCCGCGCGATCTCCGAGCGGATGGCGTGGTTCAACCGCGCGTGCGCGCGCGTTCTCGCAGTACCTGCTGCGCGACGACCGTCCCTCCGACGGCAAGACGGGCCGCGAGCGCTACGGCGGGTTCGAGTCGGGGCTGCGGTTCGCGACCGGGCGCGAGAAGCCGTCGCTCAGCGCGTTCCGGCTGAGCCTCGCCGCGCTGCGCAGCGGGACGCGCGTGTCGCTGTGGGGCGTCGTGCGGCCTGCGCGCCGCCGCGTCACCGCGACGATCCTCGTCGGCGACCGCGGCTCGCGCCGCTTCAGGACGCTGCGCCGGGTGCGCACCGACTCGCGCGGCTACTTCACGCTGCGCACCCCCGTTCCGCAAGGGCCGGCGCTACCGGCTGCGCTGGAGCGGGGAGCAGGGCTATCCCGTGCGCGTCTACAAGCGCCCCTGAACCGGGCGCGCCGCCGCGACGTACGACGGTGTGATGCGGCGCATCCTGCTCCCCGTCGCCGGGCTCTGCGGCCTCGCCGTCGCGGTCGTCCCGGCCTGGCCGCCGACCAGAGCGTCGGCACCAGCGGCCGCTCGTTCGTGCCGGCCAGCGTGACGCTCGACGCCGGGCAGAAGGTGACGATCAGGAACACCGGCCGAGGCTTCCACAACGTCCACTGGGAGGATCGCTCCGTGCCGGAGCTGGCGCCGAGCCAGTCCGAGTGGCAGACCGAGCGCACGTTCAACGCGCCGGGCGAGTACCGCTTCTACTGCGATCCGCACAAGGACGACGGCATGCGCGGCACGGTCGTCGTGAACGAGGCCGCTGGGACGACCACGCCGACGCCGACGGACACCACCGGCACGACGACATCGACGACGCCCGCCGATACGACCACCACGACGACGCCTCGCAGGCCGCCGGACGCGACCGCGCCGCGCGCGCCGATCGCGCGCGCCGCGGCGACGCGCCGCGGCGTCACCGTCCGGCTGACGCTCAGCGAGCCGGCGAGCGTGACGGTTCGGGTGCTGCGCCGGACCGGCGGATCGCGCGCCGGACGTTCACCGTCACACGCACGACGCCGGTGAGGCTGCGGGTGCGGCGGGCGCTGCGCCGTGGGCGCTACGCCATCCGCCTGACGGTGGTCGACGCGGCCGGCAACCGCTCGTCGCGGGCGCTGCGCGCGTCCGCTAACCCGTCCGGCGCCGCCGAGCGCGCCGCCTGCGAGCATCCGCGCCCGTGACCGCGGAGCAGTTCGTCGTCCTCGCGTTGCTCGTAGCGGCCTTCGCCGCGGGCTGGTTCGCGCGCGGGGGCCGCGACGAGGCCGAGGAGGATCCCCCGATCGAGGACGAGGCGGCGCCGCCTGCCGCGCCGAGCGCGGCGACCCCGGCGGCGGTGGAGCCGGCGCCGCGGCGGCGCGCCGTCCGCGGCGCCGCCCGATCCCGCGACCGACGCCGCACGCGCGCGCGCCCTCGCGGCCGGCGCCTACGAGACCGCCATCGACCGCTGGCTCGACGAGCGCGACGCGATCACGCCCGCCGGGCGCGCCGCGGTCGGCGAGCTCGAGCGCGGGGTGCAGCGGCTCGACGGCGCGACGGTGCGGCTCGACGAGGCCGACGAGTCGCTCGGCGACGCCGCGTTCGACGCGCTCGAGGCGCTGCGCGACGCCGTGCGCCACCTCCACGCGTTCCGCGAGGGCCGGCCGCTCGACTCCGAGACGAGCCGCGACCTCGGTCGCATCGAGGACGAGCTGGCGCGCGCGCGTGCTGCGCTCGATCCCGCGCGGCCGTAGGCTGCGCGCCGATGGCCCAGCAGCTCTGGCTCCTGCGGCACGGCGAGGCCGAGCCTCACGACGCCGGCCCCGACGACGAGCGCGCGCTGACCGAGCGCGGGCGCGAGCAGTCGCTGGCGGCGGGCTCCGCGCTCGCGGCGCTCGACGTCACGTTCCAACTCGCGTTCACGAGCCCGAAGGTGCGCGCGCTCGAGACGGCCGAGCTGGCGTGCGACCACCTCGGGGTCGAGCCGATCGTCCACGAGCCGCTGCGCCAGGGCTTCGACGCCGACGAGGCGCTTGCGCTGCTGCACGCCGCGGGCGAGGACCGGCGCGTCCTGCTCGTCGGCCACGAGCCCGACTTCTCGCAGGTCGTCCACGACCTCACGGGCGCGCGGATCGACCTCAAGAAGGGCGGCGTCGCCGGCGTGCGCGTGGAGGGCTCCTCGGAGCTGATCGCGCTGCTGCGCCGCGCGAGCTGGTCCGGCTCATGCGGCTGGCTGACGCCGCACGCACACGGCCTGCGTCAACGACACCGGTGTGGCACCCTGCTTCGCGGATGCCCGAGTTGCCCGAGGTCGAGATCACGGCCAGGCGCATCGCCGCTGCCGTGCGCGGCGTCGAGATCGAGTCGGCGCTCGCGCCGGGGATCAACGCGCTGAAGACGTTCGACCCGCCGCTGCACGCGCTCGACGGCCGTGCGATCGCCGACGTGCGCCGCATCGGCAAGAACGTGGTGATCGACGTCGCCGGCGACCTGCACGTCCTGCTGCACCTCATGAGCGCGGGCCGGCTCCAGCTCTACGACAAGCGCGCGTCGCTGCGCGACCGGACGTCGCGGCTGCTGCTGCGCCTGGCCGACGGCCGCGAGCTGCGCCTGCGCGAGTTCGGCAAGAAGCAGGCGGCGTGGGTCAAGGTGCTGCGCACCGAGGACCCATGGCCGACGAGCAGGTGGCGAAGCTCGGCCCCGAGGCGTGGCCCGACCCGCCGGAGGACCTGCGCCCGCTGCTGAAGTCGCCCCGCCCGCTGCACTCGCTGCTGCGTGACCAGCGCACGATCGCCGGCATCGGCCGGTCGTGGGTCGACGAGGTCCTGGGTGGACGGCGCGCCTGTCGCCGTTCAAGCGCGGCGACGATGTGAACGACGAGGACGCGCGACGCTGCGGGCAGCGATCCTCGACGTCCTCGGCGGCGCGATCGAGCACTACGAGCGCGTCGTCGAGCTGCCGATCCCCGACAAGCTCCCGCTCCCGCTCCAGGTCCACCGCCACGAGGAGCCGTGCCCGCGCTGCGGCACGACGCTCGAGGCCGTGCACTACGAGAGCTACGTCATGGCGTACTGCCCCGAGGAGCAGACCGGCGGCAAGGTGCTCAAGGACCGCCGGCTGTCGCGGCTGTTGAAGTAGCGGCCCGGCGATGGCGCGGCTACAGTCCGCGCGTGCGCTCGAAGCCCCTGGCAGCAGCCGTCCTCGCCACCACGCTGCTCGCCCTGCCGTCGGCGGCGTCCGCGGCGCGCCCCGCGTCCCCCGAGGAGCGGGCGGCCGTCGCCGCGGTCTACGGGGCCGGCGCGGAGTGCTCGCAGGTCGTCGTCTCCGAGCGCGACCCTCGCTACGCGCGGTGGGACTTCGCGCCGAGCGAGGCCTGCGAGCCGACGTCGAACGGCTTCGGCGTCGCCCTGCGCGGCGACGACGGCACGTGGCGCGACGTCTACCAGGCGTCCGATCCCGGGGACGCGTGCCCGACGACCCCGCTGCCGACCGAGGTGGGGGTGGAGCTGAGCGCGTGCGCCCGGCCGAGCCGCCACGTCTACATCACGCACTTCCTGACCGAGCGGGCGCTGGTCGAGCCGCGCCGGCTGCCGCACGGCGCGCACTCGTTCCTGGGGCCACTGCGCTGGCGCGGATGGGACCGCAGCGTCGCGACGGCGCGCGGCGTCCTCGACTACTCGGACCGCAGCGCGCGCTTCCGGGCGCCGATCCGGCTGCGCGCGTACCGCGTCCGGTTCTGCCGCGCGAAGCGGATCTACACGCGGCTGAGCCTGCGGTTCAGGCGCTCCGCCGACCGCCGCCGCTACCCGCACTTCGAGACCGTCACGCGGCTCGGCTGTCCCCGTTCCCGACGCTGAGGTGAGCATGTCGACGATGCCGGCGGTCGGCGAGACCGCGCCCGACTTCACGCTCCCGAACCAGGACGGCGATCCCATCGCGCTCGCTGACCTGCGCGGCAGGCGGGTCGTCCTCTACTTCTACCCCAAGGCCGACACGCCCGGATGCACGACGCAGGCGTGCGGCATCCGCGACCGGGTCGACGAGTACGAGGCCGCCGGCGCGACGGTGCTCGGCGTCTCGCCCGACTCCGTCGCGGACGTCAAGAAGTTCCACGGCGGGCAGTCGCTGAACTTCGCACTGCTCGCCGACACCGACCACGCCGTCTGCGAGCAGTACGGCGTGTGGGGCGAGAAGTCGATGTACGGCAAGACGTACTGGGGCGCCCAGCGCGCGACGTTCCTCATCAACGAGGAGGGGACCGTCATCCACGTGATCCCGAAGGCGTCGCCGAAGACGCACGACGACGTTGTTCTCGCGGCCCTCGCGGAGGCTGCAAGCGCGTAGCCCGCTCCCTGTCGTCCGTCCAAGAGACGCGACCCGGTCGCGATGAGCTTTCGGGCCTCCCACCGTCACACCGCCCATGACCTCCTCACCGGGCCTCACCACCGACCGCGACGCGTTCGAGGCGCAGGTGCGCCGCCACGCCCGCGAGCTCCACGTCCACTGCTACCGCATGACGGGCTCCGTCGAGGAGTCCGAGGACCTCGTGCAGGAGACGTTCCTGCGGGCGTGGCGCAAGCGCGAGCAGTTCGCCGGCCGCTCGACGCTGCGGGCCTGGCTGTACCGCATCGCGACGAACGCCTGCCTCGACGCGCTCGACAAGCGCCCGCGGACGGCGACCCCCGACGGGGAGGTGCTGTGGCTGCAGCCCTACCCCGACTCGCTGCTCGGGGCCGTGCCGGCGAGCGAGGACGGCCCCGAGGACGCCGTGGTCGCCAAGGAGACCATCGAGCTGACGTTCCTCACCGCGATCCAGCGCCTACAGCCCCTGCCGCGGGCGGTCTTCATCCTCCGCGACGTCCTGGACTGCTCGGCCAAGGAGACCGCCGAGCTGCTCGAGACGACGGTCGCCTCGGTGAACTCCGCGCTGCAGCGCGCCCACGCCGGCCTGCGCGAGCACCTGCCCGAGCCCCGCGCGCAGTGGCGCCCCGAGCAGGAGCCGTCGGCCGCCGAGCGGGAGCTGCTCGCCCGCTACGTCGAGGCCACCGAGCAGGCCGACCCCGAGGGCTTCGTCGCCGTCATGCACGACGACGTCCGCTTCTGGATGCCGCCCCAGCCCGGGGTGTGGGAGGGCCGCGACACCGTCGTCGGGGCCTGGGTGGAGGGCGGCTTCGGCTCGGACGCGTTCGGGTCGATGCGCTGCGTGGTCACGCGGGCCAACCGGCAGCCCGCGGTCGCGTGCTACGTCCGGCGGCCCGGGGACGCCGAGCACCGGCCGCTCGCCGTCGACGTCCTGCGCATCGAGGACGGCCTGGTCCGTGAGATCGTCACGTTCGACGGCAGCCTGTTCGGGCGCTTCGACCTGCCCGCGAGCCTCCCGGCCTAGCGCTCGCCCCGGGCCGGCGCGGCGATTACGCTCGGCGTCGTGACTCGCGCGCGACCGCCGTTGCCGACACCGCAGGACGACCTGGAGGCCCGCGTCGTCAGCGACATCCACCAGCACGGCTGGCACGTCATCAGCGTGCGCGAGGCCGTGGACGATCACGATCACGATCACGATCACGAGACCGACGACCAGTGGGCCGCTGACCCTCGAGTCGAAGCGGCCTACGAGGCGCTCTTCACGTACACCGTCGGGCTTGAACACTCGTTCGGACACCCCGAGGTCGTGCTCCTCGGCGAGTGGCAGCGGGCACATCCCTACTTGAACGTGGTCGGCGACCTCGTCCGCGACGGGCACCGTTTCGCCGCCGGCGACACCTCTGATGCGGTGCTAGACGGGTTCACCGTCCGGTTCGACGCCGTCTGCGAGACGTGCCGGAACGACCTCCTGACGTGGTCTCACTGGGCCGCCGGACGTCAGGAGTTCGAGGCGCTTCAGCTGGTCTTGCCCGACACGCTTGGTCGGTGGCCGGACGATCCGGGCTACAACGGTTTCCCGCAGCCCGCTCTCGAGTAGCGCGGCCCGGCCGCCGCGCCGCACCGGCCGGGCGAACGATGGGGAATACCCCGATGCCGCACCGCCGCGGGGTTGTGAGGGTGCGTCGCATGACCCGCCTGCTGACGCTCACGCTCCTCGCTCTCGCCGGCCTGGCCGCGCCTGCGGCGGCCGACACCGTCCCGACGATCGACCACGCCGTGACGATCGAGGGGACGGCCGACTACAACCGCGCCGACGTCGACGGCGAGGCGTCGGCGCAGCACGACATCGGGCTGAAGTTCAGGACCGAGATCCCGCGCCTGCGCTACACGGGCCGGCTGGCCGAGGACTCCTCCGGGGCCCGCGGCACCGCGTCGGTCACCCGCGGGTCGTACGTCATCAGCGGCGGGAACGGCATCCAGGTGCGCTGCACGAGCCACTCGGTCGGCGACACGAACGGCGGCGGGCTCGACGCCTCGTTCGGCGAGAGCGCGACCACGTTCTCCACCCGCGTCATCGACTCGGTGACCGTCGACGTCGGTGGCTGCGACAGCGTGCTGGGCAACTGGAGCCTGCCGATGGGCTCGGGCGGCCACCCGGTCGGGATCGGCATCTTCGACGGCGCCTTCACCATCCCGCACTCGCGCATCGGCGAGGCGACGATGAGCTTCCCGCTGTCGGGCGAGGTGACCGGCGGCGAGTGCCCGTTCAACCACTTCAACACGGTGCTGTGCTCGCTCACGTGGGACGCCGTCGTCACCTTCACGGCGCATCGGCGAGGGCGAGATCACCGACGACGACGACGACCTCCTGCTCGTCCCCCTCACCGCGAAGCCGCGCATGGCGCGCAACCTCTCGAGCGCCAGCCTCCCGTTCCAGTGCGCGGAGGTCTGCAAGGGGACCCTGACCGCGAAGGCGCGCGGCAAGGCGCTCGCGACGACCGCCGTGAAGGGCGCCGCCGGCAAGGCCACGACCGCGGTCGTGCGCTTCGACCGGCGCGACCGCCGGGCGATCGCGCGGGCCAAGGCGGTGCGGCTGACGCTCAAGGTCCAGGGCGGCGGGCGCACCGTGCGGCGCGCGGTGACGGTGCGCGCGCGCTGAGCCGCGCGAGACCGACCCACACGTGCTTGTAGGGTCGGGGGCCGGTGACCCTCTCTGCCGTCGCGCGCACGTGAGCCGGCTCTTGGACTCGGCGACCCCGGGCCCGGCGATGAAGCCGTCGAGCCTCCCGCCGCCGCCCCCTTGGCCAGCGCGATCGCCGTGGCGACCTCGGGACTGTCGGTGACGAGGTACGTCAGCGTCCTCGGCGCCGACGTCGCCAGGCAGCGCCTCGAGGCGGGGATGCTCGACGAGATCCAGGTGCTCGTCGCGCCCGTGCTGCTCGGCGACGGGACCCGGCGCTTCGACCACCCCGGCGGAACGAACGTCCGGCTGGAGCCGCTCGACCCCGACGGCGTCGGGCCGACCAGGCTCTGGTTCCGTGTCGCCTGCTGACCGTGCCGCGCCGCGCCTCTTCGGCGCGACCGCCGCGCTGATCGTCGTCGCCGAGCTGTTCGCCAACGACGCCGAGCCGCTCGGCACGCTCGTCCTCTCCGCCTTCGGGATCGGCGTGACCGCGCTGCTGCTGTTCGTCGTGCTGCCCCGCGTCGACCCCGCCGGCCACCCCGTGCTCGCCGCGTCGTTCGCCGTCACCGCGCTGCTGACGTGCGTCGCGTTCTGGAGCGCGCTGCCGTTCGCGTTCGGCGCCGGGGCCGTCGCCGCGGCGAAGCGGGCGACCGCCGTTCCCGCCGTCCTCGGCGTGCTCGCGGCGATCGTCGCCTTCGTCTTCTGCATAATCGCCTGAGTGCACGGACGCGGGACGTACACGTTCACGCCGCGCCGCCGCGGCACCTACCGGCTCACCTGCCTCGTCCACCCGGCGACGATGGGCCAGACGCTGGTCGCCCGGTAGTGACGGACGTCCGCGCCGCCACGGCTGGGGACGCGCCCGCCGTCGCGCAGCTCCTCCACGACTTCAACGTCGAGTTCGGCGAGCCGACCCCGGGGCCGGAGCCGATCGCGGCGCGCCTCGCGACGATGGTGGAGCGCGACGACTTCGACGCGCTGGTCGCCGGCGACCCGCCCGCCGGCCTGGCGCTGCTGCACTTCCGCCCGGTGGTGTGGGAGGAGGGGCCGGTCGCGCTGCTCGACGAGCTGTACGTCAAGCCGGACGTGCGCGGGCAGGGGATGGGCGCCGCGCTCCTCGAGGCGGCGTTCGCGGTCGCCCGCGCGCGCGGCTCGCAGTGGTTCGAGCTGGACACCGGGGAGGACGACGTCGACGCCCGCCGCTTCTACGAGCGCCACGGGCTGCGCAACGCGCTGGGCGACGGCGCCGCGCGCGAGCTGTACTACTCGCGCCGCCTCTAGCGATCGCTAAGGTGCGGCTGTGCAATGTTGCTCGCCGAGGTGACCCGGCTCGCGCACCCGGCCTCGGTCCGACCGCGGCGCGTCCTGCTGTCGACGACGTCGTCGGACGCCCACACCTGGAACCTCGTCTTCCTCCAGCTGCTGCTCGAGGACTCGGGGCACGAGGTCGTCAACCTCGGCCCCTGCGTGCCGGACGATCTGCTGCTGGCGACCGCGCGGACGATGAGGCCGGACGCGATCATCGTCAGCTCCGTGAACGGCCTCGCGGGCGTCGACGGGCCCCATGCGGCACGCGCCATCAGGTCCTGCCCCGAGACGCGCGAGATCCCGATGATCATCGGCGGCAAGCTGGGGATCTCGCCGGGTGCCCGGGACGGGACGGTGTCCGCGCTCATCGCCGCCGGCTACGACTCCGTGTTCGCCGACGAAGCCGATCCCGAGAGCCTGCTCGGCGAGCTCGGGCAGCTCGCGGGCCGGCGCGATGCCGCAGGAGCTCGCGGCGCATGACGCCGTGAGCGCGCCGGCGCTGGGCGACGAGGTCCGGCGCGCCAGGGCGGACGGCGAGCTCGTGGTGCAGCCGCGCATGGGGCTCGCCGACCCCGGCCGCATGGCCGCCGGGCTGCGCGCGGTGCTGGACGCGCGAGCGCGGACGGTCGGGACGATCACGCTCGACAGCTTCACGCGCCTCGGCGACCACCGCAGCGCCGCCGTTGCACTGGCGGGAGGCCTGCCGCTCAACGGCTACCCGCTCGTGTCGCATCCCGCGGAGACGACGCGGCGCGTGGCGTCGACGGTCTCGGACGCGATGCCCGTCCAGGTCCGGCACGGATCGCCCCGGCCCGCGTCGATCTTCCGGTCCATCGTCGAGGCTGGGCTGTCGGCGACGGAGGGCGGTCCGGTTTCCTACTGCCTGCCGTACGGCCGGACGCCGCTGGCCGAATCGGTCGCGCAGTGGACCGACGCGTCGCGCCAGCTCGCCGAAAACTGCCGCGCGCGCGGCGTCCCCGCGCACCTCGAGACGTTCGGCGGCTGTCTCATGGGCCAGCTGTGCCCCCCGTCGCTCCTGCTGGCGGTCACGCTCCTGGAGAGCCTCTTCTTCGTCGAGTGCGGCGTCGAGTCGGTGTCGCTGAGCTACGCCCAGCAGACCCACCCCGTGCAGGACATCGAGGCGCTGGTCGCCCTGCGAGCCCTGGCCGAGGAGCTGCTTCCCGCGCACGTCGACTGGCACATCGTCGTCTACACCTACATGGGGGTGTTCCCGCGCAGCCGGGAGGGCGCGAAGCGCCTCCTGGACCTGAGCGTCGACGTCGCGGTCCGCGCGGGCGCCGAGCGGCTGATCGTCAAGACGGCGGTCGAGGCGTTCAGGATCCAGACCGTCGCCGAGAACGTCGAGGGGCTTGAAGGAGCCGCCGCGCGAGCGAAGGCGTGCGCGGCAGCGTCGTCCCTGCCGGGGCCGGATCGGGTGGACTACGAGGACGTGCTCCGCGAGGCGTCGAGGCTCGTCGACGCCGTGCGTGCGCTCGCGGACGACGTCGGCACCGCCCTGATCCGTGCCTTCGCGGACGGGATCCTCGACGTCCCGTACTGCATCCACCCGGACAACCGAGGGCTGACGCAGGGCGCCATCGACGCCGAAGGCCGGCTGCGGTGGGCGCGCCTAGGGCGCGTCCCGCTGGCCGGGCTCGTCCGTCCCGCCGACCACGGGCGGGTGCGGGCCGCGGAGTTCCTCGGGATGCTCAACTACGTCGCCGAGCGCAGCGACCGCGCGCTGACCGGCGGACGCGCCGCCTCGAGCCTCCGCTAGACGGCCGGGATGAACTGCCCGCAGGTCTTCGGGTCGCCGCTGCGGAACCCCGCCATCAGCGCGTCGCGCCGCTCGGCCGGCGTGCCGTGGTGCTGCTCGTTGCCGTAGTCGAAGTCGCCCACGGCGAGCGCGGCGTTCGTCGCCTCGGCGAGGTCGCCGGGCTTCAGCTCGCCGGCCGCGAAGACCGAGTACGCCCACGTCCCGGCCATGCAGTCGGCCTGGAGCTCGAACGGCTTCGCGTTCGGCGTCTCGCGGTTGTCGAACACGCCCAGCTCCTGCTGGAGGTTGTGGGCGTACTCGTGCGCGAGGACGTAGGCGACGGCGAAGTCGCCGGCCGCGCGGCCGTAGCCGGCGCTCTCGCCGGGCAGCCCCTCGAGCACGCCCTGGTACAGCTCGGAGGCGAAGACCTGCGCGACGTAGATCGTGTCGTCGGCCGGGCAGTAGAACGCGGCGCGGTCGTCGGCCACCTCGCCGCAGCCGGTCAGCGCGCGCCCGCCGGGCGCGACCCAGTCGTAGCGCACGCGCGGCTCGGGGAGCCCGGCGGTGTCGAACGTGCGCGTCCAGTAGCGGTCGACGTTCGTCAGCAGGTCGGTGAGGAACGCGTCGATCGTCTGCGGCTCGTTGCGCCCGCGCGACCGGACGGTCGGCGACGTCTGCTCGGGCTGCTCGAAGACCTTCTCGAAGTCGGCGAGCACCTCGTCGATGCGCTTGCCGAACCGCTCGCGGCGCTCGTCGAACTCGTCGCGCGCCTTGTCGATGCGCTCCTCGACGTCCTTGCGCACCTGCTCGGCCTGGTCGCGGACGTCGTCGCTGCCGCAGCCGCCGAGGGCGACGGCGGCGAGCAGGGCCAGGCAGAGGAGCAGCGCGGGGCGGAGCACGGGGCGGGACTACCCGCCCGGCCGCTCTTCCTCGCTCGCAGACCGTGACTTTCGGCCCCGCAAGGTGTCGTGGAGGGCATGCACCTCGCCGCCCCCCTCGTCCTCGCCGCCCTCCTGCTCGCCGCCTGCGGCGCCGACCCCGCCGAGCGCTCCGCGCAGCGGGCGACGCGCACGATCGCCACGAACCTCGACGTCCCGTGGGGGATCGCCTTCCTCCCCGGCGGCGACGCGCTCGTCGCGCAGCGTGACCGCGGGACGATCGTGCGCATCTCGCGGCGCAGCGGGCGCAAGCGCGTGGTGATGCGCCTCGACGTCACGTCGGGCGGCAACGAGGGCGGGCTGCTCGGGCTCGCGGTATCCCCCGACTACCGCCGCGACCGGTTCGTCTACGCCTACTACACCGGGCCCAACGAGAACCGCATCGTCCGCTTCCGCCTCGGCGGCCGCGTGCGTCCGCTGTTCACCGGCATCCCCTCCGGCCAGTACCACAACGGAGGGCGGCTCGCCTTCGGCCCGGACGGCAAGCTCTACGCGGGCACCGGCGACGCGGCCGACACGGACCGCGCGCAACGTCTGGACTCCGAGGGCGGGAAGATCCTCCGCATGAACCCCGACGGCAGCGTGCCGTCGGACAACCCGTTCCGCGGCTCGCTCGTGTGGTCGCTCGGGCACCGCAACGTGCAGGGGCTCGCGTTCGACCGCGCCGGGCGCCTGTGGGCGACCGAGTTCGGCCAGAACCGCCTCGACGAGCTCAACCTCATCCGGCCGGGGGGCAACTACGGCTGGCCGGCGGTCGAGGGGCGCGGCGACACCCGCGGCGGCCGGTTCACCAACCCGAAGCGCACCTGGACGACCGAGGAGGCGTCGCCGAGCGGCCTGGCGTTCCGCGGCAGCTCGCTCTACATGGCCGCGCTGCGCGGCGAGTCGCTGTGGCGGATCCCGCTGCGCGGCGCGCGGACGCTGCGCCCGCGGCGCCTGCTGCGCGGCCGCTACGGCCGCCTGCGGACGGTGGTCCGCGCCCCCGGCGGCGCGCTGTGGGTCGCCACGTCGAACCGCGACGGACGCGGCTCTCCGCGGCGCGGCGACGACCGGATCGTGCGCCTGCGCTGACGCACCCGAAATCGGCCTTGACACAGTCCGCACGAGTGGTACAACACCAGTGCGGGACGGCCCCGCCGCACAGCGGAAGGGCCGCCACCGGACAACACGCCCGTTGCCACGGGTGTCGAGCAGGACCCAAGCGCCCTCCACGATGAGGGCGCTTTCTACTGTGGGGTCGTGGAGCTTCGCGTCCTCGCCGGCACCTACGCGCTGTGCCGCCTGCCCGGCGACGCTGCGCTGCCGCTGTGGTTCGCGCTCGACCCACCGTTCGCCGCCGCGATCCGGCGCGGCGAGGACGAGCTGAGCCTCGTCGTCCGCGACGACGTCGTTCCCGCCGACGCCGCCGCCGAGCGCGGCTACCGGGCGCTCGAGGTCGAGGGCCCGCTCGACCTCGAGATGACCGGCGTCATGTCGGTCCTGAGCGCGGCGCTGGCCGGCGCGGGCGTCCCGATCCTGCCGCTCGCCACCCACGACACCGACGTCATCCTCGTCCGCGACGACCGGCTCGCCGCCGCGGCGGCGGCGCTGCGCGAGGCCGGGCACACTGTGGTCCCATGAGCCTCGCGCACGACCGGACCGGCAGCGGCGAGCCGCTGATCCTCATCCACGGGTTCGGGACGCACCGCGGGATCTGGGATCTCGTGACGCCGCTGCTGGCGCGCGAGCGCGAGGTGATCGCGATCGACCTGCCGGGCTTCGGCGACTCGCCGGCCACGGTCGAGCACCCCACGCCGCCCCGCCTGGCGGCGGCGGTCGCGGCCTTCCTCGACGAGCTCGACATCGGACGCGCCCACGTCGCCGGCTACTCGATGGGCGGCTGGATGACGCTCGAGCTGAACAAGATGGGGCGCACGCTCAGCGCCTGCGCGCTGTGCCCCGCCGGGTTCTGGAACGGGTGGGAGCGGGCGTACCTGAAGCGGTCGCTGCGGAACATCCGCGCGACGCTCCGGCTCCTCTCGCCCCGGCTGGAGGCGGTCGCCCGCAGCGCCAGGCTGCGGCGCGAGCTGAACCGCCAGGCGTTCGAGCACGCCGACCGCATCCCGCCGGATTCGATGCTCTCGCTGATGCGCGGCTTCCGCGACGCGCCCGGCTTCGACGCGACCCTCGAGGCACTCCACGAGGGCCACTTCACCGGGGGCTCCACCGTGTCCGCGGCCGCCACCGTCGCGTGGGGCGAGAAGGACAAGCTGCTCCTCCCGCGCCAGGCCGACCGCGCGCGCGCCGCGCTGCCGCAGGCGCGCCACCTCCGCCTGCCGGGCTGCGGCCACCATCCGATGGTGGACGACCCGGACGCCACCGCCCGCGCGATCCTCACGTCGGCGTGACTCCGCTCGCGGGCCTCGGCGACAGCATCGAGTCGTTCGCCGACGCGGTCGGCGACTTCGCGTCGAGCGTCGCGTCGATCCAGTGGCTTGCGCTGCTGCTCGGCCTCGCGGCGTTCATCGTCTACCTCTCGCTGCGGGCGCGCGCGTTCTTCAACGTGCTCCGCGCGGCGTTTCCGACCGAGCGCTTCGAGTACCGCCGCATCTGGGGCGCGTACATCGCGGCGTACGGGTTCAACGGCGTCGTCCCGGCCCGCGGCGGCGACGTCATCAAGCTCTTTTTGACGAAGACCTCGGTGCCGAACTCGAGCTACCCGGCGGTCGGCTCGGCGATGTTCGTCGAGAACGTCTTCGACGCGACGATGGCGGTGTTCATCCTCACGTTCGCGTTCACGCAGGGCGCGTTCCCGAAGCCGCCGGACTTCAGCGAGATCCCGGCCTTCGACCTCCAGTTCTTCGCGTCGCACCCGCGCTTCGCGCTGTTTCTGCTGACCGCGCTCGGGCTGGCGACGCTCGCCGGGTTCGCGCTCCTCTCGACGCGGGTCAAGGCGTTCTGGGCGCGCGTGCGCCAGGGCCTGACGATCCTGTGGGACCGGCGGCGCTACTTCCGCGAGGTGTGGCTCGTGCAGCTCGCCGGCTGGGCGTTCCGCTTCACGGCGTTCTGGTTCCTGCTCGAGGCGTTCAACGTGGGCGGGTCGGTGAAGAACGTCCTGCTCGTGCTGGGCGTCAACGCCGTCGCGGCGGTGGTGCCGTTCACGCCGGGCGGGGCCGGGGTGCAGCAGGCGCTGCTGGTCAAGGTCTTCGCCGGCACCGCGACCGGGGCGACCATCGCCGCCTACTCGGTCGGGCAGCAGATCGCGATCGCCGCGGCCTGCCTCGGCGTGGGGTTCGCCGCGCTGTTCTTCATCTTCCGCTTCCGGTCGTTCAAGGAGGTGATCGCCGCGGGGCGGCAGGACCGCGAAGCCGGGCGCGCAGACCGCGAAGGCGTCCGGGGCATCGCGTAGAAGGTGGCCTCATGTCCACCGCCGCCGGACTTCGCTCGCTCGCGCGCGCGTCGCGCGCGATCCCGGCGCGCCTCGCCGTCCCCGCCGCCGCGGCCGTCGCGGCCACCGCGCTGCTCGTCCTCGCCGGGACGAGCTTCGGTGCCGCGGCCCTCTTCTTCTGCATCCCCGCGGGCGCCGCCGCGCTGCTGATCGCCCTGCGCATCGACGCGCGCCAGCAGGGCCTGCGCCTCATCTCCCAGCAGGACGCGCTGACCGGCCTCGGCAACCGCCGGCTGCTCACCGACCGGCTCAACTACGAGATCGCCCGCCACCGCCGCCACAGCCGGCGCTTCAGCGTCTTCGCGCTCGACCTCGACGGCTTCAAGCAGGTCAACGACCGCTATGGGCATCCGGCGGGGGACGAGATCCTCCGCGAGGTGGCGCGCGCGCTCGAGAAGGCGGTGCGCGACCAGGACACCGTCGTCCGCATGGGCGGCGACGAGTTCTGCGTGCTGTCGCCCGAGATCGGGTGGGAGGACGCCGAGCGGCTGTGCGAGCGCCTCGACCTCGCGGTGCAGACCGCGGTCGGCGGCCTCGACGTGCTCGGGGTCAGCGTCGGGTTCGCCGTCTTCCCCGACGAGGGGTGGACGCCCGAGCACCTGCTGGCGCGGGCGGACGCCGCCGCTCTTGAGGCCAAGCGGCGCGCGCAGCGCCACCTGCGCGCGGCGTAGCGGCTACTGGAGGCCCTCGCGCGCCTCGCGCACGAGCGTCACGGCCTCGGGGAAGACCGTCGCCATGACGGCGCGGATCTGCTCGGCCTGCTGCTCCGGCGTCCCCTGCACGTTGACGCGGTTGACGGCCGCCGTCGTCATCTCGACCGCGAGCCGGATGGCGTTGTCGGCCCACGCGAGCCGCTGCTGGCCCTGCATCTGGTCGGCGAACTCCGCCATGCGGCGCTGCAGCTCGTCCGGGTCGCCGAACATCCCTCCGAATCCCTCCATGCCAAGCCAGGGTACTGGCCGCGAGGCGTGGGTAGCGCCGCGGCGTGCAAGGCAAGAGGGTGCTCATCACCGGGGCGTCGAGCGGGGTCGGCCTTGCGGCGGCGCGGGCGTTCGCCGACGCCGGCGCCGACGTCGCGCTCGTCGCCCGCCATCCGGGCGGGCTCGACACGGCGGCGCAGCTCGTGCGCGACCGCGGCCGCCGGGCCGTCGTGCTGCCCTGCGACGTCGCCGACCAGGCGCAGGTCGACGGCGCGATCGAGCAGGCCGAGCGCGAGCTGGGCGCGCTCGACGTCGTCGTCGTCAACCACGCGGCGCCGGTGTTCGGGCCGTTCACGTCGGTCCGCAAGGAGGACTTCGACCGCGCCGTCGAGGTCACGTTCCTCGGCGCGGTCAACGTCGTCCGCGCGGCGCTGCCCGCGCTCGAGCGCTCGCACGGCGTGCTCGTCGCGACCGGCTCGCTGATGACGAAGGTGCCGCTGCCCACCTTCTCGTCGTACGCGGCGTCGAAGCACGCGCTGCGCGGCTTCCTCAACTCGCTGCGCATCGAGCTGCGCGCGCAGGGCAGCCCGGTGCGCGTCGCGATGCTCAACCCGGGCTCGATCGACACGCCGTTCTGGCGCAACGCGTCGAGCGCGACCGGCCTCCAGCCGCGCCTTCCCCCCGAGGGCTACCGGCCGATCGTCATGGGCCGCGGGCTCGTCGAGCTGGCGCAGCGCCCGCGCGCCGAGGTCACGATCGGGGCGGAGGGGAAGGCGGTGGAGCTCTTGTGGCGGCTGTTCCCGCCCGGCGGCGACGTGCTGCTGCGCCTCGTCCACCGCTGGTACATGAGCGGCCGCAAGCCCGCCGCGAACCCGAACGCGCTGTGGCAGCCGCGCGGCGAGGGGTGGGAGGAGACGGGCCCGATGATCGGCCGCCCGAGCCTGACCGCACCGCTGCGCTGGAGGCTGCGCGCGCCGCGGCCGTTCCGCCGCTGACAGACTGCGCGCATGGCGCGCGTCACCGTCGGATCGCTGGAGCTCGCGTACGCCGAGCACGGCGAGGGGCCGGCGACGGTCCTCGTGCACGGGATGGCGTCGTCGGCGGCCGGCTGGGAGCTGGGCGGCGTCGGTGGCCGCGTCATCGCCTACGACAGGCGCGGGTACGGCGACTCGCAGGCGCCGCAGCCCTACACGGGCACGACGGTCAACGAGCAGGCCGAGGATCTCGGCGGGCTCGTCGAGGCGCTCGGCGCGGCCCCCGCGGTGCTGGTCGGCGACGGCTTCGGCGCGCTCGTCGTGCTCGACGTGCTCCTGCGGCGCAGGGACGCGGCGCGCGCCGCCGTCCTCGTCGACCCGCCGCTCTACGCGTTCATGCCCGAGGCGACGGAGGAGCTGTCGGCCGAGCGGTTCGCGCTCGAGGAGGGGCTGCGCGAGGGCGGGCCCGAGGAGGCGGTGGCGCGCTGGCTCGGCGCCGGGGCGGACCCGGCGCGGGTCGTGCGCGCCCGTCGCGACGCGCACGCGTTCTTCGCCGACTACAGCGCGGTCTCGACGCTGCCGCTGACGCGCGGCGACCTGCGCGGGCTGAGCGTGCCGGTCGGCGTCGTCGGCACCGGCGAGCCGGTCCTCGATCTCGTTCCCGGCGCCCGCGCCTACGCGGACTGGCGCGAGGCGGTCGCGGCGCTCGCTTGATCCTCGACCGCGAACGTCACGCCGTGCGGCTCGAGGAAGCGCAGGAACGCCTCGGCGTCGTACGCCTGGGCGGGCGCGAGCGCGCCGGCGCGGTCGAAGTCGGCGGCGGCGAGCAGCTCGGCGGCGCGCACGGCGATGACCGCGGTGATGCCGTACATGTCGGGCCCCGACACGGTCGCACGGCCGAGCAGCTCGGAGTCGCGCCGCGCCTCGGCCACGATCGTCCAGCGCGCCGCGCGCCGCGCCTGCTCGGGCGGACCCTCGGGAAGAAGGTCGATCCCGCGGTCGGCGAGGTCGCGCAGCGGCGTCGCGAGGAGCGGGCGCAGCAGCGGCATCGTCAGCGGGACCGTCGCGCGCAGCGCGGGGTGGGGCGCGAACGTCGACGCCGTCCAGCGGTAGCGCACGTCGCGGGTCTCGACGTGGCGCGGGACGGTGATGATCTCCCCGCCCGGGTAGCGCACGACGGGCTCGCTGCCGATCGGATCGGGGAAGGCGAAGGACTCCCTCAGCACCGGCCCGCCCCCGGGCCGCCAGTCGCCGTCGGCGTAGTCGAGGTCGCCGCCGCTCAGCATCTCGAGCCCGGAGCGCATGGTCCCGCGGCTCATGCCGAAGCCCGAGATCGCGTACGCGAGGACCAGCTCGTCGAGCGCGCCGTGGCCGCGCGCGGCCAGCGACGCGAGGAGGTCGCCGGGCAGGTAGTCGAAGCCGACGGCCGGGATCACGGCACGGCCCGCCCGCCGCGCGGGCTCGTCGACGTGCTCGTACACGCGGTGGATGTAGAGCTGCTCGCCGGTCGTGTCGACGTAGTGCGCGCCGACGTCGAGCGCGGCCTCGATCACCGGCGCGCCGTAGAACGTGAACGGCCCCGCGCAGTTGATCACCGCGTCGGCGCCGCCGAGCGCCTTGCGCAGCGCGCCCGGGTCGTCGATCGCCGCCGCGCGCACCGGCCAGTCGACGCCGACCTCGCCGGCCAGGCGGCGCAGCTTCGCGCCGTCGCGCCCGCACAGCACCGCGTCGAAGCCGCGGTCGCGCAGCTCCGCCGCCACCAGCCGGCCCGTGTAGCCGGTGGCGCCGTAGAGCGCGATGCGCGCCATCAGCCGCCGCGCTCGTGGAAGTAGAAGCCGGGCATCTGCGCCCGCGTGATGTCCGACGTGATCGCCTGGGCGATGCCGAGGTCGCCGGTCCGGACCGCGAGGTCGTCGAGCGTGAGGATCCCGACGATGCGCGCGCCGTCGAGGACCGGCAGGCGGCGCACGCCGTGGCTGACCATGAGCTGGGCGGCGTCCTGCACGTCCATCGCCGGCTCGGCGGTCACCACCGGGGCCGACGCGTGGGCTCCGGCGGGGTCGCTGCCGTCGCGCCCGTCGGCGAGCACGTTGACGGCCAGGTCACGATCGGTGATGAAGCCGACGGGCGCGCCGTCGCCGTCGACGAGCACCACCGAGCCGACGTTGCGCTCGCGCATCAGCTCGGCGACGGCCGCGACCGGGCAGTCGGGCGGCGCCGTGACGACCGACTCGGTCATGACCTCGCGGATCTGCATCCGGTTCCCGAGTCTTACACTTCGGCGCCCATGGCGCAGCCATCACCGACCCAGCAGGCGTGGAGGCGCCGCGTCGAGACCGCGCTCGGCATCGCGGCGCCCGCGCTCGACCTCCTGCTGTCCGCCGGCGACCGGCTGTCGCGCGCCGTCGAGCGCGACGACCTCGACTGGGTCCCGCCGCGCCGGTCGCTCGGCACGGCGCATGGCGCGAAGCTCGCCGACGACAGGACGCCCCGCTCGTGAGCTCGGTCGAGGAGACGCTGTCCTGGGAGGCCCAGTGGCGCCCGCGCGCGGCGGCGGCGGCGTTCGTCGCCGCGGTGGCGAGCGTCGGCGGCGGGATCGTCCAGAGCGCCGCCAGCCGCGGCGGCCCCGACGAGAGCGACGGCTTCATCAGCCTCCCCGAGGCGCTCGGCACCACGGTCGCCGGGCGCGACCCGGCGGAGCCGAGCCTGATCGTCCGCCAGGCCGACGAGCTCGGCGAGAAGGCCGGGATGCTCACGCTCGGCACGCTGCTCGTCTCGCTCGGCGCCCTCGCCGCCATCGCCGCCCTGACCTACCTCTTCCGCGCCGCGCGCGCCCGCAACCCGGGGATCGGCCGCGCTGTCGGGTGGTCGATCGCCGCCGCGCTCGCGATCTACCCGCTCGCGCACGCGGTCGGCGAGATCGCGACGTGGACGCAGTTCGCCGACCTCGCCGACGCCAAGGACCGCTCGCCCGCCGCAGCGAAGGAGATCGGCCGCGAGGGCCTCGCCGGCAACGCGCGGCTGCTCGAGACGCTCGGCGCCTTCGCCCTGGCGCTCGCGTTCGTCCTGACCGCGCTGAACGCGATGCGCGTCGGGCTGCTCACGCGCTTCATGGGGATCCTCGGGATCCTCATCGGCGTGCTCGTGCTGTTCCCGCTCGACCGCCCGCACCTCGTCCGCGCGATCTGGTTCGTCTTCCTCGGCCTGCTCATCGCGGGGCGCTACCCGGGCGGCCGGCCGAAGGCGTGGGAGACCGGTCGCGCCGAGCCGTGGCCGACGCAGCAGGAGCTGCGCGAGCGCCGCGCCGCCGCGCGGGGCGCGCCGGCGGCGGCCGCCGCCACCGCGACCGGGGACGGCGGCGACGACGACGACGAGGGCAGGCTGCTCGAGCCGGGCGAGGAGGGCTACGTCCCCGGCGCGGCGCGGCGCAAGCGCAAGAAGCGGCGGTAGGCCGGGTAGGCTCGTCCCGTGGATCTCTCGGCGCGCCTCGAGGAGCTGCAGCAGGTCGAGCGCTTCCCGCCGCCGGACGGGTTCCGCGAGCAGGCGGTCGTCCGCGACGCGGGGGTCTACGAGGAGGCGGCGCGCGACCGCCATGCGTGGTGGGAGAGGCAGGCCGAGCGGCTGGACTGGTTCGAGCGCTGGGACACCGTCCTCGACGACTCGAACCCGCCCTTCTTCAGGTGGTTCACGGGCGGGAGGCTGAACGTCTCCCACAACTGCGTCGACCGCCACGTCGAGGCCGGGCGCGGCGACAAGGTCGCGTTCCACTGGCACGGCGAGGAGGGCGAGGAGCGCGACGTCACCTACGCCGACCTGCACCGCGACGTCCAGCGCTTCGCCAACGCGCTGAAGGCGCTCGGCGTCGAGCGCGGCGACGTCGTCGGGATCTTCCTGCCGATGATCCCCGAGGTCGTCGTGGCGATGCTCGCGTGCACGCGCATCGGCGCGGTCCACAACGTCGTGTTCGGCGGGTTCAGCGCGACGTCGTGCGCCGAGCGGATGGAGGTGTCCGCCGCCAAGGTGCTCATCTGCCCCGACGGCTCGCGGCGCAAGGGCAAGACCGCGCCGGTCAAGCAGCAGGTCGACGCGGTCGCGGGCGACATCGGGGAGTCGCTCGAGCGGATCGTCGTCGTGCGCAACGTCGGCGACGACACGCCGATGCAGGAGGGGCGCGACGTCTGGTGGCACGAGGCGGTCGACGCCGCCGACCCGGAGTGCCCGCCCGAGCCGCTCGACGCCGAGGCGCCGATGTTCATCCTCTACTCGAGCGGCTCGACGGCGAAGCCGAAGGGGATCCTCCACACCACCGGCGGCTACCTGACCCAGGTCGCATGGACGCACCAGTGGGTGTTCGACCTCAAGCCGGACGAGGACGTCTACTGGTGCTCGGCCGACGTCGGCTGGGTCACCGGCCACTCGTACATCGTCTACGGCCCGCTGGCCAACGGCGTGACGTCGGTCATGTACGAGGGCGCGCCCGACTACCCCGACAAGGACGTGTGGTGGGCGCTGTGCGAGCGCTACGGGGTCACCATCTTCTACACGGCGCCGACGGCGATCCGCGCGTGCATCAAGTGGGGCGAGGAGTATCCGGCGCGGCACGACTTGTCGAAGCTCAGGCTGCTCGGAAGCGTCGGCGAGCCGATCAACCCCAAGGCGTGGCTGTGGTACCACGAGGTGATCGGCGGGGGGCGCTGCCCGATCGTCGACACGTGGTGGCAGACCGAGACGGGGGCGATCATGGTCTCGCCGCTGCCCGGCCTGACCGAGACGAAGCCGGGCTCGTGCACGATCCCGCTGCCCGGGATCGAGGCGAAGATCCTCGACGAGTCGACGGGCGAGGAGAAGGACGACGGGCAGGGCCTGCTCGTCCTCACCCAGCCGTGGCCGGCGATGCTGCGGACGCTCTACGGCGACGACGAGCGCTTCGTCGAGACGTACTTCAAGCGCTTCGGCCCCGAGACCTACCTCGTCGGCGACGCGGCGCGCAAGGACGGCGACGGCTACCTGTGGGTCATCGGACGCATCGACGACGTCATCAACGTCTCCGGCCACCGGCTCTCGACCGCGGAGGTCGAGTCGGCCATCGTGTCGCACCCGAACGTCGCCGAGGCCGCCGTCGTCGGCAGGCACGACGAGGACACCGGCCAGGCGATCGTCGCCTTCGTGACGCTGCGCGAGGACGGCGACGACATGGAGCGAGCCATCCGTGACCACGTCGCCGAGCGGATCGGCAAGCTCGCGCGCCCCAAGCGGATCATCTGGTCAGACGACCTGCCCAAGACGCGCTCGGGGAAAATCATGCGCCGGCTGCTGCGCGACATCGCGGAGGGACGCGAGCTGGGCGACGTCACGACGCTGCGCGACCCCGACGTGATGGAGCAGCTCAAGAGCAAGGTGGCCGAGCGCCAGAGCGAGGAGTGACCCTCGCCGTCGCGGCTCAGCCCGACGCAGCGAGCTCGGCGTCGGTCGGCGGGCGCCAGCCGGGCCGCTCGGGAAGCCGGGCGCGCAGGACGACGACGTCGCCCTCGCCCGCGCTCGCCGGGTCCTCGCGCGTCTGCACGCGGCTGCGCGTGAGCGGCCCGAGCGCCCCGCGCCGGCGGGCGACGCACTCGGCGCCGTCGAGGCCGGCGTCGCGCATCGCGGCGAGCATGCGGTCGCTGCCGAGGGCACTCGACGCCATGACGAGGAGGAACCCGCCGGCGCGCAGGTGCGCGGCGGCCTCGTCGATGATGCGGGCGAGGACCGCCTGGTCGTGCGGCGGGTTGGCGACGATCGCGTCGAAGCGCTGGTCGCCGACGGCCTCGTAGAGGTCGCCGCGCAGGGCTCGAACGCGGGCGCGGGCGGCGCGCGCGTTGAGGCGGGTGGCGAGCACGGCGCGGCGCGAGCGGTCGACGGCGGTGACCGAGCGGGCGCCGCGGCGGGCGGCGGTGATGGCGAGGACGCCGCTGCCGCTGCACAGGTCGAGCACCGAGGCGCGGGGCGGCAGCGTCTGCTCGCGCAGCACGTCCGCGAGGATGCGGGAGTCGGCGGGTCGGGCGGGGGTCAGGAGGCGCACGGCCTCCTCTGGATATCCCGGGCGAGCCGCCGCCAAACCGCGGCAGCGGCAGCGCGCCAACAGGCGCGAAGCTGCCTCCTCAGCGGGCGCGCCGGCCGGCAAACGCGACCGCGTCCTGCGGCTCCCCGGCGGCCGTGTGCCGGTGCACGTAGTCGCGGCGCGCGAGCTGGTCGGCGCCGTCGCGGAACAGGGCGTCGAGGAAGTCCGGGTAATCGGTCGCCCGCCCCGCCTCGTCCTCGCTGCCCGGCAGCAGCGCGGGGAGCACGGCGAAGGCGAAGAGCCCGCCGGGCTCCGCCGCCTCGATCGCGCGCTCGAGGACCGCGGGCGGCACGTGCCCGACGCCGAGCGCGGCCACCGCGACCATGGCGGTGAGCCGCCGCTCGCGCAGCGCGGCGAGCTGCTCCGGCGTCCACGCCGCGAGGTCGCCGACGAGGTAGTCGTCGTACACGCCGGGCCGGTCGCGCCGGGCGGCGTCGCGCGCCGCCGGCTCGAGGTCGAGCCCGACGACGTGGCCGATGCCCGCGTCGCGCAGCGCCGCGCCCGCCACCCCGTTGCCGGCGCCGATGTCGAGCACGCGCTGCCCGGCCGGGTCGAGCCCTTCCGCGGCGACGGCCTCCACGTAGAGCTCGACGACGACGCCGACCGTGCTCATCCCGAGCCCGTCGTAGAAGACGCGCTCGTAGAGCCCGGGGACCGAGTAGATCGCGCCGTAGTCATGGAAGCCGACGCGGCGGCGCGCGCCCTCGGGGCCGTACTCGATCCACCCTCTCCGTGCTCGGAGAGCGTCACGTCGCCAAGGTGGGTCATCGCGCATAGACTGCCGCGCCTTGCCGCCGCGCCTGGAGCTCAGCTACGTCCTGCCGCTCGCCTGGAGCGACGACGACGAGGAGCCCGAGCTCACGGCGTACCTGCGCACCGTGGCGAGCGCGGTCGACGAGGTCATCGTCGTCGACGGGTCGCCGCCGGCGCTCTACGCCGCACATCGCGAGGCGTGGGGGACGTGGCGACGCACCTGCCGCCCGACCCGGAGCTCGACTACGTCATGGGCAAGGTCGACGGGGTGGAGACCGGGCTGCGGATCGCGAGGAACGAGGCGGTCGTCATCGCCGACGACGACGTCCGCTACGAGCGCGCGCAGCTCGAGGCGATGGCCGGCGCGCTCGCCGGGGCGCACCTCGTGCGCCCGCAGAACTACTTCGCGCCGCTGGTGTGGCACGCGCTGTGGGACACGGGCCGGATCCTGCTCAACCGCGCGACGAGCGGCGACTACCCGGCACGCTCGGCGTGCGGGCCTCGTGCTTTCGCGCGATCGGGGGCTACGACGGCAACGTGCTGTTCGAGAACCTCGAGCTGATGCGCAGCGTCGAGGCGGCCGGCGGAACCGTGGGTGACGCGGCTCGACATCCTCGTCGAGCGGCGACCGCCGACGACCGCGCACTTCGTCGGCCAGCGGGTGCGCCAGGCCTACGACGACTTCACGCTGCCGCTGCGGTTCGCGCTGTTCCTGTCCGTCGCGCCGGCCCATCGCCGCCGCGCTGGCGGCCCGCCGGCCTGGGCTGTCGCCGCGGCGGCGGCGGCGTGCGTCGCGCTGGCCGAGCGCGGGCGGCGGCGGGCCGGCGGCACGCGCGTCTTCCCGGCGGCGGCGTCGCTGATGGCGCCGCTGGGGGGGACCGAGCGCGCGATCACCGCGTGGATGGCGGTCGCGCAGCGGCTGCTGTTCGGCGGCACGCGCTACCGCGACGGGCGGATCGCCCGCGCGGCGACCCCGCCGCGCGAGCTGCGCGAGCGGCTGGCGGGCCTGGCCCCGGCCCTGAGTCTCGACCCTCCGAAGCAGACGGCGGTGCGATGACCGAGCACGATCCCTCCGCCTACGGCGAGCACGTCGGCGACTACGACGAGCTGTACGGCCGGTTGCCCGAGACCGAGGCGGCGGTCGAGCGGCTCGCCGCGCTGGCCGGCGACGGACCCGTCCTCGAGTTCGGCATCGGCACCGGGCGCCTCGCGCTCGGACTGATCGAGCGCGGCCTCGGGGTCGCGGGGATCGAGGGCTCGCAGCCGATAGCCGACCAGCTCCACGCCAAGCCGCAGGGCGACCGGATCGAGGTGGCGATCGGCGACTTCTCGGTCGTGCGCCTCGAGCGCTCGTTCTCGCTCGTCGTGCTCGCGCTCAACACGGTGTTCGCGCTCGCCGACCGCGACGCCCAGCTCGCCTGCTTCGCCAACGCGGCCCAGCACCTCGAGCCCGGCGGCGCGTTCGTGGTCGAGGCCTTCGTCCTGCGCCCGGACCAGCTCGGCGGTGGCTGGTCGATCAACCCGCGGATCGTCGAGGACGACCACGTCGAGCTCGAGCTGTCGCGCTACGACGCGGCCAGCAACCGCATCGACCGCACGCTCGTGCACCTCGGCGACGGCGGCACGCGGATCGTGCCGGTCGTCGACGTCTACGCCTCGCCCCGCGAGCTCGACCTGATGGCGATCGCCGCCGGCCTGCGCGTCCGCGAGCGCTGGGAGGACTGGGCCGGCAGACCGTTCGGGTCGGCGAGCGCGCGCCACGTCTCCGTCTACGAGAAGGCGCCCCGGTAGGGTCCAGGGCCGCGTGCCGCCCGTCCCGACACCCCGAGGCGAGCTGTCCGAAGCCGTCCTCGACGCGCTGAGCGGGCCCGTGCGCCCGCTCGCGACCGCCCCCCGGCCCGCGCCCGGCGACGCGCTCGCCGACGAGGACCTCCAGCTCGCGCTCTACGCGCTGTACGAGTTGCACTACCGGGGCTTCGACGGCGTCGACGAGGACTGGGAGTGGGAGCCGACGGTCCTCGGCCTGCGGCGCGAGCTGGAGGAGGCGTTCGACGGCTCGCTCGTCGCCCTCAGCGGGCCGCCCGCGCGCGAGCACGTCGCGCCGGAGGAGATGGACGTGGCGCTGCGCGCGATCGCCGAGGCCGACGACGGGCCGTCGCTCTCGCGCCATCTCGAGCGCCACGGCACGCTCGAGCAGATCCTGGAGTTCGTCGTGCACCGGTCGGCGTACCAGCTCAAGGAGGCCGATCCGCACGCGTGGGCGATCCCGCGGCTGACCGGGCAGGCCAAGGCCGCGCTCGTCGAGATCCAGACCGACGAGTTCGGCGGCGGGCGCCCCGATCGCATCCACGCGGTGCTGTTCGCGCAGGCGATGGAGGAGCTGGGGCTCGACGCGACGTACGGCGCGTACCTCGACCGGATCCCCGCGGTGACGCTGGCCACGGTGAACCTCATGTCGCGGCTCGGCCTGCACCGGCGCTGGCGCGGCGCGATCGTCGGCCACCTCGCGCTGTTCGAGATGACGTCGTCGCAGCCGAACCGCCGCTACGGCGACGCGCTGCGCCGCCACGGCTTCGGCCCCCGCGCGACGGCGTTCTTCGACGAGCACGTCGAGGCCGACGCCGTCCACGAGGCGATCGCCGCGGTCGACCTCGCCGGAGGCCTCGTCCGCGCCGAGCCCGAGCTGGCCGGCGACGTCCTGTGGGGGGCGCGGACGCTCGCCGCGCTCGAGTCGCGCTGGGCCGGCGAGCTGCTCGCGGCGTGGGACGCCGGGCGGACCTCGCTGCTCGCGCCGCTCGGCGACGCGACGCTCGCCTAGCTGATAGGTCCGCAAAGACCGCGATCACACATCGCGGCGATCAGTCCTGCCCACCCACCACCTTGACCGCCGGCGCGAAAGCTAGTCCCGCGCGAACCGGGCGCGGTCGGCGCTGCCCGCGCGGCGGCCGTCCTCCGGGCCGCTCGGCGCCCGGAAGCGGATGAGCTGGTGGGTGCCGTCGCAGAACGGGCGCGTGCGCGACTTGCCGCAGCGGCACAGTGCCACGGTCTTGCGCCCGATCTCGATGACGTTGCCGTCCTGGTCGGCGAGCTTGAACGGGCCCCGCACCAGCAACGGGCCGTCGCGGTACGGCGTGATGACGACGTCGTCGGAGGCCATCGTCAAGTGCTACCCCTTTTTCCCGGAGCACCACAGGCCGAAGAGCGTGCAGTCGTCGACGCGTCCGACGATGCGATCGCGGGGGACGGGGCCCCAGAAGCGGCTGTCGTCGGCGGCGCCGCGGTTGTCGCCCATGACGAAGTAGTGGTCGGGCGGGATCGTCAGCTCGCCGCGGAACGTGCACGACCCGCCGCCGGGGTCGTCGCACCGCCGGACGTACGGCTCGTCGAGCGGCTTGCCGTCGACGATCGCCCGGCCGTCGCCCACGCGCAGGCGGTCGCCCGGCCCCGCCACGACGCGGAACACGAACGTGACGTCGGCCGGGTCGTCCGCGGGCTCCGGGCACAGGGCGCCCACGTCGACCGGGGCGCCGCACCCCTCGCCCATGACCCCCTCCGGCGGGTGGAAGACGACGATGTCGCCGACCTCGGGGTCCGCGTCGTCGTAGGCCTCCTCGTTCGCGGCGATCCGGTCGCCGATGTCGAAGGTCGGCGCCATCGACTCCGACCGCGCCTTGAACGTCGCGATGTCGGTGCGGACGAAGACGAGCACGAACGTCACGATCACGCCGGCCACGATCGCGACGGCGAACCAGATCCGTGCCGCGCGCGACATCAGACCTTCCGGTGCTCGGCGACCCAGGAGCCGCCGGCCTCGCGGCGGAAGTCCTGGAGGAGGCCGGGCGCTTCGGCCTGCATCAGCTCGGCGACGGCGCCGACACGAGCCGCAGCTCCTCCTCGGCGCCCGCCGCCGTCCGCATCTCGATCACGCTGGCCCAGCTGCGGTAGCACCCGCGGCCGGCGAACTCGACGAGCAGCTCGGCGTCGTTCGGCTCGCCGCCGGCCGGGTGAGGAGGTGGACGCTCGGGGTCGTCTCACGCACGGGGTGCGGCCAACCCCGCGCGCTCGGCGCCGTCGGACCGCGCCGTCGCCTCGGCCCGCGGCACCGCGAGCCGCGTCGGCGATCGGCGGCCGCGCAGCGTCACCTCGCCGTCGATCTCCCACCGCGCGGCCTCGGGGTCGCCCGCGCAGCTCACCGCGTCGGCGCTCGCCAGCAGGCGGCAGGGGCGCGACTTGGCCAGCTCGGTCAGCCGCGAGGCCTCGTTGACCGGGTCGCCGATGACCGTGTACTCGAAGCGCGACTCGGCCCCGACGTAGCCCGCGACCGCCTCGCCGCACGCCACGCCGATGGCCGCGTCGAGGCCGCCCTCGACCTCCTCGAGGCGCACGTGCAGGTCGCGCGCCGCGGCGAGCGCGCGGGCCGCGTGGTCGCGCGCCTCGATCGGCGCGCCGAAGACGCACAGCGCGGCATCGCCCTCGAACTTGTTGACCATCCCGCCGTGCGCGTCGACCACCGACACGACGATCGCGAAGAACTGGTTGAGCAGCGCGACGACGCGCTCGGCCGGCTCGTTCTCGGCCAGCGACGTCGAGCCGATCACGTCGACGAACAGCGCGCTCACCGTCTGCGTCTGGCCGCCGAGCGACGGCTGCTGCTCGAGCGCCTTGCGCGCCACGTCGAGGCCGACCTGGCGGCCGAAGAGGTCGCGCAGGTGCTCGCGCTCGCGCAGGCCCGCGACCATCGCGTTGAACCCGGCCTGGAGCCGGCCCAGCTCGCTGCCGTCGTCGACGGTGACCGAGACGCCGAGGTCGCCGTCGCGCACGCGGTCGACCGCGCGGCGCATCGAGCGCACCGGCCGCGTCACCGCGGTCGTCGCGACCTTCGTGGCGACGAGGCCGACGACGAACCCGCACCCGGCGACGAACAGCGTGGGGAGGATCAGGTCGTCGGGCTCGTCGACCTCGCGCCCGATCGGGATCAGCGCGAGCATGATCAACGGGACGCCCGAGCACAGCAGCCACGTCAGCAGCAGCCGCGGGCCGATGCCGAGCGAGCGCGTGTCCGGCGCCGCCTGCGGGTCGAGCACGAGCGCCACCGCCGGACGCAGGATCCGCTCGGCGACCAGGAACACGGCGGCGGACGTCATCAGGCTGGCCAGCCCCGTCGAGGCCGCGACCTCGAGCCCGAACTCGCCGGAGACGTCCATCGACCCGGCGCCGAACAGGACCACGGCGATCGCCCACAGGACGAAGCTCGTCAGCGCGAGGCGCTTGGGCAGCCGCAGCAGGCCGCGGCGCTGCTTGGCGGTCGGCGGCTCGCCGCTCGCGAGCCACTCGCGCGTCGGGCGCCACAGCCGCGCCGAGCGCCGGCCGCCGATCGCCGACGCGAGCGCGACGTAGAGCCCGGTGGCGAGCAGCCCGGTCTCCTTCGTGATCCACGAGCCGTTCTCCTCGGGCGGGAAGATGACGAGCAGGTAGATCGCCACCGCGAACGCGGCGATCCCGTTGATCACCGACCCGGTGACGACGAGCCGTCGCTGGATCCGCCGCGCGAGCCGCGCGGGGTCCTTGGGCGTGCACCACATCATCACGGGGGATCTTCCCCGACCGGCGGACGGAGGGTGCCGGTCGGGGTGTGAGGTGCCTCACTGCGTGGGCGTGCTCTCCGGCGGCGGCGGCGTGCTCTGGTTCGGGCCGTCGATGTCGAGCGACTCCTCGGTGCGGCTCGCGTCGCCCGGGGGCGGCGTGTCGCTCGCGCCCGACGCGGCGGAGGGCGGCGGGTCGGCCGAGGCGCTCGGGCTCGGGCTCGCGACCGGGGTCGCGCTCGGCGCGGGCGGCCCGGAGGGCGCGGTCTCGCCGCCGCCTCCGCCGAAGCGCTTGGCGACGACGGCGCCGATCGCGGCGAGGCCGGCGAGCGGCACGGCGCGCCGGGTGAACTTGTAGGTCTTCAGCGTGCGGCGGGCGACGCGCTGGGCGGCGAGCCCCTTCGCGCCGAGCTTCACGTACGAGGTGACCTGCTCGAAGGTGGTCGGCTGCTGCTTGCGGCGAGGGATCAGCTTCATGTGCGTGTGGCTACCCGGGCCGCGCGAAGCGATGCGCGGCCCGGGCATGCACCGGCGCTAGCGCCGGACGGCCACGAACTTCGACTTCCCGGTGATCCCGAGCAGCCGCGTGTTGCCGAGGAACCGCGGCGTGAACTTCAGCTTCGACGCCTTCGCGAAGCGGGCCGGGACCTTGAACGTGACCCGCGAGCGGAACGTGCAGTCGCTCGCGACCGCGCCGCGCCGCGTCGAGATCGTCGTGCCGCGCGCCTTCACCTGGACGGAGACGAGGAGTGTCGTGGGAAGCCCGGCGCGCTTTCGATCTCGGCGACGGGCCAGCCCACCGTAAGGCGGCGCTCGAGGCCCGGGCCACCGACTTTCGTCGGGGGTGTGTCGTCAGACGGTCGAAACCGTCGTGCGACTCTCAGCCACCGGCGGCGTTCGGGTTCCCGGTCGCGCCGCCGGGGGAATCGTCCTGTCCGCCCTTGGTGTCGGGCGCGTCGTCCGTGCCGCCGGTGCCGGCGTCGGGACCGCCCGGGCCGCCTCCGCCCGGCTGCTCCTCCTGATAGCCCTGACCCGTCTCCTGCTTGCGGGGGTCGTCGGTGAGGTCCGGCTCGCGCTCGTCGTCCATACCGGACGCCTACCCCTCAGAGCAGCGCGCGGAACGACTCGCTCGCGTCGCGGGCGACGTCGAAGAGCGGGTCGGGGTAGATCCCGGCGGCGAGCGTGGCGATCGCGGCGACGACGGCGACGAGCGTGACCTCCCAGTGCCCGCGGCGGTCACCGTCGCCGTCGGCGTGGCCGTCGTGCTCGGCGGCGAACGCGCCTTCGGTGGCGCCGCCCTCGCGCGGGGCCTCCGGCGGGTCGAGCTCCTGCGAGCCGCCGGCGAGCGCCGGCACCGCGCGGGCGGCCGGCGCCGGGCGCATCCACATCGCGGCGATCACGCGCAGGTAGTACGCGAGCGAGGCGGCGGAGCCGAGCACGATCGCGATGCCGAGCCACGTCCACCCGCCGTCGACCGTCGCCTCGAGCAGCGAGATCTTGCCGATGAAGCCGCCGGTGGCGGGCAGGCCGGCGAGCGAGAGCATCGCGATGGTCAGCGGCCAGGCCAGCCACGGCCGCGTCCAGCCGAGCCCGTTGACGCTGTCGACGTGGTCGCCGAGGTCGGTCTCGCGCTCCCTCGCGACCACCACCGCGAACGCCGCGAGCGTCATGAGCATGTAGACGGCGAGGTAGAAGACCGTCGCCTGCACGCCGAGCCGCGTCGCCACGACGACGCCCGCGAGCAGATACCCGGCCTGCGCGACGCTCGACCACGCGAGCAGGCGCTTCAGCGACGACTGACCGAGCGCCCCGACGTTTCCGACGACGATCGAAACGACCGCAAGTGCGGCGAGCACCACGCCCCAGTCCTCGGCGACCGGCAGCAGCGCGACGTCCATCATCCGCAGGAGCACGCCGAACGCCGCCGCCTTGGTGGCCACCGCCATGAACGACGTGATGGGTGTCGGCGCGCCCTCGTAGACGTCCGGCGTCCACTGGTGGAACGGCGCCACCGACGCCTTGAAGGCGAGGCCGACGACCACGAGCGCGACGCCGCCGAGCAGCAGCGAGTCCCGAGCGAGGTCGCCGCGCGCGGCCAGGATGCCCGCCATCTCCGAGAAGTCGGTCGAGCCCGTCGCGCCGTACAGCAGCGCCAGGCCGTACACGAGCGTCGCCGATCCCACCGACCCGATGACGAGGTACTTCAGCCCGGACTCGAGCGAGCTGGCGCGGCGCATCTCGGTCGCGCACAGCACGTAGAGCGGGATCGACAAGAGCTCGAAGCCGAGGAACAGCGTCACCGTGTTCTGGGCGGCCACGAGCACCGCCATGCCGCCGATCGAGAACAGCAGCAGCGAGTAGTACTCGCCGTGCGCGGACTCGCGTGGCGCGAGCGCGCGCCACGACAGCAGCACCGCAGCGATCCCCGCCACCGCGAACAGGCAGTTGAGGTACATCGCGAAGGTGTCGACGCGCAGCGCGGCCGACACGATGTCCTTGCCCTCGTCCCACTGCCAGATCGACAGGCCGGCGAACGTCGCCAGCGTCGCGATGGCCAGCAACGGGACGAGCGACTCGCGCACGAACCGCGAGCGCAAGAGGCCGGTGAGCAGCACGATCATCGCGCCGCCCATGACGGCGAGGACCGGCGACAGCCCGGCCCAGTCGATCGACGGACCCTTCATCGGATCGCCTGCCTCTCGGGTTGCGCGAGCCGGCCGGCCTCTTCCACCTTGGGCGGGATCGTGTTCTGCCCCTTCTCGAGCGGCATCTGCGGGTACAGGGCGAGCGCGACGATCACCGCGACGAGCGGCACGAGCACGAGCCCGTCAGCGAAGCGGATGTCGGTCGGGACGACGCCTGCGCCGACGCGGTTGTGCATCGCGCGGATGAACATCCGCAGCATGTAGACCGACGCCAGCAGGACGCCGGTGAACGCGACGATCGCGATGACGATCTTCGTCTCGAACACGCCGAAGAGGATGAGGAACTCGCCGACGAAGTTCGCCGAGCCGGGCATGGCCAGCGTCGCCAGCGAGACGATCAAGAACAGCGCGGCGAGGATCGGCGCACGGAATGCGACGCCGCCCATGTCGCGCAGGTCCTGCGAGCCGCCCGCGCGCGCGGCGAGCAGCCCGACGATGAAGAACGCCGGGACGGTGACGAGCCCGTGGTTGACCGACTGGAGGATCGCGCCCTGCGCGCCGTCGCCGTCGAGCGAGAAGATCCCGAGCGTGATGAAGCCGAGCTGCGCGACCGACGAGTAGCCGAGGATCAGCCGCGTCTCGGTCGTCGTGAACGCCATCGCCGAGCCGTAGAGGATCGAGGCGAGCGCGATCAGCAGCATCAGCGTCTGGAAGTCGGCGCTCGCGTCGGGGAAGAGCGGCGTGACCACGCGCAGGAAGCCGTACGCGGCGACCTTCGACAGCACGGCGCTGAACACGGCGAGCACCGGCAGCGGCATGGTCCGGTAGCCGTCGGGCATCCAGCCGTGGACCGGGAACGCCGGCATCTTCACGAGGAAGGCCGCGGCGAAGCACAGGAAGATCCAGCGCTGCGAGCCCTCGGGCAGCGCGACCTTCTCGAGCTCGGAGAGCACGAACGTCGTCTGATCGCCCTGGACCGACGACAGCACGCCGGTGGCGATCGCCGCGGCGAGCATCAGCAGCGAGCCGACGAGCGTGTAGATGAAGAGCTTCGTCACCGCCCGCACGCGGTCGGGGCCGGGACCCCATATCCCCGTGAGGAAGAAGAACGGCACCAGCATGAGGTCGAAGAAGAGGACGAACAGCAGCAGGTCCTGCGCGAGCAGCGCGCCGAGCACCGCGCTGTGCGCGAGCGCCATCCACGCGAAGAACTGGCGCGGGCGCTCGCGGCGGTGGTCGCCCTCGAGCGCGGCCCACAGGATGCACGCGCTGAACATCAGCGTCGCGAGCGCGAGCAGCGCGAGGTTCAGCCCGTCGACGCCGAGCTTGTAGTGGATGCCGAGCTGCTCGATCCACGTCTCGTCGGTGACGTACTGGAGCGAGCCGGTCGCGGCGTCGTAGTCGACGAGCAGCGCGACCGAGTACGCGAGCGCTCCGAGCGAGCCGACGAACGCGACCCAGCCCGAGATCGCGCGCGGGACGAGCAGCGCGACGAGGCCGGCGAGGGCCGGCAGCCAGAGCATGATCGACAGGTGGAGGGTCATGCGCGCAGGAGGAACCAGAGGACGACGCCGGCGAGGCCGAGGACCATGAGCGCCGCGTAGGCGCGCAGGAACCCGCTCTGCCGGCTGCGGACGGCGGCGCTGCCGGCGCGCACGAGCCCGACGGGCCCGCCGACGAACAGGCCGTCGACGACGACGCGCTCGAACGTGTGCTGCGCGAAGCGCCCGAACCACGCGCCCGGCCGCACGAACAGCCGGTCGAGCGCCTCGTCGGCGTACCACTTGTTCGCGAACAGCGTGTGCAGCGGGCGGAACCGCTCGCGCAGCGTCGTCGCGATCGCCGGGCGCTTCATCCAGATCAGGTAGGCGACGGCGATGCCGGCGATCGACAGCACCGCGCCGAGCGCCATCCCGCCGAACGTCAGTGCGTCCGACGGGTGCAGCTCCTCATGGAAGCGCGACTCGGCGAACGTCGGCTCGAGGAAGTGGTCGAGCGCCTCGGTGACGTTGGGGATCTGGATCCAGCCGGCGACGATCGCCCCCAGCGCGAGCAGCCCCATCGCGATCCGCATCGGCAGCGCGCGCTCGGCGATGTGATGCTCGGGGCCGGGGAAGCCGACGTCGGTGTCCTCCGCCTCGCCGCTCACCGGGTTCGTCGGCACGTCGGCGTGGTGGAGGTGGCCGTCCTCGAGCTCGCGCGCCTCGGGCGACGGCTCGCCGAAGAACACGCGGAAGATCATCCGGAACGTGTAGACGGCGGTGATGAACGCGGTGACGTAGCCGACCACGACGAGCGCGATGTGCCAGTCGCCGCGGTCGGCGACGTACGCCAGCACCTCGTCCTTGGAGAAGAACCCGGCGAACGGCGGGACGCCCGCGAGCGACAGGCCGCCGACGACGAAGCACCCGAACGTGAACGGCATCGCCGTGCGGAAGCCGCGCATCCGGTCGATGTTCTGCACGCCGGCCATCGCCGCGATCACCGAGCCCGCGGCCATGAACAGGAGCGCCTTGAAGAAGGCGTGCGTGTAGAAGTGGAAGATGCCGGCGACGTAGGCGCCGGACGACACGGCCATGACCATGTAGCCGATCTGCGACATGGTCGAGTAGGCGATGATCCGCTTGAGGTCGGTGACGACGAGCCCGATCGTCGCGCTGACGAAGAGCGTGAGGCAGCCGACGATGGCGCCCACCGCCGCGGCGTTGGGCGCCTGCTCGAACAGCGGCCACATGCGCGCGATGAGGTAGACGCCGGCGGTGACCATCGTGGCCGCGTGGATGAGCGCGCTGACCGGGGTCGGGCCCTCCATCGCGTCGGGGAGCCACGTGTGCAGCGGGATCTGCGCGGACTTCGCGAACGCGCCGATGAGCAGCAGGATGCAGCCGGCGGTCAGGTCGCCGGACGAGACGTCGCCGACGCGCTCGAACGACTCGAGGAAGTCGAGCGTGCCGGTGCCGCGGAAGATGAAGAACGTCCCGAGCACGAGCCCGACGTCGCCGAGCACGTTGATGACGAACGCCTTCATGCCCGCCGCCGTCGCCGTCTCGCGCCGGTACCAGTACGAGATCAACAGGTAGGACGCGGCGCCGACGAACGCCCACCCGACGATGAGGATCATGAAGCTCCCGGCCAGGATCAGCAGGAGCATCGAGAAGACGAAGAAGTTGAGGTAGGAGAAGTACCGCGCGTAGCCGCGGTCGCCGCTCAGGTAGCTGATCGAGTACAGGTGGATCAGCGTCGAGACGCCGGTGATCGTCACCGTCATGAACACGCTCAGCGGGTCGACGAGCAGCATGAGCTTCGCGTCGACGCTGCCCTTGAGCGTCATGTACTCCCAGGCCACGGCCTCGACCTGGCGGCGCTCCTCGGGCAGGTCCTGGAGCGCGAACAGCATCAGCACCGCGCACACGAACGACCCGAGCAGCACGGCGGTGCCGACGTAGCCGGGCATCCGCCCGCGCAGCAGGCGGAAGCCGAGGCCGTTGATCAGGCAGCCCGCCAGCGGCAGCAGCAGCGTGAGCCACGCGAACGTCTTGACCGACGTCATCAGCCGTGCAGCTCCCGCAGCTCGTCGACGTCGACCGGCAGTCGCCGGCGGTACATCGCGACGATGATCCCGAGGCCGACGGTCACCTCGCACGCGGCGACGACCATGACGATGAGCGCGAAGACCTGGCCGTCGTCGGAGCCGTGCATGCGGCTGAACGCGATCAGCGCGAGGTTCGCCGCGTTGAGCATCAGCTCGAGGCAGAGCAGGATCACGAGCGGGTTGCGCTTGACGAGCACGCCGCCCGCGCCGATCGCGAAGATGAACGCGGACACCGCGAGGTACCAGCCGATGCTCACCAGCCGCCCTCGTGCTCTCTGTCGCCGGCGCCCGCCGCGATCTCCGGCCGCGTCGTCCCCTTCGGGTGCGAGCCGGGCGGCTCGCCGCCCACGTCGGGCAGGCCGCTCACGCCTTCCTTCATCGTGCCGGTGCCGGCCGGGCGCAGCGCGTCGATGACGCTCACCGCGTCGCCGTCGTCGTGCTCGAGGTCGGTGCCGCGCCGCCGACGGGCGAGGACGACGGCGCCGACCGCGGCGACGAGCAGCAGCAGCGACGCCAGCTCGAACGGCAGCAGGAACTTCGTCAGCAGCGCCTCGCCGAGCTGGGCCGGCGTGCCGAACGCGGGGTCGAACGGCGCGCCCTCGCCGTCGACCGCCTTCAGCCCGGTGCCGAGCAGCGCGATCCACAGCTCGATGAGGATGACCGCGCCGAACAGCACCGACAGGCGTCGCAGCCCCGGCGCGAACGGGCGGATCTGCGGCTCGGCGCCGCCGACGTAGGCGACGACGAAGACGTAGAGGACCATGACCGCGCCCGCGTACACGACGACCTGCGCCGCGGCGATGAACTCCGCGCGCAGCAGCAAGAAGAGCGCGGCCAGCGACAGCAGGTGCCCCACGAGCGACAGCACGCTGTAGAACGGGTTCTGGAGGGCGATGACGCCGATCGCTCCGGCGATCGCGCCGGTGGCCGCGACGAAGAAGAGGAGCTCCGCCAACTACTCGCCTTCCGCCCGCAGCGGCGTCCGGTCCAGCGGCTCGGCGAGGAGCATCTCCTTGGTGAAGATCAGGTCCGAGCGGTCGTAGTCCGACATCTCGTAGTCGTGGCCCATGGTGATCGCGTCGAACGGGCACGCGACCTCGCAGTAGCCGCAGAAGATGCAGCGCGAGAGGTTGATCTCGTAGACCGCGGCGTAGCGCTCGCCCGCCGACACCTGGTGCTCGGGGGTGTTCTCCGCGGCTACGACGCGGATTCAGTCCGCCGGGCAGGCGGCGGCGCACAGCGAGCAGCCGACGCACTTCTCCAGCCCGGTGTCCTCGAAGCGGTGCAGCCGATGGCGGCCGCGGAACCGCGGGTACACCGGCACCTTCTCCTCGGGGTACTGGATCGTCGTCGGCTTCTCGCGCAGCCGCGCGAACGTCGTCTTCAGGCCGCGCAGCGTCTCGCCGAACGCGCGGTAGGCGCCGCCGGCGCCGCCGGGCTCGGGCGCGCGGAGGACCTCGACGACGTCGGGACCGGGGTCGTACGGGCTCATCAGTTGTTGTCCACCACCACGACGACGATGGCCGTGACGAGCGCGTTCAGCGTCGCCAGCGGCAGGAGGATCTTCCAGCCCAGGCTCATGAGCTGGTCGTAGCGCAGGCGCGGCAGCGTCGCGCGCACCCAGATGAAGAAGAAGACGAAGAGGTAGAGCTTGCCGAGCACGACGAGCGGGTCGACCCACGTCGGCGGGTCGATGCCGAACGGGAGCTGCCAGCCGCCGAGGAAGAACGTCACGGCGAGCAGCGAGACCGTGAGCATGTTCAGGTACTCGGCGAACAGGAAGGCGACCATCTTCGTGCCGCCGTACTCGGTCATGTAGCCCTGCACGAGCTCGGCGTCGGCCTCCGGCAGGTCGAACGGCGCGCGGTTGGTTTCGGCGAACCCGGCGACCATGAACACGATGAAGCCGACGAACTGCGGGACGATGTACCACATGCCCTCCTGGGCCTGGACGATCCCGGTGAGCGACAGCGTCTGCGCGGTCATCAGCACGCCGACGAGCGCGAGGCCCTGCGAGACCTCGTAGGAGATGAGCTGCGCAGCCGACCGCATCGCGCCGAGGAACGAGTACTTCGAGCCGCTGGCCCAGCCGCCGAGCATGAGGCCGTAGAACGCGATGGCGCCGAAGGCGAAGACGTAGAGGACGCCGATCGAGACGTCGATGCCGTAGAGGCCGACCTTCGCGCCGAAGATGTCGACGGCGTCGCCGAACGGGACGATCGCGAACGCGCTGACCGCGGTGAGGATCGAGATCGCGGGCGCGAGGACGTAGAGCAGCCCGATCGCCGTGCGCGGGCGCGAGTCCTGCTTGAGGGCGAACTTGACGATCTCGGCCATCGGCTGGAGCGCGCCGAACGGCCCGACGCGGTTGGGGCCGTAGCGCATCTGCATCCGGCCCATGAGCTTGCGCTCCATGATGATCACGGCCGGGAGGATCTGGAGCGCGATGAAGAAGATGATCAGCGCCTTGAGGATCTGGACCCACCACGCCTCGACCAGGTCGACGCGCGCGAGCATGAGGGCGTCGGCGCTCACGAGCGCTTCACCTCCACCAGCGGCTCGCCGCTGAGCACGTTGGCGGCGTCCTCGGCGACGCCCTCCTCGAGGAAGACGGTGCCGGGCGGCGCGTCGTGGCGCAGCGCGACCGTCGCGCGCACGCGGGTGCCGTTCACGCCGACCTCCACGCGCTCGCCGTCGCGCAGGCCGAGGCGCTGCGCGTCGTCCGGCGACAGCTCGGCGCGCTGGCGGGCGGTCAGGAACTTCAGCGCCGGCGAGGCCTCCACTTCCACGGACGCCCAGATCGAGCGGAACGTCCCCAGGCGCAGGTGGCCGTTGGACGGGGCGACGTCGCGCGCGGCCGGCGCGGCGGCCGGAGCCGGGGCCTCGGGCAGCCCGGTGGCCTGGGCCCGCTCGGGCCAGCGCACGCCGCGCCCGCCGATGACGTCGAGCGTGAGCCCGGCGTAGAACGGCACGGCGGCGACGAGCTGCTGGAAGGCCATGCCCGCGGTCATCACGCCGGTCTCGACGCCGAGGCGCGCGCTCAGCTCGGCGAGGACCTGCCACTCGGGCCGGTTCTCGCCCTGGTGGGCGATCGCCGGGCGCACGCGCTGGAGGCGCCCGTCCGGGTGGACGATCGTGCCCTCCTTCTCCGGGTGGCCCTCGGCGGGGAAGACGACCGTCGCGTGCTCGCGCACCCCGTCGGTGAGGAACGCGGCGTGGGCGACGACCGTCGTCGCGCGCTCGAGGCCTACGGCCCAGGCGCCGCTGCCCGGCAGGTCGCGCAGCGGGTCGACGTGCAGCAGGTACGCGGATGTCAGCTCGCCCGCGTCCAGCGCGCCCGCGATCTGCGGCGTCGAGAGGCCGTCGGGCGCCTCGGCGTAGCCCGGGCCCGAGCCCGGGACGCAGCCGGCCTCGCGCAGCCCGCGGCCGTTCGTCTGAGCCGGGATCTCGATGATGCCGGCGCCGCCGACGTCCGCGAGCCCGAGCGCCTCGGCGAGCTCGACGGCGGCGGAGGCCGAGCGCTCGCCGACGATGATCACGATCTCCTCGCCCGCCGCCCGCAGCGCGTCGCCGAACTCGCGCACGGACTCGTCGCCTCGGGACAGCGCGCGGGCGAAGTCCGCCCCGCCGCCGGGCGCGAAGCGGTGCGAGGCGATCGCGTTCGGGTCGAGCGCGCTCGGGCGCGACGTCGCGACGGCGAGCTTCGTCCGCTGCCGGCGCACGCCCTTGCGGATGCGCAGGTCGAGGATCGGCGCGTCGTCGATCGGCTCGCAGTCGAGCACGAGCACGGTGTGCGCGAACTCGATGTCCTCGACGGTGGCCTGGAGGCGCGGGTTGGCGAGCGCGACGAGGTCGGCCCGCGGGCGCGACCCGAACGGCGAGGAGTCGACGTTCGGCGACTCGAGCGCCTCGCGCATCAGCCGCTGGAGGAGGAAGCCCTCCTCGTTCGTGGTCTGGCCGCCGGCGACCGCGCCGACGCGGCCCTTCGCGCGGCCGAGCCCCGACGCGGCCTCCGACAGCGCGCGCTCCCACGACACCTCGCGCAGCACGCCGCCGTCGCGCACCATCGGCCGCGTCACCCGCTCGTCGGCGTGCACGGCCTGGTAGGCGAAGCGGCCCTTGTCGCACAGCCAGCCGTCGTCGACCCCCTCGTTGTCGCGGCCGAGCACGCGCAGCACGCGCTCGTCGCGGACGGTGAAGCTCACGTTGCACTGCGACGGGCACAGCGTGCACACCGAGCCCGACTGCTCGATGTCCCACGGGCGCGCGCGGAAGCGGTAGGGCCGCGACGTGAGCGCGCCGACCGGGCACAGCTCGGTGATGTTGCCGCTGAACGGCGCGACGTACGGGTGGCCGTCGAACGTGGCGACGTACGTGTCGGCGCCGCGCTCCTGGAGGATCAGCTGGTAGTCCTCGGCGACCTCCTGGCTGAACCGCACGCAGCGATAGCAGAGGATGCAGCGCTCGCGGTCGATCGCCACGAGCGGCGACAGCTCCAGCGGCTTCTGGAAGTGGCGCTTGGGCTCGATGAACCGCGAGCGCCCACCGCCCCAACCGAAGGAGATGTCCTGGAGCGGGCACTCGCCGCCCTTGTCGCAGACCGGGCAGTCGAGCGGGTGGTTGACGAGCAGGAACTCGACGACCGCCGCCTGCGCGTCGCGGACGCGCTCGGTCTGGGTGTGAACGACCATGCCGTCCTTGACCGGCGTCGAGCACGCGGTCTGGAGCTTGGGGATCCCCTCGACCTCGACGAGGCACATGCGGCACGCGCCGACCGGCTGGCCGAGCTTGGGCTCGTAGCAGAAGACCGGGATCTCGACGTCGCCCCGCTTGGCGGCGTCGACGAGCATCATGTTCGCCGGCGCGGCGACCTCGCGGCCGTCGATCGAGAACGTGATCTCCTCGAGCTCGGGGCGCGGCACCTAGCGGGCTCCCTGGAGGACCTGGAGCGGCGTCTCGAGCGGCTCGTTCGAACCGAGGTCCGCTTCGCGCCGGCGGGCCTCGATGTACTCCTCGAACTCGGGCCGGAACTTCTCGATCATCGAGCCGATCGGCATCGCCATCGCGTCGCCGAGCACGCACAGGCAGTGGCCGATGATGTTGGTCTGGACCGACGCCATGATGTCGAGGTCCATCGGCGTCGCCTCGCCCGACCGGATCCGCTCGATCATCTTCACGGTCCAGTTCGTGCCCTCGCGGCACGGCGTGCACTTGCCGCACGACTCGTGGCGGTAGAACTTCGCGACCTTCAGCGCGACGTCGACCACGGAGTTCGAGTCGTCGACGACGATGATCGCGCCCGAGCCGAGCATCGTGCCGGCTTTGGCCATCGTGTCGAAGTCGTAGGCGAGGTCGAGGTCGTCCTTGGTCAGGACCGGCGAGCTCGAGCCGCCCGGGAACCACAGCTTCACGTCGCGGCCGGGCGGCGGGCCGCCGGCCAGGTCGTAGATGAGCTCGCGCGACGGCGTCCCCAGCTCGATCTCGTAGTTGCCCGGCCGCCGCACGTTGCCGCTGATCGAGACGAGCTTCGTGCCCGTCGACGTCTCGGTCCCGATCCGCGCGTACTCCTCGCCGCCCATGGCGATGATGTGCGGGACGGTGGCCAGCGTCTCGACGTTGTTGATGAGCGTCGGGCCCTGGTAGAGGCCCTGGTTGGCCGGGAACGGCGGCTTCAGGCGCGGGTTGCCGCGCTTGCCCTCGAGCGAGTCGAGCAGCGCCGTCTCCTCGCCGCAGATGTAGGCGCCCGCGCCGCGGTGGACCCACAGCTCGAGCGAGAAGCCCGAGCCGAGGATGCGGTCGCCGACCAGCCCGGCGGCCTTCGCCTCCTCGAGCGCGGCCTCGAGGATGTCGGCCTGCAGCTCGTACTCGCCGCGGATGTAGATGTAGGAGCGGTTGGCGCCGACCGCGTAGGCGGTGATCGCGATCCCCTCGATCAGCGTGTGCGGCGTCTTCTGCATGAGCTCGCGGTCCTTGAAGGTCCCGGGCTCGGACTCGTCGGCGTTGCAGACGAGGTACTTGGGCATGTCGCCCTTGGGCAGGAACGACGCCTTGCGGCCCATCGGGAAGCCGGCGCCGCCGCGGCCGCGCAGCCCCGACGCGTTCAGCTCGGCCAGCACGGCCGCGGGCTCCATCGCGAGCGCGCGCTCGGATGCCGCGTAGCCGCCGCGCCGCCGGTAGACCTCGAGCGTGGTGAGGCGCGGCTCGTCGATGTCCTTGAAGAGCAGGTGCTGCGTCATCCGTCGGGCTCCGGGTTCTCGGGCGGGTCGGGCGGCTGCTCGATCGGCGCCGGCTGGTCGGAGCGGTCCTGGTCGGCCGGCATGTCCGGCCCGACGGCGACCGGCGGCTTCGGCGTGCCGCCCGCGCCCGCGGCGACGATCGGCTCGTTGCCCGGCCCGGGCCGGAACTGCTGCGTGTTCGCGTGCGGGTCCGCGCTGAACCGGCGGCGCAGCTGCTTGTCGGCCAGCGGCGGGCGGCCGGCGGCGAGGTCTGAGAGCAGCCGCGGCACGTCGTCGAGCTCGAGCGGGCCGACGTAGACGCCGTCGACCGACGCCATCGGCGCGATGTCGCACGCGCCGAGGCACTCGAAGTGCTGGACGTGCAGGTCCTCGTTGCCCTCGGCCGCGTCGTGCAGGCGCTCGTACAGGGCGTCGGCGCCGTTCAGCGAGCACGAGATGTTCGTGCACACGTAGACGCGGTGCAGGCCCACCGGCTCGGTGTGGAACATGTCGTAGAACGTGGCGATGGCGGACAGGTACGCCGGCGTCAGCCGCATCACGGTCGCTGCCTGCGCGATCGCCTCGGGCGAGCACCAGCCGTGGACGCGCTGCGCGGCGGCGAGCGCGGGCAGCGCCGCCGAGCGCCGGTCGGGGTACTTCGCGAGGTGCGACTCGATCTCCGCGCGGAGGTCGTCGGGCACCGGCGTCGTCGCGGGGTCCGGGACCTCGACGGGCTCCTTCTCGAGGTCGACGGCGTCGTCCCAACCGGGCACGCGCGACCCGTTGCCAAAGCGCGCGACCTCCCTCATCGATCGATGCCGCCGAGCACCGGGTCGAGCATCGCCAGCGTCGCGATGAGGTCCGCGACGTACGTGCCGTGGACCATGTCCGCAAGCGCCTGGAGGTTGACGAACGAGGGGTCGCGCATGTGCACGCGTGCGGGCTTCGCCGAGCCGTCGGAGCGCACGAAGCAGCCCAGCTCGCCGCGCGGCGACTCGATCGGGAAGTACGCCTCGCCGGGCGGCACGCGGTAGCCCTCGGTCACCAGCTTGAAGTGGTGGATGAGCGCCTCCATCGAGGTCGCCAGCTCGTGGCGGGGCGGCAGCGCGACCTTGCGGTCGTCGGCGATGTGGCCGCCTTCGACGTCGTCGAGCCGGTCCACCGCCTGGTCGATGATCGAGCACGACTCGTAGATCTCGGCGAGGCGGACGGCGAAGCGGTCGTAGTTGTCGCCGATCGTGCCGACCGGGATCTTGAAGTCGAAGTCCTCGTACGAGCAGTACGGGTCGGCCTTGCGCAGGTCCCACGGCATGCCGGCGGCGCGCAGCAGCGGCCCGGTGACCCCCAGCTCGAGCAGCCGCTCCTTGGGCACGATGCAGACGTTGCGCAGCCGCTGGAGGACGATCTCGTTGCGGTTGAGCAGCGCGCCGTACTCGTCGGCGCGCCGGCGCATGAGCGCCGTGAACGTCCGGCAGCGGTCGACCCAGCCGGGCGGGATGTCGTCCGCGACGCCGCCGACCTGGATGTAGCGCGTGTGCATGCGCGCGCCCGACGACATCTCGAAGAGGTCGAGGACCTGCTCGCGCTCGCGGAAGCAGTACCAGAACATCGACACCGCGCCGAGGTCGAGCGCGCTCGTCCCGAGCCAGACGAGGTGGCTCTTGATCCGGTTGAGCTCGAGGTGGATGACCCGCAGGTACTGCGCGTACTTCGGGACCTCGAGGGCGAGCAGCCTCTCGACCGCGCCGCAGTAGGCGTACGCGTTGAAGTAGTAGGCGAGGTAGTCCATCCGCTCGACGACGGGGATGGCCTGCCAGTAGTTCTTGTCCTCGGCGGTCTTCTCGATGCCGGTGTGGACGTAGCCGATGATCGGCTTGAGATCGCGCACGACCTCGCCCTCGAGCGTGCACAGCAGCCGCAGCACCCCGTGCGTGGCAGGGTGGTGCGGCCCGAAGTTCATCGTCAGGAGCTCCTGCTCGGGCTCCGGATGAAACTGCTCGGCCTGCTCGGCCGCGCCGGGGGAGACGACGTCGAGGGAGGCGCTCATTGCGTGTAGTCCGCGCCCTGCGACTCGTTGTACGTGAAGAGCACGGGCTCGCCGCCGACCGGGAAGTCGCGGCGCTGCGGGTACCCCTCGTAGTCCTCGGGCATGAGGATGCGGCGCAGGTCGGGATGGCCCGTGAAGACGATCCCGAACATGTCGTAGGCCTCGCGCTCCTGGTGGTCGGCGGTCGGCCACTCCGGCGTGACGGACGGCACCTCGGGGCTCTCGGTGTGCACGCGAAGCTTGACCCGGATGCGGTCGACCGCCTCCATGTCGAGCAGCTCGTAGTGCATCCCGAGCCGCGGCTCCTCCGGGTAGTAGTCGACGCCGTGGACGCTTGCGAGGAAGCTGTAGCCGCGCTCGCGCAGGCGCTCGAGCACCCAGCCGATCTTCGTCGGCTCGACGATGATCGTCGCCTGCTCGCGAAAGTGCAGCGTCTCGAGCACGGCCTCGGCGTCGGCGTCGCGCAGGTCCTGCGCGATCAGCTCGAGCCCGGTGGCGTCGGGCACTAGTGGTCCTCGGAGGGGGCCACTTACTTCGTGGACTCCCGGTAGACGTTGTCCGCGGCGTCCTGAGCCGTGCCCTGCGTCTCGACGATCTCCTCGGTGCCGCGCGCCTCGTACCGATCGCGCCAGCCCATGTCGGGATCGGCCTGGATCATCTTGCGCAGCTTGAGGATCCCGTGCATGAGCGACTCGGGCCGCGGCGGACAGCCGGGGACGTGCACGTCGACCGGCATGAACTTGTCGGCGGGCACGATCGCGTAGTTGTTGAAGACGCCCTGCGACGACGAGCAGGCGCCCATCGCGATCGCCCACTTCGGCTCGAGCATCTGGTCGTAGATGCGCCGCACGATCGGCGCCATCTTGATCGAGATCCGGCCGGAGAGGATCAGCAGGTCGGCCTGGCGCGGCGAGGCGCGGAACGCCTCGAAGCCGAAGCGCGCGACGTCGACGCGGCCGCCGACGATCGACATCATCTCGATCGCGCAGCAGGCGAGGCCGAACGTCAGCGGGAAGAGCGCATTGGACTGCGCCCACTTCACGGCCTTGTCGAGGGTCGTCGTCAGCACACGCTCCTCGACGTACTTCTCGAGCTCGGTGTCCGTGAGGTCGCCGCGCAGCATGTCGCGCGCCCTCAGCTGCTGGATGCGGAAGTCCGTCGGGGCGTCGGTGGTCGCCGGCGTCGTGAGCTTCTGGCGGACTACTTCCATTCGAGTGCACCCCGGCGCCAGACGTAGACGAACGCCACGGTGAGCAGCGCGATGAACACGACCGTCTCGATCATCGCGAACGTCCCGAACGCCCGCAGCTGCACCGCGACCGGGTAGAGGAAGATGACCTCGATGTCGAAGAGGATGAAGAGCATCGCGATCAGGTAGAAGCTGATCCCGAAGCGGAAGCCGCGCTTGACCTCGGACGGCAGCCCGCACTCGTACGGGTCGCCGGTCGCCTTGAAGCCGCGGCCCTTCGTCCCGACGACCGCGTTGAGATACGCGAACACGAGCCCCACCGTCGTGCCGAGTCCTACGAAGACGAGAGCCGGGAGATAGCTGCGAAGCATGGCGCCAGGTGGGATATATCAGAGCTTGTGCGACTATGTTACTTAGTGCCGATAGGCGCTTGCTGATGTGGCCATGAGCGGCGTCGCGACGGTGACTGCCCTGCTTGCCGCGGTCCTGAACGCCGCGGCTGCCGGGTGGGGCGGCTGGCGGTGGTGGCGGGTGGATCCCGACGGCTGGTCCTGGGTGCTCGTCCGCGCCGGTCAGGCGGCCGTGATCTTCCTCGCGTTCTGCGCCGGGCTGGCCTGGCTGATGGGGCTGCGGCCCGAGGACGGGCTGTTCTGGATCTACGCGCTCGTGCCGGTGGGGACGAGCTTCTTCGCCGAGCAGTTCCGCGTGCTCTCCGCGCAGACGGTGCTCGACGCGCGCGGGATCGAGGACGCGCAGGCGGTGGGGCGGCTGCCCGAGGCCGACCAGCGCTCGGTGGTGCTCCAGATCGCGCGGCGCGAGCTGGGGGTGATGGCGCTCGCCGCCGGCGTCAACGCGTTCCTCGCGCTGCGCGCGGCCACGGAGGCGGCTGGGCTCTAGCGGTACGCGCCGCGGACGAAGACGAGTGGCTCGCCGTCCGCGTCGTGCCACAGCTCGGTGACCTCGCCGATCCCGATCGTGTGGTCGCCGCCCGGCAGCAGCTCGCGCAGCTCGCACACGAACCACGCGAGCGCGCCGTCGAGGACGGGGACGCCGTGCGCGACGGTGTGGGTCACCGCGGCGAACTTCTCGGCCGCGACGCGCTTGGAGGCGAACGTCCCGGCCACGCCGTGCTGGCCGGCGCGCAGCAGGTTCACGGCGAAGCGCCGCGACTCGCGCACCACGGGCAGCGTGCGCGAAGCGTTGTCGAAGCAGACGAGCAGGAGCACGGGCTCGAGCGACAGCGACGTGATCGCGTTGGTCGTCAACCCCGCCGGCCCGCTCGCGCCGTTCGCGGTGACGACGGCGACCCCGGTGGGGAACGAGCCGATCGCGTCGCGGAAGCGGCGTGCTGTTGTCACCCGGCGCCGGCCCTATCCGTTGCCGCCGGTATGGAAGACGACCGCGAGGGACACGCGTGCGACCGTCCACACGGACCGACGCCGGGCGCTGTCATGTTCGACACCGGTCAGCGGCCCTCCTTCCCGCCCTCCACGACGAGCTTGCCGTACTGCCCGAGGTCGTCGTGGTTGGTGATCGTGCAGACCATCCGGTACTCGCCGGCCTTGAGGTTCTCGAACGTGAACGTCGCCGTCTCGCCGGGCTGCGCGGTCCCGGTGCCGCCCAGCTCGGTCGCGGGCGCCTCGCGGTCCTCCTCGTTGAGCCGGACGACCTTGAGGTTGTGGGTCGAGCGCCCGACGTTCGTGGCGACGATCCGGAGCCGCCCCGCGGCCGCCCGCGCGTTCTCCGGGATGATGCGGTACTCGTCGAGCTCGACCTCGAGCGTGCGGCCGTCGACGGGCACGGGATCGGTGTCGCCGCAGCCCGCGAGGGCGCCGGCGGCGAGCGCTGCGGTGGCGAGGAACGTGGCACGGAGGGGCATGGCTCGTTCTCAGTATGGTTCCGGCCCGCGATGACGCGCCGTCGCCTCAAGCTCCTGCTCCTTCCCGCCCTCGCGGCGAGCCTCCTCGCCGGCTGCGGCAAGGAGTCGATCGAGCTCGACGCGAACGAGAGCCAGCGCGTCCGCGACGGCGCCCTGATCTTCAACGACAAGTGCTCGGGCTGCCACACGCTCGAGTCGGCGGGCACGCAGGGCTCCGCGGTCAACGTCCGCGACCGCGAGCGCACCGACGGGCCGAACTTCAACACCCGGCCGGAGAGCGTCGACGCGATCCTCTACGCGATCCGCAACGGCGGGTTCTCCGGGGCGATCATGCCCGAGAACATCGTGGTCGGCGACGACGCTCGCAAGGTCGCCGAGTACCTGTCGAAGTACGCCGGGAAGGTCGCCGAGAAGCCGGTCTCGCCGCAGTCCGGCGGCGCCACGCCCTAGCCGATGCTGGACATCAAGCGCATCCGGCGCGAGCCAGATGCCGTTCGCGCCGCGCTCGAACGCCGCGGCGCCGGCTCCGCGATCACGCGCCTCATCGATCTCGACGAGCAGTGGCGCGAAGTCGTTGCGCGTCGTGAGTCTTCGCGCGCACTTCAGCGGCAAGCATCTGAGGTGATCGCGCAGAAGAAGAAGGAAGGCGGTGACATCAGCGGCGACGTCGCGAACGTCAAGAACCTCTCGACGGAGGTCAAGGAGCTCTCGGAGCAGCAGCGCGAGCTGGAGGAGAACCTCGAACGGGTTCTGCAGGCCGTCCCGAACCTCCCGGACCCCGACGCGCCGCTCGAGGACACGGTCCTGCGCGAGGTCGGCGAGGCCGGCCGGACCGGCCGCGACCACCTCGAGCTGGCCGGCGCCGGCATCGACATCGAGGCGGGCGCGCGCGTCTCCGGGTCGCGGTTCGCGTTCCTGCGCGGCGACGTGGCGATGCTCGAGATGGCGCTCATGCGCTGGGCGCTCGACCAGGTCCGCGGCCACGGCCACGAGCCGGTGCTCCCGCCCGTGCTCGTCCGCGAGGAGGCGATGTACGGGACCGGGATGCTCCCCGACACCGAGCAGCAGATCTACCGGGTGGGCGACGACGACCTCTACCTCGTCGGGACGAGCGAGGTGCCGCTGGCCTCGCTGCACGCCGGCGAGATCGTCGACGCCGAGCGGCTGCCGCTGCGCTACGCCGGCTTCTCGCCGTGCTTCCGGCGCGAGGCGGGCGCCGCGGGGCGCGACTCGCGGGGCATCTTCCGCGTCCACCAGTTCGACAAGGTCGAGATGTTCGCGTTCGTCGCACCGGACGAGTCGGCGGCCGAGCACGAGCGGCTGCTGGCGATCGAGGAGGAGATGCTCCAGGCGCTCGGGCTCCCGTACCGCGTGGTGAACATCGCGGTCTCAGACCTCGGCGCGAGCGCGGCCAAGAAGTACGACTGCGAGGGATGGCTGCCCGGCCAGGGCGCCTACCGCGAGCTGACGTCGTGCTCGAACACCACCGACTACCAGGCCCGGCGTCTCGACATCCGCCACCGCCCGGAGGGCGGCAAGCCGGAGACGCTGCACACGCTGAACGGCACCGCGGTCACCGACCGCTGGCTCATCGCCGTGCTCGAGAACGGGCAGCGCGACGACGGCTCGGTGGCGATCCCCGAGCCGCTCGTGGCCTACGGGGCGCCTTCGGAGCTGCCGGCCGCCGTGTCGACCTGAACCCGGGCGATCGCCTCGTCCCGCGTGGGGGCGATGTCGAAGGTGGAGTCCAGCCGCGTGATCTCGAACAGCCGCAGGACCGTCGGGTTGGACACCACGAGGGCCAGCCGGCCCTGCTGCCGCGTGACGCGGCGCAGCGCGTTGAGCAGGACGCTGAGGCCGGTCGAGTCGATGAACTCGACGCCCGCCATGTCGATCACGACGCCGGTCTTGCCGGTCGCGATCGCCTCGTTGAGCCGCTCGGAGAACTCGGGAGCGGTCGAGACGTGCACCTCGCCGCGCACGGCGATCAGGTGCGTGGTGTCGTTGAGAGACTCGTCGGTGAGCTCGAACTGAGGGGAAGCGAATGACATGTGGTTCGATTCGTGACCCTACCGGGAGGAACGTGTGGGAAGCCAACAGGTCAACCGAAATCCGGCGCACCTGGACGAGGTCGTCTGCGAGCTGACGCTCGCCGACCCCGCCGCGTTCGTCGCAGCGTGCCGATCCGCCCATGGCGCGCAGCCGGCCTGGGCGCAGACGCCGCCGCCGGTCCGCGGCCAGGTCGTCGCGAACATGGCCGACCTCGTGGCCGCCAACAAGGAGGGGCTGGCCCGGACGATCACGCGCGAGATCGGCAAGCCGTACGCCGAGGCGCTCGGCGAGGTGCAGGAGGTCGTCGACACCTGCCACTTCTTCCTCGGCGAGGGGCGGCGGCTCTACGGCCAGACCGTGCCGAGCGAGATGCCGGACAAGCAGCTCTTCACCTACCGCGTCCCCGTCGGGACGGCGGCGATCATCACCGCCGGCAACTTCCCGATGGCCGTGCCGTCGTGGTACCTCGTCCCCGCGCTGCTGTGCGGCAACACCGCGGTGTGGAAGCCGGCCGAGTACGCCGCGGCCTGCGGCGACGCGCTCGCGTCCGTCCTGCGCGCCGCCGGGCTGCCCGAGGGCGTGCTCGAGGTCGTCCACGCCACCGGCGCCGAGGCGTTCGACGGGCTCGACGCCGCGCTCGCCGAGGGCCTCGTCGGCAAGGTCGGCTTCACCGGGTCGACCCCGGTCGGCCGGCGCGTCGGCGAGCTGTGCGGGCGCCACCTCCAGTCGCCGTGCCTCGAGCTCGGCGGCAAGAACCCGCTCGTCGTCATGGACGACGCCGACCTCGACCTCGCCGTCGAGGGCGCGCTGTTCAGCGGCTTCGGCACGGCGGGCCAGCGCTGCACGTCGCTCGGCACCGCGATCGTCCACGACGCCGTCCACGACGAGTTCCTCGACCGCCTGACGGCGGCCGTCGACGCCGCCCCCGTCGGCGACCCGACGGGCGACGTCCTCTTCGGGCCGATGATGAGCGAGCGGTTCCTCGCGCGGTTCGAGGACGACTGGCTCGGGCTCGTGCGCGCCCACCACACGGTCCACGGTCCCATGGGACGCATCACGGCCGAGAACCCGCGCGGCGACTTCACCGGCGAGGGCGGGCTGTACGTCCACCCGACGATCGTCAGCGGCGTCCGCGTCGACGACGAGCTCGCCAACACGGAGACGTTCGGGCCGCTCGTCGGCGTGGCGCGGTTCTCGACGTGGGACGAGGCGATGGGCCTGGCCAACGGCCACGGGTACGGGCTGTCGTCGGCGATCTACACGAACGACGCGCGCACGGCCTTCCGCTTTCGCGAGCAGGTCACCGCGGGGATGGTCAGCGTCAACAACTCGACGTCGGGCGCCGAGGCGCACCTGCCGTTCGGCGGCAACGGCCTGTCGGGCAACGGCTCGCGCCAGTCGGGCATGTGGGTGCTCGAGCAGTTCACCCGCTGGCAGTCGATGAACTGGGACTACGCGGGCAGGCTCCAGAAGGCCCAGATGGACGTCGCCGAGCTCGATGCCGACCTGGACTACCGGCTGCCCGCGTAGATGGCCGAGCGCGTCACCTACTGCCGGATCTGCGAGGCCAACTGCGGGATGGTCGCGACCGTCGAGGGCGACCGGGTCGTGCAGATGCGCCCCGACCGCGACCATCCGCTGTCGGAGGGCTACGCGTGCCCGAAGGGGATCGCGTTCCCCGCCGTGCAGCACGATCCCGACCGCGTGACGCACCCGCTGCGCCGGCGCGGCGACGGCTTCGAGCGCGTGTCGTGGGAGGAGGCGCTGAGCGACATCGCGGCGCGGCTCGGGGCGCTGCCGAAGGAGTCGATCGGGTGGTACCTCGGCAACCCCGCGGCGTGGTCGTTCGGACACGCGGCGTGGGCGCGCGGGTTCGTCGACGGGCTCGGCTCGCAGCACTTCTACTCGTCGGGCTCGCAGGACGTCAACAACCGCTTCGCGGCGAGCGCGCTCATGTACGGCACGCCGCTGCGAATCCCGATCCCCGACGTCGAGCGCACCGACTTCCTCCTCGTCGTCGGCGCGAACCCGTTCGTCTCGAACGGGTCGGTGTTCAGCGTGCCGCGCGTGCGCGACCGGATGCACGACGTCGTCGCGCGCGGCGGGCGCGTGGTCGTCGTCGACCCGCGGCGGACGGAGACGGCGCGGAACTTCGAGCACGTCGCGCTGCTGCCCGACGGCGACGCGTGGCTGCTGCTGTCGATGCTGCACGCGATCGGCCCGTCGGATCCCGGCCTCGCGTCGCTCGTCGCGCCGTTCACGCCCGAGTCCACCGCCGCCCGCACCGGCGTCGAGCCCGGCGTCGTGCGCGCGCTCGCACGGGACCTCGCGGCCGCGCCGAGCGCGGCGATCTACGGACGGACCGGCTCGTGCCTCGGGTCGCACGGCACGCTCGTCGCGTTCCTGCTCGACGCGCTCGCCGTGGTCACCGGCAACCTCGACCGTCCGGGAGGGTCGGTGTTCGCCGAGCCCGCGGTCGACCTCGACGGGACGATGCAGCGCTTCGGCCTCGCGTCGTACGCGACGCGCCGCTCGCGCGTCGGCGGCTTCCCCGACGTGCTCGGCCAGTTCCCGGCGACGCTGATGGCGCCGGAGATCGAGACGCCCGGACCGGGGCAGCTGCGCGCGCTGTTCGTCTCCGCCGGGAATCCCGTGCTGAGCGTCCCCGACGGCCGCGCGCTCGAGCGCGCGTTCGGCTCGCTCGACCTGCTGGTGTCGATCGACCTCTACGTCAACGAGACCGCGCGGCACGCCGACTACGTGCTGCCGGCGACGACGTTCCTCGAGCGCGAGGACGTGCCGGTCGCGTTCCTGCCGTTCTTCGTCAAGCCGTTCATCCAGTGGACCGACGCCGTGGTCGCGCCGCGCGGCGAGGCGCGCGAGGAGTGGCGGATCATCGACGACCTCGCGCGGCGGATGGGCATCGCGCCCTACAGCGTCGGGCCGCTGCGGTGGCTCGCGCGCGCGGGCGTGCGGGTGTCGCCGCAGCGGATGCTGTCGCTCGGCCTGCTGGGCGGGCCGCGGCGGCTGACGATGTCCCGCCTGCGCGCGGCGCCGCACGGCCTGCTGCTCGACGAGCACCACGCGACGGGAGGGCTGCGCGAGCCGCCACGGCTGACGCCGCCCGAGATCGTCCGCGAGGTCGAGTCGCTCGCCGCGGCGCCGGCGCCCGACCCGGCGCTGCCGCTGCGGCTGATCGGGATGCGCGAGCTGCGCTCCCACAACTCGTGGATGCACAACGTGGACAAGCTCATGCGCGCGCGGGAGGGGCAGCGGCTGCGGATGCACCCGGCCGACGCGGAGGCCCGGGGCGTCGCGGACGGCGACCTCGTGCAGGTGCGGTCGGCGACCGGGGAGGTGGGCGGCGTGCCCGTCTTCGTGACCGACGACATGACGCCGGGCGTCGTCGCGCTGCCGCACGGGTGGGGCCACCGCGGCGGCTGGCGCCGGGCCAACGCCGCGGGCGGCGTGAACGTGAACGAGCTCACGAGCGCGGCGCCGGAGTCGCTCGAGCGGCTCGCCGGGATGTCGAAGCTGAACGGGGTGGCGGTCGAGGTCGAGGCGTAGGCTCCGCGCCCATGGACTGGAGCGTGCTCGGCGAGACGTTCGTGACGCTGCTCGTGATCATGGATCCGGTCGGCGCGGCGCCGATCTTCATCGCGATGACGCGGCAGCTGACGCCGGCGCAGCGCCAGCGCGCGGCGCTGCGGGCGACGGCCGCGGCGGCGGGGCTCGTCATCGGGTTCGCGCTCATCGGGCGGGCGCTCTTCGACTACCTCGAGGTGTCGGTCGAGAGCCTGTCGATCGCGGGCGGGCTGCTGCTCCTGCTCGTGGCGCTCGAGATGCTGCGCGGGATGGACGAGCCGTCGGCGGACACCGACGACGTCGCGCTCGTGCCGCTCGCGACGCCGCTCGTCGCCGGGCCCGGGGCGATCGCCACGGTGATCGTGCTGAGCGAGCGCAACCCCGAGGCGGCGGGACGGGTGGGCGTGATCGGCGGCATCGTGCTCGCGCTGCTCGCGGTCGGGCTGACGCTGCTCGTCGCCGAGCGGGTCGGACGGGTGCTTCCCGCGAGCCTCATCAGCTTCCTCACGCGGGTGTTCGGGCTGCTGCTCTCGGCGATCGCCGTGCAGCTCGTGGTGGACGGCGTGCGCGGGCTCGTATGACCGCGATACATTTCGGAGCCGTGCACCGCTTCGCGGTCCTTCTCGCGGTCGTCGTCGCGCTCGTCCTTCCGGCGAGCGCGGGCGCGTCGCACGTCGCGTCGCACTCGGTCGCCGCGAGCGCCGCGACGCGCACGGTCGACACGGGAGGGCTGCGGCTCGCCTACCGCGCGTTCGGGCGCGGGCGCCCGACCGTCTTCCTCATGGGCCTCGGCGGGACGATGGACGCGTGGGACCCGCGGTTCCTGGACGCGGTCGCGGCGCAGGGCCGGCGCGTCGTGCTGCTCGACCATCGCGGGATGGGACGCTCGCAGCGCGGGAGGGCGCGGATCACGATCGCGCAGATGGCCGACGACGCCGCCGCGCTCATCCGCCGCCTGGGGCTGCGCCGCCCGGACGTCTTCGGCTGGTCGATGGGCGGGATGGTCGCGCAGAGCCTCGCCGTGCGCCATCCGCGCCGGGTGCGGCGGCTGGTGCTGGCCGCGACGGCGCCCGGGCACCGCGCGGGCGTGCCGCCCACCCCGCGCGCGCTCGCGGTGCTGCTGTCGCCGGACCCGTCGCCCGTCGACGCCCTCGGGCTGCTCTTCCCGCCCGGCGCCGAGGCTCTCCGCGACCGCTACGTGGCGAACCTGCTCCTGCGCCGCGACCCCGTGACCACCGGGCCGGCGGCCGAGGTGGTCGCGCAGGTCGGCGCCGCGAGCGTCTGGCTCGCCGGCGAGGATCCCGACGGCCCCCGCGTCGCCCGGCTGCGGCAGCCCGCGCTCGTCGCGGCGGGCGTGCTCGACGACGTGCTCCCCTTCGGCAACCAGGCGCGCCTCGCCCGGCTCATCCCGCGCGCGCGGCTCGTGGCCTACGAGGACGCGGGCCACGCCTTCATGTTCCAGAAGCGCATCGACTTCCTGCGCCGGATGGACCGCTTCCTCGGGTGATCGTCCCGGAGCTCATCTGCTCCGACATCGATCGCAGCATCGCGTTCTACGAGCGGCTCGGGTTCCGCGTGCGGTACGCACGGGTGGAGGAGCGGTTCGCGCTGCTGGAGCGCGGCGACGGTGCCGGCCGGCTCATGCTCGAGCAGCCGCTGTCGCACGACCGCCTGTTCCCGCGGGCTGATTTGCAGCACCCGTACGGCCGCGGGGTGAACCTCGAGGTAGAGGTGGACGACGTTGACGCGGTGTGGGACGCGGCCGGCGTCGCCGATCCGTTCCTGCCGCTGGAGGAGCGGACGTACGCCCGGGCGGACGACGAGGTGAGGGTGCGGCAGTTCGCGATCCAGGACCCGGACGGGTACGTCCTGCGGTTCTCGCAGACGCTCGCGTGAGCGGAGGGGGAGGGATTCGAACCCCCGGGCCCGCGAGGGCCGGCTGCTTTCAAGGCAGCTGCATTCAGCCAGACTCTGCCACCCCTCCGAGGTGGCCGAGAGGCTAGCTTGAGGACCGTGTTCGACCGCCTCCCGAAACGCGACGACCCGCGGCGGCTCCCGGAGCCGGTCGGGGGCGAGCCGGGGCTCTTCGTCGTCGACGCCACGTGGGGGACGATCGCGCCGATCTCCGTGCATCCGGACGTGCGCACCGTCGGAGAGCTCGAGGTCATCGAGCACCTCCGCGCGGGCGGTCGCGCGGCTGCTCGAAGACGGCTTCCCGCCGGCGCGGAGCCTCTACTACCGCGGCGGGGTGCACGACTGGGTCACGCTCGGCCTGCCTCTGTCACGGCCCTGAGGAGGGTCTACACTCCCGGCCTCCGGGAGAGGTGGCCGAGTGGCTGAAGGCACTCGCCTGCTAAGCGAGTAACGGGCTGAACGCTCGTTCGCGGGTTCGAATCCCGCCCTCTCCGTCGCGGGCCCGCCGCTAGGATGCGGACCGCAGCACTGCGCCCGTAGCTCAGCTGGATAGAGCGTCGGTCTACGGAACCGAAGGTCACAGGTTCGAATCCTGTCGGGCGCGTCCCAAAGCCACTGGAAACGGTGGCTTTTTCTTGCCTTCGGCGGGGCGGCTGATCCTCTTGGCCCCCGTATAGCCCCCGCCGGGCTGGCGGCCTGCTGGTGCAGGAGCGCTCCGAGCTGCTGCTGGCGTCCTTCCGCGGGCGGCGTCGCTACCGGCCGCGGGTCGTCCGCGTCGACCGCGTCAAGGGTCCGCAGTGGTTCGCCAAGTACCGCCTGCCCGACGGCCGGCAGCTCAAGAAGCGCATCGGCCCGGCGTATACCGGCCGTGGCCGACCTCCGGCCGGCGCGGTCACGAAGCGCACCGCGCAGGCATGGCTGGACGACGTGCTTCGCCAGGCCGACGCCGGCGAGCTCGCGGCACAGGTCTGCCCTGACGTGACGTTCGCCGACGCAGCGCGCGAGTGGCTGCGCTATGTCGAGCACGACCGCGCGTGCAAGCCGTCGACGCTGCGCTCGTACCGCTCGAGCGTCGAGGGGCGGCTCGTCCCGGCGTTCGGATGTCGGCAGCTCGTTCTCCGTCGCGAAGAAGGCCGCGGCTCGCTTGAGCAAGTCGCGCTCCTGCCGCAGGCGCGTGTTCTCGCGTCGCAGCCGCGCGAGCTCGTCGCGCTCATCGGTTGTGACGCCGTCGTCGCGCTCGCCGTGGTCAAGCTGGTCCTGGCCGCGCCAGTTCCTGAGCGTCTGCGGCGACACGCCGAGGCTTTTGGAGAGCTTGCCGGGCGTGCGGCCCTGACGCAAAAGCTCAACGGCCTCACGCCGGAACTCCGGCGGGTACGCAGGTCGGGTTCGGGGCACGTCGGACACCATCCTTTCGCGGCCGGACGGCGAAAGCCCTCACGTGTCCACGAGACGGGGTCCACTCCACTCTGCGCTCCACGGACGCGGAAGTAGGGGCCGCTGCCCTGCTGGCGATGTTCGACGGACTGGTTCTTCAGTCGCTCGTCGCGCCGGACAAGACGCCGACGGGCGATCAGGTCCTCGGCGCGCTCATTGCGATCTTCTCGCCTGCGGCGTGATGGTGCTGGGCCCCGTCGCGGCGGCGTGCGGTCTGGGTGGTGTGCGCTCGTCGCGATCACCGGCGACCCCGCCCTTCCACCGCCCGACGTGCTCGCGCTCAGCCGCGGCGCTCAGCGCGGCGGTCGGCCAAGTCGCCGGCCGATGGTCGGCCATGCCCATGCGCGCCGCCACGACGATCTCCCGTTCAACGGGCGAGGTGGCTCCCGCGGTTCTTCGCATCCTCGTCTGGTTCGGCGGTGGCTCGCTGCTGTGGGACGCGACCAGTGCCCGCCCTCGCATTCCTCGCTGCAGACCTGCTGCTGCTCACTCTGGGCACCGCGACGACATGTCTACGCGAGCCGCCGGACGCGTCCGCGATGGTTGAAGCGTCCCGAGACGTCGCCGGCCAGCTGACGCCCCGCCTCGGTGCGGTCAACCCGGGTTCGTTGTTGGCGGTGATGATAAGAAGTTCGAGACAGCCGGCAGGGAAGGCGAACGTCTGCGCTGCGCGGCGACGCGTCCCCTACCCGGGACGCGTCCATGGAGCATGCCGTGGCGACTGGGATGGTCGGCGAGCGTCGGGCGGGTGGACGCCCGTGCTCATGCCCTCGCGGACCGCGAGAAAGAATTCCTCTTGGTTCCGATCATCGACTCCGACCCGGCGACGAGGTCGCGTATTTGCCGGATCTCCTGCCTGTCTTGACTCTTGGGCTTCGTCTTGTGAACAGCCGCCTGAACGCCTCCTCGCCTCGGACGTCAGCGACGTCGCGGAACATCCCGTCGAGCTGCGAGCAGACGAGCAGGACGGTTTTCTTCGTGAGGGCGCCTTTTCGCGAACCGCCTGTTGGCCCGCTCGAGTAGCTCCTGGCGGCGCGACGCGATGTGCCGCTGTTCGGCGGGGTGGACGTGGGGGACGAGGCGCACAGCCGCAGACGGGTGTCTTCGTCGGCCCACCCTTCCTCCAGGAGGTGCGCAGCCGCCGCGAGATCGGTCGGGGCGAGCCTGGACGCCTCGGCGTGCGCCTCGATTGCCAGAAGTGCCCCGTACAGCGACGTGGAACACACTGCCGCGTCATGTCGACCTTATGGACGGATGTTCTAGATCAATTAAGGACCGCGAGGAGGATTGTCTACGACCACAGCGGCACTCGAAGCGGCGCCGCGATCGGCCTCAGGGCCAAGGGGGATTGATGCAGGGAGATCGCGCCGTCCGAAGGCGCACGTTGGTGTGCGCGCTGTTCGCCATGCTCGTCGTTGCGTTCGGTGCGACGACCGCCGTATCCGAGGACTTCGGCAACCTCGTCACCGCGGACGAGGCGGTCGAGTCGATCACCCAGGCCGACTCGAACGTCCTCGCCGAGGACACGCCTGCCGAAGGCGAGGAGACGGCGACATCGGTCAAGGCGACCGAGAGCGGCTTCGAGGCCACCGGGACTCAGCCCGACGTCACGCTCAGCAAGGAGGCCGAGGACCCCATCTCCGTCGAGACGCAGAGCGGCGATCTCGAGGTGACGCCGGTCGGCACGAGCCCTGCTGCCGGTGACGGGGAGGTGGTCAACGAGGATGTCGTCGTCTACCCGAACACCGGGACGGACTCGGATACCGCGGTTCGCCCGACGGAGAATGGGGTCGAGACCTTCACGGGCATCCGTTCCGAGGAGGCGGCCGAGGACTTCTCGTTCAAGGTGGACCTCGACGGCGAGGAGAAGCTCGAGAAGACCGACGATGGTGGCGTCGCGATCATCGACACCGACGCGGACCCCGCGGCCGCCTACGAAGGCGAGAAGCCGGCCGACGTCGCGGCAGGGACCGACAGGGCCGACGAGCTGAAGGCGGCTGATCCGGCGGCGACGAGTGCGAGTGACGCCCGACCCGACGCTGCGACCGATGCCGCCACCGCGGCCGAGGACATCCGGCCGGTCGACGACCCGGCGAAGGTGGAGCAGGCCGCCGACAGCGGTGCTCTCGAGGCGCCGGCCGGCGAGAAGCCCGCCGGCGAGCCCGCCGCGGGTTCGGGCGAAGGCGCTGAGCAGGCGGCGGACGCCGCGGTCGAGGCCGCGGTTGCCGAGGCGAAGGCCGAAGCGACCGACGAGCTCGGCGAATTGAGGCAGGAGGCCGCTCGAAGCAACGCGGTGATCGACGAGGCCGCCGAGCAGACCGACGAGGACGCATCCGAGGTGGTTGTCGCGACGATCAAGCCGACGTGGGCCAAGGACGCCGATGGCGACGCGGTCGAGACGAGCCTTTCGGTCGAGGGCGACACGGTCACGATGCACGTCGAGCACCAAGACGAGGACGTGGCCTATCCCATCGTCGCCGACCCGTGGGTCGAGGTGCAGCGCTGGTACGTGGGGATCAGCCACTGGCGTCCGGTGTGGCGTCACGAAACCTACCTTTCCCACTGGGGCGTGGGCACCGCCCACGTGAACTGGGCGCATCCGGCGCAGTGCTGGAACGGGCGGCGCTGCCACTACTGGGGCAACGGTTGGCATTCCATCGGCCACGTGTTCACGAGGTTCGAGCACGGGTGGAACTGGGCCGCCACGTACACCTTCTACACGTACCCCATCTACGCCCAGCGCTGGGTCATCGCTCATTGGGAGCCGGTGTACGCGTGGATGTCCTACACCGACTACGAGTATCGGGATCACGTCAGCTACGACCCCGCCACCGACTCCGATTTCGCCAGCGCCTATGCGCCGGCGTCCGAGCTCGACGAGCCGGTGGCCTATGCCGCAGGCGGACCGAACGGGTGCGGACCGGCCGCTTGGTACGGCAAGCACGTGCCCGACGCGATCAAGGGCGTCTTCAACTTCCGGCGCTCCTGTGACGGACATGACATCTGCTACGCGCGGCAGCGAGGGAAGGAGTTCTGCGACCGTGGCTTCCGCAAAGCGATGTTCCGCTACTGCGGCAAGCGGTTCCCCGAGCTGAAGCAAGCCGTCAAGTACCTGGCCTGCCGAGCGGCGGCGAACATCTACTACGGGGCGGTGCGCGACTTTGGCCAATCGGCATACGACAACGCGTGACCGCGGACACCCAACTGATCGCCGCGGGCCGCTGATCGAGCGGCTCGCGGCCATCCTCTGAGAGAATCGTTGATCACGTGAGACGTCCTGACGCCCGCCCGCTCCCCGTCGTCGTCGGCCTCGCTGCCGCAGCCGCTCTACTCGTCGTAGTTCTGTCGAACCTACTCGGGGTGGGCGTCACCGTCTTTCCGGTGCTCGCCGGAGTCGCCGCCTTCGTGGCGCTGCGGCGCGCGGCACTCGGCGTCGCGACCGCTGTCGCGAGCGTCGTGCTCGTGTTGCCCATGCTCGCCCTCGTCATCTTCGGCGCCTACACGGTTGACACGCTCGTCCGCTAAGCATCGATCCACCGATGCGGCGCGCGTGGCGGTGCGTGAACCACGTCCAGGTTCTTCCCCCGCGACGAGTGGTTCATGAGGCTCGCGCTGCGGGAGGCCGAGCGTGCGCTGGAGCACGACGACGTGCCGATCGGGTGCGTCGTGGTGCGCGAAGGCGAGGTCATCGGGGCCGGCCGCAACGAGCGCGAGCTGCGGTCGGCCCCCATGGCGCACGCCGAGGTCCTGGCCCTGCGCGAGGCGGCGGCGAAGGTCGGCTCGTGGCGCGTGCTCGACAGCGTCCTCTACGTGACCCTCGAGCCGTGCGCGATGTGCGCGGGGGCGATCATCCTCGCGCGCGTGCCGCGCGTGGTCTACGGCACCGTCGACCCGAAGGCGGGCGCGGCGGGCAGCGTCCTCGACGTCCTCTCCGAGCCGCGCCTCAACCACCGCCCCGAGGTCGCCGGCGGCCTACTGGCCGAGGAGCGCTCCGAGCTGCTGCTGGCGTCCTTCCGCGGGCGGCGTCGCTACCGGCCGCGGGTCGTCCGCGGGGCGCGGGACACCAGCGTGCGCCGCAGCGTCACGCGCTGCCCGAAGCCCAGCATCACCCGCGCGGCGATCCGGAACCGCTGGCGGGGGTTGCGCAGCCGCAGCGTGACCCGGAACGGCCGGCGGACGTCGACGCGGGCCAGGCGGCCGTTGACCCGGAACGACACGCGGCGGACGTCGCGCACGCGGGTGCCGCGCAGCTCGATCCGCAGCCGCCCGACCCTCAGGCGGTTGCGGACGAGGCGCAGCTGGCGGCGGCGCTTCACGGTGCCGGGCGCCGCGATCGGACCGCCGCTCGGCGAGCTCCCGGGGCCCGCAGGCGGGTCGTCGCCGGCGAACTGGAGCGAGTAGAAGCCGCCGATCTGGTCGGCCGCGAGGATGTGGCCCTTGTAGTGGACCATGTCCCAGATGCTCGACCGGCCGCGCGTGCGGGGCACGGCTAGACCGGGAGGACCCTGCGCCCCGGCGGCCGGCCGCGTCTCCTCGTTCGAGCGCTCGCCGTTGGGCACGATGTAGCCGAGCTCCCGCGGCCGCACGGCCTTGCCCTCGAACGCGTCGCTCGCGTCGAGGACGAAGACCCCGCCGTGGTAGTCCGACAGGTAGATGCGGTTGCCGACGATCTGCTGGTTGTGGGGCGAGAACGTCAGGTTGCCCGCGGCGCGCTTGGCCGGGTTGGTCCAGGTGGAGATGAGCGCCTGCTCGGACTTCGCCTTCAGCTGCTCGTTCGTGTCGCTGGCCTGCGAGAGCTTGGAGAAGTCGGTCGCGTCGATGATCCACAGCGGCCCCGGCTGGTCGCCGTTGCCGACCTCCGTCCCGCAGCCCAGCGCCTGCTGCGCGTCGGACTGCTTGGTGGTGGAGGTGAAGAGCTCCGCGGGCATGGTCACGATCCGCCGCCCGTTGCGGTGGGCGACGTCGATGGTGTGCGAGTACCAGTCGCGCGTGCACTCGGGCGTGAGGTTCCACGCCGCGACGCGCTTCGGGTTGGCCGGGTCGGACACGTCGTAGACGAGGAAGCCCTTGGAGAACCCGCCGGCGATGTAGAGGTAGGTGCGATCGTCGACGGGATCGTTCTGGATGAACGTGTCGTGGGTCTCGCCGATCTCGATCCGAGCGGTGGGCACGAGCACCTTGCGCTGCTCGTCGAGCCTCGAGATGTCGATCCCCGAGCCGGGCGCGCCCTGGCTGTTGGCGATGCCGAACACGAAGGTCCCCTTGCCGGGGACGACGTGCGAGCGCGCGGTGTGCACGCCGCCCTGCGACAGCACCGGGAGGATCTGCGTGCGCCGCGGCCGCTCGAGGTCGGCCACGTCGACGACCTCGATGGCGGGCGCGGTGGTCGGCGTGGGGCCGGGGTCGGCGACGTCGGGGTCGGCGCCGGGCACGAACGACAGGCTCTGCTGGGCGATGAACGCGGTCTTGCCGTCAGGGGTGAGGTCGACGAACGCGCCGCAGTTGTTGGCGAACGCCACGCCCTCGCACTGCGAGCTGCGGTACCAGGACTTGAACACCGGCTTGGCCGGGTTGGAGACGTCGAACAGGAGAATCCCGCCCTCGGGGAAGATCACCGAGACCGCGGCGACGTCGTTCTCGACGTCCATCTCGCCGAGGGCGACGTCCGGCCGCGCCTCGAGCTCCTTCGTGAGCGGCAGGAACGCCACCTGCTCGATCCGGCAACGCAGGTCGCGGTGCTGCGTGACGTCCTGGTGGTTGTGGCCTTCGCCCTCGGGCATGCCGTCCTTCGCGGCACCGGTGCACGGCCCTTCCGGCGCGGCGAGGTCCTCGCCGCGACCGCGCGGGAACGTCGCGGACGGGGGGGCCGCAGAGGCCCGCGTGGTGACCTCCGAACCGGAGCCGAGGTGGAGCAGGTGGAGGGGCACGGGAAGGACCGACTCCTCCTCGTCGCCGGGATGGGCGAGGGCGGTGGCGGGCGTGGCGGCGAGGAGCAGGGCGAGAAGCAGGACGCGGCGCATGTCAACGTCAACGAGCCACCGCCCCCAAACTTGCGGTCGGTGGCTCTGCTCGCCCTCATCGTCTACGGGCGTCAGGCCGTAGACGATCGGACACCGCCGACGCCGCTGGCCGATGCCGGGTACCGGTCGAAGTACCACACCGACAGAAACGTGCCTGAAGCGACCAGCATCTCCGCCTCGATGCGGCGCGCCGCGCGATGCCAGACCGTACTAAGCGACCCGTTCCACTAAGCCCGTTCGTATAGGGTTCCCGGACCACTCGACGCGGGGGCTGCCGCTTGCTGGTCGTAGCGTTCAAACCAGGTCACGACGGGTCGGTCGCGGCCATCCAGGACGGCCGCGTCCTCTTCTCGCTCGAGGCCGAGAAGGACTCGTTCGCGCGGTTCTCGGTGCTCACGCCGGTGACGCTGCTGGAGATGGCCGCCGAGCTGGGGGAGCTTCCGGACGTCGTCGCGCTGAGCGGGTGGAACTCGAAGGTCGAGGCGGGTCGCAGGGCGATGAGCGTCCACGGCGCCTTCGGCGCCGGGTACTACGGCGCCGACGACCTCCTGCACGCCGACACGACGTTCTTCGGCAAGAAGGCGCGCTACTTCTCCTCGACGCACGAGCGCTCGCACATCCTGGGCGCGATCGGGCTGGCTCCACCCGAGGACGCAGAGCTCCAGGCCGTGCTCGTGTGGGAGGGGATCACGGGGTCGTTCTACCTCGTTGACGATCGTCTCCAGATCCAGCGCGAGATCCCCGTGCTCCCGCAGCCCGGCGCACGCTTCGCCTCGCTGTTCGCCATCTGCGACCCGACGTTCCCCGAGACCGGGTCGTTCGTCCGGCTGAACGACAGCGGCAAGCTGATGGCGCTGGCGGCGTTCGGCGACGCGCGCAGCACCGATCCCGACGTGCTCGAGCTGGTCCAGCGCGTGCTCGACGCCGAGAACCTGTTCCCGGTCCCCAAGTCCGACTTCAAGGACTCGGCGCTCTACGACGTCGGCGTGACGACCCACGCCGCGAAGACGGCGGCGGCGGTCCTCACCCACCGGATCTTCCAGCGCTTCGCCGACGTCGCCCTGCGCGAGATCCCGGCCGGCATCCCGCTGCGGATCTCCGGCGGCTGCGGGCTCAACTGCGACTGGAACGCCGCCTGGCGCGACCTCGGCCACTTCTCCTCGGTCTTCGTGCCGCCGTGCCCCAACGACTCCGGCTCGGCGCTCGGCACGGCGATCGACGCGCACGCGTTCGTCACCGGCAGCCCGTACGTCGACTGGAGCGTCTACTCCGGCCTCGAGTTCGTCGCCGACACCGAGCCGCACCCCGACCGCTGGCGGCGCCGGCCGCTCGACGAGGGCGCGCTGGCCGGCTCGCTCGCCGACGGGCACGTCGTCGCGTGGGTCCAGGGGCGGTGGGAGATCGGGCCGCGGGCGCTCGGCAACCGGTCGCTGCTCGCCGAGCCCTTCCGCCCCGGCACCCGCGACCGGCTGAACGAGATCAAGGCGCGCGAGGACTACCGGCCGATCGCCCCGTGCGCGCGCGTCGAGGACCTCGGCAAGGTCTTCAACGAGGACTTCGAGGACCCGTACATGCTGTTCTTCCGCACCGTGCGCGAGCCGCGCCTGCACGCCGTCACCCACGTCGACGGCTCGGCGCGCGTGCAGACGGTCTCGCGCGAGTCGAACCCGCCCCAGCACGCGCTGCTCACCGCCTTCGCCGAGCGCACGGGCGTCGGCGTCCTGTGCAACACGAGCCTGAACTTCAACGGCCACGGCTTCATCAACCGCATGTCGCACCTCGTCGACTACTGCGAGGAGCGCGGCATCGACGACATCGTCGTCGGCGACGCCTGGTACGTCCGCGCGCGCCGATGAGGCTCGGCGACGTCTACATCGACGGCACGGGGCTCTACCTCCCGCCGCTGCTCAAGCCGCTCGACGACGCGGTCGCCGAAGGGCTCTACGACGCCGAGCGCCATGCCGGCACGCAGCTCGAGTCGGTCGCGGTCTCGCTCGACGTCTACCCGCCGGACATGGCGGTCGCCGCCGGGAAGGAGGCGCTGGCCGCCTCGAGCCACGACGCCGCGGACATCGGCGTCGCGGTCCACGCGCACATGGGCGCGCAGGGGATCGGCGGATGGCACTCGGCGTCCTACGTGCACCGCTTCGTGGTCGGCAACGCGTGCCCGGCCTACGAGATCGAGGGGATGTCGAACGGCGGCCTCGCGGCGCTCACGCTCGGGTCGTCGTACCTGCGGTCCTCCGAGAAGGACCGCGCCGCGCTCGTCACCACGGCCGACCGCTTCGAGAACATCCCGTTCGGCCGGTTCTACTTCGACGACGTGTTCATCCTCGGCGACGGCGCCGCCGCGTGCGTGCTCTCCAAGGACCACGGGTTCGCGCGGCTCGAGAGCATCTTCACGTACACCGACACCACGCTCGAGGAGCTGCACCGCGGCGACCATCCGTTCATGGGCGAGCAGACGATGATCGTCGAGGGCACCTCCTACAAGCAGCGCAAGGAGGAGTACTTCCGCAACGGCCACACGCCGGAGGAGACGACGCAGCGCTTCGGCATCGGCAGCGCCTCCGCCGTGCTCGGGGCGCTCGCCGACGCGGAGGTCGAGCTGGGCGACGTCGACCGCTGGATCCTCCCGAACATGGGCCGCTACGAGCTGGAGACGTACTACCTGCCCGCCCTCGACGTCCCGATCGAGCGGACGTGCTGGTCGTTCGGGAGCACGGTCGGGCACCTCGGGGCGGGCGACCAGATCGCCTGCCTGCACCAGCTGCGCACCACGGGCGCGCTGCACCCGGGCCAGCGCTGCGCGCTCGTCGGCATCGGCTCGGGGTTCAGCTGGTCGTGTGCGGTGCTGGAGGTCGTGGAGGGCTGACGACCGGCTCGCGCTCGAGGTCGGCGAGGTCCGCGCGCAGCGCCTCGGGATCGGGGTTCCACACGAGCAGGCTCGCGGCGAGGAACGTCCCCTCGGGCAGGAGCTGGAGCCGGTAGTCGCTGCGCAGCGCCGGACGGTGCAGCCGCTCGGGGCGCTCCGCGGGGAGCGGGAACCACATCCACGCCGCGTGCAGGCCGGTGTCGCGCCGCGCCGGCGCGGGCTCGCCGGCCTGGACGCGCAGGTTGGCCTTCTCGAGCTGCACGCCGGCGTGCAAGAAGGCCATCTCCGAGACGAGCGCGCCGGGAGCGCGCGCCGCGGTCTCGAGCACCACCGCGCGGCCGTCCTCGGTCACGACGAACTCGGTGTGCACGACGAAGCGGCCGCCGGCGCCGAGCGCGGCGACCACCCGCTCGTTGAGCTCGTGCCCGACCGCGGCCACCGGGTCCGCGACGGTGACGCCGCCGACCGGGCGCCCCCACCCGAGCCCGAGCAGCGAGCTCGTGTACTCGCCGACCAGCATCGGGGTCACCGCGCCGTCGTCGACGAGCGCGTTGGCGTGCAGCATCCTCCCGGCGACGAACGCCTCGGCCTCCCACCCGGCCAGCGCGTCGCGCTCCGCGAGCCACGCGTCCAGCCGCGCGCGGCCGTCGATCACCTCGACGCCGCGGTTGTTCGACTCCTCGCGCGGCTTGACGACGAGCGGCAGGCCGAGCTCTGAGACGAGCGCGTCCGCCGAGACGTCGGGGACCTCGTCCAGCGCGAGGTGCCGCGGCACGTCGACCCCGGCCTCTGCGAGCACCGACTTCATCACCACCTTGTCGCGGTAGGCGCCGAGCGTCGCCGGGTGGCGGCTCGTGAGGCCCGCGCGCTCGCGCAGCCGCGCGCACTCCACGGTGCAGTACTCGTCGTTGGTGACGATCTCCGGCGCGTCGCCGTCGCGCGACATCGACGCCATCCGCTCGTGCCACTCGGCGCGGGGCGCGTGCACGACCGGCGCGAGGTTGGGTGTCCCGGGCCGGAACACCGCCGCCGGCTCGGCCTCGGTGAGGACGGAGACCTCGAAGCGGTCGGGCGGGAAGGTCTCGAGGAGGTCGACGAGGAGCGGTTGCCGCGCGTGCAGGACGACGACCCGCACCGGCGCTACGCGGCCTGCTGCCGGCGCCGCGCCTCGCGCCAGTCGAACCCCGTCATCAGCTTCGCGAGCCACAGCGCCGCGGCGCCGATCGCCAACCCGGCCACGTCGTCGACGACGTAGTGCCAGCCGAGGTAGATCGTCGAGATCAGCGTGACGACCATCCAGGCCCACAGCGCGATCTTCAGGCGGCGACTCAGGCCGAGGAGGTGGGCGGCGAGCAGCGCCGTGAAGCTCATCGCGACGTGCAGCGACGCGAACGCGGCGATCGCCTGCGGCGTGGCCGTGGTCGGATCGCGCAGCCACGCGACGCGGTCGTCGAGGAGGATCTGCTGCAGGTGGGTCACCTCGGAGCGGGGGAGGTGGGCGAAGAGCCCCGCGTCGGCGTACGCCGGGCCGAGCGCCGGCCAGACGAAGTAGCTCGCCGCGCCGAGGACCCAGTTGACCGAGAGCGCGGTGGCGTAGAAGAGCGTCGTCGACAGGTCGCGCGCGAAGACGAGCGCGACCGCCAGCGAGAGCGGCAGGAACACGATGAAGGCGACGTACAAGCTCGACAGCGCGTGCGTCATGAGGCCGCCGCCGAGGACGTCGTGCAGCAGCGTCGCCGGGTCGCGCCCCGCGAAGAGCGCGCGGTCGACCGCGGCGAGCTGCGAGTCGAACAGCTCGTCCGGCCGCAGCATCGGGATGACGCCCTTGAGGTTGCGGTAGGCGAGGTAGGTCACGTAGAAGCTGACGAGCGCCGCGGCCACCGAGATCCCGCGGTGGCGGGTCCAGCGCTCGCGCTGCACGGCGCGCATGGCGTCGCGCGCCGGCCGCCACGTCCGCGTCCGGCGCGCCGCGCGCGCCCAGATGTCGAGCCCGACGAGCAGCGCGACGGACGCGCCCACGAGCGCGAGGTAGCCCGCCGCGACGTTGTCGGGATCGCGGAAGCTCACGCCCGCGGCCTCGGTCGCGACGAGCGCGGCGAGCAGGGTCGACAGCGCGACGACGGGCGGCGCGAGCACGCCGCGCCAGCCGGCGCCCGCCGCGACCGACGCCGGCGCGTTCGGGGTGTACTCGAGGCCCGGGCTCGTCATGCGCGCCCCGTCGAGAGCGTCGAGATCCGCTCCCGCGCGGCCTCGAGGTCGAAGCCGGTCAGCGCACGCGACAGCGCGAGCGCCATCACGGCGATCACCGCCCCGCCGAGGTCGTCGAGGATGTAGTGCCAGCCGAAGTAGATCGTCGACAGCACGGTCAGCGCCGTCATCGCCCACAGCGTCACCTTCACCGCGCGCGGCAGGCCGAGGAGGTGCGCGGTCAGCGCCCCGGTGACGAAGATCGAGACGTGCAGCGACGCGAACGCGCCGATGCTCTGCGCCGCCCCCGGGGCCGACGGGTCGCGGAGGAACGCGGCACGCTCGTCGACCAGCCACGCCTGGAGGTCGCTGACCGCGGTGCTCGGCAGCGACGCGAAGGCCACCGGGTCGGCCTGGAACGGACCGAGCGACGGCAGCACGAAGTAGCTCGCCGCCCCGACGATCCAGTTGAGCGAGAGCGCGGTGGCGTAGAAGAGCCCGGCGTCGAGCCGCGACGAGAAGACGAGCGACACGGCGAGCGTCACCGGGATGAACATGAACAGCAGCAGGTAGGCGCTCGAGAGCAGGTGCGCGGCCGCGCCGGTCCCGAGCAGCTCGTGCAGCATCGACGCCGGCTGCTCGCCGCCGAACAGCCCGGTTTCGAGCCGGTTCAGCTCGCTGTCGAACAGCTCGCCGGGGCGGATCAGCGGCACGACGCTCTTGAGGTTGCGGTACGCGAAGTACGTCACGAAGAACGCGAACAGCGCCGCGCACAGCGGGACGACGCGATCGCGGTTCCAGCGCTCGTGCAGCACGGCGTTGACGGCGGCGCTGGTCGGCCACCGCCCGGATGAGCGGCGGGCGGCGCGGAAGCCGACGTCGAGGGCGACGAGCGCGCCGACCAACCCCAGCGCGACCAGCAGGCGCGAGCCCGCGACCCCGTCGGGATCGCGCAGCGGAACCCCGGCGATGCTCGTGACGATGACGGCCACGCCGAGCGCGACGAGCGCGACGAGCGGCGCGGCGTAGACCGCACGCCGCGGCGCAGACGGGGACATGACCACGTGTCTCGATCTGAACATGGACGAGCGGCGCGGCGGACGGGACGGTGCGCCGCTCTGCAAAGGTAGCGCCGCATGGAGCGTCACCCGTGAGCGCCCCGGAAGCGATGACGACGACCTACCGGCTCGCGATGCTCGCGTGCGCGCCCGTCGTGCGGACGTGGGGGCGCCTGACCGTGACCGGTCTCGAGCACCTGCCGCGCTCCGGTCCGACGCTGCTGGCCGGCAACCACGACAGCTACTGGGACCCGGTCGTCGTCGGCGTCGCCGCGCTGCGCCGGCGCCAGATCCGCGCGCTGGCGAAGGCGTCGCTGTGGGGGGTCCCCGGGCTCGGGCCGGTGCTGAACGGCATGGGCCAGATCCCGATCCACCGCGGCGCCGGCGACACGGGCGCGTTCGACCGGGCGATCGCCGAGCTGCGGGCGGGCGTGTGCATCGGCGTGTTCCCGGAGGGGACGAGGAGCCTCGGCGAGGTGTTGCGCGCCCGCAGCGGGGTCGGCCGGCTGGCCGCCGCCGTGCCCGAGGCCGAGATCGTCTGCGTGTCGATCGCCGGGAGCACGAGCATCGCGCGCTTCCCCGAG
>JAUJPF010000076.1 GCA_030447275.1 Solirubrobacteraceae bacterium | reverse complement strand
CGCAGGGCGCCCTCCGCCTCCTGGAGGCTGCCGAAGCGCCCGCCGGCCGGGAGGACGGTCGGGATCGCCAGCGCGGCGAACGCGCACTCGACGTCGACGCGGAAGACCACGCGCCGGGTGATGGCCGCCATCGGGAACGCGAGGCTGCCCGTTCCCTCGTAGGAGATGTAGACGCCCGGCGAGAGCACGAAGGCGGTCGAGGTCCGCCACCGGGCGAGCGACCCGCCCTCGAAGAGCACCTCGATCGGCTCGGCTTCCCCCTGCGCGTGGCAGCGCAGGCGGATCCAGTCCATCCGGATGAACGCGGCGTGCTCCGCCGGGCGTATGTGGACCTCCTGGACGAACGGCGCCCGCAGCGTCCCCCTTGCCGAGCTGAGGCCGAAGCGGTTGCGCGTCGGTACCGCGACGATCTCGGAGTCCACGGGCACGTCGACGCCGGTGGCGTTGATGCGGAACGGCCCCGTCTCCAGCGGGGCGCCCAGCGCCTCCCACGAGAGCTCCCCCGCCGCGGCGAGCCGCATCTGCGTCGCCCAGTGCGGATCGACGAGGGCCGCCGCGCCGAAGGGCCAGTACATCTCGGACATCGGCAGCGCGCGCGCCTGGTCGGGCGTCATGTAGCGCAGCCGCGCCGCGTCGGCGGGGTCGACGATGGCGTCCGTGCGGGTCGAGCCCTGGCCCTCGTCGTGATGCCAGCCGCCGAAGATCCCGACCTCCTCCTGCGTCGGCGCGATCACGGAGCGCAGGAGGATCGGCCGCAGCAGGTGGCGTGCGCCGCTGAGCGGCGGGATCCGGCCGGGCAGCGCCGTCTGGTAGCGCGCCCACTCGCGCTGGTAGGCGAGCACCCCCTTGCGGACGGCTTCGGCCTCGACGAGCTGGAGGCGCGGGAGATCGGTGTCGGCGAGGCGTGGCTCGAAGTCCTCGCCGAGATCGAGCTGGGTGCCGTGCGGCGGCATGCAGATCTGCTCGAGCAGCTCGGGGGAGCGCATGACGTTGGCAACGGTGGCCTCGGGGAACCCGTACTCGCCGAGGAAGCCGTGCGCCTCGATGCCCTGGGCGACCTGCTCGGCGGCCGCCTCGTGGGTCACCATGTAGAGCCCGACGGTGGCGCGCGGCGCCCCGGCCTGCTCGAGCACGCGATGCAGCAGCCCCTGGATGCTCGCGCCCCACCCGAGGTCGACGAGGACCAGGGTGCCGTCCTCGCCGCCGCAGACGTGGTCGACGTAGGCGGCGATCCGCTCGCGGAGCGCGCGCGAGCGGTGCGTGATCTCGGCGCCGATCCGATCGTCGGAGCTGAGGGCGGCGAAGACGTTGTGGCGGACCACCGGGTCCTCGAGCGATGTCCCGGCGTGCGAGGTCCACTCCGGCATGCGCGAGATCGGGACGCCGAGCAGCGAGAAGAGCCCGCCCACCGTCGGCGCCGAGCGCCGGGCGAGCAGCCGCTCGAGCTCCTGCCAGGACCCGTCGGCGACCGAGGCGCGCAGGCACAGGTCGCGGTTGAGCCACAGCGGAACGGCCTCGAGCTCGCGGCCGAGGTACGGGTTGGCGCGGCGCAGGAGCTCGCCGAGGAACGCGCCCTCGCGCATGAGGCAGCCCACGCGGACCGCGCCGGTGCCGGCGCAGTGCTCGTGGACCCACTCGGCGAAGCCCGTGAACAGGGGCCCGAGCACCGTCGCGCCGTACTTCCAGAACGGCTGAAGCGCCGTGGGGACCGCCGCGAGCTGGCTGCGGGTCAGGACCTTCGCGCGGGTCGCGGTGAGGCCGCTCACGAGCGTCCCCGCGGCGGCGCTCTCCGCGGGCGGCGGGAGGAAGGGCGCCTCGGCGTCGGCGACCGTGGCGAAGGGCTCGGGACGCCGGTCGAAATGGAACGCGGTCATCCCGAGCTCCTCCGCCGGCTGAATGTCGGCGGCGTGGTTGTCGCCGAGGTGGACCATCTGGTCCGCTCCGAGCATCAGCGTGTGCAACGCGACCCGAAGGAGGCCGTCGGCCTTGCCCTTCCGGTGGTCCGAAGAGGTGAAGATGCGCTCGAGCGGCGCGTCGGCGAGGACCGGCTGGTCGAGCAGCTCGCGCATCTGCGGCTCGGAGAAGTAGGTGTCCGAGATCGCGACGATCGTCTTGCCCGCCCGGCGGGCCATGGCGAGACAGGCGACGACGTCGAGGTCGGGGACGAGAAGCTCCCGCTCGACGTCGAGCTCGAGCTGCATCGCGTCCTCCCGGGCGGTCCATCCGAGCACCCACGGCGGGATCTGCTCATAGATCTCGTCGAGCCGGACCTCGGTGTCCTCGGTGCGCGCGCGGCGCTGCGCCCGCGCACGGCGCTCGGCGACGCGCCGCAGCTGCGCGAAGGCGGGGACCGACAGCGAATCCGCCAGCGCACCCCGGGACCGCAGGCGCTCGCCGAGGATCGGGAAGGCGTCGACGGGCTCGGGCACCTGGCGCCAGACCAGCGTGTCGAACACGTCGGTGGAGATGGCGCGGACGCCGGGGGACCGGATCGCCTCGTAGAGGCCGGCGAGGCGCAGATCGGCCGGCTTGGCGGCGGTCTGCGGGAGCGTGCCGCTCATGCTCAGCCCGGCAGCCGCCGGAACACCGGCCGCGGCAGGTGCCGCAGGACGGTCATGACGCCGCGCAGCGGCGCGGGCGCCCAGACCGTGTGCGCGCCGGTGCGGATCCCGTGCAGCACCCGCTCCGCCACCGCCTCGGGCGTGGTGCTGAACGGCGCGGGCTTGAGGCCGGTGGTCATCTTCGTGTGGACGAAGCCCGGGCGGACGGTGAGGACGGTGACGCCCGTGCCGGCCAGCGCGTCGTTGTAGCCCTGCGCGAGCGCGTCGACGCCCGCCTTCGACGCGCCGTAGATGAAGTTCGCCGCCCGCGGCCGCTCGCCGGCGACGGAGGAGAAGACCACGACGGTCCCGTGGCCCTGCGCCCGCAGGCGGCGGACGAGCGGGACCATGACGGAGACCACGCCGGTGAAGTTCGTCTGCACGACCGCCAGCGCGGCCGCCGAGTCGCTCTCGGAGACCTGCTGGTCGCCGAGCACGCCGAAGGCGACGAGCACGAGGTCGATGTCGCCGTGGCGGTCGAAGACGGAGTCGATGAAGCCGTCGTGCTCGGGGGCGGTGGCGTCGAACTGCACCACGTCGACGTCCTTGGCGCCGGCCGCCCGCAGCGCGTCGGCCTCGGTGCGCGAGCGCTCCGGGTCGCGGACCGCGAGGATCACCGACACGGGCCGCTCGGCGAGCAGCCCACGCACCGTCGCGAGCCCGAGCTCGGAGGTCCCGCCCAGCACGAGGACCGACTGCACGGCGCCGAGCGCGTCCATCACTGGACGAGCCCCAGGCGCCGGGAGAGGTCGGAGCGCAGGACGCCGGCCGGGTCGAGCCGCGAGCGGACCGCGCGCCATTCGCCGAGCTGTGGATACATCGGCTCGAGCAGCTCGGGCCGCAGCCGCGAGTCCTTGGCGAAGTAGACGCGACCGCCCGCCTCGGCGACGAGCGAGTCCAGGCCGTCGAGCAGCGGCGCGAGGCCGGGGACGGCGGCGGGGATGTCGAGGGCGAGCGTCCAGCCGGGCATGGGGAACGAGATCATGCCGCGCTGGTCGCCGAAGCGCTTGAGCACCGCCAGGAAGGAGGCGGCGTGCGCGCCGCTGAGCCGCTCGATCGCCTCCCGCAGCGCGGCCTCCTGGCCGAACGGCACGACGAACTGGTACTGCACGAAGCCGCGCGGGCCGTACATGCGGTTCCACCCGCGGACGGCGTCGAGCGGATAGAAGAAGGCGTCGAGCGGCTCGATCGCGCCGCGGCGCTCGCGCGGCGCCGCGCGGAAGTACGCCTCGTTGAAGGCCGCGACGGTGTGGCGGTTGAGCAGGCCGCCGGGCAGCCAGCGGCGCGGCGAGCTTCGTGGCGTTCGACCGGACCAGCGCGCCCGAGCGCTCGCCGTCGGGGAGGTCCTCGAGGCGGGCGTGGTCGCCGCGCAGCAGCACGGAGCGCCCGAGCCGCCGGCCGCGCGCCAGGCAGTCGATCCAGGCCACGGAGTACCGGTAGCGGTCGTCCGTCGTGACCATCCGGTGCATGACGTCGTCGAGGTCGGCGGCGCGCTCGGTGTCGACGATCATCCGCGACGTCTCGACGCGCAGCAGCCGCATCGTCACCTCGGTGATGACGCCGGTCAGGCCCATGCCGCCCGCGGTCGCCCAGAACTCCGCCGGCGTCTCATGCGGCGTGACGGTGATGCGGCCGCGCCCGGGCGTCTCGAGCTCGAAGGAGAGGACGTGCTCGCAGAACGACCCGTCGAGGTGATGGTTCTTGCCGTGGATGTCGGACGCGATCGCGCCGCCCACCGAGACGTAGCGCGTCCCGGGCGTGACGGACACGAACCAGCCGAACGGCATGAGCAGCCGGGTGAGGGTGTCGAGCGAGATGCCGGCGTCCACCGTGACGATGCCGCGCTCGAGGTCGAGCCGCCGGACGCTCGCCAGCGACGACATGCCCATCACGTCGCCGCCCGCGTTCTGCGCGGCGTCGCCGTAGGAGCGCGCGAGCCCGCGCGCGATCACGCCTCGCTCGCCGGCACCGTCGAGGACCGCGCGCACGTCGTCGGCCGAGGCCGGCCGGCGCAGCGTCCCGGCGGTCGCCGCGGTCCGCCCCCAACCCGTGAACAGCCGCCGCTCGGCCGTCGCGCGGGCCGACGGTGGCAGCGGTGCGGCCTCCGGGACGACGCCGGGCGACGCCGGCGTCGCGACGCCCGTCACGACAGGGGCGACGCGCCGCTCGAGAGCACGGTGATGACGGCCGCGCAGATGCCCCACGCGACGACGCACGCAAGCAGCGGCCGGTCGCGCCACACGATCACGGCCGGCTCGTCCGTGGCGCCCGTGCGGTGGTGGATGAGGAACAGCACGCGGAAGATCCCGTACATCACGAAGGGCACCGTCAGCAGCATCCAGTCCGTGGCGGCGCCCGTGACGGCGTAGAGCGCGTAGGCGACGACCGTGGTCGGCGTGACGACGGCAATCAGCTCGTCGAGCAGGCCGACGGAGTAGCTCTCGAGCACCCGGCGCTTGGGCTGCGCGCCGCCGCCGAGCGCGACGGCCTCGCCGCGCCGCTTGGTGAAGCCGAGGAACACGGCGAGCAGGCCGGTGCAGAGCAGCAGCCACGAGGAGATCGGCACGTCGATGGCCACGCCGCCCGCGGCGGCCCGCAGGACGAAGCCGGCGGCGATCGCCATCACGTCGACGAACAGGACGTGCTTGAGGTAGTTGGAGTAGCCGAGCTGCAGGACGACGTAGCCGACGAGGACGAGCAGCGTCTCCCAGTTGATCAGCGCGGTGAGCGCGACGCCCGCGAGGGTGGCGACCGCCGCGGCGGTGAGGGCCAGACCCTGCGACAGGTCCCCGCGGGCGATCGGCCGGTTGGCCGTGCGCGGATTGTGGCGGTCGGACTCGGCGTCGACCGCGTCGTTGAGCAGGTAGGTCGCGCCGCTGACCAGGCAGAACGCCACGGCGGCCATGACGGCGGCGAGGATCTTGTCGCCGTCGAGGAGGCTCCCGGAGAACAGCAGCCCGGCGAACACGAACGCGTTCTTCGACCACTGCTTGGGCCGCATCGTCTCCAGGATCAGCAGCGGCGCGGACTTGCGGTGCTGCGGCGTGTCCGTCAGCGGCTCGGGCGGATCGGCGATGCGGGCTTCGGACTCCAGGAGCGTCATGGGGAGCCAGTGATGGTAGAAGGGACCCCGGCTCGCTAGCGCAGGCGCGAGCAGTCGACCGTCACGGCGAACGGCGGGTCCGGGATGGCGGGGGCGATGGGTATGCGAACGTCGCCCTCGGGCAGCGGCTGGCCCGGGATCGGCCCGGGTCGCGGGGGCGCGCCCGGGCGCAGGCCGCCGGTCCTCGCGCACGTCTTGCGCGCCGTCTCGACCCCATCGGTCCAGCGGGGGCCGTTCGTCCGCGTCGTGAAGATGGAGAAGTTGGTCAGCATGAGCGCCGCCGTCCCCACCGTGAAGGCGATCTGCAGATTGCGCCGCGCGGGCGCGGAGAACGCCCGCACGTCCTCGAGGACCGCGAGCACGGCGACGGTCAGGAAGAGGATCGGCAGCAGCACGTAGCGCGAGCCGTTGAGGTTGAAGAGCTCGCGGCTGAGGAAGTTCTCCGTCCCGCGCAGCATCAGCGGGATCCACAGGTAGGCCACCGACAGCCCGATCGACCACAGCGCCAGCCGCCGTGTCCGCTGCTCTCCGCGCGCGAGGCCGTAGGCGCAGAAGCCGGCGACGAGCGCGAGGCAGGTGAAGGCGAACAGCGGCCCGATCGGCTTCCAGAAGTCGTCGAGGAAGAGGTCGCCGACCAGGAACGACCCGGTCACGCGCAGGGCGTAGACGCCCGGGAGGTCGGCGAAGGACGAGGAGGCGTAGCGCGCGACCGGGTCGTCGATGAGCCGCAGGAGGAGCTGCACCCCCATGGTCACCCCGTAGACCCCCGCGACGACCATCGTCCGGCGCGACCGGTCGCGGTAGAGCATCAGCCCCACGAGCGGCAGGAGGATCCCGGTCAGCGGGTCGCTGAGGACCGCCAGGGCGGTGATCGTGGCGCTCAGCGCCACCTCGCGGGCGTTGCGCGGCGGGGAGAGCAGCACCCAGAACTGCGCGTAGATCAGGTACCAGTGGAGGTTCGCGATGTTCGCGTTGGTCTCATAACCGGCCGCCGGCAGCAGCACGACCGACAGCGCCGCGAGGAGGCTCGCCCATTGCGTCCGGAAGACCCGGCGACTCGCGAAGTAGACGTAGAACGCGATCAGCGTGGTGACGATCGCGGAGCTGAGCGTGATGATCAGCGCGGCGTTCTCGAGCGGGAAGAGCACGGTGTAGCCGGCGATCAGTCGCGCGATGACGTGCAGGTAGGCGTTGTAGGGGGAGAACAGCGTCTCGAGGAAGGGGTCGTCGAGCGCGTCGGTGAGGAAGACGCCACCGTCCTCCTGCCACATCGTGTTCCACGACTGCAACCCGGGCTGGCGCAGCATCTGCAGCAGCGTGAGGACGGCGCCGATCCCGACCAGCAGCGCGAGGTCCCCGCGCGAGAGGCGACGGCGGGGCTCGGCGACGGGCTCGGCGACGGCCGCCGGGGCCGTCGCGATGGTGTCCGTCTGCGCGATCATGGGCCGGGCCCGCATGGTAGTGGCGCCCTTCCCCCGCTCCTTTCGCGACATCCGCTCGTTACCCTCCGAGAGTGAGTTCACCGTCGCCCCCGGGACCCGCGGTCGTCGTCGACGGCGTCTCGAAGACGTTCCAGATCCCGCACGAGAAGGTGCACACGCTCAAGGAGCG
>JAUJPF010000013.1 GCA_030447275.1 Solirubrobacteraceae bacterium | reverse complement strand
TCGCTGCTGCGCCTGCCGCAGGCGACCAACCGCATCGAGCACCTCTCCGAGACGAAGTTCTTCCCGGTCCTCGGCGAGCCGCGCGTGCCGAACGAGAAGGTCAAGCGGCTCGTGCTGTGCACCGGCAAGATCTACTACGACCTCGTCGGGCACCCGCGCCGGGGCGAGCAGGAGCAGGTCGCCGTCGGCCGCGTCGAGCTGCTCTATCCCTTCCCGCAGGCGGAGATCCTCGAGCTCGTCGAGTCCTATCCGAACCTGGAGGAGGTCCTCTGGGCGCAGGAGGAGCCGCGCAACATGGGTGCCCGCGCGCACATGTCCCCGCGCCTCATGCAGATCCTCCCCGAGCAGATCCGGTTCGGCTACGTCGGCCGGCCCGAGCGCGCGTCACCGGGCGAGGGCTATCCGTCGGCCCACGTCGGCGAGCAGTCGCGCATCATCGAGACCGCGCTGGACGTCGAGACCGAGGTTTCGCCGTTCCCGCGCAAGCCGCCAGGCCAGCGCTAGAGCGCGCTACGCCGCCGCCGCGGCCTGCGGCGCCGTCGCCGCGAACCGCAGCGGCACCCGGCCGAGGACGATCTCGTCGCCGTCGGCGAGCACCGACTCGGTGATGCGCTCGCCGTTGACCCACACGCCGTTCATGCTGCGATCGTCGAGGATCACGACGTCGTCGCCGCGGCGGAGGATCATCGCGTGCTTGCGCGAGACGGTGGCGTCGTCGAGGCGCACGTCGGAGGAGAGACCGCGGCCGATGTGCGTCACCTCGCCCTCGAGGGGGATCACCCGGCGATCGCCGCCGGACTCGATGTGGAGGTAGCCGGTCATGGGAGCGCGCAGGTTCCCAACGATTTCTCAGCGCTGCCTAAGGATGCCTGCAAGCGTCACAGTTCCTTCACGCGTCGCCCAGCGCGTCGCGCACCGCCGCGGCGGCGGGCGAGTGCTCCGGACCGAGCCGCGCGAGCAGCTCGCGCCACGACGGCTGCATGGCGATCGCGCGGCGCACGCGCTCGGCGCCGAGCTCGAGGTCGCCGCCCTGCGCCGCGGCCAGCCCCGCCCAGAACAGCAGCTCGTGGTTGCCGGGCGCCAGCTCGGCCGCCCGCTCGTAGAGCGCGGCCGCCGCGTCGAAGCGCCCGCCGGCGACGTGCTCGTCGGCCTCCGTGGCCGCCTCGTACGCGCGGTGCAGGACGAGCAGGCGGCGAAGCTCGGCGACTGGGTCGGGCTGGTCCTCGACGCGCAGCTCGCCGCCGCCCTCGACGAGCGCCGCCGACTGACGGCCGCGGATGTCGCCGCCCTCGGCCTCGGCGGCCTCGAGCGCGCCGACCATCCGCTCGGCCAGCGGGCCGTCGGCAGCGGCGAACCCCTCGGCCATCGCGTCCCACACCGTCGCGCGCAGCATCATGTTCGCCTGGCACGACCAGCCCTCGCCGGTCGCGTGGCCTGCCTCGCCCATGCACGACGCGCCGGTGTGCACGCCGACGCGGCCGGCGGCGTCGACGACGCCGGTCTGGCGCATCGCCTCGCCCTGGTCGCCCGCGAGGACGTCCGCGAGCGCCTGGTCCGGCGTCGCCCCGGCCGCCAGCGCGTCGAGGATGCGCGCCGCGTGCGACGGCTCGGGGACCGACTGGAGCGCGACCGCGCCAACGCCCTCGCGTACGTGCGGCACCACGCCGCCGACGCTGAACCAGTGCGACTGGACGGCGACGCCGAGCTCGCCGGTGCGCGGGTCGCGTGCGACCACCGAGTAGGTCACGTCGGGGACACTAGTGCGCGATGGACGTCGCCGAGGTGCTCGATCGCGTGCGCTCGATCCCCGAGGGGAGGGTCGCGGCGTACGGCGACGTCACGCCGGGCGCGCCGCGGATGGCCGGGCGCGTGCTGAGCGAGAGCCACGAGCCCGACGTCCCGTGGTGGCGCGTCGTCCGCGCCGACGGATCGCTGGCCAAGGGCGACCGCCAGCGCCGGCTGCTCGAGGCCGAGGGCGTGCGCTTCGTGCACGGCCGCGTCGACATGGCAGAGTGCCGCGCGTGTGGCTCCAGCGCGACATCACCCTGAGGCCCCGCCCGCGCGGGTTCCACCTCGTCACCGGTGAGGTCGAGGAGGGCGTCCCCGAGCTGCGCGAGCTGCGGATCGGCCTCGCGCACGTCTTCGTCCGGCACACGTCGGCGGCGCTGACGCTCAACGAGAACGCCAGCCCCGACGTGCGGCGCGACTTCGCCACGTGGTTCGACCGCGCCGTGCCCGACGGCGCGCCCTACTGGACGCACACGCTCGAGGGGCCCGACGACATGCCCGCGCACGTCAAGGGCGCGCTGCTCGGGTTCAGCGTGTCGGTCCCGGTGCGCGACGGGGCGTTGTCGCTCGGGACGTGGCAGGGCATCTACCTGTGCGAGCTGCGAGACGATCCCCACCCGCGGAAGCTCACCGTCACGCTGAACGGCGAGTAGCGCGCGGCGCTACGTCCCCGTCCACTTCGGCTCGCGCTTCTCGCTGAACGCGATCGCGCCCTCGCGCGCGTCGTTCGAGGTGAACACGCCGCCGGTGATCTCGCCCTGCCTGGCCCAGAACTCGTCGCTCGTCCAGTCGCGCTGGCTGAGCAGGACCTCCTTGGTCGCCGTCAGCGCGAGCGGGCCGTTCTTGGCGATCGTCGCGGCCAGCTCGAGCGCGGCGTCGACCGCGCCGCCCGGGTCGGCGAGCCGGTCGACGAGGCCGACCTCCTGCCCGCGCTCCGCGGTGATCGGCTCGCCGGTCAGCGCCAGCTCCATCGCCAACCCGTAGGGGATCCGCTGCGGGAGGCGCAGCAGCGCTCCGCCGGCGGCGACGAGCGAGCGCTTGACCTCCGGGATGCCGAGCTTCGCGCCGCGGGCGGCGACGATGAGGTCGCAGGCCAGCGCGACCTCGAGCCCGCCGGCCACCGCGAAGCCCTCGATCGCCGCGATGAGCGGCTTGCGCGGGCCGCGCTGCACGATCCCCGCGAAGCCGCGGTCGCCGACCCACGGCCGCTCGCCGGACACGAAGGCCTTGAGATCCATCCCCGCGCAGAAGCCGCCGCCCGCGCCGGTGAGGATCCCGACCGCGACGTCGTCGGAGCCGTCGAGGTCGTCGAGCGCGGCGGCGACGCCCTCGGCGAGCGCCAGGTTCACCGCGTTGCGCGCCTCCGGGCGGTTGAGGGTGATGAGGAGGACGCCGTCGCGGCGCTCGGTGAGGACGGGCTGGTCGGACATGGCGCGGGACCGTATAGCTTGCCCGCCATGAAGCAGGTGGCCGATGGGGTGTTCCAGATCGCGCTGACCCCGCGCGACGGGGTCAACGCGTGGCTCGTGGGCGACGTGCTCGTCGACGCGGGCACGAAGGGCATGGGCAAGAAGGTCGCGAAGGCGCTGGCGGGCCGCACGGTCACGGCGCACGCGATCACCCACGCGCACTCTGACCACGTCGGTGGATCGGCGCACGTGTGCAGCACGCTCGGGGTCCCGTTCTGGTGCCCGGCGGGCGACGCCGCCGCGGCGCGCGAGGGGCGCTGGGTCGTGCCGCAGGGCCGGATGCACCCGGTCATGTCGCGCACGAACGGGTTCCCGCCGGTCGACGTCGCGCGCGAGCTGCGCGAGGGCGACGAGGTGGCCGGCTTCCGCGTGCTCGACGTCCCCGGCCACTCGCCGGGTCACGTCGCGTTCTTCCGCGAGAGCGACCGCGTGCTGATCGGCGGCGACGTCTTCTTCAACATCTCGCTGCTCACGTTCCGGCCGGGGCTGCGGGAGCCGCTCGCGCTGCCGACCGTCGACCCCGCCCGCAACCGCGACTCGATGCGGCGCCTCGCCGACCTCGAGCCCGCGGTCGCGTGCTTCGGCCACGGGCCACCGGTGACCGACGCCGCGCCCCAGCTGCGCGCGTTCGTCGCGACACTGCCGTAGGCGGCCTACGCCGCGAAGAGCGTCAGGTCCGGCTCGCGCTCGCCGCGCAGCACCGCGAGGTCGACCTCGACGCAGGCGATCCCGCGCGACGCGGCGAGCACCCGCGCCTGGGGCTTCAGGACCTGCGCGGCGAGCACGCCGCGGCACGCCCCCATCGCCGGATCGAGCCGGATGCGCTCGAGGTAGCGGTGCAGCTGCTCGACGGCGTCGATCGTCGCGACGCGCTTGATCTCGACCGCGATCCACGCGTCCTCGTCGTCGCGGCACATGAGGTCGACCGGCCCGATGTCCGTCGGCCACTCGCGACGCACGAGCCGGAAGCCCTCGCCGCACCACCCGGGCTGCTCGGCCAGCAGCTCCTGGAGATCGCGCTCGACCCCGTCCTTGACGAGCCCGGCCGCGTCGTCGGGCGAGCCCATGTCGTACGTGACGTCCGACAGCACCTCGGAGATCCCGATGTCGAGCGCGTCCTCGCCCTTCAGCTTGCGCACCACGATCCGCCCGTCGCTCTCCTCGACGCACGTCGGCGGCGTCATCCAGTTGAGCGGCTTGTAGCCGCCGGCGTCGGCGTGCACCAGCACCGACCCGTCGGCCTTCAGCATCAGCAGCCGCAGCGCCTCGGGAAGGAGGGCGCTCAGGCGGCCAGAGTACTCCACTTGGCAGCGGGCGACGATCACGCGCATGGGCGGGACAAGGTACGACGCGCGGCGGACGTCAGCGGGCCATGAGCCGTTTGCCGACGGCGAGCGCAAGCCGCTTCGGCGCGAAGCGGTTGGGCGCGAACGCGGCGCGGGGCTCACGGTCCCGCGTGCACCAGCCGATACGGTGTTCGCATGGCGAAGCCAGCGACACGCCGCGCTGCGCCGGTTCAGCCGGAGCCACCGGACGGCGAGGCCTTCCTCGAGATCGACGCCGCGGAGTTCGAGGCCGCGCGGCGTGACCCGGTAGTCCGCCAGTTCGCGCAACGCGCGGAGAACGCGCTGCGCGAGGCGGAGGAGCGCGGCGAGATCACGCTTCCGGACTGATCGGGAGCCAGAGCCGCTTGCCGCGGCTGGCGGTGCGGAACCCGTAGGGCTCGGCGCGCCAGATCTCCGCGACGGCGTCGTCACCGGGATCGAGCGCGAACGCCACCGCCCCAATCTGCCGGCTGACGCGCTGCGCGATGCCGTAGGCAATGTCGATCAGCTCCTTCCCCGAAACGGAGCTCTGCCGATGCCGGGCGATCCATGCGAGGAGAATCGCCGGGAGACGGGGGCGCCCCGGCGGCAGGCCGAGCGCCGCGACGTCGGTTGCTGCAAGGTCGACCTGACCGGCACACAACGCGACGTACCCCTCGACGCGGCCCTCTGCGAGGAGCAGCCACGTCCGGGTCGATCCGTCGTTCGCCAGCGCGTCCACGCGGAGCCACCGCGCCGCGTCGTTCCCAGCCGGCGTCCCGATGCTCTCGAACGCCTCCACCGCCGCCACGATGTCGGTGCGAGCCGCTGCCGTCGACGCATCCCAGATGATCCACTCGCGGGTCGTCACGCCTCCTCCCGCGGATGCGCGAGCGGGAGGTAGAGCGCGTAGCGGCCAAGGTACCCGCCGATGCGGACCGCCTCCCCAGCGGCGAAGTTGGCGCCCGCCCGATTGAGCGACTGCACGAGGTCGTCCGGAGGCGTCGTCAGCCAGACGATCGTCGGCTCGAGATCGTGTTCCGTCGCCGCGATCTCGTCCTCCGCGCCCGTTTCGAGCGCGAGCGCCTCAAGCGACGGGTCCGTCCGCTCGCGCCAGCCGGCTGACTTGTTCGTGTCTACCCAATAGAGCGGGAACTCGGCCTTCGCCCGCTCCCGCGCGTACGTCGCATTGACCTTGTAGCCGCGCTCGTGAGCGGTGCGAAGTCGAGGCGACCCGTGGTCGGCGATCCATCCCTCCATCACCTCCTCGAAGGGGCGACGCTCTTGACCGACAAGCCATGCCTCGAGCGCCTCGAGCACCTCATCGCGATCGTCCGTCGGGCGCTGGAGCTCCGGGAAGAACGGCGACGCGTCGTACCCGCGGTGCGCGTCGAGCCAGCGGCGACGCAGTGCCGGGGAATCGAGCTCGGTCAATTCGACCGCGAGGGTGTACTTCTCCGCCGGGCGCGTGCCATGTTCGACGACGTGCCGCTCTCGCCAGTCCGCAGCGATCTGGAAGGTGAACTGCAAGCGCACGGGCTTGGGCTCGTGCTCCGGGTGCAACTTACTCATCGAGGAACTCCCCTATGTCGTGCCGATCACTGACCGGCCGGTCGTGCGACCACTGGCCGCACGACGAGTCTACCCCTCCCGGCGGCGGCTTCCTTAGGCCGCCGGCAGCACGCGGGGGAGCGCCGCGCGCAACGACTCGAGCAGCTCGGTGACCTCCGCGTCCGCGCCCAGCGCGAGCGCGTGCTCGGCGGCCTCGATGCCCTCGGCCACGCGCTCGGTGCGCGCCAGCGCGAACGCGTGGCGCGTCCACGCCGTGAGCGAGTCGGGGTACATCTCGATCGCCTGCGTCGTCGCGGAGACCTCGGCGCCCACGTCGCCGGCGAGGTGGTAGGCGAGCGCGAGGTCGAGCAGGCCGTCGACGCTCGGCCCGAGTCGGCGCGCGCGCTCGAGCGCGCCGAGCGCGGCGCGCCGCTGCATGAGCCGCAGCCGCAGCCGGCCGACGCGCTCCCACGCGTCGGCGTCGCCCGGCGCGCGGGCGGCGGCGCGGTCCGCGGCCTCGGCGGCGAGGTCGAGCGCGTTCATGTCCTCGTAGATGCGCGACGCGAAGCGGTGCGGCGCCGGGCGCTGGCGGTCCGCGCGCGCCCAGTCGCGGACGGAGCGGCCCGCCGCCTCGAGGTTCCCCGCCTGCCAGAACGCGATCGTCAGCAGCCGCAGCACGGTCGTGTTCTCCGGGTCGGCGTCGCGCGCGTAGATGAGCCGCTTGGCCGCGATCTCGAAGTCGCCCTCGGCGAGCGCGTGCTGCGCCGCGGTCATGAAGCGCTGCACGCGATCGGCGCCCGGGTCGGGCGTCGAGAAGTCGACGAACTGGAGCGAGCCCGCCGGCACCGTCCGCACGCCCGGCTGGAAGCGCATCCGCGCCCACTGCTGCACGTCGTCGCCGTCGCCGGTGAAGTAGATGCCCTCGACCGTCCCGACGCCCCACTCCGGATACGACAGGCAGCGCGCGTACTTGTGCACGACGGAGTGGTCGGGCACGCGCGCGCCGAACGGATCGTGCTTCTGGCGGTCGGCGGCGTGGGCGCGGGCGCGCTCCTCGGCCTCGTAGTTGCGCCGCCCCTGCTCGGCGCGCGCCTCGCGCGCGGCCATCGCGCTCGCCCGCACCGCGTTGCGCGACACCTTCCCGCCGCGCGACTGCTCGGCCAGCCGCTCGAGCTGGTCGGCCGCCTCGTTGATCGCCTTGAGGTGCCGCTCGTGCTCGACCTGCTTGCCCGGCGGCGCGATGTCGGGGTGCCAGACCTTCGCCATCCGCCGCCGCGCGAGCTGCACCTCACGCTTGCCGAACGGCGGCTCGAGCTCCAGAAGGAGGAGCGACTGCTCGAGGTCGAGGACGTTCGGCATGAACCTTCGAGGGTACCGCCGCACCCGCGTCGTAGGCTGGGAGCCGATGTCCTCCCAGTACGTCTTCACGATGAACCGCGTCACGAAGCGGTACCCGCCGGACAAGGTCGTCTTCGACGACGTGACGCTGGCCTTCTACCCCGGCGCGAAGATCGGCGTCCTCGGGCTCAACGGCTCGGGCAAGTCGACACTGCTGCGCATCATGGCCGGGCGCGACGAGGACTACAAAGGCGAGGCCCAGCTCGGGACGAACCGCACCGTCGGGATCCTCGAGCAGGAGCCCGAGCTCGACGAGAGCAAGGACGTCAAGGGCAACGTCGAGGAGGGCGTCGCGAAGACCAAGGCGCTGCTCGACCGCTTCAACGAGCTGTCGATGAACTACTCCGACGAGACCGCCGACGAGATGGCGCGCCTCCAGGACCAGATCGACGCCGCCGACGCGTGGAACCTCGACACGCAGCTCGAGTACGCGATGGACGCGCTGCGCCTGCCGCCGGCCGACGCCGAGGTCGCCAACCTCTCCGGCGGCGAGAAGCGCCGCGTCGCGCTGTGCCGCCTGCTGCTCAGCGCGCCCGACCTCCTCCTGCTCGACGAGCCGACCAACCACCTCGACGCGGAGTCGGTCGCGTGGCTCGAGCGCCACCTCGCGGAGTACGCCGCCGTCGTGGCCGTCATCGAGGGCAACTACTCGACCTGGCTCGCGGCCAAGGCCAAGCGGCTCGAGCAGCAGGACCGCCAGGACAAGGCGCGCCAGCGCGTGCTCTCCGCCGAGCTCGAGTGGGTGCGCACGAACCCGAAGGGCCGGCGCACGAAGTCCAAGGCCAGATTGTCCCGTTACGAGGAGATGGTCGCCGCCGAGCAGACCGTCCGCCTCGACGACGTCCAGATCCACATCCCGCCCGGCCCGCGCCTGGGCGAGAACGTCATCAAGGCCGACGCGCTGCGCAAGGCGTTCGGCGAGAAGCTCCTGATCGACGGGCTCACGTTCGACCTGCCGCGGTCGGGCATCGTCGGCGTCATCGGCCCGAACGGCGCCGGCAAGACGACGCTGTTCCGCATGATCACCGGCGACGAGCAGCCCGACGACGGCACGCTCGCGCTCGGCGACTCGGTGGAGCTCGCCTACGTCGACCAGTCGCGCGACGCGCTCGACCCCGACAAGAACGTCTGGGAGGAGATCTCCGGCGGCTACGACCACGTCAAGGTCGGCGAGCGCGAGATGAACTCGCGGCAGTACGTCGCCGGCTTCAACTTCCGCAAGTCCGACCAGCAGAAGAAGGTCGGCAAGCTCTCGGGCGGCGAGCGCAACCGCGTGCACCTCGCGAAGCTCCTGAAGTCCGGCGGCAACGTGCTGCTGCTCGACGAGCCGACGAACGACCTCGACGTCGACACGCTGCGCGCGCTCGAGCAGGCGCTGCTCGACTTCCCCGGCTGCGCCGTCGTGATCAGCCACGACCGGTACTTCCTCGACCGCATCTGCACGCACGTGCTCGCGTTCGAGGGCGAGTCCGAGGTCGTCTGGTTCGAGGGCAACTTCGAGGCCTACGAGGAGCAGCGCCACGAGCGTCTGGGCGCCGAGGCCGACCGTCCGCACAGGCTGACGTACAAGCGCTTGGCCCGCGGCTAGGCGCCGCACGTACTCCTTGCGTGCCTCTCCCTCCCCCCTCCACTGACACCACCATCCTCGTCACCGGCGCCTCCTCGGGCATCGGCGAGGCCATCGCCCGCGAGCTGGCCGGGCGCGGCTACAACCTGTTCCTCGTCGCGCGCCGCCGCGCCCGGCTCGAGTCGCTCGCGCGCGAGCTCGACGTCGAGGTCGACCTCCTCGCCGCCGACCTCGCCACCGACCGCGGCCGGGCCAAGGTGCTGCGCGCCGTACGCGGCGGCGAGCGCGAGCTGATCGGCGTCGTCAACAACGCCGGCCAGGCCGGGTTCGGCGACGTCGTCGAGCACGACCCGAAGGACGAGGAGGCGATCTTCCGCACGAACGCGCTCGCGCTCTTCGACCTGACGAACCAGCTCGTGCGCGACCTCGTCGACCGTGGCGAGGGAGCGATCCTCAACATCGGCTCGATCACCGCGTTCGCGCCGTTCCCCAACAACGCGACGTACGCGGCGACGAAGGCCTTCGTCCATTCGTTCTCCGAGGCGCTCCACTCCGAGCTGTCGGGGACCGGCGTGTCGTGCACCGTCGCGAGCCCGGGCCCGACGCGCACCCCGATCTGGGAGCGCTCGGACGGCGGCGGGCTCGAGGGCCTCGGCGGGCCGCTCGTGTGGCAGAGCGCCGAGCAGGTCGCGCGCGAGGCGGTCGACGGGATGGCCGGCGGGCGCCGGACCGTCCTGCCGGGGCTGACGAACAAGGTCGCCTCGCTCGCGCAGCGCTTCACGCCGCGCACCGCGCTGCTCCCCGTCACGCGCGCAGTCACTAAGTTCGCCATGTGATCGACGGCTCGCTCTGGCAGCCCGAGGGCGTCTACCTGAACACCGCGTCGTACGGCCTGCCGCCGCGGCCGGCGTGGGAGGCGCTCCAGGCCGCGCTCGGCGACTGGCAGGCGGGGAGGACGAGCTGGGAGCCGTGGGGCGACGCGACCGACGTCGCGCGGCGGGAGTGGGCGCGGCTCGCCGGGGTCGGCCCGGAGCGCGTCGCGGTCGGCGCGACGGTGTCGGGACTGGTCGGGCTCGTCGCTTCCGCGCTCGAGCCGGGCGCTCGCGTCCTGGTGCCGGACGTCGAGTTCACCTCGAACCTGTGGCCGTTCATGGTGCGCGGGCTCGATGTGCAGCTCGTGCCCGCCGGCCGCGTGGCCGAGGCGATCGACGGCGGCACCGCCGCGGTGGCGTTCAGCGCGGTGCAGTCGGCGACGGGCGAGGTCGCCGACCTCGACGCGATCGCCGCCGCCGCGCGCCACCACGGCGCGCTGACGATCCTCGACGCGACGCAGGCGTGCGGGTGGCTGCCGCTCGACGCGTCGCGCTTCGACGTCGTCACGTGCAGCGCGTACAAGTGGCTGATGTCGCCGCGCGGAACGGCCTTCATGGCGATCGCGCCGGAGCTGCTCGACCGCGTCCTCCCCTCCTCCGCCGGCTGGTTCGCGGGCGATGACGTGCACGGCTCGTACTACGGCGGCCCGGTGCGGCTCGCGCCCGACGCCCGCCGGCTCGACACGAGCCCGGCGTGGTTCTCGTGGGTCGGCACGGTCCCCGCGCTGCGGACCGTGCTCGACATCGGCGTCGAGCGCATCCACGCGCACGACGTCGGCCTCGCCAACCGCTTCCGCGCGGGCCTCGGGATGCCGCCGTCGGACTCGGCGATCGTCGTCACCGACGCGGCCGGCGCCGAGGAGCGGCTCGCCACGGCGGGGATAATGGTGGCGATGCGCGCCGGGCGGCTGCGGACGTCGTGGCACGTCTACAACGACGAGGCCGACGTGGACCTCGTGCTCGAGCTGATGAACGGAGCCGCTTCCGCGCGCTGACCTGGGCGGCGGTAGGCCCCGGCGCGATCCGCTACTTTCGGCCGGGTGCTCCACCTCGCCGTCCGCCTCGCGCTGGCCGTCGTCCTGATCGGGGCGGCTGCGGCCAAGCTCCGCCGGCCGGCCGAGAGCCGCGATGCGCTGCGGGGCCTTGCATCGCACCTCGACTGGCGCGCCGTGGTGGCGGCGGAGATCCTGCTCGCCGCGGGCGTCGCGGCCGGATTCGACGCGGCGGCGCTCGCAGCCGCCGCGTTCCTCCTCGCCGGCGCGCTGTTGCTCGCGCGCGCGCTGCGCGCCGGGCGGGAGGGGGCGCCGTGCGGGTGCTTCGGGGCGCGGTCGCGGATCGGCCGCCCCGCGGTCGCCCGAGCCGCGCTGCTCGCCGTCGCCTTCGCCGCGCTGCCGCTGGTCCCGCGCACCGACCCGTCGGCCGAGGCGTGGCTGGCGGGCGGCCTCGCCGTCACGCTCGCCGGCGTGGCCGCGCTCGGCGTCGCGGTCCTCGCCCTCGCCCGCGAGGTCGGGATGCTCCGGCTCGCGGTCGGCCCGCAGGGGGCGCTGGAGATCGCGGAGGAGGGCCCGCCGCTCGGCTCCGACAGCGGCCTGGCGCCGCACCTCGACCCCCGCGTCGGCGACGACAACCTCGCGCTCGCGGTCTTCACCTCCGACGGCTGCGGCATGTGCCGCCGGCTCGCTCCCGGGATCCAGGCGTTCGCGCGCCATCCGCACGTGTCGCTGCTCGAGCTCGACGAGGTCCGCGACGCCGTCCACTGGCGCCGGATGAACGTCCCCGGCAGCCCCTACGCCGTCGCGCTCGACGGGTCCGGAGTCGTGCTGGCCAAGGGCACGTTCAACTCGCTCGCCCAGCTCGAGTCGGTGCTCGCCGCCGCCGAGCGCCGCCTCCGGGAGGCCGCCCGTGCCTGACGAGCCGTCGTTCACCGAGGACCTCGCGCTCCAGACGTCGCGGCGCGGGCTGCTCTCGCGCGTGGGCACGGCGCTGCTCGGGGCCGCCGGCGGATCGGTGGTCAAGGCGGTCGTCGCGCCCGGCGAGGCCGAGGCCTACCACTTCTGCGGGCACATCTACACGACCGACTCGTGTCCGCACCCCACGGGGCTCCCCCGCATCGACGTGCGCGGGCTGCCGCTGCGCGCGAAGGACGGCAAGCCGGTCGACAACACCGGGCGCGTCGTCGACCGCCAGGGGTACGCGCTCGACGCGGACGGCGACCGGCTGCTCGACCCCGACGGCGCACCGATCGCCCGCGCCCCGCGCACGCGGATCTGCGACCAGGTCGCGGAGCGCTACGGCTTCGCCACCCGCACCGACGGCGCATGGTACCGCTGCTGCGGCGGCCAGGTGCGCAAGCTCGTCGACTGCTGCTCGTACTCGAAGAAGCGCATCAACGGCGACCGCTCCCTCACCGGCTACTGCTACAAGGGCCGTCGCGTGTTCTGCGTCATGTACTACGACACGAAGGTGCCGTGTTGACCGCGCTGCTCGCCGTCGCAGCCTTCGTCGCCGGCCTCACCGGGTCGTGGTCGCCGTGCGGGTTCTCGATGGTCTCGACGCTCGGGCCCACCCCACCGGCCACGCCGGCGGCCGCGGGACGACGCTCGCGGCGTGCGCCGCGTTCGGCCCCGGCGCGCGGGCCGGCGGCGTCGTGACGTTCGTCTCGGTGTCGGCGCTCGGCGCGCTGCTCGGCGGGGGCGCGGTCGCGCTGCTCGCCGGCGCGGCGGTGGCCGCGGCGGCGGCGATCGCCGAGGCGCCCGGCCGGCGGATCGTGCCGCAGGTGCGCCGCCAGGTGCCCGAGCACTGGCGCCGCGCGCTGCCCCTGCCGGTCGCCGCCGCCGGCTACGGCGTCCTGCTCGGCCTCGGCTTCACCACGTTCGTGCTCACGTTCGCCGTCCCCGCGCTGGCCGGCGTCGCGCTCGCGGTCGGCGAGCCGGCCGCGGGCCTCGCCGCCGGCCTGGCGTTCGGCGCCGGCCGCGCGCTGCCGGTCGTGCTCCTCGCGCCGCTCGCCGACGCGCCCGCCGGGATGCGCGCGACCGAGCTGATGGCGGAGCGGCCGTCGATCCTGCGCGGCTTTCGCGCCGCCGACGCCGCCGCGCTGGCCGCCGTCGCGCTGGCGCTCGGCGCCGAGGGCGCGACCGCGCAGACGGTCGCGCCGGCGCCCGTGCGGCCGTTCCTCTCCCCCGCCACCAGCCCGAGCGTCGCCGGGACCGAGCTGGCGTGGAAGGTCCCCGGCGGGCCCGGGATCATCCGCGCCGGCTCCCGCGAGCGGCTCGTCGACGCGCGCCAGCTCGCGATCGGCGGCCCGAACATGGCGGTCGTGCTGAACGGCGTGGTGCGGGTGAACGACCGTGCGACCAACGCCGAGATGGCAAGGATCCCGGCCCCGGCCGCGACCGCTCTCGCGGTTTCCGCCCGCTGGGTCGCCTGGCGCGAGCAGGGCGACCAGATCGTCGTGCAGCCGTTGCCCGCCGGTCCGCGGCAGGTCGTCGCCACGGGGGCGGAGGACACCCTCGGCCGCCCCGCGCTCGACGGCGACCGCGTCGTCTACCACTACGCCGGCGCCCGGGTCAGCCGCATCGACCAGATCGACCTGCTCGCGGGAGCCTTCACCGTGCTGCGCCGCTCGACGCGCGCGTCGCTGACGCACCCGTCGCTGCTCGGCGAGCAGCTGCTGTACGTCGAGACGACGCCGTGGAGTCAGAGCCTGCGTCTCGGCGCGCGCCTGTCAGGCGGGCGGGCGCTGGTGCGCATCGCGCCGGCGACCGTCGCCGACAAGGGGTACTCGACCGACCACGGCCCGCACCGCCGGGTGCGCCGGCCGGTCCGTCCGGCGCCGGAGGGTCCGCGCGGGACGACGACGACCCTGTGGACCACCGCGCTGGGCGCCGACGCCGCCTATGTGACCCGCGTCCGCCAGCGTGCGGGGACGACAACGGCCGACGTGCTGCGGTTCGCCCGATGACCGACGCCGCGCCCGTGGTGCACGAGCTCGTCTCGGAGCTCGACTACCCGATGTTCATCGTGACGGCTTCCAACGGCCGCGAGCGCTCCGGCTGCCTCGTCGGGTTCGCCACGCAGTGCAGCATCAACCCGCCGCGGTTCCTCGTCTGCCTGAGCGACAAGAACCGCACGTTCCGCGTGGCGCGCGACACCGACGTGGTCATCGTCCACCTCGTCCCCTCCGACGCCGACGCGCTCGCCGAGCTGTTCGGGTCGCAGACCGGCGACGACATCGACAAGTTCGCGCGCTGCTCGTGGCACGACGGGCCGCAGGGGGCGCCGGTGCTCGACGACTGCGGCAACTGGTTCGCGGGCCGGATCCTCGACCGCGTCCCCGCGGGCGACCACTGCGCCCTGCTGCTCGAGCCGTTCGACGCGCACGCCGACGGCGCCGACGACGCCTTCACGTTCCACCGCGCGAAGCGGATGGAGCCGGGGCACGAGGCCTAGACGGAGAGCAGCGGCAGCAGCTCGCGCGCCGAGGCGACGACCCCGTCGGCCGCGCGCAGCGCCTCGGCGCCGTACGGGCCGGTGGTCACCGCGAGGCAGCGGACGCCGTCGGCGCGCGCGCACGCGATGTCGAGCGGCGTGTCGCCGATGACCACCGTGCGCTCCTGGGGGTAGGCGGCGCCGGGGCGCCCGGCGCGAGCCCGAGCGATCGCCGGCAGCTCCGTGCGGTCCTCGTGGTCGGAGCCGAACCCGCCCTGCCCGCGCTCGAAGAAGCCGCCGATGCCGCCGCGCGCGAGCTTGAGCCGCGCGATCGGCTCGAGGTTCCCCGTGACGAGCGAGAGCCGGACCCCGGGCCGCTCGGCGAGCGCGCGCAGCAGCTCGGGGACGCCGGGCGCGACGAACGAGGTCAGGTCGTCGCGGCAGCGGACGGCGTACTCCTCGGCGGCGGCGCGCTTGAAGTCGGGCATCCGCTCGTCGATGCGGTCGGCCGCTACTCCGCTCTGGAGCAGGATCGCGCGCGCGATCTGGAGGTCGGTGCGCCCCGCCGCCTCGACGCGCGCCGCCTCGGGGCGCCGCACGTGCCACACGCGGCGCAGCGCGGCGTGCACCGCGTCGCGGTGGTCGTCGCTCGCGCGCAGCATGAGCGTCCCGTCGATGTCGAAGAGCAGCAACAAGGCCCTGCTTCGTATCTTCCCCGCCCTTGGCCTTCGACGACGACATCGCGCTCGAGCCCGGCGCGGACGGGTCCTACCACGGTGCGGTCGCCGACGGCTGGGAGACGCCGCGCGGGCCGCTCGGCGGCTACGTCATGGCGATCGGGCTCAACGCGATGCAGCTCGCGGTCGCCGACGCAGGGCGCCAGCCGCGCTCTCTGACGATGCACTTCCTGCGCCCCGCCAACGTCGGGCCGATCACGGTGAGGCCGACCGTCGAGCGCCGGGGCCGGACGCTCTCGACGGTCACCGCTCGGCTCGAGCAGGACGGCAAGCTGCTCGCCCTCGGGCTCGCCGCCTTCAGCACGCCGTGGAAGAGCCCGCTGCTCGCCGACGCGCCGATGCCCGGCGTCGAGCCGCCGGATCCGGCGCGCCCGGCGATCGCGGGCGACCTCGGCCAGGACCGGACCCCGCCCGAGTTCACGCGCCGGATGACGATGCAGCCGCGGTTCGGCGACGGGCCGTTCACGCGGTCCGAGCACGGGCTCGTCGGCGGCTGGCTCGGCCTCACCGAGGAGCGGCCGATCGACGCGCTCGTCGTCACCGTGCTCGCCGACACGTGGTTCCCGGCGCCGTGGCCGCGCCTCAGCGAGCTGGCGCCCGCGCCCACGATCGACCTCACCGTCCACTTCCGCGCGCCGCTGCCCCTGCCCGACGGCGTCCTGCTCGGGCGGTTCACCTCGCGCCTGGTGCGCGACGGGTTCTTCGACGAGGACGGCGAGCTGTGGGCGCAGGACGGCGCGCTCGTCGCGCAGGCGCGCCAGCTCGGCCTGCTGATCGACCCGAAGGCCTAGGTCGCCGCCACCGCGCCCGCGCAGCGCTTGCAGTCCGGCCGCCGGGGCACGGTCTCCTCCCGCCGCTCCAGCGTGTTGATGTCGATCATCAGCGCGCGGCCGAGGGTCAGCGGCTCCGCCACGCCGGCCAGGTGGTTGACGACGTCGTTGGCGAGCATCGAGCCGATCAGGCCGCACGCCGGACCGTACGTCGCCGCATCGGACGGGCGGTCGCGCCGCCAGCGGTCGACGGCGTCGTACAGCGGGTAGTCGGCGCGCCACGCCGCCTCCTCGCAGGCGTGGCACCCGGTCGTGCCGGGCACGTAGAGCGGCCCGACGCGCACGAGCGGCGGGAACTGCCCCGCCGCCAGGTACGGGACGCCCGCTGCGAAGCACGCCTGGTCGACCCAGCGCTGGAGGTCGCCGACCGGCATGTCGGCGAGGTCGAGGACCACGTCGTTCCCGGCGACGAGCCCCGCCACCTCGTCGTAGGCGCCGACGCGCGCGTCGATCGCGTCGACCTCGGTGCACGACGAGAACGCGCGCAGCCGCCGTGCCGCCACGCGCGCCTTCGAGCGCCCGAGGTCGCCCTCGGAGTACAGGATCTGGCGGTTGAGGTTGCTGAGGTCGATGTCGTCGCCGTCGACGAGGACGAGCTTGCCGATCCCCGCGCACGCGAGCGCGTAGGCGGTCCAGCACCCGAGTCCGCCGGCTCCGAGGACGAGCACGGAGGCCTCCGACAGCCGGCGCTGTGCGCGGACGCGCCCGCCCGCGGCATCACCGAAGTACCGGAGCTGGCGGTCGAACCGCTCGCGCGTCACCGGGTCGAGCGCGTCGTCCTCGGCGGCGTCCTCGAGCAGTCCCTCGGCGGCGAGCTGGTCGATCGTCGCGTGGACGTCGGCGGCGTGGATCGCGTGCCCGTCGGCCCACAGCGCGGCGACGATCTGGTCCGGACGCCGGCGGCCGTCGAGCTGCGAGAGGAGCGCCCGCGCCGTGGCGTCGGGCGAGCGGATCACGACGTCGTCGGTGGCGTCGCGGAGCAGGTAGAGGTCGCCGTCGGGCGCGGGGAAGGCCTCGATCGTCGGCTTGAGGCGCGGGCGGGTCAGAGGGGTCATGCGTCGGGCTCCGGGTCGGGGGACACGGAGGCGACCGGCCGGCGGAGGTGACCGGTCGCCCACCATGCGAACTGGTGCGGCGTGGCGCGGGCCTACGAGCCCTTGACGCGAGCGGCGGGCACGGCCGCGGGCAGCGTGTCGATCTCGAGCATTCGGTGTCACCCCCTCTCCCCGCACGCCGTCCGGCGCGCGACGTAGATCGCCTTCGTGTCCCGGAGCTCGTCGGCCTCGGGGTACGTGCTTCCGTCCATCTGGAGGCCGCGGACGGCGCAGCACTCCAGGCCGGCCGCCTCGAGCGCGTCGACGACCGCCGCCTGCGGGAAGTGGCGCTCCTGCATCGTCGTCGCGGCGTGCGACCAGCGGCCGTCGCCGTCGTCGCTGAAGACGTGCATCACGCCGTCGCCGAGGCAGCCGGGGCCGTCGGGCGCGAGCGGCAGCGCATCCCAGACGAAGAGCCGGCCCTCGCGGCGCCGGCACCACGTCGTCGCGAAGTCCTCGCGGAACGTCCGCAGCGTGTTGAGGTCGAAGACGTAGACCCCGCCGGGGCGCAGGACCCCGGCGACCTCCCGGAAGGCGGCGCGCAGCGACGACTCGTCGAGGAGGTGGTTGACGGCGTCGTCGAGGCAGGTGACGAGGTCGAAGCGGCGCCCCTCGAGCTCGAGCGAGCGCATGTCCGCCACCCCGACGTCGACGCCCGGCGCCTTCGCCCGCGCGACGGCGACCATCTCCGGCGACAGGTCGCGGGCCACGACCCGGTAGCCGCGCGCGAGCAGCGGCAGGAAGCTCTTCCCGGTCCCGCACGCCACGTCGAGCGCCTCGCGGCCGGCGAGGCCGTGCTCGATCGCCAGCGCCTCGAGCACCCCGATCCAGTGCTCGTAATCGTGATCCGAGGTCAGGTCGTCGTAGGCGCGCGCGAGGGATTCGTACGCACTGAGCGCACTCGCATGGGTCGTCATACACCGAAAAGACCCACACAGGCCTCCGGAAGGTTTCAACTCTCGTCTGTTCGCATCCAACAACGCATTGGAGGAACGCCATGCGAACGGAAGAAGAGCCGCTGGTCCATATTTCTGACTGGTCGGCGGCGCGCGAGCGCTGCCTCAGGGAGGCGCGGAGGTACACGCGCGGGAGGGCCGACGCGGAGGACGTCGTGCAGGAAGCCCTCCTACGCGCGTGGAAGACTCGTACGTCACTGCGCAACACTGGCCATCCCATGCCCTGGCTGCTCCAGATCACCCGCAACGAAGCGCTTCGCTCCCTCGCCAAGACCGGGCGGGACCTGGAGCGCGCCACGCTCGTCGCCGACCCCGAGCCGGCGGCTCCGGTCGGCGAGGAGTGGACCGACATCGCCGCCGTACGGCTCGACGTGCAGGCGGCGTTGCGCCATCTCGGGGAAGATGAGCGAGCAATGGTCAACCTTCGGTACGCCGAGGAGTTGACGCACTCGAACATTGCCTATTTGATGAACATCCCGGTCGGAACCTGTAAGGTCCGGCTCCACCGACTGCGCAAGCGCCTAGGCGCTCTGCTTCGCGAGGAGGTTCCCGCGTGAACACCAAGACCGTTGACACGAATCTGATGAAGGCCCTGGCGCACCCGCTGCGCCAGCGCATCCTGATGGAGCTGAACGAGCGGGTTGCGAGCCCGAGCGAGCTGGCCGAGGAGATCGGCGAGCCGCTGGGCAACGTCAGCTACCACGTCCGCATGCTCGTCGATCTCGAGTGCATCGAGCTCGTCAGCACGACGCCGCGCCGCGGCGCCCTCGAGCACCACTACCGCGCCACCGTGCCGCCGCTGTTCGACGACGACACCTGGAAGGCGCTGCCGACCGCGACCCGCCGCGCGGTCATGGGCGACGTGCTCAAGGAGATCTGGCAGTCGGTCGGCTCGGCGGCCGACAGCGGCTCGTTCGACGAGGACGACGTCCACGTCACCCGTGACGTGCTCACCCTCGACGAGCAGGGCTGGAGCGACCTCACGGACCTCCTGCGCGACACCCACGTGCGCACGGCGGAGATCAGCGCCGAGAGCGCAGCCCGCGCCAAGAAGGCCGGCGGCGAGACGCGCGACAGCGTCCTCGCGCTGCTGCACTTCGGCGCCGCGCCGGACAAGCCGGCGCCGAAGCGGCGCAAGAAGAGCACGACCAAGCGCTAGCCGGACGCGTGGGGGGCGCGGCGGGTCGCCGCGCCCCTCTCAGCGCACGAACGAGGCGTCCGCGGCCAGCCGCAGCGCGAAAGCCGCGATGAGACGCGCCGCCGCCTGCACGTCGTCGAGCTGCATGACCTCGACGGGCGAGTGCATGTAGCGCAGCGGGAACTGCACGAGCCCGGTCGGCACGCCGCTGCGGCTGATCTGCACGACGTCGGCGTCGGTGCCGGTGCTGCGGCCCGTCGCCTCGACGGTGTACGGGATGCCCTCCTCCTCCGCCGCCTCGACGAGCAGGTCGTAGACGCGCGGGTGCATGACCGTGCCGCGCCCGAGCACGGGGCCGGTCCCCAGCGCGTGGTCGCCCTCGGTGCGCTTGTTGACGCCGGGCGCGTCGGTCGCGTGCGTCACGTCGACCACGATCGCGATGTCGGGCTCGAGCGCGAACGCGCTCGTCGCGGCGCCCCACAGGCCGGTCTCCTCCTGCACGCTCGCGACGGCGGCCACCGGGCCGGGGGCGCCCCCCGCCTCGGCGACGAGGCGCGCGGACTCGAGCGCGACGTACGCGCCGAGCCGGTTGTCCATCGAGCGCGACGCGAAGCGCCCGTTGCCCAGCTCGACCGGCTCGCCGGCGATCACCGCGGTGTCGCCGATGCGCACCCGGCGCCGCGCGTCGTCGCCGTCGCGCGCGCCGATGTCGATGTGGAGGTCCTCGAGCTTCGGCGCCTTCTCGCGCTCCTCGGGCTTGAGGAGGTGGATCGGCTTCTTCCCGACGACGCCGGGGATGCGCCCCTCGCGCGTGGCGACCTCGACGCGCTGGCCGACGAGGATGACCGGGTCCCACCCGCCGACCTGCGCGAACCACAGCAGGCCCTCGTCGTCGACGTGGGTGACGATCAGGCCGATCTCGTCGATGTGGCCGACGACCGCGGTCAGAGGGCCGCCGCCCGTCCCGGCGACGCGCGCCACGGAGTTGCCCATCACGTCGCCGGCGACGTCGTCGGTGAACGCGCGCGCGGCCTCGCGCCACGCGGCGGCGGTCTCGCTCTCGACGCCGGAGGGGCCGAACGTTCCGAGCAGCGCGCGGAGGGTGTCGGGGAGCGCCGTCATCCCCGGTCCCTCAGCTGGCGCAGGACGTACGGCAGGATGCCGCCGTGGCGGAAGTACTCCGCCTCCATCGGCGTGTCGATGCGGACGCGCGCCTTCAGCTCTGAGTCGCCGGCCCTCACCGTGACGTCGCGCGGAAGCTCGCCGTCGTTGAGCGGGCCCGCGAACCCCTCGATCGAGATCTCCTCGTCGCCGTCGAGGTCGAGCGACTCGACCTGGAGCGGGAGGACGCCCATGCCAACGAGGTTGGAGCGGTGGATGCGCTCGAAGGACTCCGCGATGACCGCACGCACCCCGAGCAGCTTCGTGCCCTTCGCCGCCCAGTCGCGCGACGAGCCCGAGCCGTACTCCTTGCCCGCGAGGACGATCAGCGGCGTCCCCTCCTCGGCGTACTTCATAGCCGCGTCGTAGATCGACATCTCCTCGCCGCCGCCGTCGCCCCCGAAGAACTTCGTCACCCCGCCCTCGGTGCCCGGCGCGAGCTGGTTGCGCAGGCGGATGTTCGCGAACGTGCCGCGCATCATCACCTCGTGGTTGCCGCGCCGCGAGCCGTACGAGTTGAACTCGCGCGGCTCGACGCCGTGCTCCTGGAGGTACGCCCCATGGGCGAGTCCTTCTTGATGGCGCCGGCCGGCGAGATGTGGTCGGTGGTGACGGAGTCGCCGAGCTTGGCGAGGACGCGCGCGCCGGTGATCTCCTCGACCTGCTCGGGCTCGGCGGGCAGCGCCTCGAAGAACGGCGGGCGGCGCACGTAGGTCGAGTCCTCGGCCCACGCGAAGCGGTCGCCCTCGGGCACGTCCAGCGCCTTCCAGCGCTCGTCGCCCTCGAACACCTCGGCGTAGCTCGAGCGGAACATGTCCTCGTGGACCGCCGAGCCGATCGTGTCGGCGACCTCCTGCGACGACGGCCAGATGTCCTTGAGGTAGACGTCGCTGCCGGGGAACGGGTCGTTGAACGGGTCCCAGTCCATCGTGCCCGCGAGCGCGTAGGCGACGACGAGCGGCGGCGACGCGAGGTAGTTCATCTTCACGTCGGGGTTGATGCGGCCCTCGAAGTTCCGGTTGCCGGAGAGGACGGAGACGACGGCGAGGTCGTGCTCGTTGACGGCCTCGGAGATCTCGTCGGGCAGCGGCCCGGAGTTGCCGATGCAGGTCGTGCAGCCGTAGCCGACGAGCTGGAAGCCGAGCGCGTCGAGCGGCTCCGAGAGCCCGCTCTTCTCGTAGTACTCGGTCACGACCATCGAGCCCGGCGCGAGCGACGTCTTGACCCACGGCTTCGTCGTGAGCCCCTTCTCGATCGCGTTGCGCGCGAGCAGCCCCGCGCCGAGCATGACCGACGGGTTCGACGTGTTCGTGCACGACGTGATCGCCGCGATGACGACGTCGCCGTGGTCGAGCTCCGTGCCGGTCCCATCGCCGAGCGTGACCGCGACCTTCTCCTTCGGCGGTGCGGACACGTCCGAGTGGTCGTGCTCCTTCGGGGCGCTGTCCTCGTAGCCCGCGGCGTCGCCGTTGCCGGGCGTCATGCCCGCGGGCGGGTCGCTGGAGGGGAAGGACTCGGCGTCGGCGTCCTCGCCGGCGCCGCGCGCCGGAGGGACGCCCGGCTTGCGGTCGCCGTCGCCGCCGCCATCGGGCAGGAACTCCTGGATCGCCTCGCGGAACTCCGTCTGGATCTCCGTCAGGGAAGAGCGGTCCTGCGGCCGGCGCGGGCCCGCGACCGACGGCACGACGTCGCCGAGGTCGAGCTCGAGCAGGTCCGAGTACGTCGGGTCCTCGCTCGTCTCGTCGTGCCAGAGGCCCTGCTCCTTGGCGTACGTCTCGACGAGCGCGCGCTGCTCCTCGGAGCGGCCGGTGAACTCGAGGTAGCGCAGCGTCTCCTCGTCGATCGGGAAGATCGCGCACGTCGAGCCGAACTCGGGGCTCATGTTGCCGATCGTCGCGCGGTCGGCGAGCGGCAGGTTGGCGAGGCCGTGGCCGTAGAACTCGACGAACATCCCGACGACGCCCTTCTCGCGCAGCATCTGCGTGACGGTGAGGACGAGGTCGGTCGCGGTCGCGCCCTCGGGCAGCTCGCCGTTCAGCCGGAAGCCGATCACCTGCGGGATGAGCATCGACATCGGCTGGCCGAGCATCGCCGCCTCGGCCTCGATGCCGCCGACGCCCCAGCCGAGCACGCCGAGGCCGTTGACCATCGTCGTGTGGCTGTCGGTCCCGACGAGCGTGTCGGGGTACGCCTGGCCGGTCTTCTCGTTCGGGAAGACGACCCGCGCGAGGTACTCGATGTTGACCTGGTGGACGATGCCGGTGCCGGGGGGCACCACCGAGAAGTCGTCGAACGCGCCCTGGCCCCAGCGCAGGAACTGGTAGCGCTCCTCGTTGCGCTCGAACTCGCGCTCCACGTTGCGCTCGAAGGCGTCGCGCGTGCCGAAGAAGTCGACCTGCACGGAGTGGTCGATGACGAGCTCGGCCGGGACCAGCGGGTTGATGCGCGACGAGTCCGACGCAAGCTCGTCGGCCATCGCGTCGCGCATCGCGGCGAGGTCGACGATGGCGGGCACGCCGGTGAAGTCCTGCATGACGACGCGCGCCGGCGAGAACGCGATCTCGTTCGACGGCTCGGACTTCGCGTCCCACGTCGCGAGCGCCTCGACGTCCTCGGCGCTGACCGCGCCGTTGCCCTCGGTGCGCAGCAGGTTCTCGAGCAGGATCTTCAGCGAGAACGGCAGGCGGGCCACGTCGAACTTCGACTGAAGCGCGTCCAGGCGGAAGATCTCGAAGGTGCGGTCGCCGACCTTCAGGTCGGCCCGTGCGTCGAACGAGTTCGGGTGGGCCATGCCCTGGAGGCTAGTCCGCTCGCCGCGGGGGCGGCTACACGCCGCCGCGACCCGCCGGGATCGGCAGCGCAAGGCGGTCGAGCTGGATCCGGACCGGGCGACCCCCGCCTCGCGGACGCCGCCACGCGACGGTGAGCGGCACCTGCTCGCCGGGGTCGAGGTCGGCGATCTCGCCGAGCCGCTCGCGCTCCGCGACGCTGCCGGGCGCGACCTCCTGGCCCGGCGGCCAGAGGCCGTGAGCGAAGCCCGAGAGGAACCGGCCGGACGTCTGCCAGCGGCGGCCGCGGTCGTCGACGACGACGAGGTCGTCGGCCTCGAGCCGGAGCTTGCGGAGCGTGTCGTTGCGGACCCGCCCGGTCACGATCGCGTCGCGAGGGAGGGACCGCTGGAGCACGATCTCGGGCTCGCCCTCCCAGCGCAGCCCGCCTCCGGACCCACCGCCATCACGTCCGCCCGCCACCACGCCGATCGCCCCCGCGACGACGATCGCCGTGAGCGCGGCGACGACGACGCGCGGCCGTCTCACCTCGGCTCGGTCGGGGTGTCGAACCAGTCGCAGCCCGGCGGGAACTGGTTGTCCTGCGGGTTCCAGGTGGCGCACGGCGCCTCCCGGGCCGACTTGCTCGCGTTCACCGGCCGCTGGATCTGCTTGTTGAGCTGGTCCTTGCAGTCGGGCAGCGACTGCGGATCGTTCTTCGTCGCGGCGCCGCCGGGGCCCTTGTTGCCCTCCCAGCAGTTCCCGCGGCCCTGCTCGTCCCAGAGAAAGTCGACGCCGTTCGGGTCGCGCGTGCCGTCGGGGCGGACGCCCATGATGTTCTCGACGAAGCTGTTGCCGTTCGACGTGTCGGTCTGCTTCTCGGGCTCGTCGTCGCCGCGCACCGTCGCGGGCACGTAGAGCAGCAGCACGCCGTCGCGCCAGTTGTCGAAGATCGAGTTGCCCCGCACGATGTTGTCGTTCGCGCCGGCCATGATGATCCCGGTGCCGACCGGCACCTGGAACTGCGGGCAGACGGCCTCACGCGGCCGCTTCTCGAACGGCGTCTTCGCGCAGAACTCCTGGATGTCCTTGGCGAAGAAGTTCTGGTTGTTCGACGAGATGCGGTTGTTCTCCCACTTCGCGCAGTCCTGCGGCATGCCGGGGTGGCCGGAGGCGAAGGAGTCGGTCGCGATGCCGGTGCTGTTGTCCTCGAAGACGGAGTCGTGGGTGTACACGCCGTTGCCCGCGGTCCCCGAGTACCCGAGGACGTTGTCGTGCGAGTAGACGTCGCGGATCTCGATCCCGTAGCGCTCGCAGTGGCCCTCGGGGCCGGAGCCCGGGTAGACGCCCGAGTCGCCGTTGCCGTGGGCGTCGATCCGCTGGTAGAGCCCGTGGTCGGTCGTGAAGGTCAGGACGCCGTAGTTCTGCGCGTAGCGGGTTTCGATGTCCTCGATGCGGAAGCCGTTCGTCTCGACGAGGTCGATGTTGTTGAACGCGCCCTGCTCGACGGTCATGTTGCGGATCGTCAGGCCGTCGGCACGATCACCGCGGATGACGTCGCGCTTGATCCGGTCACCCACGATGAGCACGTCCTGCGGCCTGCGGCCCATGCCCTCGATCTGGAGGTCGCACCTGCGGTCGCACTTGCGGTCGCCGTCGGTGTCGCCGATGACCGCGATCAGGTTGCGCGAGTTCGGGCACTCGAACTGGAAGCGGTAGTTCGGGACGGGCGCGTCGCCGTCGGCGGGCTCCTCGAACTCCTTCATGCTGTCGCAGGTGCCGCCCTCCGCCTGCGCGGCCTCCGCCTCGGGCGCGGCGCGCGGGGTCAGGCCGAGCTGCGCGAGGAACGCCTGGAGGCCGCCCGGGGAGGGATCGAGGCCTCCGCCGGCGCCGCCGCCCTGCGCGTTCTGGTCGCGGTCGGCCTCGGGCCCGACGAACTTCACCGCACGGCTCGGCTCCTCGCGATAGACGCCGGGCAGGATGAGGATGCGGTCCCCGCTGCTCGCGGCGTCGACCGCCGCCTGGATGTGCTGGAAGCGGCACTTCTCGAGCAGGCGCAGGCGCTCGCGCCCCTCGCGCTGGACCGGCGAGAGCGAGGCCGACCCCACCCGGTTGCGACGGTGCATGCGGCGGTGCGTCGCGCGCCGGTGCGCGGCGGTGCGGTGCTCGGCGCGGGTGTGCGCGCGGCGATGCGCGGCGCGCCGGTGCGCGCGACGGTGGGCGGCGCGGACGTGGGCCGGCCGGCGGTGCGCTGCGCGGCGGCGGGCGGCGCGGCGACGGTGCGCGACGCGATGGGTGGCGCGGCGGTGCGCGGCGGTGCGGTGCCGGGCGCGGGTGTGCGCGCGGCGATGCGCCGCCCGGCGGTGCCCGCGGCGGTGCGCGGCCCGGAGGTGGCCCCGCGTACGGTGAGCCGAGCGGCGAGCCGTCGCGTTCCCGGACGCGGAGAGGCCGTACGCCTGCCGGATGCGATCGCCGGAGTCGGTCTTGCAGACGACCTGTGCGGGACCGTTCGTCCGCACCTCCGGGACGCTTCCGAGAGAGGCGTCGGGGAACTGCGTGTCGCGCTCGGGGTGCGCGGCAGCGGTCGCGGGCAGCGCAAGGCTCAGCGCCGCGAGCACGAGCACGGGAATCCGGGGGGCGGGCATCCGGCGATTCAAGCAGAGTCGACCTGACGGTGAGCCAGGTGGACTCGCGCTAGTGGCGGTCGAATCGACGCCTGCGGCGATTGACTTCGAACCACACGCGACACCCGCTGTCGGCGCGGTCGACACCCCAGCGCGAGCTCAGCATGTCGAGCATCCGCAGGCCGTAGCCGGCCGCGCCGTGGCGCACGTCCGGATCGAACCCGGGGCCGGGATCGCGGACCTCGACGCGCACGAAGTCGCGCGTGATGCGCGCAGCGAGCACGATCCGGTCGTCCGGGCCGAGCCCCGCGTGGCGCACGCTGTTGGTGATCGCCTCGGACGCCAGCAGGCACACCGTGTGCTCGAGATCGTGGTCGACGCCTTCGCGTACGAGCAGCCGCCGCGCCGCGCCGATCGCGGCCGGCTCCGGGCGGAGCGCGACGACGAGGTCGTTGGTGGTGGAGGTCTGCGTCACAGAGATGATGGTTGCCGGTCCGACGCCGATTCATGCGCGCCTGCAACCGAGCAGCCTGTCGCGTGAGCAGTCTCACGAACGGGAATCACCTGGAACAGGAACCACCGCAGTTCACACCCACGCAGGGAGAACGACCATGGCCGCACGCTTCCGCCGCGACGACGGCGACCGCACGACCGGCGCGCGCAGCGCCACCGCCGCAACCACCGAGGAGCCGCGCACGCGCGGGCACGACGACGACTACGTCGACGCCCCGCAGGGTCACGATCATGATCGCGAGGGCCGTGCCGGCACCGGCGTCGACCGCGGCACGATGGCCGCAGTGCGCGAGCGCCAGCGCGACGAGTTCGGCGGCATCGCCTGGGGCTCGACGTTCTTCGGCTGGCTGACCGCGGTCGGCCTCGGCGCGATCCTGGCCGGCATCCTCAGCGCGGTCGGCGCGGCGCTCGCGCTGACCGAGGGCACGCAGATCAACGCCGGCGCCGAGACGATCGGCATCGTCGGCGGCATCGCGCTGCTCGTCGTGCTGTTCCTCTCGTACTTCGCCGGCGGCTACGTCGCCGGGCGCATGGCGCGCTTCGACGGTGCTCGTCAGGGCGTCGGCGTCTTCCTGTGGGCGATCATCATCGCCGCCGCGCTCGCGATCGCCGCCGCGATCGGCGGCTCGGAGTACAACGTGCTCCAGCGCCTCGACCTGCCGCGCCTGCCGATCGACGAGGGCGACCTCACCACCGGCGGCATCATCGCGCTCGTCGCGGGGCTGCTCACCATGCTCATCGGCGCGATCCTCGGCGGCAAGGCCGGCGAGCGCTTCCACCGCAAGGTCGACCGCCACGCGGTCGACTCCGCTCGCTAGTCAGGACGGGCACAGGGGCGCCGCGAGCGGTCGGTCACCGCTCGCGGCGCGTTGCCCAGCCCTGGCCGCGCCGCGCCGCGCTAGAGGCCGCGCTCGAGGACGGCGACGAACGCCTCGGTCAGCTCGTCGAGCACCTCGGCGATCGGGCGGCGGTCGTCGTCGCTCAGCCAGTCGAGCAGCAGCGCGTTCGTCCCGCCCACGAGCAGCATCGCGGTGAGCGTGAAGTCTCGGTCGGGGAGCCGGCCCTGCGCAGCCGCGGTGCGTGCCTCCTCCTCGACGCCGCGTGCGAACCCGTGGACGACACGGCGCGCGTGGCGCTCGAGCTCCGCGCTCGTCCCCGGCGCCTCGAGGTACGCGATCCGCGCGCGGCGCGGATCGGTGAGCATCGCGCCGGCGAACGCGTCGAGGATCGTCCGCACGCGTCCGCGCGCGTCGAGCGGCGCGGTGAGGCGCGCGTCGGCGACCGCGGTGGCGACCGCGGCGATCGTCTCGTCGTAGACCGCGCGCAGCAGCTCCTCGCGCCCCGCGAACTGCTCGTAGAAGTGCCGTGGAGCCAGACGGGCCTCGGTGTAGAGCGCCTCGATCGTCGTCGCCGCGTAGCCGCGCGTGCCGAACAGCTCGATCGCGGCATCGAGCAGGCGCCGGCGGCGCTCGGCGCGCCGCTCGTCGGCGGCGCGTCCTGCGTAGCGGCGGCCCGCGGCGGTTGGCATACAAGCCAGCGTAGAGGTACATTCGCCCCGAACCGCGCGGCCCGCTCACCGACCTCGCCCGCGGCATCGCCTACGCCGCCCGGTCGTCTCCGCCGGCAACGGCGCCCGCGACTGTCGACGCCGGGCCGACCTACCCGAGTGCAGTGCCCGCGGCCAACCTGATCTGCGTCGCCGCCGGCGACGCCGGCGCGTCTACCGCGTCAGCGTCGCGCGCTGAGCACGTCTACAGGCCGGGCGGATGGCGGACGGTGTAGCCCGCCGTCGAGCGCATCTCGCTCGTCCAGCGCGTCCCGTGGCTGCGGAGAGCCGAGCTGTCGAAGCGCCGCCCGCGGATGACCATGAACGTGTGCCCGCCGTGGGCGTAGACGGTGATCCAGCGGCCCGGGCCCGGCGAGCCCCAGCGCGCGAGCCCTCCGGAGGCGAGGGGGGCGTCGAGCGCGCTCGCCGCGTGCAGGACATAGGAGACCGTGCCCGAGCAGTCGTAGCCGCTGTCGCGGAACGAGCGGTGGCCGCCGCCGTAGCGGTAGGGCTTGCGGGCGATGCGGTTGGCCGCGCGGATCGCGCGCTGGACGCGGATGGGGATGCCGCCGCCGGTCGACGAGCCGCGGCGCAGCCGGCCGCGCTTGAGCACCGGGCGACGCCCGCGCACGCCGAGGGCGGCCCACGTCGCGGGCCCGACGACGCCGTCGGCGGTCAACCCGCGGCGGCGCTGGAAGCGCTTGACGGCGCGCTGGGTCCCGGGGCCGAAGACGCCGTCGGCGGCGACGCCCAGCCTGCGCTGGAGCAGGCGGACGCTCGCGCCGCGGCTCACGACGCGGCCGGAGCTCGACGACGAGCCGCGCGCGCGGCGCCTCAGCGCGCGCCACGTCGCGGGCCCGGCGACGCCGTCGGCGGTGAGGCCGTGGCGGCGCTGGAAGCGCTTCAGCGCGCGCTTGGTGCCCTTGCCGAAGGCCCCGTCGGCGCGCACGTGCAGCAGCCGCTGGAGCTTCTTGACGGCGGCGCCGCGGTCGCCGCGCTCGAGCGTGCGCTCCGCGGATGCGGAGGCGGGGACGAGCAGCAGCGCCGCGCACAGCGCGACGAGCACCCACAGATGTCGGGAACGGAGCTTCATGGCGATCGGCGCCTACGAGGTGAGCTGACGGGCTCGCGCTTGTCGCGCTACGCCACCATCGCGGCGGCGATTCGCCCCAGCGGCCGAAGCCGCATCGGGTCCCCCGTTCGCTGACCGGCGGACGGCCAGCGACTCGGCACCGTGCGCAAAGCTACTCGCGAAGCCGCTGCACTTCGCAAGATTCGTTGCAGCGAGGAGGAATGCAGCGGCCGGTGCCGTCAGCGGAACGGCCGCGCGGCGGCGAGGTCGATCGCGTCGACGCGGTCGTCCATGAAGCGCGGTCACCCGAGTATCAGCCGCGCGGGCGACTCTGCTCCACCAACGGGCGCGCCCACTCGATCGCCTCGGCCGCCCACCCGGCCGCTTCGGCGCGAGTGACGTCCGTGGTCACGTCCAACCCGTACCGCAACCGTGCGGCGTGCGGCGTCAGCCGCCGCGCGTCGAAGAGTGACGACGTCACCGGGGCGCCGGCTGAGTCGCACAGGTCCATCAGCGCGGCGAGCGAGTGGGTGAAGGGAAACTCGACGCCGCGTGAAGCGAGCACGGCCTTGAGCGCCTTCTCGACCGCCTGCTGCGCGTGGAAGCCGACGATCGAGTCCGTGACCGAGGGGACGTCCAGCATCGCGCGTACCGCGGCTTCGTCGTCAGCGGCGAGGCCGAGCAGCAGCTCGGCGAGATCGTGCTGGTCGGCCATCAGGCGGCGACGACGCGCCCTTCGGACAGGGCGGCGTGGACGAGGCTCCCCCGCACGTCGCGCCACTCGTCGACGTCGTGCTGGCTGACGACGATCACGTCGAAGGCCGACGGCAGCCCGGTCAGCAGATCGGACAGGCGCAGCCACTCGGCAGCGGGGTCCTCGACCTCGGGCTCGATGATCAGCAGGTCGAGGTCGCTGTACCTGTTGGCCTCGCCGCGGGCGTGCGACCCGAACACGACCACGGTCGCGTCCGGTGCCGCCTCGGCGATCCGCCTCCCGACCTCGGCGATTAGCTCGTCGCTCGTCACGCCGCCAACGGTACCCGCCATCGCGACAGAAGCGGGAACGCTTCCGCGGACCGCACGCCGCGACGGGCGTCCTCGGCAAGGGGCAGGCCCTGACCGCCCGACTGGCGGCTCAGTCGCCTATGTCGGAGCGAGCGGGCGCTAGCGTGCGCCGTCGTGACGTCGTTCCCCACCGCTTCGGAAGTTCTCGACCTCCTTGATCGCTGCCAACGAGATCCCGATCGCAGGTGGATCTTGACCACGAGCTGGAAGATCTACGAGGCGGCCGTCGAGGAAGGGATCATCGCCACAGGCGGCATCGACCGCCTCGCCGTCTGCATGCAGGAGCTCGTGAACGATGGGCTGATTGCGTTCGGCTCCAAGCAGGCGGGCGTTGCGGATCGGCCACCGGGGTGGCAGCGTTCCACTGCCACCGGGGTGGCAGTGGAACGGCGACTGGCTGCAAGCGCACCACGACTGGCGGGTCACCGCGGCCGGACGGCCGACGCCGAGCTCTATCGCGATCAGCTTGCTCGCGAGCCATCCGCGCCTCCAGTAACGAGTGCGAACGCAGTCGCCGCAGCCGGCAATGAAGCCGCGCAGCCTGCTGCCACACGCGATGTCTTCATCTCGCACGCGAGCGAGGACAAGCAGACCGTCGCACGACCGCTCGCGGAACGGCTGCAGGCAGTGGGCTGGTCGGTTTGGCTCGACGAGCTCGAGCTGACAGTCGGAGACAGCCTCGAACGTCAGATCAACGAGGCGCTCGCGCGGAGCCGCTTTGGCGTCGTCGTGTTGAGCCCCGCGTTCTTCGTGAAGGACTGGCCGCAACGCGAACTCCAGGGCTCGCAGCGCGCGAAGTCGCGTCCGGGGACCAAGGTGGTCCTGCCCGTGTGGCACGCGGTCTCCCGGGATGACGTCCTCGCGTTCTCTCCCGTTCTGGCGGACAAGCTCGGCGTGCCGACAAGCCGCGGGATGGATCACGTCGCGGCCGAGATCGACCGAGCGCTGCGCGTGGCCGCGAGCCGCCCGACGCAGACCGAGACGTCCGAGCCCGTCGTGCGCGGCGTGCCGACTGCTTCGGCGTCCGGAACAGAAACCGAGGACGTCGACGCCACTGCCGCCGTCGCCCTTGGGATGGTCCTTCGCGACAAGGGCGACCTCGCGCGTGCCGAGGTGTGGCTGCGGCGCGCGGTCGAGCTGGGGAACGACCACGCGCTATCCATGCTCGGCATGGTGCTCCGCGACACCGGTCAGCTCGATGAAGCGGAGGGCTTTCTGCGGCGAGCGGTCGACCAAGGTCGTCGCGAGGCGCTGACCCCTCTCGGATTGGTCCTGCACGAGCTCGGTCGGTTGGATGAAGCGACCGAGGTCCTGCAGAGAGCGGCTGAGCCTGGCTAGGACCATGGGCGATCAGATCCGAGAACGCGTCCGGGACGCGCAGTTCCTCTGGGCGAACCAGCGCCGGGAGAGCGCGCTCTTGCTCGGCGCGCAGTTCCTCTGGGCGAACCAGCGCCGGGAGAGCGCGCTCTTGCTCGCGCTCGTGGCCGTCGCCGCAGTCGCACGCGACCGTCACCCAGAGGCTGGCGATCGCGAGGCGTTCGTCCGCGTCTTGACGGACGCTCTTTCGGTTCGTCTCGGCGTCGAGTTCCGCAGCCAGTTGGAGCCCATTGAGAAGCTCCTCTACAAGTGGGTCCGCTGCGAGCTGGTCCACCGCGGAGGCCTGCCGCTCGACCTCGAGATCGCGGACGCCCTCGGCGAGGGCTCGTGGTCCGCGCGGGAGGCGCGCCTGAGCACACGGTCCTGCTCTCACCCGGGTGGTTCGCCCACCTCGTGGGGATCGCGGAGCGCCACGCGGGCGGTGGGCAATGACGCGCCGTTTGGTACCCGCGAGTGGTACCCGCGGCGCGAACGCCAGCCGCTCAACGAGGCGAGAAACACGAAAGCCCCGCGACGGCGGGGCTTCTGAGGAGCGGGAGCGACGGGACTCGAACCCGCGACCTCCGGCGTGACAGGCCGGCGCTCTAACCAACTGAGCTACGCCCCCAGGAGCGCACCGGAGGATAGCGCTCCTCCGGCGCGCGGCGGGGCGTCGCGCGGTGACGCGTCGGGGCGGGGTTCGAGCGCAACTCCGGCGCCTCCGCGCGTGTTCCGGATGCGCCATGAGACGCGCCGTCGCCCTCGCCTTCGTCCTGCTGCTCGCCGCCTCCGCGATGGCGGCTGCCGCCGTGGTCGTGGGGACGAACGGGCGCGACCGGCTTGTCGGAACGCCCGACGTCGACGTCATCGAGGCGCGCCGCGGGAACGACGTCGTCCGCGGTCTGGCCGGCGACGACATCCTCAACGGGGGCGGCGACGACGATGTCGTCCACGGCGACGACGGGCGGGACACCCTCAACGGGACCCAGGGCGACGACCGGCTGCTCGGCGGGCCCGGCGACGACCTCGGCGTCTACGGCGGCGAGGACCGCGACTGGGCGGCCGGCGGCCCGGGCGACGACATCGTCGACGGCGGCGGGGGCCCCGACACGCTGCTCGGCAACGGCGGCGACGACCAGATCAACGGCGGGACCGCCGCGCTGCCTGCCGGCGACCGCATCCACGGCGCGTCGGGCGACGACGTCCTCGACGGCGGCGACGGCGGCGACGACCTCTTCGGCGGCGCGGGGCGCGACATGCTCATCGGGGGAACTGGCGACGACCGAATCTCGGCGAACGCGGGCGCGGACGAGGTGTTCGGCGGCGACGGCGACGACTTCATCTGGGCGCGCGCGTGGGGCGACGTCGAGCCGGACGAGGCGCCCGACGGGAGCACCGGCGACACCGTCCACGGCGGCAACGGCGACGACCGCATCCGCACGCGCGACGGCGAGCGCGACCGCATCGAGTGCGGCGGCGGCCGCGACCGCGTGATCGCCGACACCGTCGACGTGCTGCTCGACGAGCCCGCCTGCGAGCGCGTCACGCGGCTGCGGGCGGCGGCGCGGTCGTCGCGCGGCCCGGGCGACGAGCGGCCCTAGCGGACCGATCGCACACTGGCTGACCGGCCAGCCAATCATTAGCCTTAGCGGTCGATGTCGCTCGCGCCGCCTCCGCCGGTCTCGACGAACCCCGTGTTCCGGCTCGTCGACGACCTGCGCCGCGAGGTCCGCGCCGGCGACTTCCCGCCGGGCCACAAGCGCTTCAGCGTCGCGCGCACGAAGCGCTTCGCGCAGTACCCGCTGCCGCTCCTGCTCGACATGTACGAGCGCTACGGCCCCGTCTTCACGCTGCGCGTCTTCCACGGCAACGTCGTGTTCATGCTCGGCCCGGAGGCCAACCACTACGTCACCGTCTCGCACGCCGACAACTTCCGCTGGCGCGAAGGGCACATGGGCGAGCTGATCCCCCTGCTCGGCGACGGGCTGCTGACCATCGACGGCGACTTCCACCGCCGCTCGCGCAAGGCGATGCTCCCCGTCTTCCATCGCGAGCGCATCGCAAAGTCGGCCGAGACGATCTTCGAGGAGGCACGCGTCGCGGTCGACGACCTGCCCGGCAGCGGGCGCTTCGACCTCTACCACTGGACCCGCCGCCTCGCCCTGCGGATCGCCATGCGCGCGCTGTTCGGCCTCGACCCCGACCGCGCCGGCCGCGGCTTCGACGCGGCGCGGGCGTTCGAGGACGCGCTGGCGTTCTACTCGCGCGACTACTTCCTCCAGATCGCCCGCGGGCCCGGGTCGCCGTGGCGGCGGATGCACAAGGCGCGCGCCGCGCTCGACCGGCTGATCCTCGAGGAGATCGCCCGCCGGCGGACGACCGGCGAGCGCGGCGACGACCTGCTGTCGCTGCTGCTCGACACCCGCGACGACGACGGCCACGCGCTCGACGACGCGCACGTGCGCGACGAGGTCATGACGCTGCTGTTCGCCGGGCACGACACCACGACGTCGACGGTGTCCTTCCTCTTTCATGAGCTGAGCCACAACCCGGACGTCCGCGAGCGGCTCGAGGAGGAGCTGGACGCCGCCGGCGCCCTCGGCGCCGAGCACCTCGACGGCTCCGCGCTGCCGTACCTCGAGATGACGATCGACGAGACGCTGCGCAAGTACCCGCCGGCGTGGATCGGGCCGCGCCGCTCGGTGCACTCGTTCACGTTCGCCGGCGTCCAGGTCCCGGGCGACGCGTTCGTCAACTACTGCTCGTGGGCGAGCCACCACCTCCCCCACGTCTTCGCCGACCCCGCCGCCTTCCGGCCCGAGCGCTTCGAGCCCGAGGCGCGGGCCAAGCTGCCGAAGGGCGCCTACGTGCCGTTCGGCGGCGGGTCGCGGACGTGCATCGGCATGCGCTTCGGCCAGGCCGAGGTGCGGGCGATCGCGGCGCTCCTCGCCCGCCGGCTGCGGCTCGCCGTCCCGGCCGACTACCGCCTGCGCATCCGCCAGATGCCGACGATCGGGCCGCGCGACGGGCTGCCCGTGGACGTCACGCGGCGCGAGCGCACGACCGCGCCCGCACGCGCCGCCGCGTAGGCTGCGGCGCCGTGGCCGGCCAGGAGAGCGACGACACGTTCGACCGCGTCGAGGAGGAGCGCCGCCGCTTCGCCTCGATCGCGTCCCACGACCTCTCCGAGCCGCTGCGCACGATCCACGGCTTCGCGTCGCTGCTCCAGCGCCGGTACGAAGGCCAGCTCGACGACACGGCCGACGTCTACCTGCGCCACATCCTCGACGGGACGCGGCGGATGCAGCGCCTCATCGACGGGCTGCTCGCCTACGGGCGGATCGGCCGCGTCGGCACCGCGTTCGAGACGCTCGCCCTCGACCGCGTGCTGCGCCGCGTCGTCGAGGACCTCGACGTGCGCGTCGAGGAGACCCACGCCACGATCATCGTCGACGACCTCCCGGAGGTGCAGGGCGACCGGACGCAGCTCGAGCAGCTCTTCCAGAACCTCCTGCTCAACGCGCTGAAGTTCCACGGCTCAGAGCCCCCGCACGTCGAGATCGGCGCCGAGCGCGGCGAGGGCGAGTGGCGCTTCGCGGTCGCCGACCGCGGCGTCGGCGTCCCGCCCTCCGAGCGCGAGGCGATCTTCGCCATGTTCACCCGCGGGGGCGTGGGCGACGAGCGCGGCGCCGGGATCGGCCTGGCCGTTGCCGAGCGCGTCGTCGCCAACCACGGCGGGCGGATCTGGGTCGACGAGAACCTGCGCGGCGGCAGCGTCTTCCGCTTCACGCTGCCCGATCCGGCCCGATGATGGTCCCGTCCTGATCGGAGCGGCGCTCTGCGCGCTCTGCCTCGCGGCGCCCGCCGGCTGGGCGCCCGACGTCGCCGGAGCGCGCGAGTACGCGGCGCAGCGGCCGGGCGTGGTCGCGTTCTCCGTGCGGACCGAGCGCCGCGCGTGGGGCCACCGCGACAAGCGCGGGGTGCCGGCGGCGAGCACGCTCAAGGCGCTGCTGCTCGTCGCCTACCTGCGCCGCCCGCAGGTCCGCGCGCGCCCGCTGCGGCGCGCCGACCGCGCGCTCCTCGGGCCGATGGTCCGGCGCTCCGACGACGTCACCGCCACGCGCGTGCGCGACCTCCTCGGCAACGCCGGACTCGCCCGCTTCGCCCGCCGCGCGGGGATGGAGCGCTTCCGGCCGCACCCGATCTGGGGGCTGTCGCGCGTGGACGCGCACGGTCTCGCGACGTTCATGCTCCACGTCGACCGCCTCGTCCCGCCGCGCCACCGCGCGTACGCGATGACGCTGCTGCGCACCGTCGTCCCGCGCCAGCGCTGGGGCATCGCGCGCGTCGCGCCGAGCGGCTGGCGCCTGTACTTCAAGGGCGGCTGGGGGTCGGGCACCGGCCGCGTCGACCACCAGGTCGCGCTGCTCACCCGCGGCGACGAGCGCGTGGCCGTCGCGATCACCACGACTCAGAACGGCAGCCACGCCGCGGGCAAGCGGACGTTGCGGGGCGTCGCGTCGCGTCTGGTCCGCGGCCTCGAGCGGGTTGGCGGCTGAGCCGTGCCGCTCGCCCTCGATCCCGGCCTCCAGGCCGGGGACCACTACGCCATCGCGCTGCTGTTCGCCGGGATCGCGCTCACCGTCGCGATCGGCGCGCTCTCGCACGAGCACGAGCGCGCGTGGTCGGCGGCGGTCATCTACCTCGGCCTCGGGCTGGTGGCGGCCGTGGGCTTCGAGGTCCTCGGCGTCGCGCCGCTGAGCCCGCTCGACGGGCACCGGATCCTCGAGCGCGTGTGCGAGCTGGCGATCATCCTCGCCGTCTTCACCGCCGGCCTCGCCGTCGAGAAGCTGGTCAGCCGCCGGCAGTGGCGGTCGGTCGGCGTGCTCCTGCTCGTGGTGATGCCGCTGACCATCGCGGCGGTCGCGGTGTTCGCGAGCCTGGTGATGGGGCTGTCGTTCGCGGCGGCGCTGCTGCTCGGCGCCATCCTCGCGCCGACCGACCCCGTCCTCGCGGGCGACGTCGGGCTCGGCCCGCCGGGCGAGAGCGAGGAGGCCGAGGAGCCGCACTTCAGCCTCCATACGGAGGCGGGGCTGAACGACGGCTTCGCGGCGCCGTTCGTGCTCGCCGGGGTCCTCATCGCGACCGAGGGCGGCACGGGCTGGGCCGCCGAGTGGGTGCTGACCGACGTCCTCTACGCGATCGTCGGGGCGACGGTGCTCGGCGCGCTCGCCGGCTGGGGGATCGCCGCCGCCACCGTCCGCCTGCGCGACCGCGAGTTCCTGCACGAGGACTTCGACGCCTTCGTCGCGCTGGCCGCCGTGCTCATCGTCTACGGCGCCGTCGAGGCGCTCGGCGCGTACGGCTTCGTGGCGGTGTTCTGGGCCGGCTTCGCGTTCCGGCGCTACGAGTTCGGGCACGAGGTCAACCGGCGCGTGCACGACGGCGCCGACGAGTACGCGAAGCTGCTCGAGCTCGCCGCGATCCTCGCGCTCGGCTCGATCGTAACCTGGCAGGGGCTCGGCGAGCCCGGCGTCGCCGGCTGGCTGCTCGCGCCGCTCCTGATCTTCCTGATCCGCCCTGGCATCGTGCTCCCGCTGGCCGCGGGATCCCTGATGAGCGTGGGGCAGCGCCTCTTCCTCGCGTGGTTCGGAGTGCGCGGCATCGCGGCGGTCTTCTACGCCGCGTACGTCGCGCACAAGCAGGTGCTCTCACCCGGCGAGACCGCGACCGTCTTCTGGACGACGGTCGTCGTCGTGATGGTCTCGATCGTCGTCCACGGGGTGAGCGCGTCGCCGCTCACCCGCCGGATGCTGGGGGACGCTCCTTCGCGGTGACGGTCGTGACGGGCAGCCCGAGCCCGTTGAGCTTCGAGGGAAGGTCGAGGTGCAGCCAGCGCGACACGCGCGCCGGCAGTGTCGAGATGATGATCTCGTCGTAGCCGTGCGCGTTGATCGCGTCCTGGATCGCGTCGAGCGGGGTCGCGACGCCGAGCAGGCCCTCGACCTCGCTCCCCGCCGCCTCCTCGAGCAGCGGGAGCGCGAGGGCCATCGTGTCGCGCGTCTCGTCGTCCGGAGCGTCGTCGGGGTCGAGCACGCGCGTCAGCCCGTGGACCGCCTTCGGCACCAGCAGCGTGAACGTGGCCGGGCCCTTCGCCGCGCGCTCGCGCACCGCGTCGATCAGCGACGGCGTGGCGGCCGTCTTGTGCGCGACGACGAGGACGCGAGCGCTGTCGCTCATGGCACGCCGACGCTACCGGGCGCCGGCGCCGGGGACAACCCCGCCGCCGGATGGATGGGCGGTCCCCGGGCTCGAACCGGGGACCTCGCGCTTGTAAGGCGCGCGCTCTGACCAGCTGAGCTAACCGCCCCCGCGCCAACCCTAGCTCAGGGTCCCTGCTGGCGGATGTGGACGCTGGTCTGCTTCGTGGTCGTGTCCGCCGCCTGCGCGAGCGCGTCGGGGTTGACGTCGTCGGCGCCGCAGCCCGCGAGCGCGGGGAGGGCGAGGAGGCAGGGGATCGCGAGGCTCAAGAGTCGGCGCATGGCGCCGTCGTACCCGCTGGGCGTAGTCTCGGGCGCCATGGATCTCGGGATCGCGGGGCGGGTGGCGCTCGTGACCGGCGGCTCGCGCGGGATCGGCCGGGCGATCGCGGCCGAGCTGGCCGCCGAGGGCGCGTCGGTGGCGATCGCATCGCGGTCGCCCGCCGCGAGCGCGGAGGAGCTCGGCGTCGCGGGGTTCGCGCACGACGCGTCGGAGCCCGACCGCGCCGGCGAGCTCGTCGCCGCGGTCGAGTCGCGGCTCGGCCCGATCGACATTCTCGTCGCGAACACGGGCGGGCCGCCCGCGGGGCCGGACCCGCTCGGCTTTGAGCGGGAGGAGTGGGAGGGCGCGTACCGGACGCTCGTGCTCCACCCGATGGCGCTCGTCGGCGCCGTCATGCCGGGGATGCGGGCGCGGCGGTGGGGCCGCGTCGTGAACGTCGCGTCGACGTCGGTGCGCGAGGTGCTCCCGCACCTGACGCTGTCGAACGCGCACCGCGCGGCCACGCTCGCCGCGTGGAAGACGATCGCGCGCGACGTCGCCGGCGACGGCGTGACCGTCAACAGCGTGCTGCCCGGGCGCATCGGGACGGAGCGGCTGTTCTCGCTGTCGGGCTCGCGCGAGGCGGCGGAGGCGGGCGCCGCGCAGGAGGTCCCCGCCGGCCGCGTCGGGACGCCGGAGGAGATGGCCGCGGCGGCCGCCTTCCTGTGCTCGGCGCGGGCGAGCTACGTCACCGGCGTCGCACTGCTCGTCGACGGCGGCCTGACAAGATCGGTGTGATGCCCGAGATGATCTGCCCCAAGTGCCAGTCCCCGATGCGGTCGTACGAGCGCAACGGCGTGACCGTCGACCAGTGCTCCGGATGCCGCGGCGTGTTCCTCGACCGCGGCGAGCTCGAGCGGTTGGTCGACGCGGAGGGCGCGTTCTACGAGCGCGCCGAAGAGCCGCGCCGCGAGCCGGAGCCCCGGCGCGAGGAGCGCTACGAGCAACACCGCGACCGCGACGAGTGGCGCCCCGGCTACGGGCACAGCCACGGCCACGGCAAGCGCAAGAAGAAGAGCTTCCTCGACGACGTCTTCGACTTCGGCTGAGCGGTTTTCGCTCCGCCGCGCCGGGGCCGGGGCCGCCACCTACACTCCCGGCGGCGAGCCCCCATGGTGTAGCGGTTAGCACGCGAGCCTTTCACGCTCGTAGGGAGAGTTCGAGTCTCTCTGGGGGTATTCGGGCCGCTAGCTCAATGGTCAGAGTTCCGGAGTTTTAATCCGAGAGATCTGGGTTCGAGTCCCAGGCGGCCCACTCGTACGTCCTGGTCGCGTGCGAACATGTGTTCGTGTTCGCAGATGGCCCTCGTCGGAGCGGGCGCCCCGGCGCCCATCACGGAGCAGTGTCGGCACCATGGGCTGACGGCGCACGGGCGGTACCGCGATGGTCGGCACCTGCGGCTCCGCTGCAAGCGCTGTGTGGCCGAGGCCGTCACCCGTCGTCACCGGAAGGTCCGGGCGATCCTCGTTGCGGAGGCGGGCGGATGCTGCGCCGTCTGCGGTTACGAGCGCTGCATGCCTGCACTTCCACCACGTCGTCCCTGCCGACAAGGCCTTCGACATGGACATGGGGCGCGGGAGGTCACTTGCCGCGTACCGCGCGGAGGCGACGAAGTGCGTGCTGGTCTGCGCGAACTGTCACGGCGAGATCGAGAGCGGGCTGATCGCGTCTCCCCCGCCGCGCTCGACGTTCTCGGGTGCGAGGTGAGGCTCAGGCGCGGACCGGCGGGTGGCCGGATGCGCGGCGGCGGGAGCGCTTGCGGAGCGTCTCGACGAGCAGGTCAATCGAGCGCTGGAGCTGGTCGATCGTGGCGTCGTCGACGCGCGTGACGTTCGTCGCGCGGTTGAGCCAGGCGTTGATCTCGCGCTGGGAGCGGCCGTCGAGACGGCGCAGCTCGGAGACGAGGCGGTGGCGCTCGGCGCGGAGGGCGGCGCGGCGCTCGAACGCGGAGGGGCCGGGCTCGGCGGCGGCCGGCGGCGGCGCCGGTATCGGCGTGGTGGCGATGATCGGCTGCGGCGCCGCGCCCGGCTCGGCGAACAGCGCGAGCTGGGGCACGACGTCGGCGGCGAGCGGGACGAACGGCGCTTCGGAGGGCTCGGTCTCGACGCGCTGCGCGCGCTCGAGGGCCGCGTCGTCGAGGAGCTCCGTGCCCGCGGCGTCCGGCGGCGGCGTGAGGACGTGCCGCAGCTCGGTCTCGACGTCGGCCGCGAGCGCGCGCAGCCCGCCGTCGGCAGGTAGGAAGACGTGGCTGAGCTCGACCGGCCGGTCCGGGATGACGCGCACGAAGCGCCCGACGATCTGGCGGAAGACGAGCGGCGTCTTGGCCGCCGTCGCGTAGACGCCGACGCGCAGCCGCGGGATGTCGACGCCCTCCGACACCATGTTCACGGCGACGATCCACGGCTCGCGCCCCTTGCGGAACGCCTCGAGCTTGCGGTGCGCGGCGGCCTCGGTGTGCAGGACGACGATCGGCGTCATCCCCGTGATCTCCTTCAGCGCCTTCGCCACCGCGCGGGCGTGCTCTGAGTCGGCGGTGACGACGAGCCCGCCGGCGTCGCGGTGGCCGCCGCCGCGCAGCTCGAGCAGCTTCGCGTGGGCGGCGCGGAGGATCCGCGGCAGGCCGTCGGGCAGCTCGGTCGAGATCGCGGTCCGGTAGCGGCGGCCCGCCTCGCGCGCGGTGAGGACCTCGCCGAACGACGTCTCGATCACGTCCTCGCCGGACTGCCACTGGAGCGTCCCGTCGTAGGGGACGAACGCGACGCGGCGGCAGATCCCGTCGCGCACCGCCTCGGCGTAGGTGTACGCGACGTCGGGCACCGCGACCCCGTCGTCGTAGTGCACGCCCGGGATCGGCGTCTGGTCGGAGCGAAACGGCGTGCCGGAGAGCAGCAGCCACCGCCGCGCCCTGCCGAACGCGGTGCGGAAGCTCTCTCCCCACGCGAGGTCGTCGCCGAGGTGGTGCGCCTCGTCGGCGATCATGAGCGTCCCCGGGCCGCACGAGCGCGCGTAGTCGGCGACGGAGATCGCCACCCTCGCGTACGTGAGGGCGACGCCCTGGAAGTCGCCGGGCGGGCGCAGCCCCGCCGCGTCGGGCAGCAGGTGCAGGCCGACACGCGCCGCCGCCTGGGCCCACTGGCGGGTGAGCGGCGTCGTCGGCGCGACGACCGCGACGCGGCGCGCGCGCCCCGCGCGCAGCTCCTGCGCGGCGAAGACGAGCGCGGGGTGGGTCTTGCCCGCGCCGGGGGCCGCGGAGATCAGGAACGAGCCCTCGGACCAGCCCGCCATGCGGTCGAGGGCATGGCGCTGCCAGGTGCGGAGAGGGGTGCGTGACGCGGCCACGGGGGCGAGGAGTGTGCGGCACGGGGCGGACGGACGCGCGGGGACGCCGAGCCGCGCTGCGAGGGTGGCGCGCGGCAGCTAGGGCGCGGCGGTCTGCGTCTGGTCGACCGTCGGCTGCGTGTCCCCGGTCGAGCCCAGCGTCGTCGGCCCGGTCTCGACGGTCTGCGGGCCCTGCGACGTGTTGCCGAGGTTGCCGCGCTCGACGTTCTCGCGGCTGCCCTCGCTGCCCCCGCACGCTACGAGGCCGGCGGTGCACAGACCCATCGCTCCGGCGGCGACGGCTGCGGCGATGCGATGACGGCGAGCCATGCCCGCTCCGTACCCCGCGCCGGGGGAGCGAAACGGGACGGTCAGTGCCGGAAGTGCCGGCGCCGCGTCAGGACCATCGCGACCCCGGCGGCGTCGGCCGCCGCGACGACCTCGTCGTCGCGCACCGACCCACCGGGCTGGATGATCGCCCGCACGCCCTGCTCGATCGCGAGCTGCGGGCCGTCCGCGAAGGGGAAGAAGGCGTCGGACGCCAGCGCCGCGCCCTCGAGCGAGTCGACCCGGCTCTTCTCGACCGCGAGCCGGACGGAGTCGACGCGGCTCATCTGCCCGGCGCCGATGCCCGCGGTGGCGAGGTCCTTGCTGAGCACGATCGCGTTGGACTTCACGTGCTTGGCGACCTTCCAGGCGAACAGCAGCTCGCCCCACTCGGCCTCGCTCGGGTGGCGGCTCGTCGCGACCTCCATCTCCGACCGGTCGGTGACGTCGGCGTCGCGGTCCTGCACGAGCAGGCCGCCGAGCACCTGCTTGAGGTCCTTGTCGCCGGTCAGCGGCACGCGGCGCTCGTCGTCCTCGAGGATCCGCAGGTTCTTCTTGCGCTCGCGCAGCAGCTCGAGCGCCTGCTCGTCGTAGCCGGGCGCGAAGATCACCTCGACGAACTGCTCGACGAGCCTCTCGGCGAACGCGAGGTCGATCGGCCGGTTGACGACCACGATGCCGCCGAACGCGCTGATCGGGTCGGCGGCGAACGCGCGCTCGTAGGCCTCGAGGCCGGTGCGGCCGACGGCGGCGCCGCACGGGTTGTTGTGCTTGACGATCACGCACGCCGGGACCTCGAACTCGCGGCCCACCCGCCGCGCGGCGTCGAGGTCGAGCAGGTTGTTGAAGGAGAGCTGCTTGCCGTGGTGCTGGCGGACCATCGACAGCACGTGCAGCCGCGCGCCGACCTGCGTGTAGTACGCGGCGCGCTGGTGCGGGTTCTCGCCGTACGGCAGGTCGACGAGCTTCTCGTACGCGCGGATGTAGAGGTCGGGGAAGTCCTCGCTGCGCTCGGCGAACCAGCGGGCGATCGACGTGTCGTACCGCGCCGTGTAGGCGAACGCCTCGCCCGCGAGCGCCTCGCGCGTCTGGGGTGCGAGCGCGCCGTCGCCCATGCGCAGCTCGTCGAGGACCGCGTCGTAGCTCTCCGGCGAGACGACGACCGCCGCGTACGCGTGGTTCTTCGCGGCCGCGCGGATCATCGTCGGGCCGCCGATGTCGATGTTCTCGATGACCTCGCTGTCGGGGACGCCGCGGCGGGCGGCGGTCCGCTCGAACGGATAGAGGTTCACGCACACCAGGTCGACGGGCTCGATGTCGTGGTCGGAGAGCGCCTGCGCGTGGTCGGGGTGCTCGCGGACGGCGAGCAGGCCGGCGTAGAGCTTCGGGTGCAGGGTCTTGACCCGCCCGTCCATGATCTCCGGGAAGCCCGTGTAGTCGGTGATCGAGCGGACCTCGAGGCCGGCCTCCTGGAGCGCGCCCGCCGTCCCGCCGGTCGAGACCAGCTCGACGCCGAGGTCGGCGAGGCCGCGCGCGAAGTCGACGATCCCGCGCTTGTCGCTCACGGAGAGCAGCGCGCGCCGGACCTTCACCGGTGCTTGCGTCGCCGCCGTCAGGGGCTGGGCCTCGGGCACGGGCGGAGACGATACGCCGTGTGGGTGTCGGTTGGCGCCCGGAGGGGAACAGGGAGGGGCGATGAGCGAGGTTCCAGAGGATCAGATCCGCGGGCTCGAGCGCGAGGCCGACGAGATGGAGGAGGGGCTCGAGAGCCTCGGCGAGGATCTCGAGACCGCGCACGAGAAGGCCGACCAGCAGCGCGAGCGCGCACAGCCGCAGGCGGTGGCCGGCGACTGGCAGGACGCGTCGGCCGGCGCGCAGCAGGGCGACGACGCGCGGGACGCCGAGGGCGCCGAGGGGGCCGGCGGCGAGCCGCCGGGCGGCAGGGACGCCGAGGGCGGCGGTGGCTGAGCTGCCCCGTCCGGCGACTCCCTAGGCGATCACGACGCGCCGCGGGTTCGCCGGGTCGAACGCGACCCGGCCCGCGGCGATGAGCCGGACCGCCTCGGGCAGCAGCTCGTGCTCGAGCGGGCGCAGCTTGTCGTGGAGCGCGTCGCGGTCCGCCGCGTCGCCGACCTCGAGCGCGCGCTGGAGGATGATCGGTCCGGTGTCGACGCCCTCGTCGACGAAGTGCACGGTCACGCCGGTGACCTTCGCCCCGTACTCGATCGCAGGGCCGATCCCGTCGAGGCCGGGAAAGGCGGGCAGCAGCGCCGGGTGGACGTTGATGACGCGCTGGGGGAAGCGCGCGAGGAACGCCGGCGAGACGAGCTGCGTGTAGCCGGCGAGCACGACCAGCCCCACGCCGCGGTCCTCGAGCCAGCGCGCCATCGCGGCGTCGCGCTCGCTGCGGTCGGCGAAGTCCTCGCGCGCGAAGACCCGCGTCTCGACGCCCGCCGCCCGCGCCCGCTCGAGCGCCGCCGCGTCCGGCTTGTCGGAGGCGACCGCGACGACATCGACGTCCGGCGCGTCGAGCAGCACCTGGAGGTTCGTGCCCGAGCGCGACGCCAGGACCCCGACCCCCAGCGCGGGGCTCACGGCACGGCCTCCAGCTTCGGGTAGTGGCCGCCGGTGGAGCGCAGCCGTCCTTCGGTGATGAGGCCGTCGACGCGCTCGAGGACCTCGGAGTTCGAGAGGTGCGCGAACGAGCCGTAGCCGGGCAGCCCGTCGTAGGAGTACTTCTTGACGACCTTGGACCGCCCGCCGCGCAGGATCTCGACGGCGCGCGTGCGGCCGACCGTGGGGTCGGCGCTCTGCACGACGTCGAGGATCGCGTCGTCGAGGCTGCCCGCGGCCGCGCCGGTCGCCAGCCGCGCCGGCAGGGCGGCGGGCGCCGCCGGCACGAGCCGCGGGTCGCAGACGTCGCAGCACGGCACGCCCGGCGCGGGCGCGGGCGCCGCGCGGTCGCCGAAGTGGCGCAGGACGGCGGCGCGCCGGCACGTGTCGGACTCGACGAACGCCCACACCGACCGGTACTGCCGCCAGCGCACCCGCTGCGCCTCGCCGGCGAACGACCGGCATGCGGCCCGTGCGCGACCGTCGAACGCGGCGGCGTAGCGGCCGCGCGCGCGGTCGGGTGACGACGGCGCCGGCTGGATCACGCCGGCGCGGGCGAGGTGGCCGAGGATCGCCCGGACCTGGTCCTCCTCGCAGTCGTCGTCGACGAGCTCCGTCAGCGCGACGTCGTAGCGGCCCTCCGGCGCGGCGCGGGCGAGCGTCTTCGCCACCCGCAGCACCTGCGTCTCGTGGACCTCGCCGCGCTGGATGAAGAAGACGTGCAGCCCCTTGTCGCGGCCCTCGGCGAACAGCATGCACCGCGCGGGGGCGCCGTCGCGCCCGGCGCGGCCGGCCTCCTGGTAGTACGCCTCGACCGACCCGGGCACGGCCTCGTGGCACACCGTTCGCACGTCGGCCTTGTCGACGCCCATGCCGAACGCGTTGGTGGCGACGACGACGTCGACGTCGCCCGACATGAAGCGCCGCTGCGCCTCGGCGCGGGCGTCGCGGCTCAGACCCGCGTGGTAGGCGACGACCTCGCGGCCGAGCGCGACCTCCAGCCGCTCGGCCAGCTCGCTCGTCCGCGCGCGGGTCCCCGCGTAGACGATGGCCGGCAGCGCCCCCTCGCGCTCGAGAGCGGCGACCAGTCGCCGCTCCTTGTCCGTGCGCGAGCGGCATGGCACGACCGCGAACGAGAGGTTCGGGCGGTCGAAGCCCGTGGCCACCTTCACCGGGTCGCGGAGGCTCAGCCGCTGGACGATGTCGGCCGCGACCTGCGGCGTCGCCGTGGCGGTCGACGCGACGATCACCTGCGCGCCGAGCCACCGCGCCGCGTCGGCGAGCCGGAAGTAGTCGGGCCGGAAGTCGTGGCCCCACTGCGAGACGCAGTGCGCCTCGTCGACGACGAACAGCCCGACGCGCGCGTCGCGCAGCTGCTCGAGGAACCCCGGCGAGGAGAACCGCTCCGGTGCGACGTAGAGCAGCTTGTGCTCGCCGCGGACGGCGCGCGAGACCGCCGCGCGGTTGGCGTCCGCGTCGCGCTGCGCGTTGACGAGCGCCACCGACCCCGGCGCCGCGCGCTCGAGCGCCTCGGCCTGGTCCTGCATGAGCGACACGAGCGGCGACACGACCACGGTGAGGTCGTCGCGCATGAGCGCGGGCAGCTGGTAGCAGAGCGACTTGCCGGCGCCGGTGGGCATGACGACGAGGACGTCGCGCCCCGCGAGGGCACCCTCGACCGCCTCGCGCTGCCCAGGGCGGAAGTCGGCGAAGCCGAAGCGGCGCTGGAGCGCGGCTGCGGGGTCCGTGGCGGCGGCGGCGGGGGCGGTCCCCGCGCCGCCCGCGGGGTCGGCGGCGGCGGGGCACGGGGCCGGAGCGGCGGAGTCCGTGAGGAGCGTGGCTTGGTCCATGGCGGACGAGCGACGTTAGCGGCGCGATCGGCCGCAAACCCGTCGCCTCGGCGCTCCCGGCACGGGGTCGCCGCAGTTTCGGCGCAGAGCCGCGCGGGGATTCCGCTCCCCGTGAACCATCCGCTCTCGGCCCGCCTCGTGCTGCTCGCCGCGGCGGCCGCCCTCGCGGCCTCGCTCGTCTTCGCGATGATCGTCGCCGAGCACCGGGACGGCGACGGCCGGGCAGCGGCCGGACCGGCCACCGTCCGCGCGCTGAAGGCGTCGCCGGCGAAGACGCTCGAGCAGCCGCCGGTCGAGCGCCTGCGCGCCGTCCGCGTCTCGACGCGCTAGTCGCGCGGCGTCTCAGACCCGCGCGAGCGGCAGCTCGGACTCGAGCGCGAACTTCCCGTTCGCCTCGCCCGTGCCCGACAGCGGGTACTCGCCCGTGAAGCAGGCGTCGCAGTGGTTCTCGCGCGAGCCGCCGATCGCCTCGTAGACCCCGCCGAGCGACAGGTAGGCGAGCGAGTCGCACCCCAGCTCGGCCGCGATGTCCTCGACCGACCGGCCGTGGGCGATCATCTCCTCGCGCGTCGACATGTCGACCCCGTAGTGGCACGGGTGCTTGATCGGCGGCGCCGAGATGCGCATGTGGACCTCGAGCGCGCCGGCGTCGCGCAGCATCTGGACGATCTGGCGCGTCGTGTTGCCGCGCACGATCGAGTCGTCGACCACGACGATCGACTTGCCGCCGACGATCTCGGGCAGCGGGTTGAACTTCATCCGCAGGCCGTGCTTGCGCAGCTCCTGCCCGGGCTGGATGAACGTGCGCGCGACGTAGCGGTTCTTGATCAGCCCGTCGTCCTGGGGCAGCCCCGCGGCGCGGGCGTAGCCGCGGGCGGCGGCGTTGCCGCTGTCGGGCACCGCGATCACGAGGTCGGCGTCCGGCGCCGGCGCCTCGCGGGCCAGGATCTCCCCCATCCGACCCCGGGCGGCCTGGAGCAGCGTTCCGTTCATGCGCGAGTCGGGCCGCGCGAAGTAGATGTACTCGAAGACGCAGAACGCCTCGCGCTCGCCCTCGACGGCGACCTGGGTGCGGATGCCGCGCTCGTCGAGCGTCACGACCTCGCCCGGGAGCACGTCGCGCAGGTACGTGGCGCCGATGATGTCGAACGCGCACGACTCCGACGCGACGCAGTAGCGGTCGCCGATCATGCCCAGCGCCAGCGGCCGCAGGCCCGCGGGGTCGCGGAAGGCGACGACGCGGTCCTTGGTCATCACGACCGTCGAGTACGCGCCGTGGACGCGGTGCATCACGTCGGCGACGGCGTCCTCGATGTTCTCGGCCGGGTGCGTCGCGAGCAGCGCGGCGAGGATCTCGGAGTCCGACGTCGACTGGAACTTCACGCCCTGCTCGCGCAGCTCGGAGTGCAGCTCGACGGCGTTGATGAGGTTGCCGTTGTGAGCCAGCGCGAGCTGGTGGCGGTCGGAGCGGTAGACGGGCTGCGTGTTCTCCCACGCGTCCGAGCCGGTCGTCGAGTAGCGGACGTGGCCCACCGCCAGCTCGCCGCCGAGCGTCCGTAGCTTCTGCTCGTCGAACACCTGGTTGACCAGTCCGCGGTCGCGCAGGGTCATGACGTGCCCCCCGCGGTCGCAGGTTGCGATGCCCGCGGACTCCTGGCCGCGGTGCTGGAGCGCGTAGAGGGCGAAGTACGTGAGTCGTGCGACGTCGTGCCCAGGGGCGTAGGCACCGAACACGCCGCACTCGTCGCGCGGCCCGTCGCGCGGATCGAGCTCTGGGGTATCGAGCGTCATGATCGGCTGCAAAGAACGGTAGCGGGTCGGTCGGCGGCGAACCAATCTGGACGCTCTCGCCTCCGGCCTCGAAGCGTCCAGATGGAGAGGTTCGCGCTCAACATCGGAGCAGCGGTGCCGATCATCCCCTCCGTGGGACTCCTGCGCACCGTCGGCACGGCTGGAGCGGCGCTGATCGCCGCGGCCGGACTCGTTGCGTGCGGCGGCGAGAAGCGCGCCGACAGCAGCCCCGCCGCGAACAGCCCCCGCGTCGCGATGACCGTCAGCTATCCGGGCTTCGCGCCCTTCGCGCTGATCACCTACCGCGACCGCGGGAACCGGCAGTGCCACGGGCTCGGGACCCTGACCGCCAACGGGCCGCGCGTGATGGCCGCCCTGAACACGAGCCTCACCGAGGGCCTCGTCAAGGATGGCAAGTGCTTGGGCGCGGGCGACCCCGACGTCTCGCTCCAGGTCCGCAGCGCCGGCAACGGCGCCCCGCGGCTGGTCGGCGGCATCGTCCGCCCCGGCGTCAGCCGCGTCGTCGTCGCCGGCCAGACCGTGCGCCCCCGCCCGAGCGGCGAGTTCCTCGTCGTCCAGCCGGCTGACGCCGGCTCGCTCGGCGAGGAGATCCAGCTCGAGTACCGCGCCGGCCGGCACCGCCGCCTGGCGCTCAAGCTGCTCTCCTAGGGGAACAGCGGCGCGAGCGCGCGGTGCGCCTCGCGCAGCTCGGCGAGCGGCACGTCGATCCGCTCGCCGCCGACCGTCACCTCGAGCGCGTCGCCGCCGACGCGGCCGAACACGTCGAGCTCGACGCGCTCGGCGAGCCGCCGCACGGCGTCCTCGGGCCCCGAGACGACGAAGCCGCCCGGGGCCTCGCCGAAGAGGAGGCGGTCGGTGTCGTCGGAGGCGCCGACGTCGAGCACCGCACCGACGTCGCCGGCCAGGCAGCACTCGGCGACCGCGACGAGGAACCCTCCCTCCGCCACGTCGTGCGCGCTCGACAGCTCGCCCGCGCGGACCGCGTCGCGGATCGCCTCCTGCGCCGCGCGGACCGCCGCGACGTCGGCCGCCGGCAGGCCGTCGGGCAGCGGCTCGCCGCGGAGCTTCGCGAGCTCCGACCCCGGCAGGTGCGGGCGGAACGGGCCGGCGAAGCCGACGACGTCCGGGCGGGTGGGATCCGTCTCAGAGAACCCGAGCCGGCCCGCGCGCTCGGGGTCGGGCACCTCGCCGACCATCCCGACGACGGGCGTCGGGTAGATCGGCCCGTCGGCCGCCTCGTTGTAGAGCGAGACGTTGCCGCCGACGATCGGCGCGTCGAGCGCGCGGCACGCGTCGCCGAGCCCCCGCACCGCCTCGGTGAGCTGCCACGCGATGTGCGGCTTCTCGGGGTTGCCGAAGTTCAGGTTGTTCGTCGTGCCGAGCGGCTCGGCCCCGACGCAGGCCAGGTTCGACGCGCACTCGAGCACGTTGGCGACCGTCCCGTTGTAGGGGTCGCACGCGACCCTGCGGCCGTTGCCGTCGATCGAGGTCGCGACGGCGCGGCCGTTCGGCAGGCGCAGCACGGCGGCGTCGGCCTGCGCGGGGCGGCGGACCGTCCGCGACTGCACGAGCCAGTCGTACTGCTGGAAGAGCGGCAGCCGCGAGGCGACGTTCGGCGAGCTCAGCAGCGCGAGGAGCGTCTCGCGCGGCGACGCGCCCGGCTCGAGCGTGCGGACCGGCGCTGCGTAGAGCGGCTGCGGCGGCTTGGCGGGCGCGAGGTCGTACAGCGGGCAGTCGTCGACCAGCGCCGCGACCGGCATGTCGCCGACGACCCGGTCGCCGTCGCGCACCACCACGTGGCCGGTGTCGGTCACGGTGCCGATCGCGGTGCCGTGGACGTCCCACTTGTGGCACAGCGCGAGCACCTCGCCGACGCGCGCCGGCTCGACGACGCACAGCATCCGCTCCTGCGACTCGGACACCATGACCTCGAACGGCTCCATGTCGGCCTCGCGCAGCGGCACCTTCGACACGTCGATCTCGACGCCGACCTCGCCCTTGGAGGCCATCTCGGACGCCGACGACGTCAACCCCGCGGCGCCGAGGTCCTGGAGCGACACCAGCAGCCCCCGCTCCAGCAGCTCGAGCGAGCACTCGAGCAGCTTCTTCTCCTCGAACGGGTCGCCCACCTGGACCGTCGGGCGCTTGTCCTCGTCGGCCTCGCCGAACTCGGCGCTGGCCAGGACCGACGCGCCGCCGATCCCGTCGCGGCCGGTCGAGGCGCCGAAGAGGACGAGCACGTTGCCGACGCCGGCCGCCGCGCTCCGGATCATCCGCGACGACTCCGCGAGCCCGAGCGCCATCGCGTTGACGAGGCAGTTCTGCTCGTACGGGGCCTCGAAGTAGACCTCACCGCCGACGGTCGGAACGCCGATCGAGTTGCCGTAGTGGCCGATCCCGCTCACCGCGCCGTCGAGCAGGAAGCGCGACCGCGGCGAGGACGGCTCGCCGAAGCGCAGCGAGTCGAGCACCGCGATCGGCCGCGCGCCGATCGCGAAGATGTCGCGCAGGATGCCGCCGACGCCGGTGGCGGCGCCCTGGAACGGCTCGACCGCGCTCGGGTGGTTGTGCGACTCGACCTTGAACGCGACCGCGAGGCCGTCGCCGACGTCGACCGCGCCGGCGTTCTCCCCGGGCCCCATCACGACGCGCGGGCCCTCGGTCGGCAGCGTGCGCAGCAGCTTCCTGGAGTGCTTGTAGGAGCAGTGCTCGCTCCACAGCAGCGAGAACATCGCGAGCTCGACCTGGTTCGGCGCGCGGCCGAGCTTGTCGACGACGAGCGCGTACTCGGCCGCGGTGAGGCCGAGGGCGACCGCCTCCTCGACGCTCGGAAGCGCCGCGGCGGGACTAGGCGGGGACGCGCTCACGGACCGCGGACTCGAAGAGCTTCAGCCCGTCCGTGGAGCCGGTCAGCGGGTCGACCGCGTGCTCGGGGTGCGGCATCAGCCCGACGACGTTGCCCTCGGCGTTGGCCACGCCGGCGATGTCGTTCGTCGAGCCGTTCGGGTTGCCGTCGTGCGCGTAGCGGAAGACGACGTTGACGTCGGCGAGCTGGTCGTCGGGCACGTAGTAGCGCCCGCTCGTGTGCTTGACCGGGATCGAGAGCACGTCGCCGGGCGAGCACGCCGCCGTCCACGCCGTCGCGTCGCTGACCACCTCGATCCCGAGCTGGCGGCAGATGAACCTGCGCTCGAGGTTCGGCAGCAGCGCGCCGGGCAGCAGCCCGGCCTCGCACAGCACCTGGAAGCCGTTGCAGATCCCGAGCACGAGCCCGCCGGAGCGGGCGAACTCGGCCACCGACTCCATGACCGGCGAGAACCGGGCGATCGCACCGACGCGCAGGTAGTCGCCGTACGAGAACCCGCCGGGGACGACGACCGCGTCGACGCCGCCGAGGTCGCGGTCCTTGTGCCAGAGGAGCTTCGCCTCGCCGAAGTGGCGCGCGGCCTGGAGCGCGTCGACCTCGTCGCAGGAGCCGGGGAAGCGGATGACGCCGAAGGTGGTCACGCGGCAGCGCCCTCCTCGACGACCTCGTAGTCCTCGATCAAGGTGTTGGCGAGCAGCTTCTCGCACATGGCCGGCACCTGGCCGGGGTCCTCGACGTCGAGCTCCACGAGCCGGCCGACGTGGACGTTGCTCACGCCGTCGAACCCGAGCGCGGGCAGCGCCTGCTCGACCGCCTGGCCCTGCGGGTCGAGGATGCCCTCCTTGGGGCGCACGAGGACGCGGACGCGCGCCACTACGCCGTCCTCTCGAGCCACGCGGAGAAGGGCTCGCCGGTGATCTTCTCGTAGGCCTCGACGTACAGCGCCCGCGTCCGCGCGGCGACGCCCTCGGGCACCTCGGGCGCAGGCGGCGACTTGTCCCACCCTGTCGACGACGCCCAGTCGCGCACGTACTGCTTGTCGTAGCTGCGCTGACCGCGGCCCGGCTCGTAGTCGTCGGCGGGCCAGAACCGGGAGGAGTCGGGCGTCAGCACCTCGTCGCCCACGACGAGCTGCCCGTCGTCGTCGAGCCCGAACTCGAACTTCGTGTCGGCCAGGATGACGCCGCGCTCGCGTGCGTGGTCGGCGGCGAACGAGTAGAGCTCGATCGAGACGTCGCGCAGCCGCGCCATCAGGTCGCGGTCGCCGACGATCTCCGCCGCCTGGTCGAAGCTCACGGTCTCGTCGTGGCCCTCCTCGGCCTTGGTCGACGGCGTGAAGATCGGCGTCGGGAGCTTCTCGGACTCCTGCAGCCCGGGCGGCAGCTCGATCCCCGAGACGCCCCCGTCGCCCGGTAGTCCTTCCAGCCCGAGCCGGTGATGTAGCCGCGCACCACGCACTCGACCGGCAGCATCTTCAGCTTGCGCGCGACGACCGCGCGGCCGCGCGCCTCCTCCGGCACGCCGTCGGTGGCCGAGAGGTGGTGGTTCGGGACGATGTGCCCGTGCGCGCGAACCAGAACACCGACAGGCCGGTGAGGACCTTGCCCTTGTCCGGGATCGGGTTCGGATGGACGACGTCGTAGGTCGAGATGCGATCCGAGGCGACCATCAGCAGGCGGTCGCCCAGGTCGTACATCTCGCGCACCTTCCCTGAGGCGAGAAGCGGGAGATCGGCGAGGGCGGTGGTCACCGACCGGAGGCTACCAACGGGTTATGTCGACACCCGTCCGCGGCGCGCGTGCGGCGCCGCATCGCCGTCCGCGCGGGCGTGTTCCATACCCTCGCCGCCCACGCCCCGGAGGATCCGTCGTGCCCCTGCGCTCCACCCTCGCCGTCCTTATCGCCCTGCTCGCGCTGGGGTCGGTGGGACCTGCCTCCGCATCCGCCGCCGTCTCGCTCGGCCAGACCGCGCGCGCCGGCGCCGGCTGCGACGCCACCGCCGCGATCGCCCAGACCGCTTCCGGCGCGCCCGAGTACGCGGTGCGCATCGCCGGCGTCATCACCGAGCTGCGGACCGAGGACGTCGCGGTCGCGGGGCGCAGGCTCCACGTCTTCCGCCCGCGCGGCAGCAACTCGTACGCCGTCCTGGCCTCGGTGGCGGTGACCCCGGGGAGCGGCGTCATCCGCGTCCCGGTGCGGGTCACCGTGCAGCCCGGCGACGTGCTCGGCCTCTCCACGGGGCCGGCCCCGGACCCGCACCCGAACTGCGTGATCCCCGGGAGCGCCACGAGCACGCGCGACGCCTTCGCCTACCGCGACACGGCACCCGCGCCCGACAGCGGCGAGGTCACGCTGACCGACGCCAGATTCGGCCGCGTGAACGTCGCCGCCACGCTCGAGCCCGACGGCGACAGCGACGGGTTCGGGGACGAGACCCAGGACGCCTGCGGCGACGACCCGACGCGCACCGCCCAGCCGTGCTCGGCCGACCTGCTCGTCACGCAGCTTCCGGTCGAGACCGACATCGAGCGCGACGACGTCAACGTCATCACGATCTTCGTGCGCAACAACGGGTCGAGCCTCGCGCGCGACGTCCGCGTCACCGCGCCGCTCCCACCGGGCCTCCAGCTCGTGGCCACGACGCCGTCGAGCGGCGCCTGTGCGGCCAGCGCGCCGCTCGACTGCACGCTGCCGACGATCGCCGCCGGCGCGACGGGCTCCGTGCTCGCCGTCGTCCGCGCGACGTCGACGGGCGACAAGGCGTTCACCGCCACCGCCGCGAGCCGGACGCCCGACCCCAACGAGGCCAACAACAGCTCGACGCTCCAGTTCGACGTGAAGGCGCGCCGCTCCGTCGTCTCGCCCGGCGCGTTCTGCCGCGTCCCCCGGCTGCTCGGGCTGAACCGGACGTCGGCCCGCCGCGCCCTCGAGGCGGCCGGCTGCCGGCTCGGGCTCACGTCGCGCCGGCGCTTCCGCAGCGGGCGCTTCTCGCGCGTGAAGCTCCAGTCGATCCCGGCCCGGGTCCGAGTCGCGACGGGCACGCGCGTGAACATCACCCTGCGCCGCCGGTAGCGCTCAGAGGTCGTCGCGCAGGCGGTCGACCAGGCGCTCGGCCAGACCCGTGTACTGCGCCGGCGTGAGCGAGAGCAGCCGCTCGCGGTCGGCCTCGTCGAGGTCGGCCGCGGCGACGAACTCGCGCAGCCGGTCGCCGTCGATCCGCGCGCCGCGCGTGAGCGCCTTGAGCTGGTCGTAGGGGTCCTCGCCGCCGCGCTTGCGCATCACCGTCTGCACCGCCTCCGCAAGCACCTCCCACGCGTCCTCGAGCTCGGCGCCGAGCGCGACCTCGTCGACCTCGATCTTCTGAAGCCCGCGCAGCGCGCTGCGCAGCGCGAGCAGCGAGTGGCCGACGACGACCCCGCCGTTGCGCAGCAGCGACGAGTCGGACAGATCACGTTGCAGGCGTGAGACGGGCAGCGAGGTCGCCATGTGCAGCGCGAGCGCCGAGCCGACGCCGGCGTTGGCCTCGCTGTTCTCGAAGTCGATCGGGTTGACCTTGTGGGGCATCGTCGACGAGCCGACCTCCCCCTCGACCGGCCGTTGCCTGACGAGGCCGCGCGAGATGTACGCCCACACGTCGCGGTCGAAGTCGACGAGGATCGCGTTGAACCGCGCGAGCGAGTGGAACAGCTCGGCGATCCAGTCGTGGGGCTCGATCTGCGTCGTCAGCGGCGCCCAGGTCAGGCCGAGCGACTCGACGAAGCGCCGCGAGACGTCCTCCCAGTCGACCTCCGGCCGCGCGACGACGAGCGCGCCGTACGTGCCGACCGCGCCGTTGAGCTTGCCGCGGTACTCCTGGCCGTCGAGCTGTGAGAGCTGGCGGCGCCAGCGCGCGACGAAGACCGCCATCTCCTTGCCGAACGTCGTCGGCGTCGCCGGCTGGCCGTGGGTGCGGGAGAGCAGCGGCACCGCCCGCGCCGACTCGGCGAGCGCCGCGACGCCCGCGACCAGCTCCTCGGCCGCCGGGCGCCACGCGTCGGCGATCGCGTCGCGCAGCATGAGCGCGTAGGCGAGGTTGTTGACGTCCTCGGAGGTCAGCCCGAAGTGGACGAGCTCGCGCACGTCCTCCGGCACGCGGTCGCGCAGGAAGTACTCGACCGCCTTGACGTCGTGGTTCGTGCGCCGCTCGATCGTCTTGACCGCGTCGGCGTCGGTGTCGGAGAACCCCTCGTACACCGCGCGCAGCGGCGCGGCGTCGAGCTGCGGCGCGAGCACGAGCAGCCACTCGACCTCGACGCGCACGCGCGCGCGGATCAACGCCCACTCCGAGACGCGGTCGCCCAGCTCGGCGACCTGCCGGGCGTAGCGGCCGTCGAGCGGCGAGATCGAGCGCAGGCTCACGCCGAGAGGATGCGCAGCGCGAGGTGCGCGGCGTTGCGGGGGTTGTCGAGCCCCACGCACGCGACGGGCACGCCCGGAGGCATCTGCGCGACCGACAGGATCGCGTCGAGGCCGCCCGCCGCGCTCATGCGGCTCGAGAGCGGCACGCCGATGACCGGCAGGTCGGTGTGCGCGGCGGCGACGCCCGGCAGCGCGGCCGAGAGGCCGGCGCCCGCGATGATCACCTTCAGGCCGCGCATCCGCGCGTTCTTGCAGTACTCGGCCACCATCTCGGGATCGCGGTGCGCCGACATGACGCGGATCTCGTGGATGACGCCGTTCTCCTCGAGCACCTTGCCGGCCTTCTCCATCGTCTCCATGTCGGACTTCGAGCCCATGATGATCCCGACGCGGGGCGCGCCCTCGGCGAGCTCGTCGAGGTCGGCGATCTGGGTCTCGGTCAGCGGCTCGGCGGCGGCCGGGGCCGGGGCCGGGGGGGTCTGCTCGCTCATGGGCGCTCCACGGCCCGCAGCGCGACGTCGCGTCGCAGCTGCCGGCCCTCGAAGGTGATCAGGTCGGCGGCAGCATAGGCCGCGTCCCGCGCGGCGGCGGCGTCGCGCCCGAGCGCGGTGACGTTGAGCACGCGCCCGCCGGCGGTCACCAGCGCACCGTCGCGGGCGGCCGTCCCGGCGTGGGTCACCTCCGCGTCGCCGGAAATCGCGTCGAGTCCGCCGATGACGTCGCCCTTCGACGCCGACTCGGGGTACCCGGCGCTGGCCAGCACGACGGTCACCGCCCACTCGCCGGCCCAGTCGAGCCGCGCGCCCGCGAGGCCGCCGGGATCGCACGCCTTCGCGAGGACCTCGCCGAGGTCGGAGCGGAGCCGCGGCAGGACCGCCTGCGTCTCCGGGTCGCCGAAGCGGACGTTGTACTCGAGCACCCGCGGCCCGTCGGCGGTGAGCATGAGCCCGGCGTAGAGGACGCCGTGGAACGGCGTGCCGCGCTCGCGCAGCAGGTCGACGACCGGCTGGTGCGCGGCCGCGACGATGGCGTCGACGTCGACGCCCGCGACCGGCGAGTAGGCGCCCATGCCGCCGGTGTTCGGGCCGCGGTCGCCGTCGAAGATCCGCTTGTAGTCCTGCGCCGGCGCCATCGGGATCGCGCGCTCGCCGTCGCACAGGGCGAGCAGCGACAGCTCCTCCCCGGCCAGGTGCTCCTCGACCACGACGCGCTCCGTGCCGAACCGCCGCTCGACGAGGAACGCCTCGAGCGCCTCGCGGGCCGCTGCCTCGTCCTCGGCGATGACGACGCCCTTGCCCGCGGCCAGGCCGTCGGCCTTGAGGACGATCGGGTAGCGCGCGATCGCCGCCAGCCCCTCGTCGACGGTGCGGACCGTCTCGTACGCGGCGGTGGGGACGCCGGCGTCGCGCATGACCTCCTTGGCGAAGGCCTTCGAGCCCTCGAGCCGCGCCGCCGCCGCGGTGGGGCCGAACGCCCGGATGCCCTCGGCCCCGAGCGCGTCGACGAGCCCGGCGACGAGCGGCGCCTCCGGCCCCACGACGACGAGGTCGGCGGCCTCGTCGCGCGCCGCGCGCACGAGCGCGTCGACGTCGTCGGCGCCGACGTCGAGCACGCGCGCGTCGGCGGCGATGCCGGCGTTGCCCGGCGCGCAGACGACGTCGCCGACGCTCGGCGCGCGTCGCAGCGCGCGGACGATGGCGTGCTCACGCCCGCCGGAGCCGACGACGAAGGTCCGCAGGGCGTCCGCCTACAGCGAGGAGATGAACTCGTCGATGGGGATCGCGGCCATCGTCTCGAACCGCGTCGTCCCCCGCGAGCCCAGCTCGAGCGACACTCGGGCCATGACCTGCTCGTCAGGCGCCTCGACGACGTTGACGAAGTCGAACTGGCCGAGCGTCGCCCATTGCGCCTTGACCGAGGCGCCGAGCTGCTCGAGCTCGCGGTTGACCTCCTTGATGCGCTGCGGGTTGTTCTTGACCGTCTGCACGCCCTCGGGGGTGAGGGTCGAGAGCATGATGTAGGTGGGCATGGCCCCGTTCTACACGACGGCGGCGACCCCCGCTCGCGTGAACACCAGCTCGCCGTCGCCGGCGTCGACCTGGACGACGTCGCCCTCGCGGAACGCGCCGTCCAGGATCCCCGTCGCCAGGCGGTCGACGAGCTGCTTCTGGATGACCCGCTTGAGCGGCCGCGCCCCGTAGGTCGGGTCGTAGCCCAGGTCGCCGAGCAGCTCGCGTGCCGCGTAGGTGAGCGTGACGGTGATCCCGCGGCCGGCGACGCGCGCCAGCACGCGGTCGGCCTGGAGCTCGACGATGTCGGTGAGGTGCTCGCGCCCGAGGGCGTGGAACTCGATGATGTCGTCGAGGCGGTTGATGAACTCGGGGCGGAAGTGGGCCTCCGCGCCGGCCGTCAGAGAGTCTCCCACCCGCCCGATGTTCGAGGTCATGATGAGCACGACGTTCTTGAAGTCGACCGTGCGGCCCTGGCCGTCGGTCAGGCGCCCGTCGTCCATGACCTGGAGCAGGACGTTGAAGACGTCGCCGTGCGCCTTCTCGACCTCGTCGAGCAGGACGACGGTGTAGGGCCGGCGGCGGACCGCCTCGGTGAGCTGCCCGCCCTCGTCGTAGCCGACGTAGCCGGGGGCGCGCCCACGAGCCGCGAGACGGCGTGCTTCTCCATGTACTCCGACATGTCGATGCGGACCATCGCCTGCTCGTCGTCGAACATGAACTCGGCGAGCGCCCGCGCCAGCTCGGTCTTGCCGACGCCGGTCGGGCCGAGGAAGAGGAACGTGCCGATCGGGCGGTCGGGGTCGCTCAGCCCGGCGCGCGACCGGCGCAGCGCCGCCGACACCGCGCCGACCGCCTCGTCCTGGCCGACGACGCGGCGGTGCAGGCGCTCCTCCATGTGCACGAGCTTCTCGACCTCGCCCTCCAGCAGGCGGCTGACCGGGATGCCCGTCCACTTGGCGACGACCTCGGCGACGTCCTCGGAGGTGACCTCCTCCTTGAGGAAGCCCTCGTTGCCGTCGGTGCGCTCCTCGGCCGCCGCGAGCTCCTTCTCGAGCTCGGGGATGCGGCCGTAGCGCAGCTCGGCCGCGCGCCCGAGGTCGGCCTCGCGCTCGGCGACCTCGATCTCGTGGCGGGCGCGGTCGAGCTCCTCGACGAGCTCGCGGACGTGCTGGATCGCGTCCTTCTCGGCCTGCCACTGCGCCTTCATCTCGCCGGAGCGCTCGGTCAGGTCCGCCAGCTCACGCTCGATCGCCTCGCGTCGCTCGACCGACGACGGGTCGGTCTCCTTCTCGAGCGACGTGCGCTCGATCTCGAGCTGCATGATCCGGCGCTCGACCTCGTCGATCTCCACCGGCAGCGAGTCGATCTCGATGCGCAGCCGCGACGCGGACTCGTCGACCAGGTCGATGGCCTTGTCGGGGAGGAACCGGTCGGCGATGTAGCGGTGCGAGGCGTCGCCGCGGCGATGATCGCCGAGTCCTGGATGCGCACGCCGTGGTGGACCTCGTAGCGCTCCTTGAGGCCACGGAGGATGGCGATCGCGTCCTCGACCGTCGGCTCGCCGACGAGCACGGGCTGGAAGCGGCGCTCGAGCGCGGCGTCCTTCTCGATGTGCTTGCGGAACTCGTCGAGCGTGGTCGCGCCGATGGCGCGCAGCTCGCCGCGGGCGAGCATCGGCTTGAGGAGGTTGGCGGCGTCGACCGCGCCCTCCGCGGCGCCGGCGCCGACGATCGTGTGCAGCTCGTCGATGAAGAGGACGACCTGGCCCGCGGCCTCCTTGACCTCGTTGAGCACCGCCTTCAGCCGGTCCTCGAACTCGCCCCGGTACTTCGAGCCGGCGATGAGCGCGCCGATGTCGAGCGCGACGACGCGGCGGTCGCGCAGCGACTCGGGGACGTCGCCGGAGACGATGCGCTGGGCAAGGCCCTCGGCGATCGCCGTCTTGCCGACGCCGGGCTCGCCGATCAGCACCGGGTTGTTCTTCGTGCGCCGTGACAGGACCTGGACCACGCGGCGGATCTCGTCGTCGCGGCCGATGACCGGGTCGAGCTCGCCGCGGGCGGCTCTGTCCGTGAGATCGACGCCGAACTTCTCGAGCGCCTGGAGCTTGTCCTCCGGCGCCTGGTCGGTGACCTTCTTCGTGCCGCGGACGTCGCTTACCGCCTTGAGCAGCTCGTCCTTCGCGGCGCCGGCCGCGCGCAGGGCGTCGCCGGCCTTCGAGCCGTGGCCGGACAGGGAGAGGAGCAGGTGCTCGGTCGAGACGTACTCGTCCTTCAGCTCGCGCATCTCGTGCTCGCCGGCGCGCAGCACCTGGACGAGCTCGGAGGACGGCTGGCCGCTGACCTCGCCGCCCTCGCCCATCGTGGGCAGGCCGTCGAGCGCGGCGCTCAGCGGCGCGCGCACGCCGGCGGCGACGCCGAGCTTGTTGAGGACCGACGGGACGATGCCGCCCTCCTGCTCGAGCAGGACGGCGAGCAGGTGCTCGGGCGTCACCTGCGGGTTGTCGCGCTGCTCGGCCAGGCGGCCCGCCGCGGCGATCGCCTCCTGCGCCTTGATCGTGAATCGGTCTGGGTTCATGCTCTCTCGGAACGAAATCTCAGTCGGTTTGACTGAGATTGTAGCTGGGTTCAGCGGCGGGTCAAGGCGGGTAGCCGTCGGGCATGGCTTCCGAGAACTCCAGCACCGGTCCTGCCTTCCCCGTCGGACTGGTGGGCGGCCTCGTCGCGGCGGTGGTCGTCATCGCCGTCGCCTGGGCGGCGCTGGGCGCGGAGGTCGCGATCCCGATCACGATCCTCGCCGTCATCTGCGCGGTCGTCGCGCTCGTCTACCGGACGATGGGCTCCGGCGGCAAGCGCGCCGAGAGCGACAGCAGCGAGGGCGGGCTGCCGCGCCTGCCCACCGACGACGAGCGCCCGCTCGGCGACACGCCCGACGCCCACGACGAGATCAACCCGCACGACCTCCCGCCCGACCACCCGGGCCGCCACGCGGCCGAGGAGATGGCGCAGGGCGACGGCGAGACGGCCGGTATGAGCGAGGGCGGCGCCGCCGGCGCCGGAGGCAGCGAGGAGGACGGCGGCGGGAAGGCCGAGCCTCAGGGCGAGGCCAAGCAGGGCGCGAGCACGACCGACTAGCGCGGCCGCGGCGCCACCCGGCGCACCGGGACCACCTCGCCACGCCGGTACGGAACGACCTCGCCGCGCAGCTTGCGGCGCGTCTGCTCGAGCTCGGCGCGCGTCGCCTCCAGCTCGCGCTCGAGCGCCTCGGCCTTGCGCCGCGCACGCGCGAGCTGCGCCTCGAGGTCGAGCACGCGCTCGACGCCCGCGAGGTTCAGCCCCAGCTCGGCCGTCATCTCCTGGATGCGGCGCAGCTGCTCGACGTCCGAGTAGGAGTACAGCCGGGTGCCCTTCGGCGAGCGCTTGGGCTCGATCAGCCCCCGCGCCTCGTACATGCGCAGCGTCTGCGGGTGCATGTCGGCCAGCTCGGCGGCGACGGAGATCATGAAGACGCCGCGGTCGACGGACACCTCGATGCGCGTGGTCCTGCGTCGCGTGCTCATGCGAACAACCTCGCCCTCGGATTCCCGTTCATCACCTTGGAGAGCTGCTCGACGGCCTTCTCCTGCTCGCGGTCGAGCTCGTCGGGGACGTCGAGCACGAAGCGGTAGTGGATGTCCGCCCGCCCCTTCGATCCCAGCGTCGGCGGGCCCTCGCCGCGCAGGCGCTGGACGGTGCCGTGCTTCGTGCCGGGCGGGACCCGCAGCTTCTTGCGCCCGCGCAGCGTCGGCACCTCGATCTCCGCGCCGCGCAGCGCCTCGGGGATCGTCAGCGGCACCTCGACCTCGACGTGGTCGCCCTTGCGGCGGAACACCGGCGACTCGGCGACGTGGGTGATGACGTAGAGGTCGCCGGGCGGGCCGCCGCCCGAGCCCGGCTCGCCCTTGCCGCCGAGGCGGATGCGGCTGCCCTCGCGCACGCCGGCCGGGATCGTCACGCGGTAGCGCTTGACCGTCTGCGTCGCGCCGCTGCCCGCGCACGTCGGGCACGGGTCCTCGATGATCGTCCCGCTGCCGCTGCACTGCGAGCACGGGGTGGAGATGGAGAACATCCCCTGGCCCTGCGACTCGACGCCGCGGCCCTGGCAGCGCGGGCAGACCTTCGGGGTCGTGCCCGGCTTGGCACCGGTGCCGCGGCACGTGCCGCAGGTCTGCGCCATCGGCACCTGGAGCGGGACCTGCGCGCCGTCGACCGACTGGTCGAAGCTCAGCGACACCTCGGTCTCGAGGTCGCGGCCGCGCTCCTGGCGCGACGCCGAGCCCGCGCCGCCCGCCCGCCGCGGGCGCGGCCGGTGCCCGGTGCGCCGGCGCCGCCGAACAGGTTCGAGAGGATGTCCGAGAACGAGCTCGGGTCGAAGCCCGGCCCGCCGGCCGCGCCGCCCTGGGCGAACGGCCCGAAGCCGCCGCGGTCGTACTGCTTGCGCTTGTCCGCGTCGCCGAGGACGTCGTAGGCGGCCTGGACCTGCTTGAAGCGCTCCTCGGCCTTCGCGTCGTCCGGGTTGCGATCAGGGTGGTACTGGCGCACGAGCTTGCGGTGCGCCTTCTTGATCTCGTCCGCCGACGCCTTCTTGTCGACGCCGAGGACCTTGTAGAGATCCGGCTGGGCCATGGCGCGCCCCCTAGGCCGCGACCACCACGCGGGCGGGACGGATCACGTCGTCGCCGATGCGGTAGCCGGACTGGAAGACCTCGACGATCGTGCCGGTCTCGGCACCCTCGACGGCTGCTGGGCCATGGCCTCGTGCACGTTCGGGTCGAACTGCTCGCCCTTCGGCCAGTAGCCCTCGACGCCTACCCGGTTCATCGCCGCGGCGAGCTCGGCCTGGACGAGGCGGATGCCCTCGGCCAGGTGGTGCTCGCCGCCGTTCGGCTGCCCCTCGGCGGCCGCCAGCGCGCGCTCGAGGTTGTCGAGCGCGGGCAGCAGCTCGCGCACGACCTTCGAGACCCCGCGCGCCTCGGCCGAGGACTGCTCGCGCGACGCCCGCTTGCGGAAGTTCTCGAAGTCGGCCTGCGTGCGCTGCGCGAGCGCGAGGAACTCGTCGCGCTCGCGCGCCTTGGCCTGGAGCTCGTCCAGGTCGGCGGCGACGGCCGCGGCGTGCTCGGAGGCGGGCGCCTCGTCGGCGTCCGCCTCCTCCTCGACCTCGACGTTCTGCGGCTCGTGCTCACCTACCGGCCCTCGTCCACGACCTCGGCGTCGACGACGTCCTCCTCCGCGGAGGGGTCGCCGCCGTCGGCCGCCGCGCCGTCGCCCTCCGGCGCCCCGCCGTTGGCGGCCGCCTCCTCCTGCGCCCGCCGGTACATCGCCTCGGACACGGCGTGGAACGCGGTCTGGAGCGCCTCCGCCTTCGCGTTGATCTCGGCGGCGTCCTCGGACTGAAGCGCGCCTCGCGCACGTCCTTGATCCGCTGCTCGATGTCGGCCTTGGCGGCGTCGTCGACCTGCTCGGCCAGGTCCTTGAGCTGGCGCTCGGCCTGGTACGCGGCGTTCTCGCCGTTGTTGCGGGCCTCGGCCAGCTCGCGCAGCCGCTTGTCCTCGTCGGCGTGCGACTCGGCGTCGGTGACCATGCGCTTGATCTCTCGTCGTCGGACAGGCCGGAGCCCGCCTTGATCTCGATCTTCTGCTCCTTGCCGGTCCCGAGGTCCTTGGCCGACACGTGCAGGATGCCGTTGGCGTCGATGTCGAACGCGACCTCGACCTGCGGCACGCCGCGCGGCGCGGGCGGGATCCCGGTGAGCTGGAACTTGCCGAGCGACTTGTTGTAGCTCGCCATCTCGCGCTCGCCCTGGAGGACGTGGATCTCCACCGACGGCTGGTTGTCCTCGGCCGTCGAGAAGATCTCCGACTTGCGGGTCGGGATCGTCGTGTTGCGCTCGATGAGCTTCGTCATCACCCCGCCCTTGGTCTCGATGCCGAGGGTGAGCGGGGTGACGTCGAGCAGCAGGACGTCCTTGACGTCGTAGAAGCGAGGACGCCCGCCTGCACGGCGGCGCCGACGGCCACGACCTCGTCCGGGTTGACGCCGCGGTGCGGCTCCTTGCCCGTGAGCTCCTTGACCTTCTCGACGACCGCGGGCATGCGGGTCATGCCGCCCACGAGGACGATGTGGTCGATGTTCGCCGCGCCCTTGTCCTTGGCGTCGGCGAGCGCCTGCTTGACCGGCTCGACGACGCGGTCGACGCGAGCGACGCGGTCAGCTCGTTGAACTTCGCGCGCGTGAGGCGCTGGTCGAGGTGCTTGGGGCCGCTCTGGTCGGCGGTGATGAACGGCAGGTTGATCTGCGTCTCCTGCGCCGTCGACAGCTCGATCTTGGCCTTCTCCGCCGCCTCGTACAGGCGCTGGAGGGCCATCGGGTCCTTCGAGAGGTCGATCGCCTGCTGCGTCTTGAACTCGGTGACGAGCCAGTCGACGACGGCCTTGTCGAAGTTGTCGCCGCCGAGGTGGTTGTCACCGGAGGTCGACTTGACCTCGAAGACGCCGTCGCCGATCTCGAGCACGGACACGTCGAACGTGCCGCCGCCCAGGTCGAAGACGAGGATCGTCTGGTCGGACTCCTTGTCGAGCCCGTACGCGAGCGACGCCGCGGTCGGCTCGTTGATGATGCGCTTGACGTCGAGGCCGGCGACCTTGCCGGCGTCCTTCGTGGCCTGGCGCTGGTCGTCGTTGAAGTACGCCGACGGTGACCACGGCGCTGTCGACGGTGTCGCCGAGGTAGGCCTCGGCGTCGGCCTTCAGCTTCTGGAGGATCATCGCGCTGATCTCCGGCGGCGAGTACTGCGTGCCGTCGATGTCGACGCGCGCGTCGCCGTTCGGGCCGCTGATGACCTTGTACGGGACGATCGACTCCTCCTCGCGGACCTCGGCCTCCTTGCGGCCCATGAAGCGCTTGATGGAGAAGACAGTGCGGCCCGGGTTGGTGACCGCCTGGCGCTTGGCCACGGTGCCCACGAGGCGCTCGCCGCCCTGGGTGAACGCGACGACCGACGGCGTCGTCCGGCCGCCCTCCGCGTTGGGGATGACGGTGGGCTCGCCGCCCTCGAGGACGGCGATGCACGAGTTGGTCGTGCCCAGATCGATTCCGATGGTCTTCGGCATGGGTGGTCTCAGTTACTCCTGGGGGACGTGAAAATCTGCGTGAGAGTATGGCAGATGTTTCGTGGGCTTCAAGGCGCGGCGAGGCCGCGCTCCTCGACGGCCTCGCGCGAGACGCGGAACCCCCGCGCCCTGTAGTTGTCGAGCGCGTGCGGCCCGTCGAGCTCGCACGTGTTCACGGTGACGCGCTCGGGGCCGAGCTCCCCACGCCCGCTCGACGACGCGCGCGAGGAACGCCGAGCCGAGCCCGCGCCCCCGAACGGCGCGAGCAGCCCGAAGAACCCCACGTCGACGGTGTCGTCCGGGCGCCGCTCGAGCTCGGCGTAGCCGGCGGGCGTCCCGCGATCGTGGAGCAGCCACGTCTCGATCCGCTCGACCCACGCCTGCCACTGCGACGCCGTCCAGCCGAGGCGGTCGACCCAGTCGAAGTCGCGGCCGATCTCGACGTAGAAGAAGCGGTTGAGCGCGCCGAGCGGGACCTCCGCCAGGCGCGCGTCGACCTCGCGCCCCGGCCGCCGGAGGGCGTCCGCCGACGCCATGCTCGAGGTGCCAGACCCGGGTCGGGAGACGGGTCACGCGCGGCGGCTCGGGCACATCAGGCGCAGGTCGCAGCGCCCGCACGCCGGGCGCTGCGCGTGGCAGGTCCGCCGGCCGTGGCGCAGCAGGTTGACGTGGAGCTCGAGCTCGGCTCCCCGCGGGGTGAGCGCGAGCATGCGGTCATGGAGCTGGTCGAAGCTCGCCTTCCCGGGGAGCAGGGCGAGCCGCGCGCCGACGCGCGCGACGTGGGTGTCGACGGGGACGTCGCGCGCACCGAAGCTGAAGAGCAGGACGCACGCGGCGGTCTTGCGGCCGACGCCGGGGAGCGCCGTCAGCTGCTCCCGTGCGCGCTCGACGGGGGTGCCGGCCAGGTGGTCGAGCGTGAGGGGGTCGCCGAGGGCGTCGAGGATCGCCTGAATGCGCGCGCTCTTGACCTTCGAGATCCCGCCCGGGCGGATCGCCTCCTCGACCTCCTCGACGGGCGCTGCGCGGACCTCCTCCCACGACGCGAAGCGCCGGCGCAGCCGCAGGTAGGCGACGTCGCGGTTGCGGTCGTTGGTCGACTGGCTGAGGACGGTGAGGACGAGCTCGTCGAGCGGCGCGAAGTGCGGCGGCATCGCGGGGACGCCGTAGACCGTCCGCAGCCGCTCGCGGACGGAGCGCACGCGCGCGGGCGTCACCCGAGCGCGCCCCACCGCTCCGTGGCGCGCGCGCCCTCCTCGACCGCGTCGCTGAGCGCCGCCGCGATCGCCGGCGGGTAGAACCGCGTCGCCGCGAGGCCCGCCACGAGCGTGCCCATGAAGACGTCGCCGGCGCCGACGGTGCTGATCGGGTGCGCGGGCACGCCGGGCATGTCGAGCTTCAGCCCGCCGCCGCGCACGACGGCGCCGCCCGGGCCGCGCGTGACGACCGCGTGCCGCGCGCCGGCGGCGAGCAGGCCCTCGACCGCGGCCTCGGGCTCGTCCTCGCCGGTCAGCAGCCGCGCCTCCTCGCCGTTGCACTTGACGAGGAACGCGTCGCGGACGAGGCCGCGAGCCTCGGTCGCCGCCTGCGCGGGCTCGCGCCAGCGGTGCAGGCGCAGGTTCGGGTCGACGAGCACCGGCTTGCCCTGCTCGAGCGCGCGCTCACGGGCACGCAGCGTCAGCGCCCGCTCGCGCTCGCCGACGAGGGTGTTCGAGGTGACGAAGAGCGCGTCGCAGCCGTCGACCGCCGCGCCGAGCCTGTCCTGCAGCGCCTCGATCACCGCCTCGATCGTGTCGCCGTAGATCGCGTACGAGGGCTCGCCGCGCAGGTCGACGGTCACGAACGCCACCGGGGTGAGCACGCCGGGCAGCAGGCCGAACCAGTCGAGGTCGACGCCCTCGCCCTCGAGGCGCTCGCGCAGCCAGCCGCCCCAGGCGTCGTCGCCGGCGCCGCCGGCCGGCGGGGGGGGGGCGGCGCGGCGGGCCGCGGCGACCGCGACGTTGGCCACGGCGCCGCCGAAGTGGGGGACGAAGGCGTCGGCCTCCTTCATGTGCGAGACGGGGCGCTCGCAGATGAGGTCGACCAGCGCCTCGCCGAGCAGGAGCGTGCGCATCGCCGACGAAAGCTCGCCCCTGTGCGCTCGGAGGCTCGCCGGGCGGCCGCGGGCCCGGCCGCTCGGGTCCCGGCTCTTCCGCCCTGGCGGCCCGGACGCCGCCTTCGCCCCGGACGAAGGAGCTCCCCATGCGCTCGTGCCGCGTGGCCGCGCTCGCGGCCGCTCTGACAACGCTCGCCGTTGCCGTGCCCGCCTCCGCCGGGGCCGCGTCGTTCCGCCTGGACCGCACCGAGCGGGCGGTCGTCAGCAAGCTCAACACGGTGCGCGCGTCGGTCGGCGTGCGCCCGCTGCGCCGCGGACACCGCTTCGCGCGCGCGGCCGACGCCGTCGTCGGCGCGTGGATGGCGTCGCCGTCGCACCGTGCCACGCTGCTGTCGCCGCGCTTCCGGCGCATCGGCGTCGCGCGCCGCGCCGGCCCGCGCGGGGCGTCGGCCGCGACGGCGTTCCCCGTCGACGTGGCGAGCGCCCGGTAGGGACGCGGTGCCGGGCCGCGCACACGCGTGGCTCTTCCCCACCGCGGTGGCCGCCGCCGCCGCGGCCGTCTACCTGATCGCCGACCCGGCGAGCGCCGACCTGGCGGCGCAGCGGTTCCGCACCGACCTCTTCGAGCGCGAGGGCTTCACGCTCTTTCAGACCGCCTGGTACGGCGGGCACCACACGCCGGGCTACAGCGTCCTCTTCCCGCCGCTCGGCGCGCTGCTCGGGCCCCAGCTCACCGGAGCGCTCGCGGCGGTCGCCGCGGTGGCGGTCGTCGCGGCGCTGCTCGGCGAGCGGGGACGGCTCGCCGCGCTCGCCTTCGTCCCCGGGGCCATCGCGAGCCTCGTCAGTGGGCGCCTGGCCTTCACGCTCGGCGTCGGCGTCGCCGCCGGCGCGGTGCTCGCGGCCGCCCGCGGCCGCACGTGGATCGCGGCCGCCGCCGGCGCGCTGACCGCGCTCGCGAGCCCGGTCGCCGCGCTCTTCGCCGCGCTCGCGGGCGCCTCACTCGCCATAGCGGCCCGCCGCGCACCACGTGAAGGGGACAGTCCTCTCGATGTTTTGGGGACTGTCCCCGATTGTGAAGCGGGCCGGCTTCGCGCCGGCCTCGCGCTCGCCGCCGCGGTCGTGGTCCCGGCCCTGTTCCTCGTCGTCGCCTTCCCGGAGGGCGGGACGTTCCCGTTCGTGGCCAGTGCGTTCTGGCCGACGCTCGTCGCCGCCGTCGTGGTCGCGACCGGTGCTCCGCGCGAGTGGCGGGCGGTGCGGATCGGCGCCGCGCTGTACGCGCTCCTCGCCGTCGCGGCGTTCGCGATCCCGACGCCGCTCGGCGGCAACGCGGCGCGGCTCGGCACGCTGGTGGCGGCGCCGCTCGCGGTGCTCGCGCTGTGGCCGCGGCGCCGGCTCGCGCTCGCGCTCCTCGCGCTGCCGATCGGCTACTGGGCGCTCCAGCCCGCGGTGCGAGACTGGCTGCGCGCGCACGACGACCCGTCGACCGAGCCCGCGTTCCACGAGCCGGTCGTGCGCTTCCTCGCGGCGCGCCAGCCGGCGCGCGTCGAGGTGCCGTTCACCCAGAACCACGGCGAGACGCACCACCTCGCGCGCGAGGTCCCGATCGCCCGCGGGTGGGAGCGCCAGCTCGACGTCGAGCGCAACGCGCTGTTCTACGAGGGCCCCCTCTCACCCGAGCGCTACGCGGCGTGGCTGCGCGAGAACGCGATCGCGTACGTCGCGGTGCCGCTCGGACTGCCGATGGACGCGTCCGCGGAGGCCGAGAAGACGCTCGCCCTGTCGCGCGTCGGGTTCCTCGAAGAGGTGCTGCGCACGGAGCGCTGGCGGGTGTTCGCGACCGCCGGCGGGCGACCGCTCGCCGACGGCGTCGGGACGCTGACCGCCGTCAAGCCCGAGGGCTTCGTCCTTAACACTCCGCAACCGGGCACGAGCACGATCCGCGTCAGGTTCACGCCATACTGGGCGCTCCTCGACGGCGAGGGCTGCGTCGAGCCGGCGCCGGGGGGCTGGACGCGCGTACGGACTCGGAGCGCGGGCCGCGTCGAGGTCGGGACGCGGTTCTCGCTCGGCCGTGTCCGCGCGACGACGCCGCGATGCACCGACTGAGCCTTCATCGCACCGTGTGGGCCGCCCCGGCGGCGCTCGCCGCCCTGCTCGCCCTGCTGTGGCTGCTGTTCGCGCCGCCGACCCCGGACCTCGCCGCGCAGGTCTACCGCACCGGCCTGTTCGAGCAGCACGGGTTCACGCCGTTCAACGCGCAGTGGTACGCCGGCCACCACACGCCGGGCTACTCGCTGATCTTCCCGCCGCTGGCCGCGCTGCTGGGGCCGCGCGTCGTCGGCGCGCTCGCCGCCGTCGCGTCGGCCGCGATCTTCGCCCGGCTGGCCCACGACCACTTCGGCGCGCGCGCGCGCATCGGCACGCTGTGGTTCGCGGCGGCCACGGCGACCGACCTGCTCATCGGCCGGCTGACGTTCGGGCTCGGCGTGACGTTCGCGCTGGCGGCGCTGCTCGCGCTGTACCGCGGCCACGCGCGGATCGCCACCGCGCTCGCCGTGGCGACGACCGCCGCGAGCCCCGTGGCCGGCCTGTTCCTCGCGATGGGCGGCGTGGCCGACGCGGCCGCGCGCCGCCGGCGCGAGGGGCTCTTCCTCGCCGCCGGGGCGTTCGTGCCCGCCCTCGCGCTGGCCGTCGCGTTCCCCGAGGGCGGCACGCAGCCGTTCGGCTTCTGGGGCTTCGCCGCGGTGATCGCGTCGGCGGCGATCGTCCACTGCCTCCTCCCCGCCGAGGAGCGCACGCTGCGCGCGAGCGCGCTGCTGTACGGGGCGGCGACCGTCGCCGCGTTCGCCATCGCGAGCCCGATGGGCAGCAACGCGACGCGGCTCGCCGCGCTGTTCTCCGGCCCGGTCCTCGCCTGCGCGCTGATCGGCCGTGTCAACCCGCGCATCCTCGTCGCCGCGGCGATCCCGCTGCTCGCCTACCAGTGGTACGGGCCGGTGCGCGAGACCGGCAAGGGCGCCGGCGACCCGTCGTCGCAGCTCGCGTTCTACCGCCCGGTGCTCGAGTTCCTCGAGGGCCGCGCCGACGCGGCGACGCGGGTCGAGATCCCGTTCACCCGGATGCACTGGGAGTCGGTCCACGTCGCGCGCCGCTTCCCGCTCGCGCGCGGGTGGGAGGCCCAGCTCGACGTGAAGTACAACCCGCTCTTCCGTCAGGGGCGCAACCTGACCTCCGAGCGCTACCGGCACTGGCTCGTGACGAACGGCGTGCGCTACGTCGCGCTCCCCGACGTGCCGCTCGACCCCGCCGCGCGCAACGAGGCGCGGCTGCTGCGCCGCGGCCTGCCGTACCTGGAGAAGGTCTACGACGACCGCCACTGGACGGTGTTCGAGCTGCGCGACGCGCCGGGGATGACCGTCGACGACGGCGCGCGCGTGCGCCGCCTGGGGCCGACGTCGTTCACCCTGCGCGCGCGCCGCAGCGGGCCGGCGCTCGTCCGCGTGCGCTGGACGCCGTACTGGCGCGTCACCGCCGGCGACGCCTGCGTGGAGCGCGCGACCGGCGACTGGACGGTCGTCCGCGCGCGGCGCCCGGGCACGATCCGCGTCGCCGCGAAGTTCGACCCGAGGCGCATCGTCGAGCGCGGCCCCGCTTGCGAACGGGACCCGGAGCGTGGTTAGGATCGGCGCTCAGATGCGTGGCCGGCTCGACTCGCTGATGCGCTACCTCCCGCACGGGCCGCTCGACGCCGCGCGGCAGATCGCCCTGTTCCTCGCCGCCTACTTCGGCTACGCCCTCGTGCGCGGGTTCGCCGACGAGCCCGGCGTCGCGGCCGCCGCGTTCGACAACGCCCGCGGGATCATCGCGCTCGAGCAGACGCTGAACGTCTTCGTCGAGCCCAGCGTCCAGGCGTGGAGCAGCGGCTCGGGCCTCGTGATGGACGCGGCCTCGTGGGTCTACATCAACGCGCAGACCTCGGTCACCGTCGGCGCGCTGCTGTGGATCTACCTGTTCCGCAACCAGAGCTTCTACTTCGTGCGGAACATGATGCTGGCGGCGATGGTCGTGGCGCTCGTCGGCTACATCCTGTTCCCGACCGCGCCGCCGCGGTTCTTCCCCGAGTGGGGCTTCCTCGACAGCGTGAGCGAGTTCACCGGCGTCGAGCCCGCGAGCGACGGCGTGAACGCCATGTTCAACCCGTACGCGGCGATCCCGTCGATGCACGTCGCGTTCGCGCTCATGATCGGGTGGTCGCTCGCCCAGCTCGTGCGCGGGCGGGTTGCCCGGACGTTCTGGTGGGCATATCCGGTGGTCGTGACGTACGTCATCGTCGCCACCGGCAACCACTTCCTCCTCGACGCGGTCCTCGGCGCGGCGGCGACCGCCCTGTCCGTCGCGACCGCACGCGAGCTGGCGCGCGCCCGCCCCGCCGTCTGGCGCTTCGGCACGCGCGCCGCCGTCGGGTAGCGATGAGCGCGCTGGCCGAGCGCCGCGAGCGGGCCCGCAACCTGCTCATCGAGTCGCGCCTGACGCCGAACGCGATCTCGCTCACGGGGCTCGCGCTCAACGTCGTCGCCGCCGTCCTCGTCTACAACGACGAGTACTTCCTCGGCGGCGTCGCGTTCATCGTCGGCTCGGTGATGGACACGCTCGACGGGCGCTACTCGCGCATGTCGGGCAAGGGCTCGCAGTTCGGCGCGTTCCTCGACTCGACGCTCGACCGCGTCTCCGAGGGCGTCGTCCTCTCGGCGGTGGCGGCGCAGTTCGCCGAGTCGGGCGACGAGTTCGCGGTGGCGGCCACCGTGATCGCCGTGCTGGCCTCGGTGATGGTCTCGTACACCCGCGCCCGCGCCGAGGCCCTGGGAGTGACGGGCGACGTCGGCATCGCGCCGCGCGCGGTGCGCGTGGTGATCCTCTCGATCGGGCTGCTCTTCGCCAAAGGTGCTTCACTAGGTGACTTCGAGCTGCTCGAGCCGGCCGTGTACGTCCTGGCCGTCCTGAGCATCGTCACCGTCTTCCAGCGCATCTTCCATGTGCGCCAAGCCCTCAAGGGGACGTAACCAGGCAGGGCCGCCGGGGTTCGTGGCCCGAAGCTTGTTGACCAGGAGGCAAGAACACCCGTGAGCACAACCAACGGCGCATCGTCGAACGGCGCCGGCCGCCAGCAGGAGAAGGTCCGCGTCGCCATCATCGGCGTCGGGAACTGCGCGTCCGCGTTCGTCCAGGGTGTGCAGCACTACTCAGACGCCGACGCCGACCAGCCCGTCCCCGGGCTGATGCACGTCGACCTCGGCGGCTACCACGTGCGCGACATCGAGTTCACCGCCGCGTTCGACATCGACGGCGAGAAGGTCGGCAAGGACCTCGGCGAGGCGATCTGGTCCGGCCAGAACAACACGATGCGCTTCACGGACAAGGTGCCCGACAAGCTCGGCGTGCAGGTCCACCGTGGCATGACGCACGACGGGCTCGGCAAGTACCTCAAGGAGAAGATCACCAAGGCGCCGGGCGCGACCGCCGACATCGTCGAGATCCTCAAGAAGACGAAGACGGACGTCGTCGTCTCCTACCTCCCGGTCGGCTCCGAGCAGGCGACGAAGTGGTACGTCGAGCAGGTGCTCGAGGCGGGCTGCGGTTCGTCAACTGCATCCCCGTCTTCATCGCGAGCGAGAACTACTGGAACGACCGCTTCGCCAAGAAGAAGCTGCCGATCGTCGGCGACGACATCAAGTCGCAGGTCGGCGCGACGATCGTCCACCGCACGCTCGCGCGGCTGTTCCACGAGCGCGGCGTGAAGATGCTGCGCACGTCGCAGCTCAACGTCGGCGGCAACATGGACTTCTACAACATGCTCGAGCGCGAGCGGCTGGAGTCCAAGAAGATCTCGAAGACGCAGGCGGTCACCTCGATCATGGGCCACAAGCTGCCGGCCGAGGACGTCTACATCGGCCCGTCGGACTACGTGCCGTGGCTCACCGACCGCAAGTGGGCGCACATCCGCGTCGAGGGCCAGGCCTTCGGCGACGTGCCGCTCAACGTCGAGATGAAGCTCGAGGTGTGGGACTCGCCGAACTCGGCGGGCATCGTCATCGACGCCGTGCGCTGCTGCAAGCTCGCGCTGAACAACGGCGTCGGCGGCCAGCTCGACGGCCCGAGCTCGTACCTCATGAAGTCGCCGATGAACCAGCAGCCCGACGACCTCGCGCGCGTCGCGACCGAGGCGTTCATCGCGGAGAACTCGCGCACCATGCGCGCGGCCGACAAGGCCAAGAAGGCGGCCGAGGAGGTCGCGGCGGGCGGGTCGACGACCGCGCACTAGCGCCGTCGCGACATCGCGCAGCACTTCGAGGGGCCGCTCGTGAGATCGGCCCCTCGTCCGTATGCTCCCCCGGTGGCCGAGCCGCTCTCCATCGCCCACGTCACGCCCTACGCGTGGGAGCTGCGCAACGAGGTCAACGTCCTCGTCGACCGGGTGGCGGGCGAGCTTCGCGACCGCGGGCACCGGGTGCTGATCGTCGCGCCGTCGCGCGACCGCGACCTCGTGCGGCGCTCGCGCGACCGGATCCGCCGCGGCGGGGACGAGCTGTTCGCGGAGGAGGTGCTCGCCGTCGGCGAGATCCTGCCCGAGCTGCCGAGCGCGAGCCGGCGGCGGGCGCCGGGGCTGCCGGTCGACGTCGCGCGCACCGTCGAGGAGCTGCTCGACGGGGCGCCGCTCGACGTCGTCCACGTGCACGAGCCGTTCGCGCTGTCGACGGCCGCTGCGGCGCTGCGCCACTCGCGCGCGCTCAACGTGGGGACGTTCCACGCGTAAGCGGAGCGGCTCGTGTCGATGCAGGCCGCGCGGCGGATCGTCGAGCTGCTGTTCGGCCGTCTCGACGCGCGGATCGCCAGCTTTGAGTCGACGGCGAACCTGATCGGGCGCACGTTCCCGGGCGACTACCGCGTGATCCTGCCGGGCGCCGACGCGCCGGCCGCGACGCCCGACGACGGCCTGGTCCGCATCGCCTTCGCCGACGAGGAGGACCGGAGCGCGCTGCGCCTGTTCCTGCGCGCGCTGCGCCGCCTCGACGTCGCGGCGCCCTGGCAAGCGACGGTGCTGACCGACCGCGGCGCGGCCGCGTCCGCGCTACGGCTGCCCGCGCGGCTGCGCGCACGCGGGCGGTCCGAGTCGGCCGGCTCGCTCGCGGGCGCCGACGTCGTCGTCGCAGCGTCCGCCGGACCCAGCCCGGCGCCGGGCCTCGTGCGGCGCGCGGTCGCGGCGGGCGCCGTCCCCCTGGCCTCGTCGCTCGCCGTCTACTAGGAGCTGCTCGCCGACGGCGACCGCGGCCTGCTGTTCCCCGCCGGCGAGCCCGACGCGCTCGCGGCCCAGCTCGGGCGGCTCGTCGGCGACGCCGCGCTGCGCGAGCGGCTGCGCGCCGGCGGCGACGGCCTGCGCGAGCACCTCGGGTGGAGCCGCGTGGCCGGCGAGTACGAGGAGGTCTACGCCGGCCTCGCGGCGCGGCGGCGCGAGACGCGCGGCAACCCGGAGATCGGGCGGCGGCTGCTGCGCCGCCCGCGCATCGACATCGACCTGCACATGCACACCGACCACTCCCCCGACTGCGCGACGCCGGTCGAGGTGCTGCTCGACGCGGCGCGCCAGCAGGGGCTCGGCGCGATCGCGGTGACCGACCACAACGAGGTCTCGGGCGCGTTCGAGGCGGCGGAGAAGGGCGAGCGCTTCGGCGTGAAGGTCATCATCGGCGAGGAGATCAAGACCGCCTCGCAGGGCGAGGTCATCGGCCTGTTCCTGAAGGAGAAGATCCCGCGCGGGCTGACGCTGGCCGAAACCGTCGCCGAGATCAAGCGGCAGGGGGGCGTGGTCTACGTCCCCCACCCCTTCGACCGTCTGCACTCGGTCCCCGACTACGAGCACCTGCTCGCGATCCTCGACGACGTCGACGTGCTCGAGATCTACAACCCGCGCGTCGCCATCGGCGCCTTCAACGAGGAGGCGGAGCGGTTCGCGGCCAAGTACCGGATCCTCGCCGCGGCGGGATCGGACGCGCACGTCGCCCAGGGTCTCGGCTCCGTCCGGGTCCGCGTGCCCGACTTCGACGGGCCGGAGGAGTTCCTCGAGGGGCTGCGCGAGGCCGAGATCGTGACGAAGCCGTCCTCGCTGCTCTACGTCCAGGCGCTGAAGTTCCTGGAGACGAAGGCGACGCCCGCGGGGGCCCGCCGGGCGGTCCGCGACCGCCGCGTCCGCAGGGCGACGCGCAACGGCTGATGCAGGGGCAGGGAGACCCGCGGACGGAGCCGAAAGTCTTGGAGCCCATGCCGGCCACCGACGACGAGATCCGCGAGAAGTACCTCGAGCGCGCCATCCGCGAGCTGAACACGCTGACCCGCGAGCTCCAGAGCTGCGAGCTCTGCCCGCGCGGGAACCTCATGCCGGTGCTCGGGTCCGGCCACCCGCAGGCCGACGTGATGCTGCTCAAGCTCGCGCCGACGCCGAGCGAGGTCGAGGAGGGCGTCGCCTTCTACGGCCGCGCCGGCGCGGCGCTGATGAAGTCGCTGCGCCGCCTCCAGATCGACCCGCTGGCCGTGTACGGGACGCTCTGCGTGAAGTGCCCGGTCAACGATCCCTCGCAGGCCGATCCCGCGTGCGTGGCGCGCGTGGTCGAGGAGCTGGCGATCGTGCAGCCGAAGATCGTCGTCGTCATGGGACTCGACGCGCTCTACGCGCTGAACGACCTCGACGTCCCCCTCTCCCGCGAGGTCGAGCCGCTGCCCGGCGTCGTCCAGCAGCTCACCCCGTCGATCGCCGCGCTGTTCGTGCCGAACATCGACGGCGCCCTCGACGAGGAGCAGGCCAAGCGCGAGTTCTGGTCGTCCTTCCGCGTGCTGGGCCAGTGGTACGCGGAGCTGCCGCCCTATTAGGCGCCGTCGCGTGGTTCGCGGCGGTCGGCGAGCTCCCCTCGGGAACGTCGGAGGCCGCGCGGTACGTCGCCGGCTGCGCCGGCGCGCTGTTCTGCGGCCTGGCCGCGCTGGCGCTGCTGCCCGCGCGCGACGAGCCGTTCGGGGTGGCGCTGTTCGGCGTCGGCGCCGGCTTCCTCGCGGCGGTCCTCGCCGCGCAGGACGTCGGCGCCGCGGCCAACCCGGTCGAGGCGCTGGCGGGCGCCGCGGCCGGGCTGCTCTTCGCGTGGGCCTTCGCAGCGCCGATCGCCGTCGTCGCGCTGCCGCTCGTGGTCGCCGGCGTCGACCTCGCGTCGGTGCTCACCGGGCCCGGCGAGCCGGTGCGCGGGACCGGGCCGGCGGACGTCCTCACGCTCGACCTGCCGCTGCTCGGCGGCGGCGGGTCGGTCGCGCGCCTCGGGCTGCTCGACATGACGTTCCTCGCGCTGTTCGCCGCGTGGTCGGTGCGCTACCGGCTGCGCCCGCGCCTCGGGATCGCACTGATGGTGCTCGGCCTCTGCGCAGCGGTGGCGCTCGGACTCGCGCTCGACCGCGCGATGCCGGCGCTCCCGTTTCTCGCCGCCGGCCTGCTGCTTCCCGCCGCGGACCGCCTCCGGGGGCTGCTCGCGCGGCCGCCGAGCGATAACGTTCCTGGCGCGATGGACCTCGAAGAGCGCACCGTCGATCCGGCCGTCCCCGACCGCTGCCAGGTGTGCGGCGCCCAGCTCATCCCGAGCGAGCAGAAGGCGATCCTCGAGTCGGGCAGCCCGCCCCTGTGCTCGATCCACGCCGCCGAGGTGCTCCCGCTCGACGAGGAGCAGGACCCGGCGGACGCCTAGCCGGGCCGGCCGACGATGACGTCGGCCACGAGCTCCGGCGCGAACAGGCCGTGGTCGACGACGCCCGGCGTCGCCGCGAGCCGCGCGGCGACCGCCGCGGGATCCGCCAGAGAGGCGCGCACGTCGGCGATGACGCCGCCGTCGGGGCTGCGCGGGGCGCCCTCGCGCACCGTCGCGTCGCCGAGCCGCGCGAGCGTCGCCGGCAGGCCGAACGGCAGCAGCTCGACCGGCACCGCCCAGGTCAGCGCGTCGACGAGCTTCGACTCGTCGACGATCACGACGAACCGCTCGGCCGCCGCCGCCACGATCTTCTCGCGCGTGTGCGCGCCGCCGCCGCCCTTGATCAGCCAGCGGTCGGGGGCGACCTCGTCGGCGCCGTCGACGGCCAGGTCGAGCCCGTCGCGCGCGTCGAACGGCTCGACCGGGAGGCCCAGCTCGCGCGCCTGGCGCTCGGTGGCGTCGCTCGTCGCCACGCAGCGCACGTCGCGCAGCCCGCGGGCGGCGAGGACGGGGAGGAGGAGGTCGACGGTCGAGCCCGTGCCGAGCCCGACCCGCATGCCGTCCTCGACCAGCAGCGCCGCCTGCTCGGCCGCGGCGCGCTTCCCCGCGTCGCCGCTCACGGCAGGATCAGGATCTTGCCGAGCTTTCCGCCGGCGGTGAACCGCTCGTAGGCCGCCGCCGCCTCGTCGAGCGCGAACGTCGCCGCGACCGGTACCTTCAGCGCGCCGGCGGCCACGAGCGGCAACACGTGGCGCTCCATCAGCCGCGCGGTCTGCGCCTTCTCCTCGAGCGGGCGCGCGCGGAGCGTCGACGCGCGCAGCGTCGCCCGCTTGCCCATCAGCGCGAGCAGGTTGACCTCCGCCTTGAAGCCGGCGCCCACGCCGATGACGACGATCCGCCCGCCGGTGTCGAGCGCCTTGAGGTTCGCGGGGATGTTGGGCGCGCCCACGAGCTCGAGCACGACGTCGAACGGGCCCGCGGACGCGACGTCCTCCAGGTCGATGGCCTCCGCCGCGCCGAGCTCGCGCACGGCGTCGCGCAGGTCGGCGTTGCGCACCGTCGCGGTGACACGCGCGCCCGCGGCGGCGCCGAGCTGGACGGCGGCGGTGCCGACGCCGCCCGCCCCGCCGTGGACGAGCAGCCGCTCATAGGCGCGCAGGTCGCACTGCGTGAAGAGCGCGTCGTGGGCCGTCGTGAAGACCTCGGGCAGCCCGCCGGCCTCCGGCCAGTCGGGTTCTCGGGCACCGGCATGAGCTGGCGCTCGTGGACGACGGCGAGCTCGCCCTGGCCGCCCCCGGCATGCGGCGATGGCCATCACGCGGTCGCCCTCGGCGAAGCGCGAGGCGCCCAGGCCGAGCGCGGCGACCTCGCCCGCCAGCTCCAGGCCGGGGATGTCGGCGGGCGAGCCGGGCGGCGCAGGGTAGGCGCCCTTGCGCTGAAGGATGTCGGCGCCGTTGACGCCCGCCGCGCGGACGCGGACGAGCACCTCGTCGCGTCCCGGCTCGGGGTCGGGGTGCTCGCGGACCTCCAGCTCTCCGTCTACGACCGTCGCGGCGCGCATCGCGCATGAGTATCGTCGTTCGCACATGGGACTGCCGGCCGAGGGCTACCGCCTGACGGACATCTCGCCGAAGGCGTACGAGCACCCGGCCGACCGCGCGGCGACGGCTGCGCTCGCGTCGGTCCCGATGCTCGACCAGGTCGTGCGCAAGCTGATCGAGTTCGGCTACGAGCGCGCGCTGCGCCAGGCGTACCTCGGCTCGTCGGTGAAGCTCGGTCCGGACCAGCTCCCCGAGACGTGGCGGGTGTACGAGCAGGTCCTCGCGACGCTCGACATGCCCGACGTCTACGACCTCTACGTCACGCAGTTCCCGATCGTCAACGCGATGACGATCGGCTCGAAGAAAGCCGATCATCGTGCTCAACTCCGGCCTCTTGAACCTGCTCGACGAGGAGGGCCAGCGCGCGGTGCTGGCCCACGAGGTCGCGCACATCCTCTCCGACCACGTCCTCTACCGGACGGGGCTCCAGATCCTGCTGAGCCTCACCGTCGGCCGGCTGCCGCTGCTCGCCGGGCTGCCGCTCATGGCGGTGAAGATGGCGCTGCTCGAGTGGTCGCGCGCCGCCGAGCTCTCCTGCGACCGCGCCGCGGCGCTCGTCACGCGCGACCCGCTGGCCATGTGCCGCACGCTGATGAGCGTCAGCGCGGGGATGAAGCCCGACAAGCTGAACCTCGACGCCTACCTCGTCCAGGCCTCCGACTACCGCGAGGAGAGCAAGGGCGTCGACCGCCTCCAGCGCCTGTGGCGAGGCTGGGCGTCACCCGCGCGCTGCCGGTCAAGCGGGTGCACGAGGTCATGGACTGGGTCCGCGGCGGCGACTTCGACCGCATCGTCGGCAAGCAGTACCCGCGCCGCGGCGACCCGGTCATCGTCGGCGAGGAGGCGGCCGAGGCCGTCACCTTCTACCGCGAGCGCTTCGCCACGACGTTCCGCGACGTGGCGACAACCTCGCCACGGCGAGCGACGCGCTCGCCGACTGGCTGCGCGGCTCGGGCCGCGACGACCCGCCGCCGCCCGAAGACGCGCCCGGTCCCTGGCCGCGCCGCACGGCGACGCGGCGGGCGAGCGTGCGGTCGCCGATCGTCGCGACCAGCCGGATGCGCTTCGCGAACGGCCCGCGCGCCCGCAGCCGGAACCCGGCCGTCGCGCCTCGGCCCCGCCGCACCCTGCGCACGCCCGAGATCGGCCGGCCGCCGGACGTGATCCGCACGCCCGCGCGGCAGCCCCGCGGGCAGCTGAGCCGCACCGGCAGGCCGCGTAGCGCAGCCGCGCGGCCGGGATCGACAGCCGGCGCGCCGAGGAGCGGCGCGTCGCGCTCGCGCGGCGTGCAGTCGGCCGGGAGCCGGTCGATCGCGGTGAGGATCCCGCCGAGCAGATGGCGGCGGTACTCCGGCTCGGCGAACGACTCGCTGGTGTGCCCGATCGCGGTGTACCACGACCGCCGCGCCCGATCGCGCGGCACCACGCGATCGGGTGGTCGGCGCCCATCGCCGTGTCGGCCGGCGCGTAGGACGCCTCGTCGACCCGCAGCAGCACTCGCGCGGCCGATCGCGGGTTCGCGGTGAACGCGTACCACTCGTCGCTGCGCGTCCAGCGCGACGGCAGCCCGCGGGTAGACGGGTGGAAGGGATCCTCGACGTCGAGCGTCGCCGGCTGGATCGGCGGATGCCCGTTGAACCACGCGCCCGCCAGCAGCTCGCCGTAGAACGGCCAGTCGTACTCGGTGTCCGAGGCGGCGTGCACGCCGGCCCAGCCTCCGCCGCCCCGCACGTACTCCTCCAGCGCGGCCTGCTGCGCCTCGTCGAGCACCTCGCGGTTGGTGCTGAGGAAAGGCACGGCCTCGTACGGCGCGAGTCCGTCGCGCGTGAACGTCGCGGCGTCGGTGGTGTCGGTCACGGTGAAGCGGTTCGCCGCGCCGAGCACCCGGATCGCGGCGACGCCGTCGGGATCGACTCGTGGCGGTAGCCCTCGGTCTTCGTGAAGACGAGCAGGTCCTCGGCGGCCGCGGGCGGCGCGAGGAGGGCGAACGCGACGATGGACGCGAGCGCGGCGCGCATCTGGTCCGCGCGCTCGATCAGCGCCACGCACTCGATGTGGTGCGTCTGCGGGAACATGTCGACGGCCGGCGTGACGCGGCGCAGCGCGTAGCCGGCCTCGACGAGCTGGGCGGCGTTCGGGGCGAGCGTCGTCGGGTTGCACGAGACGTAGACGATCCGCTTCGGGGCGGCCTCGATGACGCGCCGGACCACCTTCTGCGACAGGCCGCTGCGCGGCGGGTCGACGACGACGACGTCGGGGCGCCCCGCACGCTCGACCAGCTCGCGCAGCGCGAGCCGGACGTCGCCCGCGAAGAAGTGGGCGTTGTCGATCTCGTTGCGCCGCGCGTTGGCGATGGCGTCGCCGATCGCCTCCTCGACGACCTCGAGGCCGTAGACCTCGCCGGCGCGCGGCGCGAGCGTCAGCCCGATCGTCCCCATCCCGCAGTAGAGGTCGTAGACGCGCTCCCAGCCGCTGAGCGCCGCGTACTCGGCGGCGACGCCGTAGAGGCGCTCGGCCATCTCGGTGTTGGTCTGGAAGAACGCCTCCGGCGAGATGCCGTACTCGAGCCCGCCGAGCGTCTCGCGCAGCTGGTTCTCGCCCATGACGGCCTCGGTCCGCCCGCCGGTGGTGACCTCGGCGACGCTCGCGATGCGCGTCCAGAAGAACGAGTCGGCGACCCCGTCAAGGGCGGCGGCCAGCGCGTCAGTCTGAAGCTCGCCCTCGCTCGTGACGATGCGGACCTGGACCTCGCCGGTGCTCCGCCCCTCGCGGATCACGACGTTGCGCAGGAGGCCGTGGTGCTCGCGGCGGTCGTACGCGCCGAGGCCCTGCGCGCGGCACCACTCCAGGACCGCCCGCCGCGCGGCGTTCGCGCGCTCGGAGACGAGCAGGTCGTCCTCGACGTGGACGATCTCCTCCCACGAGCCCGGCTTGTGGAAGCCGCAGACGAGCACGCCGTCCTCGCCGACGCCGAACGAGTACTCGGCCTTGTTGCGGTAGCGCCACTGCTCGGCCGACGGGAGGATCGGCTCGAGCGCGTAGCCCTCGAGGTGGCCGATGCGCCGCAGCGCGTCGTCGATTTGCTCGGCCTTGACCTCGAGCTGGCGCTCGTAGGGGAGCACCTGCCACGGCGTCCCCGGGTGGCCGGGGGCGCGCGGCTCGACCCGCTCGGGGCTGGGCTCGAGGACCTCGAGCGTGCGCGCCTCGGCGTAGGCGCGCTTGCGCTTGGTCACCACCGCGCGCACGCGGTCGCCCGGAACGGCGCCCGAGACGAAGACGACGTAGCCCTCCAGCCGCGCGACGCCGTTGCCCCCGTAGGCCAGCGCGTCGACGACGAGCTCGAGCTCCTGCCCGCGCTCGGGCCGGGTGCGGGCCGCGGCCTCCACGGCTAGCGCAGCCGCCGCTCGACGGCGCCCAGCACCGACTTGCGGTTCGCGTTCTTCTTCTCGTAGTCGCGGACCTTGCGCAGGTCGGTGGCCGAGAGGTCGTCGAGCCGCTCGCCGATCTGGGCGGCGGTGAGGTCGTCGTAGGAGTCGATCGGGAACGACGAGCCGAGCCCCGCCGCGCGGCGCGCGCGGTCGACCTCGCGCAGCACGCGGTCGGTGCCCGGCGGCCGGCGTACGCCGCGGCCCTTCGCGGCCGCGGAGCCCGAGCCCGAGCCTGAGCCCGGGGAGCCCTTCCCGCCGCCGAGCGCGCTCTCCATCCGGCTCAGCGCGTCCTCGCTCTGCTGGCGCCCGACGGCCGCGAGCCGCTCGACCAGCTCCTCGGCGTCGGCGCGCGTGATGCGCCCGCGGCGCACGGCGTCGTCGAGCGTCTCGCGCAGCCGGTCGCTCGGCAGCATGAGCGAGCGCGTGAGCAGATCGCGGATGGTCGCGAGGACCGACTGCGTGTCGTCGTCGCTCGGCGCGGCCCGACTCTGGGTCGGCGCCTTCTTCGGCTGCGGCATGGCGGCGAGGCTATCGCGACCGGCGCAGACGGCCATGCGAACGGCTACGTTCGCGCCATGCTCCGCCGGACCCCGGTCGTCGCCCTCTGCCTGTTCGTCCTGCTGCCCGCCGCGGCGGCCTTCGCGGCGTTCCCGTACAAGGCCGGGAACCCCGGCGACTACACGACCTACCGCCTGCCGCCGGGAGCCGGCCAGACGCCGAACGACCTCAGGGGCAAGCTGAGCTTCATGTACGCGGCGACCCGCGCCGCGCTCGCGCCGCCCGGGCCCAACGCGCAGGAGCTCGACTACGTCCGCGGCGCGCACCTCGCCGACCCGGCCGACGTCGACCAGGGCTGGCGGACGACGACGGGGCGCCCGGACGTGACGATCGCCGTGCTCGACTCCGGCATCAAGTGGAACGACCTCACCGCGATGCGCGACCTGCGCCGCAAGACCCGCATCTCGACGGGCGAGGCGCCGGCGCCGCGCTCGGACCGCGTCGAGTCGCTCGAGCCGGGCGTCGCGTGCGCGACGTACCGCGACGACGGGCGCGACCTCAACGGCGACGGCGTCTTCGACGTCCTCGACTACGCCTGCGACTCGCGCGTGTCGGCCGACCCGCCGAACGGCGTCGGGCCGACGTTCGCCGACGCCGACGGGCCCGCCTTCTCCGGGCGGCCGATGCTCGACCCGCAGGACGTCCTCATCGCCTTCACCGACGGCGACGACGACGACAACAACGGCTACCCGGACGACATGGTCGGCTGGGACTTCGTCGACGACGACAACGACCCGTACGACGACGTCCAGTACGGCCACGGGACCGGCGAGGCGCGCGACTCCGTCGCCGAGGCCGACAACGACGGCGAGCTGGGCACGTGCCCGAACTGCATGGCGATCCACATGCGCGTCGGCACGTCGTTCATCGCCGACGTCAACCGCTTCGCGCAGGCGGTGATCTATGCGGTCGACAACGACGTGCTCGTCGTGCAGGAGGCGCTGGGGACGCTGAACAAGTCGAAGCTCGCCGGGCAGGCGATCGACTACGCGTGGGAGCACGGCGTGACGACGATCGCGTCGGCCGCCGACGAATCGGCGCAGCACAACAACTGGCCCTCGTCGTATCCGAGGGTGATCCTCGTCAACTCGGTCACGCGCACCGAGCAGACGCCCTCGCACCTCCAGTTCAACGGCTGCACGAACTTCAACGCGAAGATCGACGTGGCGATCCCGAGCGTGAGCTGCTCGTCGGACGCGACGGGAAGGGCCTCCGGCATGGCCGGCCTCGTCTACGCGGCGGCGCTCAACGCGCGGGCGGCCGGGCAGCTCGCGCCGCACCCGAGCTGCAAGCGCGTCGGCGGCGCCGCCTGCCTGCTCTCGGCCGGCGAGGTCAAGCAGATCATGGCCACCGGCGTGCTCGGCAACACTCCGGTCGCAGACGACGTGAACTTCGCGCAGACCCCGCTCGGGGTGTCGGCCGAGCTGAGCTGCCGGCCGGTCCCGACGATGGCGTGCATGGACCCATTCGCGTCGGCCCCGCCGCAGCGCGTGGCGACCGTCCCGGTCTCGTACCCAGCGCGCAAGGGCCACGACCAGTTCTACGGCTACGGGCGCGTGAACATGAACCGCGTCCTCGACGCCGTCGACGCGGCGCGGGTGCCGCCGGACGTCGAGGTCACCGGCCCGGGCTGGTACGACAAGATCGACCCGGACGGCCCCGACGTGACGGTCAGAGGCACGGTGTGGGCGCGCGGCGCCGCCTACACCTGCCAGGTGCTCGTCGCGCCGGGCGGCTACCCCGGCGAGGGCGACTTCGCCCCGATCGCCTCTGACGCCTGCGACGGCAAGACCGCGCGCTCCCTGCCGCTCGACGGGGCGCTCGGCACGGTGAGCATGGCCGACCTCAAGGCGCGGTTCCCGCGCGCGACGAACTTCCGCGGCGTCGAGCACGGCACGCTTCCCGACCAGCCGTACAACGGGCGTCCGAACACCGACCCGTACGGGTTCGTGGTCAAGATCACCGCGACGCTCACTGGCTCCGACGCGCTCACCGGCCAGGACCGGCGCAAGCTCTTCCTGCACCGCGACGCCGACGCGCTCGACGGCTTCCCCAAGCAGCTCGACGGCGACGTGGAGTCCTCGCCGCTGCTCGCCGACCTCGACGGCGACAACCGCAACGACCTGATCGTCGCCAACTCCGACGGGGTCGTGCACGCGTGGGGCCGCGACGGCGCCGAGCTGCCCGGGTTCCCCGTGCACACCGACGACCTGCCGCGCCAGACGAGCCGGGGGTTCACGAGCGGCGCGGTCGACCGGGCGGCGGGGGCGGTGCTCGCGACGCCGGCCGCGGGCGACCTCGATCACGACGGGGCGCTCGAGCTGGTCGTCGCCGACCTCGAGGGCAAGGTCTACGTCTTCAGCGCCACCGGCACGCTCGAGCGCAAGCTCCAGACCGAGGTCGCGTGGTCGGGCCGGCCGCTCGCGCCGTTCGTCAACGCGCGCAAGGGCAAGACGAACCGCACGCAGCTCGGCTTCATCGGCTCGCCGGTGCTCGCCGACCTCGACGGCGACGACGGCGGGCGGCTCGAGATCGTCGCGGCGGCCCTCGATCGCCACGTGTACGCGTGGAACGACGACGGCACCGCGGGGCGCGGCTGGCCCGGCCTCGCCGTCGACGGCGCCCAGGTCGAGTCGGTCGACCCGGCGACGCATCAGGTGACGTTCAAGGAGGGCGTCGGCGCGAAGTTCGACCAGGGCGCGATCATCGACACGCCGGCCGTCGGCGACCTCGACGTCCCGCCCGACGGGCGGCCGGAGGTCGTCGTCGGGACGAACGAGTCCTACGCGGCCGGCGACGACGGCGGGTTCAACGGCGGCGGCGTCGAGGCGGCCGAGTACGCGGCGCTCGGCGAGGCGCTCGATCTCGCGAACGGTCGCCTCTTCGCCTACGGCGCGGGCGGCAACCTGCGTGAGGGCTGGCCGTTCCGGGTCGGCATCCTGGCGGCGGGGATCCTCCCGCTCGTCGGCGAGGGCATCACCGGCTCGCCGGTCATCGGCGACGTGCGCTGCAACGGCGGCGGCGAGTCGCCGCGCGTGGGCACCATCCCCGCGGCCGGCGTCGCCTACCTCATAGACCCGGACGGGCAGTCGTGCTACGGCCGCTCGGACGGCCAGGACCGCGGCCTCGCGTCGTCGGGCGGCGCGTCGACCGACCAGCCCTTCCTCGCCGCGTTCGGGCATCCGGCGTTCGGCGAGCTGTCGGACGGCAAGACGTTCCTCGCGCCCGCCGCCGGGCTGCGGCGCGCGGTCGACGTCGTCGCGCCCGAGTACCAGGGCGGCGAGGACCAGGTCGTCGCGTGGACGACCGACACCGGCACGGTGAAGCCGGGCTGGCCCGTCCAGGTCAACGACCTCCAGTTCCTCACCGGGCCGTCGATCGCCGACATCGACGGTGCGACCGGCGAGGAGGTCGTCGCCGGCACGTCGAGCATGGACATCCAGGCCTTCACCGCGAACGGGACGGACGTCCCCGGCTGGCCGAAGCTCCAGGGCGACTGGATGGTCGCCAACCCGACGATCGGCTCGTTCGGCACCCTCGACACCGACGAGCGCGCGAAGAAGGTCGTCATCGCCGGCACCCGGTCCGGGCGGATCCTCGGCTTCGGGACGCCGGCCGCCGCGTGCTCGCCGTCGTCGTGGCCGCAGTTCCACCACGACCTCGCGAACTCGGGCGACCTGCGGCGCGACGCGCGCCTCCCCGGCCGGCCGATGGACCTCGCGCTCGACGGCGGCGCGCTCTCGTTCGAGTCCCCGGGCGACGACCTGCTGTGCGGCAGGGCGACGCGGTACGAGGTCCGCACGTCGGACAGGGCGATCACCGCGCGCAGGTTCAGCGCGGGGATCTCGGTCGCCGCCGAGGGCGCGGTCCAGCCCGCGGGCGAGCGCGCGATGCTGGCGGTCGCCGCCGGCGCGCTGCGCCGGTTCGTCGCGGTGCGCGCGGTCGACGACCAGGGCAACGTCGGGCGCCCGGCCGTGCTCGACCGGGCCGCCGTCTGCGACGGCGGGCGGCTGCTGGCCAAGGCGCGCGTGCGGCCGCTCGGGCGGCGGCTGCGGATCGTGATCCCGCGCGGGGCCGGCCGGGTCGGCGTCGACGTCTTCCAGCAGAGCAAGCGCGGGCGCGTGGTCGACCAGCTCGTCGCGCGCTTCTCGTCGCGCCGGCGGTCGTTCATCTGGAACGGGCGGGCCAACCGCGCGGGCCGGCGCGTCGCCGACGGGTTCCTCATGGTGCGGATGCGCGCGCGGTCGGGCGCGCGCTACGAGAAGCGCAACTTCGCGATCCGCCGCGCCCGCGGCCGGTACCGGCTCGCGCCGTCGTACTTCCGGATCGCGCGCGGCCGGATCTTCTGGAAGGCGAAGGTCCTGCGCCCGACGTTCGGCGGCCGGCGCAACCGCCCGCTGACGATCTCGTTCGTCGTCACGCGCGCCGCGCGGGTGCGCGCGACCGTCACCCGCGGCGGGCGCACCGCGCGCCGCTACCGCGCGCGCACCTACCGGGCCGGGCGCGTCCACCGCCTGCGCTTCCGCTCGAAGCGGCGCGGCACCTACCGCGTGCGGATCGTGGCCGCGGCGGGCGGGCGCACGCAGACAGTGACGCTCGTCGCGCGGCGGGTCTAGGAGATCCGGGTCGGCGCCACGTCCGGCAACCGGACCGATGCGGTGATCCTCGTCGCGCGGCGTCTCTAGAACGCCTAGCGCACGTTCCTCGCGCAGCGCTCGTTACGACGTTTGACGCGCCGGGGCGGCGCCAAGACGGGGGGTTCCGATGCAGGAGCGAGAGGCCGGTCGGGCGCGGTTCCGCCAGGGGCTGCTGGTCCAGCGCCGTGAGCAGGGGTGCCCGGGCGGCGCCTGCGGCCTGGCCGGCGACCCGTACCTGTTCCCGGCCAGCCGCTACGCGGAGGGTGAGCACACGGTCGAGGTGATCGCCACGGACCAGGTCGGGCTCGAGACCGTGCGCCGCTGGGTGGTGAGCGTCAAGCCCGCGCCCCCGGACGCCCCGGACGAGTCCGCCAGCGACGTCGCCGACCTCCCCGACAACGAGCCGGACGCCGCCGAGGATGAGGGGGCCGAGGCGCCCGACGACGACAACGACCTCATGGGCGACGACGACGGACTCAGCCAGACGCAGATCGCGTGCGCCTCGGACGACCCGTACATCGTGACGAGCCACTTCGACTACTCGCCGACCGAGCTCGCCACCCCGCCGTTGACCACACCCGAGCTCGGACCACCGACGCCGGACGCGGCGGTCGCCGCGTACCTGCTGGGCACGGTGAACCTGCCTCGCATCACACCGACCGCGTTCTCGCAGGCGGCGGCCGACAGCGACACCGCCGTGTACGTCGCCCGCGTAGACGGCTTCGTCCGCGGGCGCCTCGACGTCGCCCGCGACCCAACCGGAGCGTGGACCGTCACCTGGTTCGAAGCGTGCTCCGCGTTCGTCGACAGCTACCTCCGGGAGATGCCATGACCCTCCGCCGCATCACGGCCCTGCCGCTGCTCGGCCTGCTCGCGCTGTCGCTGTGGCAGGCGGCGGCGGACGCCCACCGGGCGCTGCCGCAGTCCGGCAACGACCGCGGGCCGCCTACCGCAACGGTTCCTACCCCGATGCGAACGACCAGGTCCGCCGCTGGTGGTTCGAGTCCGGGTTCCCCGGCACCCGCAATGGCGACAGCAGCTACAAACGGGCGACGCGGCGCGCGGCGCAGACGTGGAACAACATGGGCCGGAGGTTCGCGTTCGTGGGCCACGGCGCGCAGGAGGTCCCCTACAACGCGCCGTACGAGCAGGTGCGCGGTCGTGGTGAGGGACGCGCGCGCTATTGCGGCGCGACGCGCGGGGCGGACCGGGTGCCACTCGCGCTCGTGTTCTGGGAGCCGCTTCCCGCTCCGCGGCCCGGCTACGTCACGCTGGGCGAGGCGACGACGTGCCTGCGCGCCGAGGACGGCAGGCCGTTCAAGTTCTTCGCCACGCTCAACCGGAGCCTCGGCGGCCGCTGGTACCGCGGCGAGAGCGCGACGTGCCCGGGCGCGCCGGCGAGGCCGGTTCGAAGCAGGACCTCCAGAGCGTGATGACGCACGAGTTCGGCCACGCGACGGGCTGGGGGGCGCATTACGACGGCCCGAACCACATCCCGAGGGGGACGGCGCGGTGCGGGCGCACTGACTCCAACCGCGAGACGATGTGCGCGTCGAACACCAGCGGGGTCCCCTGGGGGCGCACGCTCGGCCCCCACGACAAGCACACGTTCCGGCGCGCCTACGGGCCGTGAGCCGACCGGCCGCAGCGGTCGCGCTCGCGGTTGCCGCCGCGGGGCTCGCGCCGCCGGCCGCCGACGCGCGGACCCGGCCCGCGCGTGTGCTTCGTCGGCGAGGCGGCGCCGGTGCAGACGATCGTCCGCCTCCGGGCCGGCCGCGTCCGGACGGTCGAGCTGCGGCGGACGCTGGGCGAGCAGTAGGCGGCGTCACCCCGCGACGAGCAGCTCGAGCAGCGCCTTCTGGGCGTGGCGGCGGTTCTCGGCCTCGTCCCAGATGCGCTGCCGCGAGCCGTAGAGGACCTCGGCGGTGATCTCCTCGCCCGGGTGCGCGGGGAGGCAGTGCAGCGCGATCGCCCCGGGGGCGGCGCGGTCGAGCAGCGCGTCGTCGATCCGGTAGGGCGCGAGGTCGGCGCGGCGGCGGTCGGCGGTGTCCTCGTCGCCCATGCTCACCCAGACGTCGGCGTAGATCGCGTGCGCGCCGGCGACGGCCTCCGCCGGGTCGTCGGTCAGCGTCGCGGGGCGCCCGGCCTCGAGCGGGTCGCCCGCGGGCGCGGCGCCCGCGACCTCGACCCCGCCGAGCGCGCCGACCACGGCGAGCGAGCGCGCGACGTTGTTGCCGTCGCCCACGTAGGCGATCTTCAGCCCCTCGACGCGGCCGAACGCCTCGCGGAGCGTGAGCAGGTCGGCCAGGACCTGCACCGGGTGGTGGTCGGCGGTGAGCATGTTGATCACCGGGACGGCGCTGTGCTCGGCCAGCTCGACGACGTCGGCGTGCGGGCCGGTCCGGATCCCGATCGCCGCGACGTGGCGCGCGAGGACGAGCGCCGTGTCGCGGAGGGATTCGCCACGGGACAACTGGAGCTCGCCCGATCGCAGCACGATCGGGTGGCCGCCGAGCTCGAAGACGCCGGCCTCGAACGACAGCCGCGTCCGCGTCGACGGCCGCTCGAAGACGAGCGCCACCGAGCGGCCGGCCAGCGGGCGCGCGTCGAGCGGGTGCGCCTTCATCGCGGCGGCGCGGTCGATGAGCGCGAGCAGCTCGTCGCGCGACAGCTCGGTTCCGTCCAGGAAGTGCGGGGGCAAGAGGGGAGTGTTGCGCGTCCTGACCTGGAACGTCTTCCACGGCCGGTCGCGGCCCCCGGCGGGCCGCGACCTCTTCGACGACTTCGCTGCGCTCATCGCCGGCTGGGAGTGGGACGTCGCGCTGCTCCAAGAGGTCCCGCCGTGGTGGCCGCGGCGGCTGGCCGAGCGCGCGCATGCCTCGATGCGCATGAACGTCACCGGCCGCGTCCTGCTGCCGGACGTGCAGCGCCGGCTCGCCGACCGCTGGCCCGACGTCATGAAGTCGTGGGGAGGCGGCTCGAACGCGATCCTCGTCCGCGGCGCGCGGATCGCCGACCACCGCGAGGAGCGCCTGCGGTGGTGGCCCGAGCGGCGCTGGATGCACGCGGTCCGGCTCGACGACGGGACGTGGCTCGGGAACCTCCACGCCCAGACGCGGCCGCGCCCGCGGCCCGAGCACGACATCGCCCGGGCGGCGAAGGCGATCGAGCGCTGGTCAGGCGGCGGCGGGAGGGCCGTGCTCGGCGGCGACTTCAACATCCCCGACCCGATCGTGCCGGGGATGAAGCGGATCGGCGGCGGCGGCGTCGACTTCGTGTTCGCGCGCGGCTTCGAGCGCGCCGGGGCGAAGCGCCTCGACGCGGGGCCGCTCAGCGACCACCGGCCGCTGGTCTTCAGCCTGCGCGGTTGATGCGCGTGACGAGCTCGCCGAGCACGCGCTCGGCGTCGTCGTTGGCGACCTGGCAGGTGCCGGCCGCGTCGTGGCCGCCCCCGCCGTACTCGAGCATCAGGTCGCCGATGTCGACCGGCGACGTGCGGTCGAGGATCGACTTGCCGACGGCCAGGACCGTGTTCTGCTGCTTGAGGCCCCAGAGCACGTGCATCGAGACGCGGCACTGGGGGAAGAGCGCGTAGATCATGAAGCGGTTGGTCGGGTGGATGACGTCCTCCTCGCGGAGGTCGAGCACCACGACGTCGCCGTGCACGCGCGCGAGCCGGCGGACCTGCTCGACCGCCTGCTCGGAGTGCAGCCGGTAGAGCGCGACGCGCTCGGCGACGTCCGGCGTGCGGAGGATCTCCTCGGCGGTCAGCTCGGTGCAGGCGTCGATGAGCTGCATCATCAGCTGGTAGTTCGAGATCCGGAAGTCACGGAAGCGCCCGAGGCCGGTGCGCGGGTCCATCAGGAAGCTGAGGAGGATCCAGCCGGTCGGGTCGAGGATCTCGGCCTCGGTGAAGTCGGCCGAGTCGGCCTTGTCGACCGCCCACAAGAGCTCGGTCCACGGCCAGCCGCCGAACTGCTCGTCGCCGCCGAAGTACTCGTACACGACGCGCGCCGCCGAGCGGGCGGCGGGGTCGATGACGTGGTTGGCCGGCTTGGCGGCGCCGACGCGCTCGACCTCGCTGTCGTGGTGGTCGAAGGCGAGGTGCACGCCCGCGTTGTACGGCAGGTTCGTCGTGATGTCGGTCGGGCGCAGCTCGACGTTGCCGTCCTGCATGTCCTTCGGGTGGACGAAGAGGATGTCGTCGAGCATCCCGAGGCGCTTGAGCAGCGCCGCGCAGACCAGGCCATCGAAGTCGGAACGGGTGACGAGACGGTGCCGGGTCGCGGTGTCGGTGGCCATGCGCTTGAAGTCGGCACGTCGGCGCGATCCCTTAGCGCGGGGACCCCTGACTGGACCCGTCAGCCGAAGGACGGCAATCCGGCGTGCTGCGTCGACGGCTCGGCGTACAGCCGGCGCGGGATGCGCCCGGCGCCGCGGGCCGCGTGGCCGGCCTCGGTCGCCAGCCGGATCGCCGTGGCCATCGCCACCGGATCCTCGGCGCGCGAGATCGCGCTGGCGGTGAGGATCGCGTCGCAGCCGAGCTCCATCGCGAGCGCCGCGTCGGACGCGGTGCCGACGCCGGCGTCGAGGATCACCGGGACGGTCGCCTGCTCGACGATGAGCGAGAGGTTGTACGGGTTGCGGATCCCCATCCCCGAGCCGATCGGCGAGCCCAGCGGCATGACCGCGGCGCAGCCGGCGTCCTCGAGGCGCCGGGCGAGGACGGGGTCGTCGGTCGTGTAGGGCAGGACGGTGAAGCCCTCGTCGACGAGCTCCTCGGCGGCGACGAGCAGCTCGGGCGCGTCGGGCAGCAGCGTCCGCTCGTCGCCGATGACCTCGAGCTTGATCCAGCCGGTCTCGAACGCCTCGCGCGCGAGCTTCGCGGTGAGGACGGCGTCGCGCGCGGTGAAGCAGCCGGCGGTGTTGGGCAGGAGGTGCACGCCGGCGCGGTCGAGGACGTCGACGAGCCCGGCGCGGCTCGCGGTGTCGATCCGCCGCAGCGCGACCGTGACCATCTCGGTCTGCGTGGCCTCGATCGCGGCCGCGAGGACGTCGAGGCTGGGGAAGCCGCCGGTGCCGAGGACGAGCCGGCTCGAGAACGTGCGGTCGGCGATCGCGAGCATCAGCCGCCCTGCACCGCGGTGACGACCTCGACGACGGCGCCGTCGGGCACGACGAACGTGGGCCACTCGCCGCGCGGGACGACCTCGGCGTCGACGGCGACCGCGACGCCGCGCCCCTGCGGCGGGACGTCGAGGCCGTCGAGCAGCTGCGCGATCGTCGACCCGTCGCCCGTCGCGGGGCTGCCGTTCAGCGTGATCACGCCGCGACCCCCGCTTCGACGAGCGACAGCACCCGCTCCGCGGTGACCGGCGCGAGGAGGACGCCGTTGCGGAAGTGGCCGGTCGCGACGACGGTGCGACCGCGCCGCTCGACGATCGGGACGTTGCCGGGCGTGGCGGGCCGCAGCCCCGCCGCCGCCTCCTCGACGATCAGCTCGGAGACGCCCGGCACGACCTCGTTCGCGTCGCGCAGCAGCTCGTAGACGCCGCCGGCCGTGACGGTCGTGTCGAACCCATGCTCCTCGACCGTCGCGCCGAGGACGTAGCGCCCGTCGCCGCGCGGGACGAGGTAGCCGCCTTCGAAGCGCAGGACGCGGTCGACGAGGCCCGGCCCGCGCGGGTCGCGCAGGCGCAGCACCTGGCCCTTCACCGGGCGGACCGGGACGTCGGCGAGCCGTCCGCTCCACGCACCCGCCGCGAGCACCACCGTCGGCGCGTCGACGTCGTCGAGCGACGCCACGTCGCACGCGCGGACCGTCACGCGGGCGCGCAGGGCCTCGAGCACGGCGCGGGGGTCGACCGCGTGGTCGGCGGGGCCGGGCAGCGCGAGGCGCCGGTTGGGCGCCAGCGCGGGCTCCAGCGGCCGCGCGGCGCTCGGCAGCAGCCGCGCGACGCGCAGGCCGAGCCGCTCGCGGCGGGCGAGCGCGCGGGCGAGCGCCTCCGCCTCGGCGCGGTCGCG
>JAUJPF010000075.1 GCA_030447275.1 Solirubrobacteraceae bacterium | reverse complement strand
GGCGGATGTCGATGATCTCCTTGGCGTGGATCTCGATGTCCGTCGCCTGGCCCTGAAAGCCCGAGGAAACCTGGTGGATCAGGATCTTCGAGTTCGGCAGCGACATGCGCTTGCCAGCGGCGCCGCCGGCCAGCAGCAGCGCGCCCATCGACATCGCGATGCCGACGCAGATCGTCTGCACGTCGGGCTTGATGAACTGCATCGTGTCGTAGATCGCGAGGCCCGCGTACACCGACCCGCCCGGGGAATTGATGTAAATGGAAATGTCCTTGTCCGGGTCCTCGGACTCGAGGTGCAGGAGTTGCGCCACGATCAGGTTGGCGATCTGGTCGTCGACCGGCGTTCCGAGGAAGATGATCCGCTCGCTGAGCAGACGGGAGTAGATGTCGAACGCGCGCTCGCCGCGTGACGTCTGCTCGACCACCATGGGGACTAGGGGGCTCATGGTCCTCGCTGTCTTTCGCTTCCTCGGCCGGATTCCTCCCGGCCGATGAGGTGGTCCGAGAGGGGGCGAGTCTACCAACGTGCCGGAGCGGCTTTTCCGTTGGTCGGCGGAACGACGAGCCGCTTGAACCGGGCGTCCAGAACTACGCGGACGCGTCGCCCGCGGGCGCCTTCTCCGCGGGGATCGCCTTGGCGTTCTCGGCGACGAGGTCGAGCGCCTTGCGCGCGGCCAGGTCCTCCTTGACGGAGTCGAGCCGGCCCTCGCTGCGCAGGCGGTCGAGCAGCTTCTTCGGCTTCGTGTTCGAGCGCTCGGCGTCGGGTCCGAGCGCCTCGAGCACCTCGTCGTCGGAGACCTCGATCCCCTCCGCGGCGACGATCGCGGTGAGGACGGCCTCGCGGCGCAGCGCCTGCTCGGCGTCGGGCTTGGCCTCCTCGACGAGCTCGTCCTCCTCCTTCTGCGCGATGCGCAGGTACGCGTCCTTGGAGATGCCCTGGTGGCTGAGCGAGTGCATCGTCTGGTCGAAGACCTCGCGGGCGCGGTCGGCGACGAGCTGGTCGGGCACGTCGACCTTCGCCTCGGCGACGGCGGCGTCGAGGGCCGCCTGGCGGAACTCGCTGTCGATCTGGCGGGTCTCCCCCTCCTCGAGCCGCTTGCGGATGTCGTCGCGCAGCTCGTCGAGCGAGTCGAAGCCGGCGGCCTCGACCGCGAAGTCGTCGTCGAGCTCGGGGAGGTGCTTGCGCTTGACCTCCTTGACCGTGACCTCGAAGACCGCGTCCTTGCCGGCGAGCGGCTCCGCCGGGTAGTCGGGCGGGAACGCGAGCTCGACCTTGCGCTCCTCGCCGGCGGTCGCGCCGGTGAGCTGCTCCTCGAAGCCGGGGATGAGCCGCCCGGAGCCGAGCTCGACGAGCTGGTCGCGGCCCTCGCCGCCCTCGAACGGCGTCCCGTCGATCGAGCCCAGGTAGTCCATGACGACGAAGTCGCCGTTCTCGGCGGCCTCCTCGACGGTGTCGAGCCGCGCGAGGCGCTCGCGCAGCGCGTCGACCTCGGCGTCGATGGCGGCGTCCTCGACCTGGGGCTCGCGGCGGCCGGCCTCGACGCCCTTGTACTCCCCCAGCTCGGCCTTCGGCCGCACGCCGATCTCGATCGAGAACGTGAGCGGCTCGCCCTCCTGCGGCGGGTCGCCGATGTCGAGCTTCGGGTCGCCGACGGGCGCGATGCCGGCGTCGTCGATCGCGGCGACGTACCAGCGCCCGAGCGACGAGCGGATCGTCTCCTCGAGCACCGCCTCGCGGCCGATCCGGCGGATGACGACCGGCGGCGGCACCTTGCCCTGGCGGAAGCCGGGGATGCGCAGCTCCGAGCCGAGCGACTGCGCCGTCTGGTTCAGGCGCTTCTCGAGCTCGGCGGGCGGCACCTCGGCCTCGACGCGGACGCGGGACTCGGGCAGCTCGGTGACGGTCGTCTTCATAGGCGCCCAAAGGTCTAGCACGCCGGGGGCATCCGGCCCCCGCCCGGTGACACGATTGTCCTCCGTCCGGCCGGACTTTGTAGCGTCCGCCCCCGTGCGCCTGCTCACGTGGTTCTACACCGGCCCGGTCGGCCACCTCTACGGCGGGGCGGCCGACTGGACCGAGTTGATGGCCCGCTACCTCTGGGCGAGGCTGCGCGGGCGCCCGCCGTTCCCGTACTGACCTCTGACCCCGGAGCGTCAGCGCAGGCGGAACAGCGGCCAGCGGCCGGGGACGCCCTTGAGGTCGCGGTCGCCCTCGAACTCCCACTCGAGGCCCGAGCCCACCACGGTGCCGAACGTCGTCCCCGACGCCATCACCTCGCGCGGACCCGCGAGCGCGCACACGCGCGCGGCGATGTGGACCGCCATGCCGCCGACGTCGTCGCCGATCAGCTCGCACTCCCCGGTGTGCAGGCCGGTCCGCAGGTGGACGCCGAGCGAGGCGGTCGCGTCGCTGATCGCGCGCGCAGCGCGCACGGCGCGGCTGGGCGGGCCCTCGAAGACGGCGAGGAAGCCGTCGCCCGTGGTCTTGATCTCGCGACCGTCCTCGCGCCCCAGCTCGCGGCGGACGATCGCGTCGTGCGCGGCGATCAGGTCGCTCCAGCGCGCGTCGCCGAGCTCCGCGGCGCGGGCAGTGCCGTCGCAGATGTCGGTGAAGAGGACGGTGAGCAGCCGCCGCCGCGGCGCCCGCCCGCTGCGCCGGCCGGTGAGGAACTCCTCGACCTCGGCGACGACCGCGTCGCTGTCGCCGAGGAAGATCAGCGTCTCCTCCCCCGGCAGCTCGACGTACCGCGCGCCGGGGACGCGCTCGGCGTAGATCAGCGAGTGGCGCGGGTCCATCATCGCATCGCTCTTGCGATGCAGCACGAGCGTCGGCGCGCGGACGAGCGGCATGACCGGCCGCGGGTCGGAGCGCTCGAGGTTCAGCGACAGCGTGCGCATCGCGCCGGGGCTCGCCGCGAGGCGCTCGAGGCGGCCGAACCACTCGCGCACGCGCGGATCGGCCGACGCGATCGGGCCCATCAGCTCGAGGTTGACGCCCGTTCCCCAGCGCTCGGTGAGCGTGGCGATCCGCTCGCGGCGCTCCTCCGCGCTGACCGCCCACGGCGCGTCGTCGTCGCGCAGCGGCACCGCCGTCGCCGCGTAGAGGATCAGCGCGCCGACACGGTCGGGATGGCGCGCGGCGTAGTGCGTGACGAACGGACCCGAGGCGGTGTGCCCGAAGAGCGCGGCGCGCTCGCTGCCCGCGGCGTCGAGCACGGCGGTGAGGTCGCCCAGCTCGTCCTCGATCGCGAGATCGCCCGCTACCGGATCCGAGAGACCGGTCCCGCGCCGGTCCATGACGATCAGCCGCGAGAACTCGGCGAGTCGGTCGAACATCCGCGCGACGCCCGGCTCCTCCCACAGGTGCTCGAGGTGCGAGACGATCCCGACGTTCATCAGGATGTCGATCGGGCCCTCGCCGTGGAGCTGATAGGCGATGTTGACGTCGCCGGATCGTGCGTAGCGCGTCTGGGGCGGCATCCGCCCCAGAGGCTAAGGCTTCAACTTGACCTGGGACCTCGTCGGCTTCTTGCCCGTCGGGGCCACCGTGACGACGGCCTTGACGGGGCGCCCGCGACGGGCCATGCGCGCCCTGCGGCCGGCCGGCAGCCCGAGCGCGCGGCGCGCCGACGCCGTCAGCTTCACGTTCAGGCGGGTGCGCTTGCCGGCGGCGACGCTGAACCCCCTGCGGCCATAGCGCCCGCGGCGCGCGGCGAGGGCGCGCGGCTTGCCGCTGCCGCTGCGCGGCTCCGGGTCGAGGTAGACCGTGCCCCGGCAGCCCGCGGCCTCGGTCGGCGCGCAGGCGAGGTCGAAGCTGGCGACGCCGGCGGCGCCGACGCTGATCTCCGCGGGCACCGTGACCTGGACCGGAAGGAGGTCGAGCGCGGGCGGCTTCACGTCCAGCCCGAGGGGCGTCGAGTCCACGACCGGGTCGGTTGGCGCTGGGGTCGGGTCGCCCGTCGGCGTGATCGGCGCCTGCGCCGTGTCGTCGCAGTTCGTGAGGACGTCGACGGGATCGGCCTCGACGGTGTCGTTCCCGGGCCCGCAGTCGACCCGGTCGGCCACGCCGTCGCGCGCGCGCACCTCGTCGTCTCCGGGGCCGGCGTCGATCGTGTCGACGGCCGGGCCGCCGATCAGCGTGTCGCTGCCGTCGCCTCCCGCGATCGACGTCGGCAGCGCCGCGTCGACGCGAACGTAGTCGTCGCCGTCGAGCGTGGAGACGGAGCCGCTCGTCGCGCCGGTGCACTCGACGGTGGCGAGCGTCGCCCACGCGCAGCCGGGACCGGGCGTGCCCGACGGCGTCGCCCAGTCGGTGAGCAGGTGGTTGGAGCCCGAGCCGGCGTAGACGCCGATGACGTCCTTCGTGCCGGCCCCGCTCACGTAGGTGAGGACGCCGCCGGCGACGGAGGCCGAGTCGGCCGCAAGCGCGCTCGCCGGCAGGGTCAGCAGTGCCGCGGCCGCTGCGGCTGCGGTGGCGATGCGTCGCTTCACACCCGCGCTCCTTCGCTTTGCAAGACGTCTCGAAGTTGGTCGGCGACCTCCTGCACGTAGGCGAGGTGGTCGTCCGGTCCTGTCTCCTCGGCTCCCCACCCGCTGTCGGCAAGCTCCGCGAGGAAGGCCTCGACGACAGTTGGATCGAACTGCGCGCCGGCGGCGCGGCGCAGCTCGCCGGCGGCGCCGGCGGGTTCGAGGCGCGCGCGGTACGGGCGGTCGGAGGTCATCGCCGCGAACGCGGCGCAGACGGCGACGATCCGCGCGCCGATCGGGATGGCGTCGCCGGCCAGCCCGTCCGGGTAGCCGCCGCCGTCCCAGTGCTCGTGGGTCGAGCGGACGATCCGCGCGACGGGGCGCATCGCCGCGGCGCCGTTGAGGATCCGCTCGCCGAGGATCGGGTGGCGGCGCATGAACGCCCACTCGTCGTCGGAGAGCGACTCGGGCTTGCCGAGGATCGCGTCCGGGACGGCGACCTTGCCGACGTCGTGCAGCTCGGCGGCGCGGGCGATCTCGTCGAGTGCCTCGCCGGTGAGCCCGAGGCGGCGGGCGACGGCGACCGCGAGCGCCGCCGTCGCGGTCGCGTGGGCGCGCAGGTCGGGCTGGCGGGCCTGGAGGGCGCGCATCAGCACGTCGCGCGTCTCGAGCCGGTCGGGCGAGCCGCGGCCCTCCTTGCGCGCGTACATCCGCTCGTCGGCGAGCTGGAGGGCGAGGGCCGCGTCGTCGGCCTCGTGCGGGAGCGCGACCGCGCCGTAGGAGCTCTCGACCTCGAAGCCCTCGCCGCTCTCGCGCAGCGCCGCGGAGGCGTGCGCGAGCAGGTCCTCCAGCCGCTGCGGGACGGCCGAGACGACGACGCAGAACTCGTCGCCGCCGAGGCGGTAGGCCTCGCCGTACGGGCGGACCGCGGCGATGAGCTTGCGGCCGAGGCGCGCGAGCAGGGCGTCGCCGGCGAGGTGGCCGAAGCTGTCGTTGTAGCGCTTGAACCCGTCGAGGTCGAAGAGGATCAGCAGGCGCGGCTCCTCGGCGCTCGCCAGCGCCAGCTCGGCGTCGAGGTCGGCGACGAGCTTGCGGCGGTTGCCGAGCCCGGTGAGCGAGTCGGTGAGCGCCTCGCCGCGGCTCGAGGCGACCATGCGGAGGTTCTCGCGCAGCGTCACCGCGAGGCGCAGGATCAGCGCGCCGATCGTCGCGCAGGCGAGGATGATCGCGGGCGCGTTGAGCGGCTCGAACTGGTCGGCGACGAGCAGCGCCATCGCCGTGAACGCGAAGAGCGCCGGCATGGCGAGGATGCGCAGGCCCTCGATCTTCGCGGCGCCCCACCGCGGCGTCCGCCACGCGGCCACCGCGAGGAGCAGCAGCGACGCGGGCCAGACGCTGTCGAGGATCGTCCCCTCGCCGTAGGCGCCGGTCGACGCCTGGTACAGGTACACGGCGTCGCCGGCGGCGCCGAGCGCGAGCGCCGCGCCGATGATCCCCCACGTCGCGCCGGGCCGCCAGCCGGTGAGCGCAAGCAGGCCGGTGACGAGCGCGAGCAGCAGGACGTCGCCGACGGGATAGGCGAGCAGCGTGACGATCGCCTTCGTGTCGCCGCCGATCCCGACCGTCACCGCGTCGTAGAGCAGCGCGGCGGCGACGGCGCTCACGGCGAGCGCGCCGAGCAGCGCGTCGACCCACAGGCTGGCGTGGAACTCGCGGACGTGGCGGCGGGCCATGAGCGCCAGCGCGGCGTAGGCGGCCGGGTAGAAGCTGAGGAAGAGCACGTCGCTGACCGACGGCAGCGGCGGCTCGGCCTCGTCGGCGAGGACGAGGCTGTAGTAGAGGTCGCCGCCCGACCACGCCAGGGCGCCGGCGCCGAGCAGCAGCCAGGCCGCGCGGTCGGCGGGCCGCAGGACGCCGCGCAGGACGCACGCGAACGCGGCGCCGAGCATCAGGCCGTTGTAGATCCACTCGTCGAAGACCGCGTTCAGCTCGGGCTTGCCGAGGCCGAGGCCGGTGTGCGCGGCGTGCGCGGCCAGCGCGACGAGCGCCAGCGCGGCGAGGAGGCGGCCCTTCCATGGGCGGGAGATGAGGGGGTCGACGTTCGCGTCCATGCGGCGTCGCCCTGTCATCGGCGCGCGCACGAGGTTCGCCGCCCCGCGGCGGCGCGTCTCGACGAATTTCCGAGCCTCCGGCGCGTGGGCGGCGGTTGGCGTCTTTGCGATTACTCGGTGATGCCGTGATGATGCGCGCATGGTCACGCCGTCTGCGGCGACAGCGGCGAGCGCGGCGCCCGAGGTCCACGCGCGACGGTGGTGGATCCTCGCGGTGCTGGTCGCGA
>JAUJPF010000012.1 GCA_030447275.1 Solirubrobacteraceae bacterium | reverse complement strand
GGTCGTCGCCGCGGGCTCGGGCGCGCCCGTGCCGGGGGGCGCGATCGTGCGCGTCGCGGCCGACGTGCCGGCGAGCGTCGAGATCGAGGTCGCGACGAACCCGCGGTTCCGGCGCAGCCGGCGCGTGCGCGCCGGCGCCACCGGCGACTTCGACGCGGTGCTGGCGGAGGTCGGCCGTCTGCGCCCGGGGCGGCGCGTCTACTGGCGGGCGATCCTGCGGCGGCGGGGCCGCGCGACCGTCGGCCCGACGCGCTCGTTCCGCGTGCCGCCGCGCGCGGGGAGCCGGGCGCCCACGGTCCTCGCGATAGGCTCGTGCGCGTCGAGCTTCGGCCCCGCCTTCGACCGCATCGCCGCGCGGCGCCCGGACGTGTTCGTGTGGCAGGGGGACCTGAACTACCCCGACACGGTGGGCCCACTCGCCCAGACCGTCCCCGGCTACGCCGGCATCTGGCGCGAGTTCCTGGCCAACCCGCGGCTGGCGCCGATCCTCGAGGAGACGCTGTTCGCCGTGCAGCGCGACGACCACGACTACGGGGTGCAGGACGCGAACTCGACCAACCTCGTGCCGTGGGGTCTCGCGCCGTGGGAGGGGCTCATGGAGCGCCGGGGCTCCTACAGGCTCTCAGCGGGCCTCGCCGACGTGTGGGTGCTCGATCAGCGGCGCGAGAAGACCGACCCGGGCGCTCCCGACACGCCCGCGAAGACGCTGCTCGGCACGCGGCAGCGCACGTGGCTCTTGCGCTCGCTCGCCGCCTCGCGCGCGCCCTTCAAGGTGATCTGCTCGCCGTGCTCGCTCGTCCCGATCGCCGCGAACCAGCGCGACGGCAGCTGGGCCTCCGGCTATACGGCGGAGCGCGACCTCCTCCTCGCGCACGTCCGCGACCGCGTCCGCGGGAGGACGATCTTCGTCACCGGCGACACGCACTGGACGATGGCCTACGACCGCGACGGCCTCTTCGAGGTCCGCCCGTGCCCGCTCGGGATCCCGACGCCGAACGACATCACGCTCACGCAGCCGCAGGCAGCCGAGAACGCCCGCGGCACGCCGGGCGTCCTCTACGCCGACGACGAGCACGGCCACGTCGCGTTCCTCGAGGTCAGCGGGAGCGGCGCGACGGGGCGGCTCGACGTGACGCTCGAGCGCGACGACGGCGTCGCTGCCTTCGGCCACCGGTTCGAGCAGCCCCTGCGCCGCGGCTGATGCGCCGGCCTGCGCGTCACCCGCGGCGCTCGTCGGCCGGCAGGTAGGACTCGGCGAGCGAGACGACGTCGGCGGCGCGGAGACCCAGGCCGCGGGCCACCTTCACGATCGTCTCGAACGTCGGGCTCGCGTCGCCTCGCTCGACCTTGCCGTAGAAGCCGCGGCTGACGTCCGAGCGCAGGCTCGCCTCCTCCTGCGAGATGCCGCGCTTCACGCGCAGCTCGCCGACTGCACGCCCGAAGGCGACCGCTGATGCGCTCCTTGCTGCCACGGGCGGGAACGGTGCCCGGATGACACCTATTGGTCTACGTCCTATGAGTAACAAGTCGTCCGTGCACGCCCTAAACTTCCTGGACCAACGCAATCGTCCTGAATCAAGTTTGACATTCTGACCGCGCCGTGGATATGGTCGCCAAGCCTCGCGGATCGCAGCCGGAACGGCCGCCGGGCTCACCTCAAGCAGCTGCCGGAACGTCGGTCGAGAGCCGGGGTTCTGCCCTGCCAGAAAAGGAGTGCCACATGGCCGAAGAGACGCTTGAAGCGACGACGGCAGCCCAGGCGGTCTTCTACAACATGACCGGCGAAGACGTGCAGATGCAGGTCAACAACCAGTTCTCCACGCAGGAGACGGTGAGCGCGATCCCCACGGCGTCCCCCTACACGCCGAACCACAACGCGAACACCTACACCCGCGTTAACCTCTCGCAGCCGCAGGTCAACCAGTTCGGCACCGTCAACACCCTCATCTACGAGGCGCTCGGCGGGCTGGGCTTCACCGTCCAGGTGACGATCAACGTCGACGGCACCACGTACCCCGTCACCGGCCCGCTGCTGGTCTTCATGTTCAGCACCGCCGTGGTGGTCGTCTCGCCGATCGACAGCAACCCGTACATGGGCCACAGCGGCGACACCATCCAGGTGAAGCCCGGCGCCTCGGACTCGCTCTAAGCGGCGGCGCCGCACGGCGAGAGGCGGCGCGAATGGCCGCCAGCTTCTACTGGTTCTCGGCGCCGGACGGCGCCAATCAGCCGTACCTCTACGTGGCGGCGACGCAGGGCACGCAGCCCACGTTGAGCCTCCCGCTCGACGACGTCTTCGTGACGCCGCCGAGCGGCAGCCTGCCCGCGGCGGCGCCGTTCTCGATGGCGAAGGGAACGGCGCCGTTCGCCTACCAGGTCAACGTCGAAGCGAGCGTGTGGAAGTTCGACACGTCGGCCATCCGCCCGACGGTGCGGGCGGCGTTCGACAGCTTCCTCCAGGCGCTCGACGCCCAGGGGCTGAAGCCGGGGCGCCTGCACCAGATCCGCGGCTGGCTCGCGCAGGCGCTGCCGCAGACGTTCGCCGAGTCGCTGTACTTCCGCTACGGGTTCGACCCCGCGACGCGGGCGGTGGAGCTGAGCCCCGGGATGCGGCTGCGGATCGACTTCCAGGCCCACCAGGCGGTCGACCCGGGGAGCACGCCGCTCAACGGGTTCGTCGGGGCGGGCCGCTCGTACGTCGAGGTCAGGCAGACCGCCGGTGCGCAGGGCGGCCTCGTCCTCGGCTTCGATCCGTTCCTCGCGCAGCTCCAGGGGATGAGCGTCGGCGCGTCCGCGGGGGCGGGCGGCGCGATCGACCTCCAGGGCGCCGCCTTCCAGCTGCCGTACTGGCGCCTCCTCTATCCGCACAGCTACACGTCGAGCGGCGGGCCCGGCTACCAGTACGCGCAGCAGAACCCGGTGCTCGTCGGCGCGCCAACCCGCGCCGCGCTCGAGACGGCCACGACGCAGTACGGCAAGGACGGGACGGTCCCCGCGCCCGCCGTCGGCGTGTTCTTCCGCGGTCGCGCGGCGCCGATCCCCGAGTTCCCCGTGCTCTTCCAGGGCGCGCTCAGCTGGTGCACCCTCGGGACGACGCTGCGCGACCTCGTCGCCGGCTTCGGCCCGGCCCCGTGGGTCGCGGGGACGGTGACCGTCCCGTCGCAGTTCTGCAACCGGCTGCTCACGCCGCTCGGCGGCAGCGGCTCGCTGTCGTGGAAGGTGATCGCACCGTACGCGCTCGTCCACCTCGACGCGACGTTCTACAACTACGGCCCGACGCTGGACTCGCTCGACATGCCGCTGGTCGGCGGCGACTCGATCGCGTTCCCGGCGACCGGCTGACGCTCGTGGCGGCCGGGTTCACCCGCAGCCCCTCCGCTCCGTTCTGGCGCCTCGACGGCGGCCCGCCGGCGTGCACGGTCGCCTACGCGCCGTTCGACCCGTCGTCGTCGCCGCCGGCCAGCCTGGCGCTCGACGACACGTGGACGACGTACCCCGGCACGTACCTCGTCGCGCCGGCCAACGTCTCGCTCGACGCGACGCTCGCGGCGTCGCTCGCCGCGTTCCGCGGCGGGCGTCCGCTGCGCTTCGTGTGGGTCGCCGACCCGAGCCCGTACGGCGCGTACTGGCAGGCGTCGGCGATCGCCGTCGCGCCGGGCGCGGCCGTCACCTCGGGCCTCAGCGCCGTCGCGCTCGGCAACCTCGCGCTGTGGGTCGGCGACGGCTGCCCGATCGCGCCCGACGAGGGCGGGGACGCGATCGTCATCACGCCGCGCGCCGGCGACGCGGGGTCGGTCTACCTCACGTCGGACTACGGGGGCGCGAGCATCGGGACGGGCGGCGTCGCGGTGACGGTGCCGTTCACCGGCCTCCAGGCCGGTTGCGCGACGACGGCCGTCAGCCTGGCGGACGCCGGCGGCGCCGGCGACCTCGAGCGGCTCGACGTCGGAATGCGCATCTTCGCGTCCGACCCGGCGCAGCCGTCGCTGCCCGACCGGCTCACGTCGTACCGCTACCCGGTGCTCGCCGCCGTCCAGCCGTCGGGTGCCCGGGCGCTGCCGCTGTCGGTGAGCCTCGACCCCGTCCGGCCGCTCGACCCGCAGCGGACGTGCTTCGGGCTCGTCCCAACCGGTCAGACGGAGGGGCCGGAGCTGGCGTCGTGCTACGTCACGACGAACGGGAAGGCGGTTCACCTCATCCCGCTCGCGCGCTCCGGCGCCCCCGCGACCGCGGCGATGTTCGTGCTCGCGGTGCGCGCGCTCTCGAACGGCCCGTCGCCGATGGACCCGTTCTACCTCGTGCCGAGCGGCGCCTTCCGGATCAAGGTGGTCGACGACGCCGGCAACGAGCTGACCGGCCCGCAGAGCCTGATGTGCGGCACGTCGGGGATCGAGTCGGTGGAGATCGACCAGCCGGGAGGCGAGCTGTGGTTCAAGCCGGGCGGCGCGGCGCTCGCGGTGGGGAAGGGGCTCCAGCCGACGGTCACCACGGCGTACGCCTCCGTCTTCGGGGCCGACGGGGCCGCGGGGCGCATCTACCGCGCGCAGGCCGACAGCGCCGCGCTGTTCACGCCGAGCGTCGACGCCTTCATGGCGTTCCAGCCGCTGATCGGGACGAAGCTGCCGGGCGCGCCGGGCGGGGGCGCGCTGCCGGACGGCTACCCGATGCTCGCCTACACCGGGATCGACGACGGCGACCTCGACCCGTACCAGCAGCTCGAGTACCAGGCGGTGGCGAGCACCCGTCGCGCGGCGATCGCGAAGCTTCCCCAGGACACGCAGAACGCGACGCTGAGCGCGACGCTGCACGCCGCGCGGGCCTCGGCCGCCACGGTCGCCACCACGCCGAGCATCACGCCGCAGGGGCTGCTGGCCGACGTCGACGCGAACGGCACGGTGGTCAACCTCACGCTCGCGCTGTCGGGCGCGGGCGCGGTCGAGCTGATGGGCGTGACGCCCGACCTCGTCACCGCGCTCCAGTCCAGCCAGCTGTTCCTCGTCGCCTCGGACCCGAGCACGCTGTGCGCCGCGCAGCCGAGCGCCGGCGGCACGTCGACGCTGGCCGGCGCGCCGCCGATCAGCGGCGAAGTGCAGATCCCCGGCAGCCCCGACGGCTCGCAGGTGTGGGCCATCGACGCGTGGCCGGGCACGAAGTGGGCCGACTCCGAGACGCTGCTCGTCCTGAAGTTCGCGGGCAAGCGGCTCGTGGACCTCGCCGCCGACACGACGACGTGGGCGGGCGACTCCGGGGCCAAGTTCAACGGCGGGACCGGCGGCGTGCAGACCGCGCAGCGCATCCTCCACGGCCTCATCGACGAGGCGCAGAAGTCGTCCGCCCCCGAGTTCGCGGCATTCGCGGCGCTGGCCGCCGACCCGACGTGGCAGGGCATCCTGTTCCTCAACGCCCCGGTGCCCCCCGCGGAGCTCCCGACCGAGATCGCGGGGCTGGCGGCCGGGATCGACGCGAGCGCGTTCAAGGCCCACCACATCGGGCTCACCGTCACGCCCGCCGTCAGCACGCCGGGCGTGATCACGCCGTCGAAGTCGTCGCTGTTCGGGCTGATCTTCTACGTGAGCCCGCACAGCGCCGCCGGGGCGCCGCCGCCGTACGCGGTCAACGTGCTGAACCTGAAGGTCCGGTTCGAGAACTCGCTGGTCAAGACGTTCGCGAGCCAGATCCAGCTGCTCGTCGACGAGCTGTTCGGGGAGCCGGCGACGCTCGTCGACCTCGCGCACGACATGGCGCCGCGCGACGCGAACGTCCTGCTGCTCGACGGCGTCTACCAGCAGCACGGCACGACCGGCGGCTACACGTTCACCACGCCGGGTGACAACCTCTTCTCGATGTCGAGCGCGGTGCTCGACTCCGTCGACGTCGCCACCGCGCAGTTCGTGACGGTGGTGCCGCCCACGCCCGGCTCGCCGACGACGCCGGCCGAGTCGCGCTTCGTGCTCGCGGGATCGCTGCGCTTCAAGCCCGCGGCGCTCGACGTCTTCTCGTTCGGCCCGGACTCCGTCGCGACGCCGCAGGCGCGCCAGTCGGCGGAGCGGCTCTTCTACTCGAACCTGTGGGTGACGCTCGACTACGTGCCGAACGACGCGACGCAGGACGTCTACACGTTCGACGCGTCGAAGATGCTCCCCGACCCGGTCCAGAGCGTGGCGCGGAGCACGAGCTTCTTCGCCGGCTTCCCCGTGACGCCGACGAGCTTCGTGCACGTCCGCCCGCACCCGGCAGCGAAGCCGGGGAGCGACGCCCCGCCGGCTCCGGCGACGCCCGCCAGCCTCGGCTTCCTCGGCATCGGCACCACGCCGTCGCTCGGCGGCACGATCAAGGCGCCGTGGTTCGGGATCGTCGCCGACCTCGGCTTCGGGACCGCCGGCGCGCTCGCCGCGGAGGTCGGGTTCAAGGCGAGCATGCTCATCTCGTGGTCGCCGGGGACGCCGCTCAGCGCGAACGCCGGCGTCGGGCTGAAGCTGCCGGGCACCGGCTCGGGCGGCAAGCTCCTGAGCCTCCAGGGCGTGCTGAAGCTGAAGATCGGCGAGCTGTCGCTCAGCGAGCACGACGGCACGTACGTGCTCGAGCTCGACCGGATCGCGCTGAGCGTCCTGATGCTCTCGTTCCCGCCGAAGGGCCAGGTGGACGCGCTGCTGTTCGCCGACCCGACGGGCCAGGACCACACGACGCTCGGCTGGTACGCGGGCTACGCGGGAGACAGCTGATGCGGCCGGTCACGAAGGGCGCGCGGGGGACCTATCCGATCGACATCCCCGTCAACACGCTCAAGGCCTACACGACCGCGGCGCAGGCGACGCGGAGATGGACGTTCACCAAGCAGAACGTCATCGACCTCTGGAGCGCGACCCCGTCCGCGTTTGAGATCGTCACCGGGCTGCTCGCGTACAAGACGTGGGGGTCGAAGATGCAGGACGATCGCTACGACAACCTCGAGGCGAGCCTCGGCGTCCTCGAGACGCAGCTCTCGAGCGACGACAAGGGGTACAAGGCGGCGACGCCCATCCTGATGGGCCGGATCGGGAAGATCTGCAGCTACTGCGAGCAGGTGCTCCCCGACAGCGTCGAGCTCGAGCACTGCGTCCCGAAGGGCGAGTTCCCGTACTTCTGGATCACGTGGGACAACTTCCTGCTCTCGTGCGGCTCGTGCAACACCAGCGGCACGGGCAAGGGGACGGGGCCGTCGCGCGCGACCGTGAAGTCGTGGGGCGGCGCCAAGAACCCGGGGGAGGTCACGCTCTACAACGCGGTCCGCGCCAAATACGTCTGGCCCGACGACGATCAGAACGCGTACCAGCTCCTCAAGCCGGCGCTGTGGTATCGCGACACGCACAACGTCCCCATCACGTGGAAGCAGCTCGACGACGCCGCGTCGGTCGGACCGGACGTCAAGCTCGGCCTGGTCGATTTGGAGACGCGCTACGTGAGCGCGACGCTGAAGGTGGGCGTGAACGCGGCACAGGTCTACGAGGTCGCCGTCAAGCAGGTGCCCAGCGGACAGCAGGCCATCGACTCGATCACGTACTTCGGCCTCGACCTGCCGGGCACGGCGTCCACGCGCGACTCGCGCCGGTACATGCGCACGATCGAGTGGATGACCGCGGTCTTCCTGCTCAGGCCGCTGGCGGCGGCGAACGCGGGGAACTTCGCGTACGAGCTCGAGCGGTTGCTCGTCTCGCTCACCGGGCGCGGCCACTTCTCGGTCTGGGCCCGGGTGGCTTCGCTGATGTTCAACGCGATGCCGGTCCCGGGCGGCGGCGGAGGCACGATCGTCGAAGCCATCCTCAACGGCGCGAACGTGCCGACGATCTGGCCGGGCACCGACCTGACCGACGTGCCGTAGGAGCCGCGTGCGCCCGCTCTCCCGACCTCCTTGGCGGCCCCGGTGGGCCGAGCGCGACGCCTCTGAGGTCGCCCGCTACGGCCTCGGCTCCTTCTGCGCCGCGTGCGAGATGCCCCTGCCTCAGGAGGCGGTCGCGTGGCACGCGGGCGACGGCTACTTCCCCGGCCGCCGGGCGACGATCGTCGAGTGGCCCGAGCTCCTCGCGCTGTGCCGCCGCTGCGCGCACGCCGCGCACGAGCACGGCCCGCCGCCGCCGGAGGCGCTGCTCCCGCACCGGGATCTGACGTTCACGCTCGCCGCGCCGTCGCCGCTGCGCTACGCCCGCGACGACGACGGCCGCGTGAGCGTCGTCGCCCAGGACGGACGCGCAAGCGTGACCGTCGGCTACTTCGCGCTCAACGGCCTGCTCCCCCGCGATCCGGGACCGGAGGTCGACGACGTGGAAGCGTTCCGGCTGACCGTCGACTACGTCGATCCGCGCCCCGGCCTGCGCGAGCAGGCGTGGAAGCAGGCGGAGTACTACGCCGGCGAGATGCGCCGGAGCGACGGGGAGGAACGGGGGCGTCTGCTGGCGACCATTCACCTCGTCGCGGCGAACACCGGCTTCTGGTCGGTGTGGGCGACCGTGCTGTGGCAGTCGCTCCAGGACGCCGACGTGCTCGAGACGGCGCTGCTGCCGCCGGCGGCGCCGCTGCGGGCGGGCGCTGACGCCGTCGCCGCCGAGCCGGCGGGCCACCACGCGTTCGGCGGCACGCGCCGCGACTGGCTGCCGGGCGCGGCCGGGGGAGAGGGCTGACGTGGCCACCACCGCGCTCGTCACGACCGGCACCCCGCTGGACCAGACGCTGATCGACCTCGAGGGCCGGCTGAACGCGGCGAAGGCGAAGGGCTCGGTCCCGTTCGACGGCCCGACGCTGGGCACCCCGGGCGCGGCGATCGCCGCCGGCCTGCTGGACGCGTTCGGCGCGCCGCTGACGTTCACCGCGAACGCCGGCGTCAACCCCGGGGACGGCGACTCGCTCGTCGTCTCGGGATCGCTCACGGCCGCCGTCCTCGGCATCACGTCGGCGCCGCAGGTCACGGCGACGTTCACGACGATGACCGACGCCTCGGGGGCGGCGGTCCTCGACGTCTGCATCACGATCCCGGCGGGCGGCGACTGGACCTTCGCCCACACCTTCCCGAACCTCGCGGCGTCGAGCCTCGGCCAGCTCAGCTGGCACGCGGCGCCGACGTTCGTGTTCCGGGGCTCGGACGGCGCGGTCGACGCGTTCGGCCCCGCCGAGCCCGCCGGGCTGAACCTGCGGGTGGCCGCCGACGCGAACAAGGCCGGGCCGCTGGCGCTGGTGACGAACCTCGTCACGTTCAAGGACGGCACCGTCCTGAACCTCGCCGGGCCGGTCGCCGCGAGCGCCAAGGCCGAGTCCGTCCGCCTGCGCGCCCCGTCCGGCGGCTCCGACGCGTCGATCGGCGTCGCCGGCCTGCCGACCGTCGCCGCGCTCACCTCGACGCAGGTCTCGCTCGTCGGCGTCGCCAGCCCCAATGCCGACGGAACGACGTGGTCGGCGACGCTCGGTCAGGAGGTCTGGGGCCTCGTCTCCCTCGGGGCGGGCACGGTGCCTTTCGGCGTGGCCATCCCGACCGGCGTCGGCGCCTGGCGGCTGTTCGTCCCGCCCGGCGCCGGCGTGCGCCTGCTCGAGCTGCTCGACCTCGTCCCAGGGCTCTCGCTGCTCGACCACCTGCCGGACCAGGTCAAGAGCGCGGTGAACGGTGAGATCCTGGCGCTCTCGCTCGCGCTGGTCGGCGCGGACAAGTCGTCGCTCGGCCTCCAGTCGATGCAGGTGATGGTGGCCAGCACCGAGACGTGGCCGCTCATCCCCGGCGCGGTCGAGCTCAAGGACGTCACCGTCACGCTGAACGTCGCGTGGCCGGGACCGACGGTGACGGGCTCGGTCGCCGGGACGATCGCGCTCGACGCGGTCGCCGGCCATGAGATCGACATCACGGTGACCCTCCCGATCCCGCTGACCTCGGGCCCGCTCACCATCTACTCGAGCCCGGAGGCGAAGCTGCCGGGGCTCGGGGCGCTGACGACGCTCGTCGGCGGCGCGAGCCTCACCGAGAGCCTCCCGGCCGGCGTCGCGGACGTCGGGAGCTTCACGCTGAACACGATCGCCGTCGCGATCGACCCGTCGAAGCCGGCGCTCTCGAGCGCCTCGATCTCGCTCGGCGCCGACCAGTGGGTCCTCATCCCGGGGACGGCGAGCGCGCCCGACCCGCGGCTCGCGATCGAGCGCATCGCGATCGACTTCACCGCCGACATGAGCGGGAAGACGACGAAGCTCACGGGCGCGGTCGCCGGCACGTTCGACATCGCCGGGACGGACATCGCGGCGACCGTCGGGCGGGCGGAGGACCCCGGCCCCTGGGAGCTCGAGATCACGGCGGACAGCGTCGCGCTGCCGAGCCTCGACTCGATCGCCCACCTGGCGGGCGGGAGCTTCGAGGACGCGCTGCCGCCGGACATCGCGAACTTCGCCTTCGTCCTGACGACGCTCGACCTCAAGGTCAACCTCTCGACGCGGTCGATGGAGCTGCTGCGCGTCGTCGTCACGACCGGCACCCCGTGGCCGATCATCCCCGGCCAGCTCGAGATCGAGCAGGTCACGGCGTCCGTGAACCTCGACTGGACGTCGGGCGCACTCGTGAAGTCGGGCTCGATCTCGTCGGTCATCGAGATCAGCGAGCTCGTCCAGCTCGGGCTCTCCGCCGAGCGCGAGCCGAAGGGCAACTGGGTGCTGTCCGGCAAGCTCGAGAAGCCGGTTTCGCTCGACGACGTCCTCAAGAAGGCGCTGGGGTTCGCGGCGCCCGACGGGCTCGCGAACCTGTCGGTGAACGAGCTGTCGGTCACCTACGACACGGGCGACAAGAGCTACGCGTTCGCCGGCGGAGCGGCGTGGACGCCCGACATCCCCGGGCTCCAGCTCGAGATCGACGCGAGCGTCCACGTCAACCGCAAGCCGGTCGCCGGCCAGACGGGCAAGTTCGCCTACGGCGGGCAGATCAAGGGCGACCTCAAGAGCCACTTCGGCAGCGACACGCTCGACCTGTCGCTGGCCTACGCGTTCCAGCAGCCGTCGTCGGGCACCGGCAAGCCGACGACGAGCTACCTGTTCGAGCTCGACTTCAACACGATCAAGCTGATGGGCGGCTACACGACGGCCGCCAACGGCGACGGCATCGTGACGCTCAAGCTCGGCGGCGTCACGTTCGGCGACATCGTCGGCTACCTCGTGCACCTCGCCGACCCGTCGCACTCGGCCACGCTCGACGCGCCGTGGAACGTGCTCGACAAGATCAACTTCGACGACCTCGAGCTGATCGTCAACGTCACGCAGCGCACGGTCGGGATCAAGGACACGATCAACCTCGACCTCGGCCTCGTGAACATCAAGTGGATCAGCCTGACGTACGTCAACAAGGGCGGATCCCCGACGGTCGACATCGCCATCTCGGGCTCGTTCCTCGGCGAGGAGTACCCGGACGACAAGCCGCTCGACTGGGACCTCATGAACGAGCAGCCGCCGGCCGCGCCGGGCGCCGGCGCGGCCCTGCTCGACCTGAAGGATCTGGGCGTCGGCCAGCACCTCGTGCTCGCGCCGGGCGCCAAGACGATGCCCGACGTGCTCAACCAGATGCACGAGATCGTCGCGGGCGCCGAGAAGGATCCGAAGCCGTGGGAGATCCTGCACTTCGACGCGCAGGCCGGGTGGCTGATCGGGGCCAACTTCACGGTGATGGGCACCGTCTCGCTGGGCGTCGTCTTCAACGACCCGGTGCTGTACGGCGCGCAGATCACGCTGTCGGGTCCGAAGGCCGGGCCGTTCGACGGCCTCTACTTCCAGATCCTCTACCGCAAGGTGAGCGCCGACGTCGGCGTCTACCACATCGAGCTCCAGCTCCCGACGCTGATGCGCCACCTGGAGTTCGGCGAGGTGTCGATCACGCTGCCGAACCTCACGCTCGACATCTACACCGACGGCGGCTTCTACATCGACCTCGGCTTCCCGTACAACAACGACTGGTCCGTCGCCTTCGGGCTCGAGATCTTCCCGTTCGTCGGCGCGGGCGGGTTCTACTTCGGCCGCCTCACCGCGGCCGACGGCGCCACCGACCTCGTCCCGCAGATCAGCAACGGCACGTTCGGCCCGGTGGTCGAGTTCGGCGTCGCGCTGGCGCTCGGCGTGGGCAAGGACATCTCCGAGGGGCCGCTCAGCGCGGGCGTGTCGGTCACCGTCCAGGGCATCGTCACCGGCGTCGTCGCCTGGTTCAACCCGACCGGCTCGGCGGTGTCGAGCGACCGCTACTACCGCATCACCGGCAGCCTCGCGATCGTCGGCAAGCTCTACGGCAGCGTCGACTTCAAGGTCTTGAGCATCAGCATCTCGATCACCGCGTCGGTGACGGCGTCGGTGGTGATCGAGGCGTACGCGCCGATCTACCTCGGGCTGTCGGTGGACGTCGAGGTCGAGGCCAGCATCAAGATCCTGTTCATCCGGATCCACTTCTCGTTCTCGATGCACCTCGATGCGTCGTTCACGATCGGGTCCCAGCAGGCGACGCCCTGGACGCTCGGGGCGGCGCCGGCCGCGCCGGCCGCGTCCGCCGGGACGCCCGCGCTCGCCGCCCGCGCGCGCATGGAGACGCCCCACCACCTGCTCGCCGCGGCGCCCTCGCTGCTGAACGCGACGGCGGTGACCCCTCCTCCGCTCCAGTGGACGGCGGCGACCGTCCTGCCGAGCACCGCCGTGCTCGACGTGACGCTCGTGCCGGTGTTCACCGTCGCGCCCGACCCCTCGAGCGGCGACGACGTCGTGACGATCACGATGGCGCCGTCGACGGCGACGACGCCGCCGAGCACGTCCGACGTGCCGACGCCGATCGCGAACGTCGTGCCGCAGCCGTTCGACGTCCTCGTCCAGCTGCTCCTGAAGTGGGGGACGAACACGCTGATCGGCGCGACGACCGGCGCCGTCACCGCCGTCGACCTGCACCAGATCTTCGAGGACCTCAGCGCGCCCGACATCTCGCACCGCGGGTTCGACTACGGCGACGTGAAGACGCTGCTCGCCGACAACGTCGTGCTCGCACTCGCGCCGCCCGACCCCGCGATCGCCCCCGACAAGGCCGACCAGGAGATGCACGGCGCCGTGCTGCCGATGCCGCCGCCGCTCACGATGGCGCCGGACGGCCAGCCCACCGTCGACTTCTCGGCGCTGCCGATCGTCGGCGACGCCTACCAGAGCCACGTGCAGGGCATCCTCGACCAGCTCGCGGTCAACTACGGGTACGACCGCGCCCCCGATCCGCTGAACGGCGGCGGCAACGGCGTCGGAACGGTGCGCACGCTGCTGCGCGACGGCGGCGAGCCGGTCACCGAGGCGCTGTTCGCCGACTGGCTCTTGATGATCGCGCGCTCGTCGTTCCAGGTCGCGATCAACGAGCTGAAGTCGACGCGCTACGACGCGGCCACCGGCACCGAGTCGCTGGCGAGCCTCGCCGCCGCCATCGCCCCGGACGTGAAGTACACCGTGCGCCAGGGCGACACGCCAGCCTCGATCGCGCACCTGTTCGGCATCTCCACCGCGGCGCTCGTGGCCAGGAACACGCCGACCGTCTCGCCGAAGCAGGTGCTCACCGTGCCGCCTCCGATGGCGGTCGCGGACTACATCGTCGTGGCGGGCGACACGCTGGATTCGATCGCCACCGCGTGGTGCGTCGGCCAGCAGGCGATCATCGACGCGAACCCGCACGGAACCGACTTCACCGCCGCCGGGACGCCGGTGTCGATCCCGGTCCCCGCGGCGCTGTTCGAGATCGCCGCGGCGAACCTCGCGACGCCGATGGCCGCGGTCACGCTGCCGATCCCGGGCCTCACGTACAGCGTGCTCGCCGGCGACTCGCTCAGCGGCATCGCGACGAAGCTCGAGCAGACCGACGCGGGCGTCGCCATCGCCGCCGCGAACGCCGACGTGAAGGGCCTGCTGCTCGCGAACGGCACCGCGACCATCCAGCTCGCGCGCGCCGACGGCACCGGCGCGCCGTACACGATCGCCGCCGGGGACTCGCTCGCGTCGATCGCCGCCTACGTGATCGTGCGCGACCTCGGCGCCGCGCCGCAGCCCGAGGCCGCGTGGTTCGTAAACGCGATCGCGACCGCCAACGCCGCGGTGCCCGAGGGCCAGCCGTGGACGATCCCCACCGTCGTGCGCACCGCGGCGGGTCCGCTCCAGCAGACCGGGACCGTCTCGTACGCCCCGAAGGCGGGCGACACGTTCGCGCTGGTGGCCGGCTACGTCACGCTCACGCAGCTCTACCCCGACGCGCTGACGACGACGATGGGGCAGATCCAGACCCTCAACCCCGGGATCACGCCCACGCAGGTGCCGCCGCCCGGCACGCAGCTCACGCTCCCGGTCCGCCCGCACACGATCGTCGTGGGGGACACGCTCGGCGACCTCGCGGGGCGCTTCGGGCTCGACGTGTCCGACCTCGCGGCGCAGACGGCGAACGGCACGGCGGCGATCCTCACCCCGAACGCCACGCTCGCGCTGCCGGGCACGCTGAAGTACCCGGCGGCGCAGGGCACGACGATCCAGGGGCTGGCGTCGGCGCTCGGGCTGACCGTCGACGCGCTCGCCGGGCGGATCGGCGGGGTCCAGAAGATCTTCGCGGCGGGGACGGCGGTGGTCCGGCCGAACGCCCGCCAGGCCAACGTCGACGACCTGTTCAAGCGGCTCGTGGGCAGCGGGGAGACGGCGACCGTCTCCGGGATGGCGTCGCACTTCATGCTCCACGGGCTGCGGCTGCCGATGCCGCCGGACCCGAAGACCGGCGCGGTCGAGGCGTTCTACCGCGTCACCGGGCAGCAGTTCCCGGCGCCCGCCACGATCGCCACGACGTACAACGTCACCTTCACGCTCGAGGGCGCGCCGGGGTGGGTGCAGCCGGTCGCGATGCACGTCACGCAGAGCGGCGAGACGGTGGCGACGATCGCCGGCCAGTACACCGGGGTCACCGTCGCCGCGATCGTCGCGCTCAACCCGGGGATCGACGTCGACCACCCGCCCGCGAAGGTCCGCGTCCCGCTGCCCGCCGTCGACGTGACGCTCGACCAGGCGACGCTCGCCGCGCAGTCGCCGTCGACGACGTTCGACCCTGCGATCACGGCCGGGCCGCAGCGCGAGGCGCTGTTCCACGCCGCGCCGATCGCGCACTCCGTCGGCCCGCAGGTGCCGTGGGCGGCGCCCGACCCGCCGAATTTGCCGAGCCCTCCGCCCGCGGGCGGCAGCCCCTCGCTGTGGCGCCTGCCCCCGAGTCTGCTCGACCGGGTCGCGTCGGGCCAGGTCGCAGGCGACTTCAAGCTCGCGCAGTCGCCGAAGGGCAAGCAGGTTCCGGATCCGCCCCCGCCGGTCGAGAGCTGGGCGTGGGCCACGGTCCTGCCCTTCACCGTCCGCAGGATCGCGTCGCCGGCTGGCGGCTGGCTCGACGGCACCTACCTCGCGCTGGGAGCCGACCAGACCGACCGCGACACGCTGCTGGCGCTGTGGACGCACCTGCGGGCGTCGGGCGACCCGGTCCAGCTCTGGCTCGCGTACGCCGCGGCGGGCGGCGGCGCGGGCCTCGTGTCCGACCCGCTCACGGCGGCGGACCGGGCCGGCCGCGTGGCGATCCTCAAGTCGAACCTCTCGACCGAGACCCACAGCGGCGCGCCCGCGGCGGCGATGCTGGCGATGGCCCAGACGGTGCCGCCGTACACCGACGCGTACGCGTCGCTCGCCGCGCCCGAGCAGTTCATCCAGCTCGTCTGGGAGGCGAGCGTCACGGGGACCGGCGGGTTCTACCTCAACTACACGACCGCGGCGGGGACCGGACTGCCCGCCTCCGCGTTCCCCGGCGGCGAGGACGGCCGGGTCTACCTCGTCGCGGTGACGGGGGATCCGAAGACGCCGGACCTCACGCTGCGCCCGTACGTGACGGCCGCCGTGGTGGGCGACAACCTCGATCCCAGCAAGGTCGACGTGTTCGCCTACGCGAAGACCGACACGACGGTCGTCACCACCGCCCCTCCGGGGAACATCGGGTTCACCCTCGCGCGCACCGACCCCTCGCCGGGCGCCGCGCCGACGGCGGAAACCCGCACCGAGAGCCTGTTCAGCCTGCTGTCGTTCACGCTCACGGGGACCGGCTTCAAGCAGCCGTCGCTCGCGCTGCCCGAGGGTCCCAAGAGCGGCGGGACGGGGGTGTGGGAGTACACGAAGACGATCCCCGTCTACAAGCTCGTGGCCCCGCCGCCGGCCGACCTGCCGGCGCTGCTTCCGCCCGCCGGCCTCGACCCCTACGCGGGGGTCGCGAAGGACCCGAAGGCGACCGGTCCGTTCAAGGGCACGTCCGTCGACCTCGCGTTCTCGTTCCGCGACGTGTTCGGCAACGAGATCGACGCCACCCCGGAGATCGCGCACGTGCAGGCGCCGGTCGCCTACTACGACGCGCTGCGCGGCCTCGGCGCGTGGCCGGGCGCCAGCGGCCATTTCGACGTGTCGGGGGCGTCGGGCGCCGCGGTCATCACGGTGCGGATCGACCTGGGGCTCGACAAGTACGTCCCGAGCCCGTCGAACCTCTTCGCCTCGGCCGTCCGCACGGCGGCCGCGCACCAGTCCATCTACGGCCAGGTCCACTACCAGCTCAGCCGGCCTGACGTCACCTGCTCGATCGACACCTCGCTCGACCCGCCCGCGCAGGGGTCGCTCGTCTCCGGGGCCGCCGCGAAGCGCCCGCTCGAGACGTTCGTCACGGCGGCCTACGTCTACCTCGGCGCGGCGCAGTCGGTGCAGCAGCTCGAGCACACCGCCGCGGGCGGGGAGACGCTCGGCGGCCTCGCCGCCGACAGCGCGGTGACGCCGGCGCAGCTCATGGCCGCCAACGGCGCGGCGGAGGTGACGCAGCTCACCACCACCGCCGTCGTCATCCCGCACGACTACGCCGTGCGCTCGAGCGACACGCTCGGCGCCATCGCCGCGGCCACCGGGATCAGCGTCGGCACGCTGCTGACCAACAACGAGACCGCCGGGCTCGCCGCCCAGACCGTGCTGCCGACCGCCACCTGGACCTACACGACGCGCGGCGCGAACCTCGCGGCGCTGCGCCCGGCCGACACGTTCACGACCGTCGCCGCGCTCCAGAGCACGACGATCGCCGCCGTGGCCGTCGCGAACACCGCCACCCCGCACATGCTGGTCCCCGGCAGCACGGTCACGATCAAGTCCGTCACCCTCCCCGTGGGCGCCACCGACACGCTCGGCACGCTCGTCACCGCGTTCGCCGACCACGGCGTCACGACGTCCGTCGCCGAGATCGCCGCCGCCTCCGCGAACGCGCCGCTGCTCGCCACCGGCGTGCCGATCGCGATCGCCGCCGTGCCGGCGACGCCCAACGACGCCACCGGCGTGCGCCCCCACCCCGTCGTGAAGGGGGAGAAGCTCGGCGACATCGCCACGAGCGAGCACTGCACGCTCGCGAGCCTCGCGCTGGCCAACGCCGAGCTGCCGGGCCTGCTCGCGGCCGGGGCCGGGGTCGAGGTCAAGGGCGTGAGCGTGAACGTCGCCGGCGACGGCTCGCTGCTCGCCGTCCTCGACCAGCTCCTCGAGGCCGCGGTGGCCGCAGGGGCGTCGGTCCCGATCGGCCTGGTCGAGCTGGCCGGCGCGATCGCGGCGGACGCGACGATCCTGGCCGGCGGCGTCACGCTCGCGATCACGGACTACGTCGTCCAGCCCAACGACACGGTGTCGTCGCTCGCCGGCTCGCTGCCGGGCTTCACGCTCGACCAGCTCGCGCGGCTCGCCGCGCCGGGACCGACCGGGGTCTTCCCGCCGGCGACCTCCCTGCGCATCTCGACCAGCACCTACACGGCCGAGCCCGGCGACACGTTCACCGGCATCGCGGCGCGCTTCGGCATCGGCGTCGACGAGCTGGCCGCAGCCAACACCACGCTGCCGTTCACCACCGGCGCCGTCCTCGCGGTGCCGGGAGCGGTCAGCCTCGGCGCGAATGTCGGCGCCGCGCTGTACGTGCCGATGGGGACCAAGCCGACGCCCACGCTCGCCGACGTCGTCGAGGCCTTCGCCACCGACGGCGCGACGCTCGGCGCCGCCAACGCCGCGATGCCGGGCCTGCTCGCGCCGGACGTCGTCGTCGCCTACGGGCAGAAGACGACGACGACGACCGCCGACTCGACGCTGGACTCGGTCGCCGCCGCGGTCGGCGCCGCGAACGCCGGGGCGCTCGTCGGCGACGCGGGCGTCGCAGCGCTCGCCGGGCTCGTCGCGCCCGGGGCGCTCTTCGTGGGGACGGCGCCGCCGGTCGAGGGGCGCACGCTCGACGGCGTCGCGCAGGCGATGGGCGTCCTGACGTCCGAGCTCGCGACGGCCAACAGCGCGGTGGCCGGGCTCGTCCCCGACGGCAAGGCGATCACCGTCGGCGGCAAGACCGTCACCGCCCACGCCACCGACACGCTCGCCTCGATCGTCCGCAAGCTCGAGGCGCTCGACCCGTCGATCCAGCTCTCCGACCTCGTCGCCGCGTACAAGGGCGACGCCACGCTGTTCGCGAGCGGCGCGCGGCTGCTCGTCCCGCCGCCCGAGGTGTCGGCGGGCGCCGGCCGGGCGGCGCCGTACGTCGCCTCGCCGGTCACGCCGCTGGACGCCTCGGTCACGATCGCGCGCGACACCTCGCTCGTCGACCCGCTGGCGACCGACATCGCCGCCGTCGCGTCGGACACGGCGCCGCTCGCGCCCAACCTCGGTCCCGACGGCCGGCCCGACGTCTTCGCCGCGGCGTTCGAGACGGCGTACGCCGAGCGCCGGCTGAAGCTCGCGACCGGTCCGAAGCCGGGCGACGGCGCGAAGCGGCTGTGGGTCGTCGACTTCGGCGCCGCCGGCGTCTCGCAGGTCCAGATCGACCCGGCGTCGCCGCGCTTCTACGCGGTGCGGCCGATGAGCCAGCAGCTCGAGAGCGGCGACGCGGACGTCGGCGACTACCAGCCGAGCACGGGCACGCTCTCCTCGACCACGAGCAAGGCGTTCTCGTCGGTCGACATCGACGCCTGGATGCGGATGGCGCTCGAGGCCATCGACCTGTTCCTGTCGCCGGCGGTCGCCGCCCGCGCGTGGACCGTCAACCCCGCCGCGTTCACCAAGATCGTCGAGGCCAAGCAGACGATCGCCGACGAGCTCGCGGCGATGGTCGACGAGATCCTGGTCGACGACGATCCGGCGGGGCTCGACCAGGCCAGGGAGACGCTGCGCCAGAGTATGCTCGTCTCGCTCGCCACCGCCTACACGACCGACGCGGTGATCCAGTTCCCGGTCGCGGTCTCGTCGCCGTTCCGCCCGCCGCACACGACCGGCGCGACGCCCGAGAGCCTCCAGCAGCTCGCGACCGCCTACGGCCCGAGCCCCGAGGCCGTCGCGACGGCGTTCGCCGACGTCGCCAATGTCCTCGCCCCGGACGTGGTCGTGGCCAACGGCAACGTCACGCACACGATCGTCGCCGGCGACACGCTCGCCGGCGTCGCCGCCGCCGTCGGCTTCGCCGGCGTCACCCAGCTCCCGCCGGGTCAGGGGCTGTTCGCCCACGACAAGGCGCTCGACCTCGTGCCGCTGAGCCGGCCGACGGCGGCGGGCGAGACCTTCGCGTCGCTCGCGGCGTTCTTCGCCACCGATGCCGGCTCGGTCGGCACGGCGGTGCAGGACGTCTCGAACCTGCTGACGCCGGGCATCACGATCTCCTCGTACAAGGTCCTCGGCAGCGACACGCTGCGGAGCGTCGCGCGGGCGGTCTCATCGACGGCCGCCGCGCTCGCCGAGGAGCTGGCGACGACGGCCGGCGTGCTCGTCGCCGGCACGCCCGTCGCCTGCTTCTCGCCGCTGAACCCGATCCCGCCGCGGCTCGCGGGCAAGCCGGTCGCGCCCGCCTACCAGGTGCCCGCCGATGGCGACATCGGGGCGCTCGTCGCGCAGTTCGCGGTGAGCCTCGAGACGCTCGCGGGGGCGATCGGCCGGGCCAGCGGGATCCTCACGCCGAAGGTCGTCGTGGGCGGGTCGTACACGGTGACCGACACCGACTCGCTCGCCACCGTCGGAGCGGCGCTCGATCCGAAGGTCGATCCGGCCGCGCTGCTCGGCGGGGTGAAGGCGGGCACGATCACCGTCACGGGCGGCGCGCTCCTGCGCGGAGGGGCCGCCCTCGCGCTCGGCAAGGTCGCCCGCACCCCCACGGGCTCGGACAGCTTCGAGACGCTGGCGCAGTACTTCGGCGTCGACCCCGGCGACGTGGCGGTCGCCAACCAGGACGCGCCGGGGACGCTCGCCCCGAACGTCAAGTTCGTGCACCAGTCGAAGTCGAAGTCGTACACGACGACCGGCGCGGAGACGATCGGCGACGTCGCGACGGCGCTCGAGTACGCGTCCGCGAGCGAGTTCGCCGCCGACCCCGACGTCGCCGTGCGCACGGCGATCTTCACCACGACGCAGGCGCTCCACGGGCTCCAGTCGATCCCGGACTTCTCGCTGTCGACGCTGAAGGTCCCGCTCGCCGACGGGCAGCAGTACGCGAGCTTCCTGTTCGCCACCGGCGCCGACGCGCGGTACCGCAACCTGTACCTGGAGCTCGACCTCAAGGTCGACGAGGTCGAGTTCAGGATCGAGGACGTGCCGGGCGCGCTCGGCTACCAGGGGTCGGACTGGCTGCGGTTCGCGCTGCCGCTCGAGCACGAGGCGCTCGGCGGCGCGGTGAAGCTCGACGCCGTCCAGACCGACGTGCCGATCGCGCTGCGCTCCTACCCGCAGCTCCCGCTCGTGCGCGCGCTCGACGCGCAGGCCACGTGGGCGTCGGAGGCGTGGCCGGTCGAGTCGATCGCCGAGGCCAAGCAGTGGCAGCTCGAGGCGACGGTCGACCACCAGGCGAGCGCCCAGGACGAGATGCGCCTCCAGGTCACGTTCGGCGCACCGGGGGAGTCGATGCCGGCGCCGGCGTCGCCCCAGACGCTGCTCCAGCCGCTGGCCCAGTTCGCGGTCGCGTGGCCGGAGATGCAGCACGACGTCTCGGCGCTCGCCGCGCTCGGCGCGGGGGCGCAGGACGCGCGGCTCGCAGCGATGGTCGACGCGTTCTCCGGCATGGTGAAGGCGCTCGCCACCGCGCTCTCGACCGGGAGCGGGACGTTCGGCGACGCCGTCGCGCGGACGCACGAGTTCACGCTCGACACGACCTACGACGCGACGGAGACCTACCTCGAGAGCGTCGACGTCAAGCGGTTCGACGGGCCGGCCGACGACGTCCCGTGGCCCGCGATCTTCGTCGAGATCGACGGCGTCGACACGCAGCTCGCCGCGGGCGGCGTCGTCGACCAGCAGTCGCAGCGCTACACCTACCCGGCGGGCGTCAAGGCGTTCGCGCCGCTGACGCAGCGCTTCGCGCTTCGTGTTCCCGGGCTCGGCGATCGCCAAGGCGGGCACGAAGCCGCCCCCGCTCGGGCGCGACGCGGTGCAGTGGCAGCAGGGTCAGGTGCTCGTCTCGGTGCTGCGCAACGCGCTGCTCGTGCCCGACACGGCGACCAACCCGTCCTTCGTCTACCAGACGTCGTGGATCGGCTTCACGAACCCGGCGGTGCCCCTGCTCGAGACGGCCGCGCCGATCACGGTCGGGACGGGCCCGGGGATCGCCGCCGGGCTGACGGCGGCCCTCCAGCAGCTGCTCGGGGGAGAGGGCGACCAGGTGTTCAAGTTCCGCGTGCTGTGCCGCTACGAGCGCGAGCTCGCCGCCGCCCGGAACGGCGGCGGCAATGGAGCGGATCGGCTCGTCGCGCCGCTGCCGGTCTTCTACGTGCCGCTCGCCCAGCACGCGGCGAGCGACCTGACGACGTTCGTCACCACCGCCGACGCCCAGGCCGCGTCGTGGCTGACGACGCAGGGGATCGTCCCGGCCGCCGGCGACGCCTATGTCTTCGACATCTCGGTCTACGCCAACGACGACACGCAGATGACCCGCCCGCTGGTGGAGGTCAGCGGGTTGACGGTGCCGATGTCGTAGCGCAGCGGAGGGTCCGGAGACGCTTCCGCCGACGCACTAGAAACAGTTGGAACCTCCTCCGCGCTGAGTTAGTGTCGCCGGCATGGACGACTGGCGGTTCCACACCCCCGGCTGGGTCGACGAGGACCTGCCGCAGCAGATCCACGACGCGTGGCACAAGCATCACCACGACCTCGCCGAGGGGTCGCTCCGCGACATGCGGGCCGCGCTGCCTCAGGGCACCGATGCGTCGGTGGTCCCGTACGTCAACCCGGCGGCGCCCGGGGTCGAGGTGCCGCACAAGCGGACGCTGACCCCCGTGCAGTGGGACGGCTTCCCCGAGGCGGTGGGCAAGCGGTACCGCGGCGACGCGAGGTTCGCACAGGCCGAGCATCTCGGGCACGAGGACTGGTGGGGGTTCGGCGCACCTGACATGCCGATCGTGGACGTCGACACCGGGGAGGTGGTCGACATCGACTGCCGCGTGCGCGACCGTCAGGACGAGTACCTCGAGTGGCACGCCCGCGAGGTCGACGGCGTGCTGCGCTCGATCACCTTCGTCTGCGAGGGCTGGGACTACTTCCAGTTCCTCTTCCGGCAGGGCGACAAGGGGCGCGAGCACGTCGCGAAGCGCTACCGCGACTGCACCGGCGACGACTCGATCACGCCCGAGGACCTCGAGGCGCCGGCGACGCTCGGGTTCCGGCTGCCCAACGGCCGCGTCGAGCCGTTCGTGCGCAAGGGCGACCTCAATCCGCGCAACCGGTTCAACCGCGAGAACGGGATCGTGCACCTCTCGCACCGCGCGAACAACCTGGCCGCGGAGGTCACCCTCGCGGTGACGTCGGCGCTGCCGCGCGCGGACGCGAACGACCAGCTCGTCGACGGCGACGACGCGAAGCGCCTGATCTGCTGCACGCTCGCCGGCGACCCCGCCCGCTCGAGCGACCCGAACATCGCCGCCGGCGCCTACCTCGGGGTCACCGACCCCGAGAAGCCGCAGCGCTTCACGCTGACCGACCCGATCGGCCTCTACATCGCCGACTTCGCGTACGGCATGCTCCAGCACCCGGATGGCGAGTCCGCCCCGCGCGACTATTGGACGCCGACGCGGGGCAAGGACGCCGACCCGATCAGCGCGCGGGAGACGTCGCGCATCCTGCGCCTGCACCTCGAGGTCCCGGAAGGGGAGGGCGTTCTCGGCGAGATGCTGATCGACGGCAACGCGATCGAACATCCGGCGCAGCTGGCCGAGCTCGTCAGGATGCACCTGCTCGTCGACACGTGGGACGCGCCCGAGGGCGTCGTCGTGCCCCCGATCGCATGCAGGGGCGGCTGCTGCCGCGACACCCGGACGACGCTGCTCGACAGCTACCGCGCGCAGGACGGGCCGCGCTGCGGTCCCGGCGAGGTCGACGCCTACCCCGATCTCCTCAAGCGGACGGGCGCCGCGGCACCGGCGCCGGTCGCGGAGGCGCCGACGATGTCGCGCCGGCGGCCGTGAGCTGGCCGCTCCCGGGCGAGCCGGAGCTCGATCTCGACGAGATCCAGGGCCACGTCCTCGTCGGCTTCGGCGGCGCGCCGCAGGCGCTGGGCGCGTACACCGCCGCCGACCCGGCCGCGGCGGCGCGCACCGCGGGCCGGTGGGCGGAGATGGTCACGCCGACCCGCCGGCTGCTGCCCCGCATGGGCCGCCCGGCGCGGGACGTGGTGGGTGGGCTGTGGTCCAGCGTCGAGACCGGGCCGTGGGTCGCGCTGGCGCTCTCGCGACGGGTGCTCGAGGCGGCCGGCCGGCCGGTCGAGTTCGACGACCCGTGGTTCGCCGCGCCGAGCATGGCGAGCGCGGGCGGCCTCCACGACCCGCGTCCGGCGGGCGGCGGCGCGCGCGGCAGCGACTGGGTCGTGGGGCGGCCGGACCGGCCGGTCGACGTCCTCCTCGTCGTCGCCGCCGGCACCGTCCGAGCGGCCGAGGAGGTGGTCGGGTGGTTCACCGGCCAGGCGCGCGCGTGGCTCGACGGCGAGCCGTTCCTCGAGCGGCTGCTGCCCATGAAGGGCTCGAAGGAGCACTTCGGCTTCCGCGACGGCATCTCCCAGCCGGCGCCCCTGGGCCTACGCGACGACGGAACCCTGTTCGACGCCCGGCGCGCTGACGACGACGGCGGGGAGCCGAAGACGACGAACCAGCAGGACCTCGTCTGGCCCGGCGAGTTCGTGTTCGGCTACCCGATGCCGGTCGAGGGCGACCCGCGTGTCTGCGGGCTGGAGGCGCGGCCCGCCGACGACGCGGCGGCGGCGTTCGCACGCAACGGGTCGATCCTCGTCTACCGTCGCCTCGCCCAGGACGTCCCGGCCTTCCGCGCGTTCTGTGCGAAGCGGGCGGCCGAGCGCGCCGACGAGATCCCGGGGCTCACGCCGGAGACGCTGGCCGAGCTGGTCGTCGGTCGCCGGCCCGACGGCCTTCCGCTCAGCGCGCCGCCCGGCGCGGACGTCAAGGACCCCGTCGCCATGAACGCCTTCGACTTCACCCACGACGCGATGGACCAGGCGTGCCCGCTCGGCGCGCACATCCGGAAGGTCAACCCGCGCGCGGGGCACAAGGAGGAGCAGCTGCGCCGCATCATGCGGCGCGGCGCGCCCTTCGGAACCGCCTACGTCGAGGGCGAGGCGGCTCCGCCGCCCGGCGGCCGGGGGCTCGTCTTCCTCGCCTACATGACGAGCGCCCGCGTGCAGTTCGGGCGCCTCGCAATGGACTGGATGAACAACGCGAACGCGCCGTCGGGTCGCGGCGGGCACGACATGCTCGTCGGGCAGGTGGCCGCCGGCGCCTCTCGCGAGGTCGACCTGCGCCGGGACCCGCCCGAGGTGAAGATCGCGGCGGGCCCCGACGAGACGTGGGTGCACATGACAGGGGGAGCGTTCCTCTTCGCGCCGTCGATCGGTGCGTTGCGGTCGCTCGCCGGGATCGAGCAGGAGGGAGCGCGCGCCATGGAAGCCGGACCGCAGCCGGAGGATCTCGAGAAGGCCCTCAAGCAGTACGCGATCTACGAGCACCCGGACGACCACCCCGACGGATACGTCCTGCGCGAGTGGCTGATCCTCCCGGCGCAGACGCTGCCCGGGGACAGCCACAAGGTCGCGACGCTGGAGGAGGCGCGGGCGCTTCTGCCGGCCGGCGTCTCGAAGGTGTCGGAGGGGCCGGAGCCGGGGGCGACGAACCTGGTCGAGGTCTGGATGTAGCCGCTCGCGGCCACGGGCCGTTCGCTACGGGCAGCGCCGGGCGTCGGCCTCCACGCGCCGCAGCAGCTCGGCGTGCGTCTCGGCGGTCGCGACGATGAACGTGTCGGGCTGGTCGCCCGGCATCCGGCGGCGTGCGGCGTGCGCCACGAACGACGGGCCGGAGGACGCCGTTCCGGGCGGGCAGGCGCGCGCCGGGGCGTCCCTCCGGGCGTCCGCCTCCGCGGTGGGGCGGTCCGCGGAGCCGCTGGTGGGGCGGGGGCGCCCGAGCGCGCGGGGGCGCGCGGGCGGCGCGCGCGCCGAGTGCGAGGGGGCGTGCCGCAGCGCGGCTGCGGCGAGTGCCGCCGCCGCGACGAGCGGGCGGCGCCGGCCGCGGCGCAGCAGGGCGACGACGCCCGCCGCGGCCAGCGGCACCGCGGCGACCTCGACCGACGCGGCGACGTAGAGGCCCGTTCCGTTCTTGGCGAGCGTCAGCAGCGTGGCCGCGACGCCCGCGAAGAGGCCGGCCGTCGTCGCCAGCAGCCGCCGGTCGGCACCGGCGCCGCCGCGGGCGAGTGCCGCGAACGGCACCCACATCAGCAGCGGAGCGAGGTTCCAGGCGAGCTGCCCGTACGCGCCGGCGAGGTCGTCGAGTGCGCGCGCGCCGGTGTCGGCCTGCGCGGTGACGAGGTTCTCCCACAACTCGCCGGCGCCGAACGCCGCGACGAAGACGGCGGCGAGCACGGCGGCCGCCGCGACGGCGCCGGCGGCGAACCGCGGCCGGGCGGCCGCGCCCGCGAGGATCCCCACCCCGGCGAGGACGAGCGGGAGCTTGATCGCCACCGCCGCCGCGGCGAGGACGCCGGCGACGACCGCCGTGCGCTCCCGCGCGGCCAGCAGCGCCGCCCCGAGCAGGAGCGGCAGGGCGACGTGCTCGGGGATGAAGACCGCGTGCTCGTGGACGTTCCACGGCGCGAGCAGCGTCGCGGGCGGCGCGGCGGTCGCCGCGAGGCGCGACCCGGTGAGCCGCCAGGCGATCGCGCCGGCGAGCCCCGCCGACACGAGCTGGAGGAGGCCGACGCCGGCGCGCAGGCCGCCGATCGAGTCCTCGATCGCGAGGAACCCCGCGCCGGCCAGGAAGTGCAGCGGAGGCTGCGCCGCGGCGATCTCGCCGTAGACGTCGCCGCCCTCCAGGAGCCTGCGCGCGGTCAGCCCGTAGATCCCCTCGCCCGCGCTCCACAGCGCGTCGCCGCGGACGACCCGCAGCACGATCGCGAGCGCGAGCGCGGCCGCGACGCCGGCGGCGACCGCGCCGCGGCTACCGCGTGGCGACATCGGCGACGCGGCCGCCGGTCAGCGCCACGAGCTCGTCCGGCGAGAGGGGGAAGACCGTCCGCGGCGTCCCGGCCGCGGCCCAGATCTCCTCGTAGGCGAGCAGGTCCTCGTCGACGATCGTCTCGACCGGCGCGGTGTGGCCCGCCGGCGGCACCCCGCCGATAGCGAAGCCGGTGGCCGACCGGACGAACTCCGCGTCGGCCTTGCCGACCGGCTCGCCGGCCAGCGCCTCGAGCCTGGCCTCGTCGACGCGGTTCGAGCCCGACGCGACGACGAGCAGCGCCGCTCCGCTCGCGCGCCGGAACACGAGCGACTTGACGATCTGCCCGACCGAGCAGCCGATCGCCGCGGCGGCGTCGGCGGCCGTCCGGGTCCCCTCCGGGAACGTGCTGACGGGGTGGCCCAGGAAGTCGGTCATGGACCGCCAGCCTATGCTCCGGCGATGGCCGCGACCGAGACCGCCGAGTCCGACCCCGTCACCGACGACGAGCTCTACCGCCTGCGCCACAGCCTCGCGCACGTGCTGGCGATGGCGGTGCTCGAGCTGCGCCCTCAGACGAAGCTCGGCTTCGGGCCGCCGATCGACGACGGCTTCTACTACGACTTCGTCCTGAGCGAGCCGCTGAGCGAGAAGGACTTCCCCGACCTCGAGCGGGCCATGAAGCGGATCCTCAAGCGCAACGTCGGCTTCGAGCGCGAGGACCTGCCGGTGGCCGAGGCGCTCGAGCGCCTCGACGCGATGGGCGAGCCGTACAAGCGCGAGTACGCCGAGGAGCTCGTCGCCGCGCAGGACCTCGACTCGCTGAGCTTCTACCGCAGCGGCAACTTCGTCGATCTCTGCCGCGGCCCCCACGTCGAGCGCGCCAAGGACATCCCGCGCGACGCGTTCAAGCTGCGCAGCGTGGCCGGCGCCTACTGGCGCGGCGACGAGAAGAACATCCAGATGACGCGCGTGTACGCGTGGGCCTATCCGTCGAAGGAGGAGCTCGACGCGCACGTCGAGGCCTACCGCCTCGCGCTCGAGCACGACCACAAGAAGCTCGGGCGCGAGCTCGACCTGTTCGTCATCGACGACGTCGTCGGCCCCGGCCTGCCGCTCTGGCTGCCGAAGGGCACGGTCATCCGCGACGAGCTCGAGAAGCTCGCCAAGGAGCTCGAGTTCAAGGCCGGCTTCCAGCGCGTCTCGACGCCGAACATCGCCAAGACCGACCTCTACTACATGTCCGGCCACCTGCCCTACTACGCCGAGGGCATGTACCCGTTCATGGAGCTCGAGGGCGGCGAGGAGGGGGCGAAGGACGAGTACGCGCTGCGCCCGATGAACTGCCCGCACCACCACCGCGTCTACGCCGCGCGGCCGCGCAGCTACCGCGACCTCCCGCTGCGCCTGGCCGAGTACGGCACCGTCTACCGCTACGAGGACCACGGCGCGCTCTCCGGCCTGCTCCGCGTGCGCGGGATGACGATGAACGACGCGCACATCTACTGCACCGAGGAGCAGATCACCGAGGAGTTCGTCGCGGTGATCCGGATGCACCAGCAGGTCTACGACATCCTCGGGCTCGACCAGTTCTACATGCGCTTCTCCACCTGGGACCCGACCTCCGAGAAGGGAAAGGCGAAGTACGTCGACGACCCCGAGGCGTGGGAGAAGACGCAGGCGCTCGTGCGCACGGCGATGGACGAGACCGGCGTGCCGTACGTCGAGGGCAAGGGCGAGGCCGCGTTCTACGGGCCGAAGATCGACGTCCAGTTCCGGACGGTGACCGGCCGCGAGGAGACGGCGAGCACGAACCAGCTCGACTTCGCCCAGCCGGCGCGGATGGGCCTCACGTACACGGGCGCCGACAACGCCGAGCACCGGCCGTACGTCATCCACCGCGCGCCGCTCGGCACGCACGAGCGGTTCGTCGCCTTCCTCATCGAGCACTACGGCGGCGCGTTCCCGACCTGGCTCGCGCCGGTCCAGGTCCGCATCCTCACCGTCTCCGAGCGGCTCGAGGACTACGCGCGGTCGGTCGAGCAGCGGCTGCGCGACGACGGCGTGCGCGTCGAGCGCGACCCCGGCGACGAGACCCTCGGCAAGGCGATCCGCAACGCCGCGGCGCAGAAGATCCCCAACGTGCTCGTCGTCGGCGACAAGGAGGCCGAGGCGGGGACGGTCACGCTCCGCCGCCACGGCGTCCGTGAGCAGGAGACGCTCGCGGTCGACGCGTTCCGGGCGCGGCTGGCGGACGCGATCGCGCGCCGCTCGCCGGCGCTCGACTGAGATGGCGTCGCCGTGCCGGCTGGGCGTCCTCGCCCTCGGCGACTCGATCACCAACGGCCACGGCGAGCCGCAGGGCGGGCTCATCCCGCAGTCGTGGTCGCTGTGGCTGGGCCGCACGCTCGACCTGCCGGTCACCAAGCTCGCCGCCGACGGGGCGTCCGCGGCGGACGTCGTGCGCGAGCAGCTCCCGGCGATCCCCGGCGAGCACTACGACGTCGGCAGCATCTACGTCGGCGCCAACGACGTGCGGCGGATCGAGTGGGACGCCGCGGCCTACGAGCGCGACCTGCGGACCGTCCTCGACGCGCTCGGCGCCCGCTGCGACCGGACGCTCGCCGCGACGCTGCCGCTCGACCTCGGGGTGCCGCCGGCGGGCGCGAAGGTGCTGGAGGCCAACGCCATCGTCGAGCGGCTGGCCGGCGAGCGCGGCACGCTCGTCGTCGACCTGCGCGACTTCACCGGCTCCCGCTGGGTGTGGGCCGACCGCGTCCACGCGACCGCCGTCGGGCAGGTGGAGATCGCCGACCGCGCGGCGCGCGCGCTCCGCGCCGAGCGCCTTCCGTCGCACATCGCGCTGCCCCCGGCGCCGGACCTCGGGTACCGGCTGCGCTACGCCCGCCGCGCGCTGCGCGAGCACGCGGGCGCCGCGCTCATCGCGGCGCACCGGCGCGACCGCGCCCGGTAGCGGCGCCCGGTAGCCTGCCCCGCGCCGTGCGCGTCCTGATCCTGTCCTGGGAGTTCCCGCCGATCGTGGAGGGTGGACTGGCGCGCCACGTTCGCAAGCTCACCGAGCAGCTCGCGGCCGCCGGGCACGAGGTCCACGTCCTCACGCGCGGCGGGGACCACGCCCCGGCCGAGGAGGAGCGCCACGGCGTCATCGTCTACCGCGTCCGCGAGCCCGCCTTCCCGCGCGACGACCTCGACGCGTTCCTCGCCTGGATCGCGCAGATGAACGCCGACATGCTCGCCGCGGGGGCGGAGCTGCTCGAGCGCTTCGACTTCGACCTGCTGCACTCGCACGACTGGCTCGTCGCGGTGGCCGCGCAGCGGTTGGCGACGCGGATGCGCGTCCCGTGGGTGGTCACCGTCCACGCCACCGAGCACGGCCGCCACCAGGGCTGGGTCGACAAGCACCCGCAGTCGCACATCCACGCGGTCGAGCGGCGCATGGTCCACCGCGCCGACCGCGTCATCGCGTGCTCGAAGTACATGCAGGGCCACCTCTCCGACGTCTTCGACCTGCCGAAGGACGCCATCTCGGTCATCCCGAACGGCATCGACCCGTCCGACCTGTACGCGCCGGGCGACCTCGCCGCCCTGCGGGCCCGCTACGCCGCACCGGACCAGAAGCTCGTGCTGCTCGCCGGCCGCCTCGTCTACGAGAAGGGCTTCCAGGTCGCGCTCGACGCGCTGCCCGGGGTGATCGAGCAGCTCGGCGACGTGCGCTTCCTCGTCGCCGGGACCGGGACCCACGAGGAGGAGCTGCGGGCGCAGGCGGCGCGGCTCGGGCTCGACGGGCACGGCACGTTCGTCGGCTGGCTCGGCGACGATGCGCTCCACGGCATCTACCGGATCGCCGACCTGTGCGTGATCCCCTCGCTCTACGAGCCGTTCGGCCTCGTGGCTCTCGAGGCGATGGCCTCGGGCTGCCCGTGCGTCGCCGCCGACACCGGCGGGCTGAGGGAGGTGGTGCCGCGCGACGTCGGGCTGCGCTTCCGCTCGACCGACACCGCGGCGCTGACCCGCACGATCGTCCGCGTCCTCACCGACCGCGAGCTGCGCGAGCGCCTGGTGGCCGAGGGCCGCGAGCACGTGCTGCGCTTCGACTGGGCCGACGTGGCCCGGTCGACGGCCTCGCTGTACGAGGACCTCCAGCCGCGCAGCGTCCGGCTCTAGCCGTCTAGGCCGGGACCGGCGCCGGCTCGCGCGGCGCGGTCGCCTCGGCGAACGTCACCAGCCGGCCGCGCTCCTCGTCCCACAGCTTCAGTCGCGGCGCCTTCAGGCCGTCGGTCAGCGACAGCCTCGGCACGCTCTGGAACACCGGCAGCGCGTCGTGCGCGCTCTGGAGCTTGTAGTTCGGGACGCGCGCGCTCAGGTGGTGGACGTGATGCAGGCCGATGTTGCCGCTGAACCACTGGAGCGGCTGGGGGAGGTCGAGGTACGAGCTGCCCTTCAGCGCGGCGTCGTCGTACTTCCACGACTCGCCGCTCTCCCAGTAGGCGTCCTCGAACTGGTGCTGGACGTAGAAGAGCCAGACGCCGGCGGCGGCGGCGAGGAAGACCGCGGGGCCCTGCACGAGCAGGTACGCCTTCCAGCCCACCAGCGCGACAAGCCCGCCGAGGATGACGAGCAGCGCGAGGTTCGTGAGGTGGACGCTGTTGCGCAGCCGCGAGCGGTCGGTCTTGCCGACCCGGCGCGGCTGGATCATGAGGCCCCAGATCGGGCCGAGCCCGAACATGACGAGCGGGTTGCGGAACAGGCGGTAGCCGAGGCGGCCCTTCCACGTCTTCGAGCGGTACTCCTCGACCGTCCACGTCGTCACGTCGCCGGTCCCGCGGCGATCGAGGTCGCCGGCGGTCGCGTGGTGCACGGCGTGGTCGTGCTTCCACTTCGCGTAGGGCGTCCACACGACGAGCCCGAGGACGCGGCCGAGCCACACGTTCCCGCGCTTGGACGGCAGGAACGAGCCGTGGGCGCAGTCGTGGAACATGATGTACGTCCGCAGCAGGAAGCCGGCGGCCAGCGGGGCGATGGCCAGCGCGGCGAGCGGGGAGGAGTCGACCAGCAGGTAGCCGAGGACGCTGAGCGCGACGTACGGGACGACCGAGGTGGCGAGGTCGAGCGCGCTGCGCCCGACGTCCGGGCGTGCGTACGGCGCGATGGCGTCTTTCGACATGAAGGGCCCTCCGGGCACGGGGTCGGGGCGGCGAACCGTAGCGGCCCGCGGGCATCTCCTACCCGTCCGGTCGCGGCTCCACCCGCCTGGGCGGCCCCGGTAGGGTCGCGCCATGACCGCCCCGTCTCGGACCTCACTGGACGGCGTCCTCGTCACCGAGCGCGACGTCTGGCGCGACGGGCCGCCGCACGAGCTGTTCAGCCAGATGCGCGCGCAGTGCCCGGTGCACTGGACCGATCGCGTCACGGAGTTCCCGGGCGAGGCCGGCTTCTGGTCGGTCACGACGTGGGACGGCATCCACGCGGTGAGCCGCGACTTCGAGACCTACTCGTCGGAGCGCGGCGGGATCACGTCGCTCACCGACGCGATCATGCCGCTCGACCTCCAGCGCTCGATGTTCATCGCGATGGACCCGCCGAAGCACGACCGCCTGAAGGCGCTGTTCCAGCGCGGCTTCACGCCGAAGCGGATCGCCGCGCACGAGGACGCGATCCGCTCGATCGTCGTCGACGTCCTCGACCGCCTCGAGGGCCGCGCGACGTGCGACCTCGTCGACGACGTCGCCCAGCCGGTCGTCGCCCGCGTCATCGGCAGCTTCATGGGGATCCCGCCCGAGGACGACGCGGTGTGGGCGCGGCTGATGACCGCGATCATGGCCGCGGGCGACCCGGACATCACGCCGGGGGGGCCCGAGTCGGTGATGCAGCGCGACGTCCCCGAGCTCTTCCGCCGCTGCGGCGAGCTGATGGCCGCGCGCCGCGAGTCGCCGACCGACGACCTGACGTCGGTGCTCGTCCACGCCGAGGTCGACGGCGAGCGGCTGGAGGACCACGAGATCGTCATGGGCTTCTTCCTCCTCATGGCGGCGGGCAACGACAGCACCAAGGCGACGTACTGCAGCGGGATGCGGGCGCTGATGGAGCATCCGGGGGAGCGGGCCAAGCTGCTCGCCGACCCGTCGCTCATCCCGTCGGCGGTCGAGGAGTCGCTGCGGATGTTCCCGGCGTTCGCCCACTTCCGCCGCACGGCGACGCGCGACACCGAGCTGCAGGGCCAGCCGATCCGCGAGGGCGACAAGGTGGTCCTGTGGTACTCGTCGTCGAACCGCGACGAGTCGCGCTACGAGGAGCCCGACCGCTTCGACGTCACCCGCAGCCCCGAGCATCAGGCGTTCGGCGCGGGCGGGCGTCACTACTGCCTCGGCACGGCCCTGGCCCGGCTCGAGCTGCGCGCGCTCTTCGAGGAGACGCTGAGGCGCTTCCCGGCGATGGAGCTCGAAGGGCCGGCGCAGTGGGTCGAGTCGCCGTTCGTCAGCCAGCTCAAGACGCTGCCCGTCCGCCTGGAGGGCGGCGCTGCGGTGCCGTAGGCGTACTCAGCCCGCCGCCTGGAACAGGGGCCCGGCGCCGTTCCGGCCGGGCGTCCTCAGCGCGGCCGGGTCGATCATCACCGGCTCGGGGGCCGTGTACTCGCGCACCGTCATGTACTGCAGGCGCTGTACGCGGGTCTCGCGGAACGGCGGCGGCGGAGCGCGCACGGCGGGGGCCTGGCCGAACGGGACGAAGGTCTCGAGCTGGGCGGTGTAGATCGTGCGGACGCGACCGGGGACCTGCAGGTAGTCGAGGCCGGGGAGGTAGACGCGCAGGGCCTTGCCGTGCCAGTGGGGCGCGACCGAGACGATGCGATCCTCCGACGGCGGCCCGATGCGCGCGGCCAGCGCGCGCCAGTCGTCGCGCTGGTGCTGCTCGTCGTGCGGCGTCTCGACGATCACCACCGCGGCGAAGGCGAGGGCTGCCACGACGGCCAGGCCGGTCCCGAGGCGGCGCACCCGCGGGAGGCACAGGCCCACCGCCAGCGCGATCGTCAGCGGGATCAGGGCCGGCAGGAAGTTCCGCTCCAGGACGTAGTCCGACCCGACGACGCGCGCGGCGAACGCGAGCGCGAACACCGCGAGGCCGACGACGAGGACGGGCACGAGCCGGCGTCGCACGGGCTCCTCCGACCACGCCAGCGCCGCCCCCGCCACGAGGGCGAAGAGCAGACCGCCGAGCAGGAAGATGACGCCGCGGTGCTCGTGCAGCGAGCCGAGGCCACCCGGCCCGAACGCGAAGAAGAAGACGATCTCGCGGATCCGCGCCCGGATCGGCACGTCCCCGATCCAGTTCACGCCGCCGTGCTCCTGCTGGTGCAGGAGCATCGGGGCGACCGCGAGCAGCCCTACCGCCACCGCGGCGAGGTAGGGGACGATGCGGCGCAGCGACGGCGCGCGCAGGAGCAGCCACAGGCCCATCGGCAGCGCGAGGAAGAGCGCGAAGTAGTGCGTCGCCACGGCGAGCACCGTCGCGACGGCCCACACCACGAGGTCGCGCCGCGCGTAGCCGTCGAGCGCGCGCACGAAGAAGAGCAGCGCGACGGCGCCGAGGAAGGCCACGAGCGCGTACGCGCGGGCCTCCTGCGAGTACCAGACCAGCGGCGGGCTCAACGCCGTGAGCACCCCGGTCACGAGCGCCACCCGCGCCCCGCCCACCCGCCGCGCCGCCTCGTAGGCGACCGGCACCGTGAGCGTGCCGAACAGCGCCGACAGCGACCGAAGGCCGACCTCGCCGGCACCGAAGACCTTCACCCACAGCCACGCAAGGACGAAGTACGGCGGCGGCTGGGCCTCGTGCGCGAAGACGCCGTCGAGCATGCCGCCGAACGAGTCGTTGACGAGCTCGAAGGTGAGCGCCTCGTCGTACCAGTAGCTCTGGGCGTCGAGGGTGGCGAACCGCACGAGCGCCCCTACGGCGGTGAGCGCGATCAGGACCGGAGAGCGGAGCACCGCGCCGCAAGGTAGCGCCGCGGCCCCTCGACCCCGGTCGGAGCCGATACCCTTCGCCGGCGCTTGGTGGGCGTAGCTCAGCTGGTAGAGCACCTGGTTGTGGTCCAGGATGTCGCGGGTTCGAGTCCCGTCGCTCACCCTTCACGCCGCCACGCCCGCTTGAGCCTGATCCGTCCGACGCCGATACCATCCTGCACAGCGAGGCGATCCGATGGTCACCACTTACACCGAAGCAGGCACCCCGATCCTCGACATGGACGGCGACGAGTACCGCGCGTTCCTCGACCACGAGGTCCGCGCGCGCATCGGCCTGTCGCTGGACGAGTTCGTCGAGCGTGTCAACGCCGGTGAGATCGATTGGGACCACCCGGAGGCGTTCGCGCTGGCCGGCCTGGTGGGCGTCGGCGACGGCGGCCCCATCGCGACGGCTCCCAGCAACGGTCATCGCCCCGCCGCGTAGCGTCGCCCAAGGCTTCGCCGACCACCTGAACACCGTCCTCAACGGCACGGTGTCTGACGCGCGGCTGACCCTGCTGCCGCGCCCGCACTTGCCGACGCGCTTTCTGATCGCGTGCGTCCACGAAGCTCGCCCCGTCTCGCTCGCCCTGCACCGGACCGGTCTCCGTCTCTACGTCGAGCACGAGGTCGACGCCGTCGACGACAAGGCGCACACCGCCTCCTATCGCTACGTCCTGCAGGCCGACGAGCCCCACGAGTCGTGGCTGGTCCGCTGGGAGTACCTGCGCGAGCGCCCGCGCGGCTACCCCTACGCCCTCGGCCACCTGCACGTCCGTGCACGATGGACCGAACCGCGGGGCGGCGACCTCGCGGCGAAAGCCCTCCAGCGCTTGCATCTGCCGACGGCGCGCGTGGCCTTCGAATTGGTCCTGCGCGACCTCATCGCCGAGTGGGGAGTTGCGCCGAAGAGCGACCGCTGGGCCGAGCTCCTCGACGATTCGCTCGCGGGCTTCGAGCAGCGGCGAACCGCGACGTGAGAGGGGTTTCGGCCGTCGGCCCCGCCGGCCCGTGCTCGAGCCGATCTACCCGAACCGACGAGATCGCGATGACGCACCTCTTCGCCGGCATCCCGCGTCAGGAGCTTCGACGCGGCTCGCCCGTGGTACGAGCGCCTCCTCGGCGAGCCGTCGTTCTTTCCGCACGAGACCGAAGCGGTCTGGACGGTCGCCGACGACCGTTCGATCTACATCGTGGAGCACCCCGAGGCGGGAAGCGCGGTCGTCACGCTCTTCGTCGCCGACCTCGACGGGACGGTCGCCGAGCTCGCGGCGCGGGACGGTCGACGACGTCCCGGGCTTCTGGGAGGCCGCCGGCTACCACCACTACGCCGACCCCTGGCGCGAGCAGCGGTACTGGAGCGACTGACGCCCGGCCCGCGGGTCGTCTGGCGCACGGCGACCGTGCGCGACGTCGTCGCGGCCTCGCCCCGGGCGCGGTCGCTCAACCTCGGCGTCCCCGGCTGGCCAGGCCACCGCGCCGGCCAGCACGTCGACCTGCGCCTGACCGCGGAAGACGGCTACCAGGCGCAGCGCTCGTACTCGATCGCGTCGGCGCCCGAGGACGCGACGCTCCAGCTCACGATCGTCCGCGTCGACGACGGCGAGGTCTCGCCGTACCTCCTCGACGAGCTGCGCTCCGGCGACCCGCTCGACATCCGCGGCCCCGTCGGCGGGCACTTCAGCTGGTCGGTCGACGAGGGCGGGCCGCTGCTGCTCGTCGGCGGCGGCAGCGGGCTCGTCCCGCTCATGGCGATGGTCCGCCACCGCGCCGCGCACGGCAGCGACGCCGAGACTCGACTGCTCGTCTCCGCGCGCTCCGACGACGACCTCCTCTACCGCGAGGAGCTCGCCGCGCTCCAGCCCGCGCTCCAGCCCGCCGACCGCCTGATCATCGCTCGCAACTACACGCGCGAGCCGCCGGCCGGCTGGACCGGGTGGAAGCGCCGGGTCGACGCCGCCATGCTCGCCGCGCTCGGCGCCCCGCCCGGATCGAACTGCTTCGTCTGCGGCCCGACGCCGTTCGTCGAGGCCGTCACGCAGGACCTCGTCGCCGCCGGCCACGAGCCCCGCCGTATCCACGCCGAGCGCTTCGGCCCCACCGGAGGATGACCATGGACGACCAGCACACCGACGGCAACGCGATGGCCGGTCTGCTCGCAGAGGTGCTCGCCGTCGACGCGACGAGCATCGTCCGCCGCTGCCACTCGTGCGGCGCCGAGCGCCCGATGGCCGACCACCGCGCGTACCACGGCGCGGGCGCCGTGCTCCGCTGCCCCGAGTGCGAGGACGTCGCGGTGCGCGTCGTCACGGTGGGCGCGAGCCTCGTCGTCGAGCCCCGCGGCACGTTCACCGTCGCGCGCGCGAGCTAGCCGCCCCACCGCGCCTTTCGGACGGGTTCCCGTGCAAGGCCGCCGACGGGCCGCAAGCGCCCCGGGCCCCCGCCGAGCATCGGGCGGATGGCTCGGGGAACCCGAACGGCTGCCGCATGCGCGGCGATCGCGGCGCTCATGGCGCCCGCGCCACCAGCACACGCTCGCGTGAGCTCGGACACCGCGGCGCTCCAGGTCGCCCTGCGCGCCCTGCACCTCTACGGCGGCGGCATCGACGGCGTCGCCGGCCCGCGCACGCGGCGCGCCGTGCGCCGGCTCCAGCGCCGCCGCCATCTCCCCGTCGACGGCATCGCCGGCCCGCGGACGCGGCGCGCGCTCGGCCGCCGCGGGCGCCCGCGGCTCGGCTCGCGCACGATGCGCAGCGGGCACCGCGGGTGGGACGTCGCCGCGCTCCAGTTCCTCCTGCGCCGCCGCGGGTGCGGCCCGCGCTCGATCGACGGCGGCTTCGGCCCCGGCACCGCCGCGGCCGTCCGCACGTGCCAGCGCCGCCGCGGCCTCGGCGTCGACGGCGTGGCCGGCCCGGCGACGCTGCGGGCACTGCGCTCGCGCGGCCGCAGGCGCTCTGTCGCCTCGTCGCCCGCCGCCGGCACGCCGGTCCGCTTCCTCCGCCCGCTCCGCTCGCCGATCACCGACGGGTTCGGCATGCGCGGCGGCCGGCCCCACCACGGCCTCGACTTCCCCGTGCCCACCGGGACGCCCGTCGGCGCGGGCGGCGTCGGCGTCGTGCGCTCCGCGGGCTACAACGCCTTCGGCTACGGCAACCTCGTCATCGTCGGGCACCGGCTCGGCTTCGAGTCCTGGTACGCGCACCTGAGCAGCGTCGCCGTTCTCCCCGGGCAGCCGGTCAGCGGCGGCGTCACGATCGGGCGCGTCGGCTCGACCGGCCGCTCGACCGGGCCGCACCTGCACTTCGAGGTGCGCCGCCACGGGACGCCGATCGACCCGCTCCCGCTGCTCCTGGGCTGAGAGCCGCCCCCGCTTCGGCGGGGGCGTAGCATCCGACACGCCATGGCCGGCCTAGCGACCTACGACGCGATCGGCAGGGGGTACACGGGGACGCGCCGCCCCGACCCGCGCCTGGCGCGCGCTCTTCACGACGCGCTGGGCGACGCGCGCAGCGTGCTGAACGTCGGCGCCGGGGCGGGAGCGTACGAGCCCGGCGGCGTGCCGGTGGTGGCGGTGGAGCCGTCGCGGGTGATGATCGAGCAGCGTCCGGCCGGCGCCGCGCCTGCCGTGCAGGCACGGGCGGAGGAGCTGCCGTTCGCCGACGCGAGCTTCGACGCTGCGCTGGCCGTGCTCACCGACCATCACTGGACGGCGCGCGTCCGCGGGCTGCGCGAGCTGCGCCGGGTGGCGCGCCGCCGGGTCGTGCTGTGCAACGCGGCTCCCTCCGCCGCCGCGCGCTTCTGGCTCACCACGGACTACCTGCCCGGCTTCGTGCGGCTCTTCCCGCCGCGGTACCGCGCGCCGGGCTTCTGGGAGGACGAGCTCGCCGCGGAGCTCGGGGGGTCCGTCCGCATCGCGCCGTTCCCGATCCCGCACGACTGCGTCGACGGCTTCTACGGCGCGTTCTGGCGGCGGTCCGAGGCCTACCTCGATCCCCGCGTCCGAGCGGGCATCTCCGTCTTCGCCCGCCTCGACGCGGACGAGGTGGCCGGCGGCATCGCGCGCCTCGCGGCCGACTTGGCGAGCGGGCTCTGGCAGAGCCGGCACGCGCGGCTGCTCGACCTGGACGAGCTCGATCTGGGCTACCGGATCGTGATCGCCGACCTCTGAGCCCCGCGCGCGGGCGGGCTATGCCGTCAGCGACTCGCGCTCGACGCCGCGCAGCATGTCCGCGCAGTTCTCCTGCAGCGACCGCTGAGCGACCGGGTTGAGCATGTCCGCCAGCAGGGGGATGCCGATCTCGAAGGTGATCTGGAGGCGAACGTTCGTCAGGGCCGAGCCGCGCTCCTCGAGGACCCACTCGCCGGTGAACACCTCCATGTCGCCCTTGACCTGATGAAACCGGATCACACGCTGGTCGTGGTCGAGGTGCTCCTCCTCCTCCCACTGGAGGATCGAGCCCTTGAGGATCACGGACCAGGCGGTGCGCCGCAGCTCGCGGCTCTCCACGGCGCGTAGCTCGACCGAGCGGACGTTCTCCATCGACTCGGGATAGCGCTCCACGTCGACGACCGCGTCCCACACGCGCGCGGCGGGGGCACGGATCTCGATGTCCAGTTCGACAACGGGCACCTGAGCACCGAGTCTACCCTTCTGCGCAAGCGATGCGCATACTGCTCAGGGCCCCTTGTGTTCGCGGGCCGACAGCGGTTAGGGTGCGCGAGTGGCGGAGGCTCAGGTGGACGCAGCTGTCGTGCGCGACCGTGTGCGAGCGGTCGTGATGGATCTGGCGCCCCTGCGCGCGATCAGCGTCGACGCGGACACGTCGCTGCGCCTCGACCTCGGCTACGACTCGCTCGGCCTGCTCGAGCTGGCCGGAGTGCTCGAGGCGGAGTTCGGCCTCGCGGTGGGCGACGACGACTACGACGTCGACACGGTCCGCGACGTCGAGCAGGTCGTGCTGGCGAAGCGCGAGGCCTCTCGCGCGGAGGAGGCGGGCGCAGGGTGGCAGTCGACCGCAAGCTAGCCGCACGGACCTTCAGCGAGGTCCTGCACGTCCGGGCCGAGGGGCGCCCCGACGACCTTGCGTTCCGGTGGCTGGACGACGGCGGGGTCGAGGGCGAGTCGTTCAGCTTCTCCGAGCTCCACGGCCGCGCGCTCGCGCTCGCCGCGCTGCTGCGCGAGCGGCTGCCCGCTGGCGCTCGGGTGCTGCTGCTGCTCCCGCCCGGGCTCGACTACGTCGTGTCGGTGTACGCGTGCTTCCACGCGGGCGCGATCGGCGTGTGCGCGGCGCCGCCGCAGCCGAAGCGCCTGCACCGCACGCTGCCCCGCCTGCTCGCGATCGCGGCGGACGCGGACGCCCATGCCGTCATCGCGCCGGCCGCCATGAGGGACGCCGCCCAGGGCTTCCTCGAGGGCGATCAGGCGCTGGCGCAAGCGGTCTGGATCGCGCCCGAGGACGCCGGAGCGACGCCGCCGGGCGACGCCGCTCCCTACGTGGGGCGTCCCGACGAGGTGGCCTTCCTCCAGTACACCTCCGGCTCGACCGGAGACCCGCGCGGCGTGATGCTGACGCACGGCAACCTCGTCGAGCACTCGGAGGCCATCGCACGCGCGTTCGGCAACTCCGACGACGTCCGCGGCTACTCGTGGCTGCCGCCGTATCACGACATGGGCCTGATCGGGTGCATCCTCCAGCCCGTGTACGCCGGCTTCGAGGGGTACCTGACGTCGCCCATCAGCGTGATCAAGCGCCCCGCCCTCTGGCTCGAGGCGATCACGCGCTACCGGATCACCCACTCCGGCGGCCCGAACTTCGGGTACGACCTCTGCGTCCGGCGCATCGCTCCGGAGGCGCGCGAGGCGCTCGACCTGAGCTCGTGGGAGGTCGCGTTCAACGGCGCCGAGCCGATCCTGGCGCGGACGCTCGACGACTTCAGCTCCGCGTTCGGGCCGTGCGGATTCCGGCGCAGCGCGTTCTTCCCCTGTTACGGCCTCGCCGAGGCGACGCTGATGGTCACGGCGGCTCCGCGCGAGGATGAGCCCACGATCGTGCCGTTGAGCGCCGCCGGGCTGCGCGCCGGCCGCGCGGAGGCCCCGACCGGGGCTGCGGACGCAGTCGAGCTCGTGGGCTGCGGCCGGCCGGGCCCCGACCACGAGCTCGCGATCGTCGATCCGGCCACCCGCGCTCCGGCACGCGAGAACGAGATCGGGGAGATCTGGTTCGCGGGGCCGAGCGTTGCCGCCGGCTACTGGAAGCAGCCCGACCAGACCGCCGAGCTGTTCGGGGCGGAGCTCGCGGGGCGTCCCGGGACGCGCTTTCTGCGCACCGGCGACCTCGGCCTCGTGCGCGGCGACGAGCTGCTGGTCGCGGGCCGCATCAAGGACCTGCTGATCGTCGCGGGCCGCAACCACCACCCGCACGACATCGAGGCGAGCGCAGAGGCGGCCCATCCGCTGCTGCGCCCGCACTGCAGCGCCGCCTTCGCCGTCGACGGAGGCGGCGAGGCGGCGATCGCGCTCGAGATCGCGCCCGGCGACGCGACGCTCGACGACGTGATGGCCGCGGTCAGGAGGCGCGTGGCCGACGAGCACGAGCTCCAGCTCAAGTGGATCGCGCTGTGCGAGCCGTCCTCGGTCCCGAAGACGACGAGCGGGAAGGTGCAGCGCCGCCTGTGCGGTCAGCTCGTCGCCGACGGCGAGATCGAGCCGCTGGCGCAGTGGCGCGCCGACGAGGCGGCATGAGCATGCGCGTGCTGGTCACCGGCGCCACCGGCCTCGTGGGCGTCGAAACCGTCGAGCGGCTCCGCTCCGAACCCGGCGTCACCGTGGTCGGCGTGTCCAGGAGGCCGCCCGAGTCGAGTCCTGACCTCGTCTCGTGGGACATGGCGGCGGAGGACCCGCCGGCGGCGGTGCGGGGGCCGTGGGACGCGATCGTGCACGCGGCCGCCGACACGCGCTGGAGCGCCACCGCGCAGGAGGCCATGCGCGCGAACGTCGACACCGTGGCGGCCCTGCGGCCGCTCGTCTCGCCCGAGACGCACGTGATCCACGTCTCCACCGCGTACGCGGTGGGGACCGGCGGCGACGTCTCCGACGATTCGCCCGACGGCTATCGCAACAACTACGAGTGGTCGAAGGCGCGAGCGGAGCGGCTTGCTCGCGAGCTGTTCCCGCGACTGACGATCGTGCGGCCGCCGCTCGTCATCGGATCGCGCGCGACCGGCCGCGCCGCGCGGTTCGCGGGCATGTACACGATCCTGCGGGGCGTCACGGCCAGCACCGTGCCCGTCCTGGTCGGCAGGCCCGACGCGTTCTTCGACGTCCTGCCGGTGGACGACCTGGCGGCGCTGCTCGTCGCGCTCGTCACGGGCGCGGAGCCCGAGGCCGGACCCGGCGCGGAGCCGCTGGTCATCGCCGGCGGCGCGCGCGCGCCGCGTGCCGAGGACGCGCTCGAGCTGATGATCGAGACGCTCAACGCGTGGCGCGAGGAGCAGGGGCACGAGCCCTTCGACGCGCCCCGGCTCGTCGAGCCCGAGAGCTGGAACCGCTTCTTCCTGCCGTTCGCGCGCAACGAGCTGGCCCCGCGGCAGCTCCGGATCCTAGAGCTTCTGAGCCACTTCAATCCCTATATGGCCATCACGACGCCGCTCGACGCCACCCATCCGGTCGACGACGTGCTGCCGGCCATCGAGACCTCCGTCCGCTACTGGGCCGACAGCAACGCCCGCGTCGCCTCGATGCCGGCGCGGCCCTGGACCGCGAAGGCATGACCGCCGAGGAGCTCGAGCAGCGCATCCACGCGTACCACGCGACCACGATCGCCGAGGTGGTCGAGATGCTCGACTACCTGCGCGACCCGCAGGACTGCATCATCGCCGGCGGCTCGCTGACGCTGGGGCTCGGCAACGAGAAGAGCGACCTGGACGTGGTCGTCACCGGCCCGAACACGAGCGGCAGCGGGCGGGTCCCGCTCGAGCACTGGCTGAAGACGCTGCGCATCGACGCCTGGAAGCTCAACACCAGCACGATCGACGAGCTGTTCGGGAGCGCCGAGCGGGCGCTCTCCAGGGAGGAGCCCTTCCAGGGCACGTTCGGCGACGTCGAGCAACAGGCCGACTTCAAGCTGCTCCACCGCGTCGCGTTCGGCGTCCTGCTCGACGGGCAGCCGCTCGAGCCGAGCACCACGCGCGCGTACGACGAGATCGCCCGCGACCTGCTCGTCCGCGAGTACGCCGAGCGCATGCGCGAGTCCGCGTTCGTGGCCCAGATGGCGACGATCTCCGGCCGCGCGATCGCCGCCTCGACGCACGCCCGCATGGCCGTCGAGGAGGCGCTGCACTCGGTGCTCGCCGCCCGCGGCGTTCCCTTCACGGGAGACAAGTGGCTGGTCGAGCGGCTCGCGCAGAAGGCGCCCGCGCTCGCGTCGCTGCACTCCGAGTACGCGCTGCTGCCCGACGCCCGCGACGACGCACGGGGTTTCGTCGCGGGCGCGGTCGAGGCGTGCGAGCGCCTGACCGGCGTCGACCTCGCGATCGGCACGCTCGCCGGCCGGTGCCGCTGGGAGAACACCGACCTGAAGCTCTTCCAGGTGGGCGATCAGCAGCTCCTGCTCACCGCCGAGCACGGCGGGCTGTGGGAGCTCGACGAGGCCGAGGTCCGCGCATGGGAAGGGTTGGGCGGCGCCGGCTCGCTGCCCTGCGAGGACTGCGACGACGAGCAGCGCAAGCTGTGCTTCGACCTCTACTCGCAGGGCCTGATGAACCTGCGCTGGACGCGGGGCATACCAATTTCGGAGCTCGCTGCGGTGCAGGCGGTGCAGACGTGAGGGGGATCGAGGTCGACGCCCGCCGCTACGCGTGGTGCCACGGCCGCGCGCTGTGGCTGCTCGGCCTCCAGTCGTCCCAGCTCCTCGAGGACCTCGAGGGCGCCGCCGCGGCCGGACAGCCGGGACTCGTGCAGTACTCCGCGCGCTGGATCGGCGGGGAGTGCGCGGTGATGCTCGCGCTCGTCACCCATCATGGGAAGCCCATCCCGTCGCCGAGCATGCGGGCCGCCTGGGCGCTCGACCTCATCGAGGGCCACGAGCTCTGGCCCGAGTGCTGGTGGGCGCTGCGCGGGATCGACGACGAGACGCCGGCGGACGAGGTGGTGGCCCGCTGCACGCGGCTGGTCGACCGCGTCCGCGAAGTGGTCGGGGACGTCCCGAACCCGCTGACGCCCGAGGGGTACCACCCCGCGCTTGCGCTCGCGCGCGACTGGCTGAAGCTCTCGGAGGCCTTGCGCGAGGAGAGCTTCCTCCCCGAAGAGTGGACGAAGGGCGCCGACTGATCGTGGGCGACGCGTTCGACGTCCTGCGCCAGCACGTCTCGCCGGGCGCCGCGCTGGGCGCGAAGTTCGCCGGTGGCGACGCGGTCGAGGTCGAGGCGAGCGGCGCCGTCGTGCGTCTGTCCGACGGGCGCGAGCTGATCGACTTCGGCTCCTACGCGGTCACGCTGCTCGGGCATCGGCCGCCGGCCGTGGTCGCGGCGGTCGCCGAGCAGCTGCAGCGGATGCCCACCGCCACGCGCACGCTCGCCAACCCCGTCGTGACCGGCCTCATCCGCGACCTCGCGGAGCGGACGGGGCCGTCGCTCTCGCGCGTCTGGCTGGGGAGCGACGGCGCCGACGCGGTGGAGCTCGCGCTGAAGCTGGCCCGCCGCCGCAGCGGCCGGATGCGCGTGCTCGCGGTCGAGCGCGCGTTCCACGGCAAGACGCTCGGCGCGCTCGCGCTCACCTGGAACCCGATCTTCCGCGCGGGCCTCGAGCCCCTGCTGGACCATGTGACCCACCTCGACCCGGACGACGCCGACGCGGTCGCGGGCGAGACCGCGCGCGGCGACGTGGCGGCGCTGGTGGTCGAGCCCATACAGGCCGAGGCGGGCGTGCACGCGCTCGAGCCGGAGCTGCTGCGGCGCTGGTGCAGCGACGCGCACGCCGCCGGGGCGTATGTCGTCAGCGACGAGATCCAGGTCGGGCTGGGTCGGTGCGGCCCGCTGTCGCTCGCGGTCTCGTACGGCGTCGAGCCGGACGCGCTGCTGCTCGGCAAGGCGCTCGGCGGCGGCGTCGTGCCGCTCGCCGCGATGATCGCGAGCGAGGATCTGCATGCGCCGCTGGCGGCCGACCCGACCTGGCACACGAGCACGTTCGGCGGCCATCCGCTGTCGTGCGCGGCAGGGCGCGCGGCGCTGCGCGAGCTCGACGCGCTCGCCCCCCGGGCCGCCGACGTCGGCGAGCGGCTCGCGACGGGCCTCGCCCGCCTGCGCCGAGCACACGCGGACGTGGTGGTCGACGTCCGCGGCCAGGGGCTGCTCTGGGGGCTCGAGCTGGCCACGCCGGGCATCGCCGGCACCGTGCTCCTCGAGCTGGCGCAGCGCGGGCTGCTCGTGTCGCCGTGTCTGAGCGCGCGCCAGACGATCCGGCTGCTGCCGCCGATGGTCGCGAGCGACGACCAGATCGACGCGGCGCTCGAGATCCTCGACGCCGCGATCGCGTACTCGGTCGCGGTGGAGGCGCCGGCGTGAGCGGCGTCGACGACCCCGGCGTGCGCGAGCTCGCGATCGTGGGCCGCGGCCGCGTCGGCGGCGCGCTGAGCGCGAAGCTCCGAGAGGCGGGGTTCGACGTCGACGGCCCGCTCGGCCGCGACTTCGACGTCGGCGGGTCCCACGTCGTGCTTCTGTGCGTGCCCGACGACGCGATCGCAAGCGCGGCCGAGCGGGTGCCGCCCGGCCGGCTCGTCGGACACTGCTCGGGCGCCACGCCGCTGTCCGCGCTCGGCGACCACGAGGCGTTCTCGCTGCATCCCCTCACCACGGTGACGCGGGAGGGCGCGGGCTTCGAGGGTGTCGGGGCGGCCGTCGCGGGATCCACCGAGCGCGCACGGCGCATGGCCGAACGGCTCGCGCTCGCGCTCGGCATGGCGCCGTTCGGGGTCGCCGAGGAGGACCGTGCCGCGTACCACGCTGCCGCGTCCGTGGCCGCCAACTTCCTCGTCACCCTCGGCTGGGCGGCCGAGCGGCTGGCCGGGTCCGCGGACGTGCCGCGCGAGGCGCTCGGCCCGATCGCTCGTGCCGCGCTCGACAACTGGCTGCGGCTGGGCCCGGAGCGGGCGCTGACGGGACCGATCCTGCGTGGCGACGAGGCGACCGTCGCCCGCCAGCGGAGCGCGGTGGCCGAGCGGGCGCCCGACCTGGTCGAGCTGTTCGACGCGCTGGCGGAGGCGACGCGCGATCTCGCGGATCTCGCCCGCGCCCGCGGTTCCGAGGCGGCTGTGGCGTGAGCACGCCGGACGAGTTCGCGAGGACCGCACGAGCGACGCTCGACGCGCTCGAGCGGTATGCCCGCGACAGCAGCCGCGCGCACGGGCCCGCCATCGGAATCGGCCCGCTCGACGACATGATCGAGCGCCTCGACCTCCGGCGCTGGGTGCGCGACGGCGGCATGGACGAGCACGGCTTCGCGGGCTTCCTCGAACGCTACCTCGCCAACACCACGCGCCTCGACCATCCGGGCTACGTGTCGCACCAGCTCGGGCCCCCCGACACGCCGAGCGCGCTCGCGGACCTCGTGCACGGGCGCGTGAACAACATCACGACCGTGTACGAGCTCGGGCCGGCCGCCACCGCGGTGGAGAACGTCGTCACCGACTGGATGCTCGAGAAGGTCGGCTTCGCGGGGGACGGGGCGGGCAGGCTCACCCACGGAGGCTCGCTCGGGAACCTGACGGCCCTGCTCGCCGCGCGGGCGCGGGCGGTGCCCGAGAGCTGGAAGCGCGGCACGCCGGCCGACCTCGCCGTGCTCGCGCCCGCGTCGGTGCACTACTCGGTGCTCAGGGCGGCGGCGATCCTGGGGCTCGGCGAGGACGCCATCGTCCCCATCGCGTCGGACTCGCTCGGCCGGCTGAAGCCGTCCGGCCTCGCGACGGCGCTGGAGCGGGCCGAGGCGGCCGGCCGATCGCCGATCGCCGTCGTGGCCAGCGCGTGCGCGACGGCCACGGGGCTGCACGACGATCTGCGGGCGGTCGGGACGTTCTGCCGCGAGCGCGGGCTGTGGTTCCACGTCGACGGCGCCCACGGCGTGTCGGCTGTGCTGTCGGCGCGCCACCGGCACCTCCTCGACGGCCTCGACCTCGCCGACTCGGTGGTGTGGGACGCGCACAAGATGTTGCGCACGTCCGCGATGTGCACCGGGGTGCTGTTCCGCTCCGCGCAGGACCTCGCACGCGCCTTCGACCAGGAGGCGAGCTACCTGATGTACCAGGACGTCCCCGGCAACGACCTGGGCCTCCAGACGTTCGAGGCGACCAAGGCGCCGATCGGGCTCAAGCTCTTCTTGAACCTCGCCTGGCGCGGCGAGGGCGGCCTCGGCTCGTACCTCGCCCGCCAGTACGAGAAGACGCGGCGCTTCTACCGGCTGATCCGTGCGCGCCCGTGGTTCGACTGCCCGTACGAGCCCGAGAGCAACATCCTCTGCTTCCGCTACCGCGCGGGCGGCAACGACCTCCACCTCGAGGTGCGCCGGCGGCTCGCCGAGGAGGGCGACTTCCACGTCGCCGCCACGGAGCTCGCGCGCATCCGCCACTTCCGCCTGACGATCATGTCGCCGGAGACCGAGGCGGCGGACATCGAGCGCCTGCTCGACCGGATCGAGCGCATCGCGTCGTCGCTCGGCGCGCCACCCGTCGCGGAGCCGGTCGCGGCCGCGGCGAAGCCGGCCTGACTCAGACGGCTGCGACCGGGTCCAGCGCCCGGCCGTCGACGCGCTTGATGAGCCGGCTCTCGATGTCCACGTCCGGCACCCGGAACCCGGCCCCGTAGGCGTCCTCGAGGATCAGCACGCTGAGGAGCTGGAGGTAGGCGTGGCTGTACGGATACGGCACGCGCCCGTTGCTCGACGCGTGCGCACGCTCCACGACGTCGCGCGCCTTCGCCGCGTCGATCACCTCCGAGCGTCGCAGCCTGTCGTCGGAGAGCAGGTCGGTGACCCAGTCGTCCTCGTCGCGGAGCAGCAGGCACTCGGCGCCCGGCGCGCGCATCGCCTGCTTGGGCCTGTCGGTCACGAAGCTCGGCAGCATGTCGGCGAACGCCTCTCTGAGCACGTGCTTCTCCACGCGGCCATCGCGGAGCTTCAGCTCCTCGGGCATCGCGTAGGCCGCCTCGATGACGCCGGGGTCGAGGAACGGGAAGCGCGCCTCGACCGCGGCGCCCGCCCCGACCCGGTCGCACTGGCACGAGAGCCCGTAGCCGCTCAGGATCGTGGTGGTGTCCAGCACCTGCGCCCGCTCGATGGCGCTCCGCGCGTCGAACGCCGGATCGGACGCGCGCAGCCAGGCCAGCAGCTCGAGCTCGTCGTCCAGCGGCCCGCCGGCTGCGCGGATCATCTCGGCGGCGGGCTCGGCACGGAAGCGGCGCAGATGCGGGCCGAGCGCGGCGACGTCGTCGTCGGCGAGCGAGCGGTAGAAGCGCACGATCGCGGCGGTCTCGATCGGCGCCGTCTTCAGCATGTCGAAGAACAGCTCCTGGAGCCACGCCCGCCGCTCGGCGTCCGAGCCGAACTCGTGGAAGCGCCCGAAGAACGCCGCCTCCTTGAAGATGTCGTAGCCGAGCAGCACCTCGTCGCCGCCCTCGCCGCCGAGCACGATGCGCAGCCCCGACTCGTGCACCAGATACGCGAGCAGGCGCGACGCCACCGCAGCCGTCCGGTACAGCGGCGCCTCCGCCTGGCGGACGACGTCGGGGAACAGCTCCCGGATCTGGGCGCGCGACACGGTCACCGTCGAGTGCTCCGTCCCGAGCTGGTCCGCGAGCCGCGCGCCGTGGGCGGACTCGTCGAACGCCGGGTCCTCGACGCCGAGCCCGAACGTCTTCATGCGGTACGGAACCTGCTGCTGCGCGAGGGCTGCGGTGACGGCGGAGTCGATCCCGCCGCTGAGGAAGGCGCCGCTCTTGTGGTCCCCGCGCAGGCGCAGCTCGACGCTGCGGGTGAGCGAGTCGCGGAGCGCCTCCTTCGCCTCGCGCGCGTCCCGCAGCGGCTTCTCCGGGCGGTACGGCAGCCGGTAGTACTGCCCGACCTCGACGCCGCCGTCGCGGTAGACGGCGAAGTGCCCGGGCGGCACCGCGACGACGCCCTCGAAGCACGTGGTGCCGGGAAGCGGCGTCCACAGCGAGCACGCCTGGCGCAGCGCCAGCGGCGAGAGCCTGCGGGCGACCGCCGGGAAGGCGAACAGCGCCTTGATCTCCGATGCGAACGCGATGCCGCCGTCGACGAGCGCGTAGTGGGCGGGCCGCTCTCCCAGGCGGTCGCGCCCGAACATGAGCTCCTTCTCGAGGCGGTCGTACAGCACGAACCCGTACTGGCCGTTCAGGCGGGGGAGCGCATCCCGGCCCCAGACGTGAAGCGCCTCGAGCAGCACCTCGGTGTCCGAGTCGGTGCGGAACTCCACCCCGAGCGCGGCGAGCTCGTCCCGCAGCTCGAGGTAGTTGAACAGCTCGCCGTTGAACCCCAGCCAGTAGCGGTCGTCCCGGGTGGACATCGGCTGCTTGCCGAGCGGGCGGTCGATGATCGAGAGCCGCACGGTCCCGAGCCCGATGTAGTCGTCGAAGTAGTAGCCCATCTCCTCGAGCCCGCGGTGGGCGATGCCGCGGATCATCGAGCGCAGGTGCTCCTGCTTGTCGTCCGCGGACATCTCCAGGTTCGCGAAGCCGACGAATCCGCACATGGCTACGACCCCTCCAGGTAGCGCTCGCGCTCCCAATCGGTGACGGCGCTGCCGAACAGCTCCAGCTCGTGCCGCGCGAGCGACAGCACGATCTCGTGGAGCGCGTCGCCGCACAGGCCGCGGGCGAACTCGCTGTGCTCGAAGCGGGCGACCGCCTCCTCGAGCGTCTCGGGCAGGCGCTCGCGCTCGACCGCGTCGTAGGCGTTGCCCTCGGTCATCGGCGGCGGCTCGAGGCCGCGCCTGATCCCGTCGAGCCCCGCCGCGAGCTGGGCCGCGATCACCAGGTACGGATTGGCGTCCGCGACGGGGTCGCGCTGCTCCACCCTCGCTCCCGCGCCGGCCATGTCCGGCACGCGGATCGCGACCGTCCGGTTGTCCGCTCCCCACGTCGAGTTCACGGGCGCGAACGACAGGTCCACGCGGCGCTTGTACGCGTTCGGCGTCCTTGCGCCCAGCAGCGTGAGCGCGCCGATGTGGTCGAGCAGGCCGGCCACGTACTGGCGGCCGGCGTCGGAGATCTCCGTGCCCGCCTCGGTCGCGAACGCATTGCCGCCATCCGACCACAGGCTCTGGTGGATGTGGAGGCCGTTGCCGGAGAGGTCGCTGAACGGCTTGGCCATGAACGTCGCCACCAGCCCGTGCGACGCGGCTATCTGCTTGACCGCGTAGCGGAACATCATCGTGGTGTCGGCGGCCTCCATCGCGCCGCAGTGGCGGATGTTCACCTCGAACTGCCCGGGCGCGTACTCGGCGTTGCTCGCCTCGAGCTGGATGCCCGCCTCGCCCAGGTGGTTGCGGATGTCGGCGACCACCGGCTCGAGCCGCGACTCCTCGAACAGGCTGTAGCAGGGAACGCGGTTGCCTTCGGGTGCGCGGGTGGCCGCGTCGAGCAGGAAGAACTCGAGCTCGGGGCCGATCGCCGGCTCGTACCCCAGCTCCCGCGCAAGCGCGACGACGCGACTCAGCACCTGTCGCGGCGCCAGGTCGATGCGGTTGCGCTCCGCGTCGACGCAGTCGCACATCACGAGCGCCGTGCCCGGCCGCCAGGGCAGCGGGCGCAGCGTGGCCAGGTCCGGCACGATGCGGACGTCCGGGAACCCGTTGTCGAAGTTCGCGTACGTCGAGTCGACGAGGTCGGCCGCCACGTCGAACACGAAGAAGGCGCTCGAGAGCGCGACGCCCGTGTCGAGCGTCTCGAGGAACACCGGCGCCGGCACCCGCTTGCCGCGCAGGCCGCCGTTGACGTCGGCCGTGCCGAGCTCGACGCTGTGGATGCCGTGCCGCTCGACGAAGCGCGCCGCCGATTCGCGCGCGCGGACGGGCTCCGCCCGGTTGGCCGTCGCCGTGCCTGACACCGGCGGAGTGTAAGCACGGTCTCCTGACCAAAGCAAGCCATGACCGCCGCTCGGGGGACTTGACGCCGCTCGGCCGCCGCCGCAATCATCCGCCGGATGGACATCCGGTTCGAGCCGATCGAGAAGCGCGCGAACGTGATCGCCGTCCTCGGGATCCACGGGGCCGGGAAGTCGAGCGCCGTGCCGCGGCTGGGCGCGTGGCTGCGCGAGCGCGGCCACGACGTCGTCGAGCATCCGAACGAGAGCCTGCGGCCCGCGAAGATGTGGCTCGAGCAGGTCGCGGTCGAGGCCGGCTATCGGGACGAGGTCGAGATGCTGGGCATCGACACGGCGAAGCTCTGCGCCTCGCTGCTGAAGTGGAACACGATGATCAGGGCGCGCGAGGCGATGGAACGGCCGGGCGCCTTCGTGCTGATGGACCGCTACACGCACTGCCAGATCGCGGCGGCGCGCCAGTTCTCGGCGGGCAACGAGTGGTTGCTGAGGCAGCTGTTCTCGGCGCTGCCGGAGCCGGACCTGACCTTCTACTTCGACATCTCGCCCCGCGAGGCGCTGCGGCGGATCGACCTGCGGGCCGAGGACACCATGACGCTCGACTTCCTCGAGACCCTGGATGCCGCCTACCGCTCGCTTCCGGAGGCCGCCGGATTCGTGTACGTCGACGCCGAGCAGTCCCCGGACGACGTCGTCGCGAGCATGTGCGCGCACGTCGACGAGCGCTTCGCGATCACGCGGCCAGGCGCCGAGTCGGCCGTCGCCCGGCCCTGACGGCGGCGCCGCGCTCAGAAGGCGACACGCCGCTCAGACAACGCTTGACGGGTCAGGGGACCTTCTTTAGGGTCATGCCTCGTTTGCCGGTCCTGCGCACCGATGCCGTCTCCGAGCCGCTGACCAAGTGACCCCCGACGCCTCCCGGCAGCTCTCGCGCCTCGAGCCGGCGCGCCTGGTGGAGCGAGACGTCGCCGCGGTCCTCCATCCCTGGACGGATCTCGCGGCGAACGAGCGCTACGGGCCGACGGTCATCGTCCGAGGGTCCGGCGTGTTCGTGTACGACGAGCAGGGCAGGGAGTACCTCGAGGGGATCGCGGGCCTCTGGTGCGCCTCGCTCGGGTTCGGCGACGAGGAGCTGATCGAGGCGGCGACGGCGCAGATGCGCGCGCTCTCCTTCTACCACTCCGCGATCGACAAGTCGTCGCCGCCGGTGATCGAGCTGTGCGAGCGGCTCAAGGAGCTCGCCCCCGGCGCCATGTCGAAGGTCTTCCTGACGTGCTCGGGCTCCGAGGCGAACGACACGCAGGTCAAGCTGCTGTGGCACTTCAACAACGCCCTCGGCAGACCAGAGAAGAAGAAGGTCATCAGCCGAGTCGGCGCGTACCACGGCGCGACCATCGCGTCGGCCAGCCTGTGCGGCGACCCGCGCAAGCAGGCGGACTTCGATCTCCCGCTGCCGCAGGTGAGGTTCGCGGGCTGCCCGCACTTCTATCGCTTCGCCCACGACGGCGAGACCGAGCTCGAGTTCTCGTCACGGCTCGCGGCCGAGCTCGAGGACCTCATCCTGCGCGAAGGCCCCGAGACCGTGGCGGCGTTCATCGCCGAGCCGGTGATGGCCGCGGGCGGCGTCATACCGCCGCCGCGCGGCTACTTCGAGCAGGTGCAGCAGGTGCTCGCGCGCTACGACGTGCGCCTGATCGTCGACGAGGTCGTGTGCGGGCTCGGCCGGACCGGCGAGCTCTGGGGATGCGACACGTACGGGATCGTCCCGGACGCGGTCACCTCCGCGAAGGCGCTGTCCGGCGGATACGCGCCGATCGCGGCGGTGATGGTCGACGAGACGATGTACTCGGCCCTGCGCGAGTCGAGCGCGACGCACGGGCCGCTCGCGCACGGGTTCACGTTCGGCGGCCATCCGGTGCCGGCCGCCGTCGCGGTGCGCGTGCTCGAGCTGATGGAGGAGCGCGACGTGCTCGGCCACGTGCGCCGGGTGGCGCCGCGCTTCGAGCAGCGGCTGGAGACGCTGAGCGAGCACGAGCTCGTCGGCGAGGGCCGCTGTGTCGGCCTGCTCGGGGCCCTGGAGCTCGTGGCCGACCGCGAGACACGGGAGCCGTTCCCGCCGCACCTCCGGGTGGGCGCTCGCTGCGCCGCGGCGTGCCGGCGCAACGGGCTCATCGTCCGCGCCCTGGGCGACACGATCGCGATGTGCCCGCCGCTGGTCATCTCCGCCGAGGAGGTCGACCTGCTGTTCGACCGTCTCGAGCAGGGGCTGGACGAGACGGCCGCCGAGCTGAGGTCGGAGGGCATCCCGCCGGTACCGAGCACGCGCGGCCGGACGCCGACGGCCACGTAGGAGGAGGAGAGATGTCCGGTTCCACCACGCCTCTCGAGCCGCCGGACGTCGGCGCGCCCGACGTCGGTCGCGAGAAGGTGACGGTGCAGACGCTCGCCGCGATGAAGCGCGCCGGCGACCCGATCGTGATGGTCACCGCCTACGACGTGGCCGCGGCCAAGCTCGTCGACGCCGCGGGGATCGACGTCGTGCTCGTCGGCGACACGTCCGCGATGACCGTGCTCGGCTACGACTCGACGGTGCCGGTGACGGTCGAGGAGATGCTCATGCTGACCGCCGCGGTCCGGCGCGGTCTCGAGCGCCCTCTGCTGGTGGGCGACCTGCCGTTCGGCTCCTACGAGATCTCCGACGAGCAGGCGGTCGCGACGGCGCAGCGCTTCGTCAAGGAGGCCGGTGTCGACGCGGTCAAGCTGGAGCGCGGAGGCACGTCGGTGGACCGGGCGCGCGCGATCATCGACGCGGGCATACCGGTGATGGGGCACGTCGGGCTGACGCCCCAGACCGCCGCGAGCCTCGGCGGCTACAAGGCGCAGGGCCGGACGGCCTCGCAGGCGATCGCGATCGCGCGCTCGGCGCTCGAGCTGCAAGACGTCGGCTGCTTCGCGATCGTCTTCGAGGCGGTGCCGGCCAAGCTGACCGAGGTGCTCATGCCGCACATGGAGATCCCGGTGATCGGGATCGGCGCCGGCGCCGCGACCGACGGGCAGGTCCTCATCCTGCACGACCTCGTCGGGCTCTACCACGGGCGCGCGCCGCGGTTCGCCAAGCGCTACATGAACCTGCGCGAGGACATGCTGAAGGCCCTCCAGGCGTACGACCACGAGGTCCGCACGCACGCCTACCCCGAGCCGGAGCACACGTACAGCATCCCCCCGGAGGAGCTGGACGGCCTCCTGACCGAGCTCGAGACGCTCGTCTAGCGGATGGTGCGGCCGCAGTGACCGGACCCGCGGTGGAGCCGGCCCCCGGCCTCGCGGCCTACGCGAGCCTGTTCGACCTGAGCGGGAGGAGCGCCGCCGTGGTGGGGGCCGGGAGCGGGATCGGGGCCGCCTGCTCGGGCGCGCTCGCCGCCTTCGGTGCGGAGGTGGCATGCGCCGACATAGAGCCGTCCGCCGCGGAGGACGTCTCGCGGCTGATCCTCGACGGCTCCGGCCTCGCGTCGTCGCTGGCGCTCGACGTGACCGCGCCCGACTGCGGCGAGCGCCTTCTGGCGGCGGTCGGCGTCCCGGACGTGCTCGTGCTGACCGCGGCGATCAGCGACCGGCGCCGCGCGGAGGACATCGACGACGACGCGTTCGCACGGATCGTCGAGGTCAACCTGCTGGGCAGCTTCCGGCTCATGCGGGACGTGGGCCGGGCGATGGCCGAGCGCGGGAGTGGCAGCATCATCGCCTTCTCGAGCATCAGGGCGTCGGTCGTCGAGCCCGGGCAGAGCGCCTATGCCGCCACGAAGGCCGGCGTCGTCCAGCTCGTGAAGACGCTCGCGGCGGAGCTCGGGCCGCGCGGGGTGCGGGTGAACGCGGTCGCCCCGGGCGTGGTCGACACGCCGTTCACCGCGAGGCTCAAGGCCGATCCGGAGTGGGCGGCGGCGTACGCGCGCAAGACGGCGCTCGGCAGGTGGGCCCAGCCCCACGAGCTGACCGGCGCGGTCGTCTTCCTCGCATCCGACGCGAGCTCCTACGTGACCGGGACGGAGCTGTTCGTCGACGGCGGCTGGACGAGCGTCGACGGGCGCTTCGATCCCCCGCTGTGAACCCAGCGATGCAGATCCGCGAGCTCCCCAGACCACGCCACGTCCCCACTCGGGTGCTGTTCGGCCACGGCGCGGTCGCGCGTCTGCCCGAGCTGCTGCGCGACCTCGGTGTGCCGGCGGAGGATGTGCTGTTCGTGACCGGCCGGCGCTCGCCGGCGAAGCCGTGGCTGACCGAGCTGCTCGCCGCGCACCGCTCGAGCGCGGTGCTCGAGCAGCCCGAGAGCCACCCCGGGGTGGCGACGCTCGAGGAGCTGCTCGACGCCGCCCGCGCCCACGCACCCTCGGCCGTCGTCGCGGTCGGCGGCGGCAGCGTGCTCGACGGCGCGAAGGTGATCGCGCTCCTCGCGCGCTCGCGCGTCGGCGTCGAGGCCGCGCTGAACGGGGCACGGCTCCCCGACGAGGCGCTGCCGCTCGTGGCCGTCCCGACCACCAGTGGGACGGGCTCCGAGGTGACCGGCACGGCGACGGTCTGGGACCGCGTCGCCGGGCGCAAGCGCTCGCTCGAGACGCCGCGCCTGTTCCCGGCGTCCGCGGTGGTGGACCCCGCCCTCACAGCGACCCTTCCGCGCGAACCGCTGGTGAGTGCCGGGCTGGATGCGCTCGTGCAGGGCGTCGAGGGGGCGTGGGCGGTGCGAGCGACACGCGCGTCGGCGGCCTACGGCGTGCGCGCGGCGGCCATGGCCCGGGCTGCCCTCCCGATCGACGGACGCGCGCTCGACGGGGAGGCCCGGCGCCTGCTCGCGCTCGGCAGCCTGTACGCGGGCTACGCGATCGCGCGCGGCGGAACGACCGCCTGTCACGCGCTGTCGTATCCGCTGACGCTGCGCTACGGCGTGCCCCACGGCGTGGCGTGCGCGCTGACGCTCGGCCCGGTGCTCGAGTTCAACGAGGGCGTCTCGCCGGAGGACTGCCTGCACCCCGAGGGCGCGGCTCACGTGCGCGCGATGCTCGCGCGCATCCGGCGGGCGCTGGGTCTGCCGGCCACCGGCCCTGCGGCCCCGGCGCTCGACCGCCTGCTGCGGGCGCTCGGCTGCGCGCCGCTGGCCGCGCGACCCGAGGTGGACGTGGCGGCGGTGATCGCGGAGGCCGTGACCTCGCCTCGCATGGCGAACAACCCGCGTGCGATCGACGAGCGGAGCGCGGCGACGCTCCTCGCCCCCGGCGCCGCGGCGCGCCCCCGGCAACGCCCCCTCGACCTGGCGCGCGGCTGAGGGTCGCCATGGTGATCGACGCCACGAAGCTCACGCATTGGATGAACGCCCGCAAGCTGACGCCGGGCGCCGTGGCCGACCGGTCCGGGGTGGACCTCGACGAGCTGCTCGCGCTGCTCGCGGAGACCGACAGGCCCGTGGCGGCCGCTGACGCCGACAAGCTCGCGGCGGCGCTCGACGTCGCGGCCCACCAGCTGTCCGCCGCGCCCGCGGCGCCCGCCGCGATCGTCTGGAGCGCCGCCGAGATCGCCGCCACCTGCCGGGGCATCGAGCGCGACGGCATCCACTTCTACAACTACTACAGCCTGCCGTGCCCGCACGGCGAGGTGGGACCGGTGCTGCTCGACATCCTGTGTCCCGCGAGCCGCGTCCCGGCGCTGAACAACGGGCACCTCGAGCCGGCCATCACCCTCAACCTCGGCCCCGGCGACATCAACGGGCGCTGGAGCGAGGAGCTGAGCGGGCCCGGCTGGCAGGTGCTCGCGGCCAACCGGTCGGCCGAGGACGGGTGGATCGTCGGCGACTCGTACGTCGAGCCGAGCTACTGCCCGCACAGCTACTCGCTCGCCGGAGACGAGCCGGCGCGCATCGTCTCCTACACCGGGTCGTCGAACCTCGCGTCGCTCGTGGAGCGAGCGAACTCGTGGCCCGCGGCCGCGTTCGAGACGTTCGCGGCCGCGGCCTCGCGGGCGGACGCGACCGGGGCCGCGCTGCTGCGCATGGCGCTCGAGCGGCGGGGCTGGGAACCGGCCGAGGTGGCCGCGCGGGCCGCGGTCGACCCGCGCCGTCTCGAGCACCACCTCGACGGTGGCGACGCGGCGCTCGCGAGCGACGAGCTGCGGCGCATAGGCGACGTGCTCGGCGCCGACCACAGGCACTTCCTGCCGGCGCCGGAGCGGCACGACGCGCTCGGGAAGACGTACTGCTCGATCGACGCGAGCGGCCGGAGCGCACGCCGCTTCAGGTCGTACACCGTCGCGTCGATGGCGAGCTCGCCTCGGCTGCCCGACCTCGTGGGCATCTTCATCCGGGTCGAGAAGTCCCCCGCCGGCGAAGCCGAGCTGGACCTGGCCGACGACGGCGACAGCCACGTGCTCGTCACCGGCGGCGAGCTCGAGCTGTGCTGGAGCGACGAGGGGACGACGCGCCGGCGCACGTTGGGCACGGGGGACTGCGCCTGGATCGGCCCGTTCGTGCCGCACGCCCTCTACGGCCGCGGCTCGGCCCTCAAGCTCGGCCATGCCGGCCGTGGCCTCAGCGCGCTCGACCAGGCCGAGCTCACGCGCACGTTCGACGCGCGGCACACGCTGGCGCGGGCCTGGCGCGACCGGTCGGGTTGGGGCTACGACAGCGGGGGGGCGACGTGAGCGCGCTCTCGATCCGCGGCGCACCCGACCGCAGCCGCTCGATCGCGGTGGTCAACCCGTACACCGGCGAGGAGGTCGGAAGCGTCCCGGCCGCGAACGCGGCCGAGGCTGCGGCTGCGGCGCGTGCCGCGGCGGAGTACTCGCCCGAGCTGTCGGCGGCCGAGCGCGCCGAGCTGCTCGAGCGTGCGTCCGGCGCCGTCCTCGGCCGCTCGGACGAGCTGGTCGCCTCGATCGTGGCTGAGGCGGGGACCGCGGCCAAGGACGCCGCGCGCGAGGTGCGCCGCGCCGCGGCGATCCTGCGAGCGTGCGGCGAGGAGGCGAGGCGCCTGATCGGGCAGGCCATCCCGACCGACGTGACGAGCGGCGCCCCGCGCCGGCTCGCCGTCACATCCTACGAGCCGATCGGCACCGTGCTCGCGATCACGCCGTTCAACCGGCCGCTGAACCAGGTGGCCGTCAAGCTCGCGCCCGCGATCGCGGCCGGGTGCAGCGTCGTCCTCAAGCCCTCCGAGCGCACGCCGCTGACGGCTCTCGAGCTCGTGCGGATGCTCGTGGAGTGCGGGATGCCCGACCAGGCGGTCACCGTGGTCACCGGGCGCCCCGACGAAGTCGGCGACGCCCTCGTCGGGTCGCCGGACGTGAACCTCGTGGCGTTCACCGGGAGCGCCGCGGTGGGGCGGCGGGTCGCCGAGAAGAGCGGCTTCGCGCGGCTCATGCTCGAGCTCGGCGACAGCGGGGCGCTGCTCGTGCTCGACGATGCCGACGTGCCGGCAGCGGCCCGCGCGGCCGCCGCCGGCGCGTTCGCGTCGGCGGGGCAGTCGTGCCGCGGCGTCAAGCGCGTGATCGCCGACGAGCGGGTGGCCGACGAGCTGGTCGACGCGATCGCCGAGGAGGCACGGGCGCTGCGGGTCGGCGACCCCGCCGACCCGGCGACCGACATCGGCACGCTCATCGACGAGGCCGCCGCGATCGAGGTCGAGCGGCGCGTGTCGGATGCGGTCGACGCCGGCGCGAGGCTCGTCCACGGCGGCCGGCGCGAGGGCGCCCAGATGGGGCCGACCGTCCTCGACCGCGTCCCGGCCGATGCGCGGCTCGTCGCGGAGGAGACGTTCGGGCCGTGCGCGCCGGTCATCCGCGTGCGCGGCGTCGAGCACGCGATCCAGACCGCCAACGGCACGCCGTACGGCCTCCAGGCCGGCGTGTTCACGCGCGACATCGACGCCGCGCTGCGCTGCGGCCAGGCGCTGCGCGTGGGAACCGTCGTCGTCAACGACGGGCCGCAGTTCGACTCGCCGAGCATCCCCTTCGGCGGCGTCAAGGCAAGCGGCCTGGGACGCGAAGGTGCCAGCTACTCGATCCGGGAGATGAGCGTTGTCAAGACGATCGTCCTCTGACGGCGACGGCGCAGCCGTGCACTACACGGACCCGATGTGGGCGCTGAACGGCAGTGGCGGCCCAGACCTCGACGTCGCCCGGCTGGAGCGCGAGATCTACGGCGAGGGCGTCGAGATCACGTTCGGCCCGTACGACGCCGGCCGGTTCGTCATGCAGGGCGACGCGTTCTTCGACAGCGTGGCCGGCGCCGACGCGCTGGTCATCTACCGCGCGGAGGTCACGCCGGATCTGCTGCGGGAGCTCGGGCCGGCGTGCAAGGTCGTGGCCCGGCAGGGCGTCGGGCTCGACAACCTGCACGCGGACCTGCTGCGCGACCGCGGGATCTACGGCTTCCACGTCCCGGACTACTGCGTCGACGAGGTCGCCGTGCACACGCTGGCGCTGCTGCTCGCGCTCGAGCGCCGGCTGCCGGTGCAGATCCACGAGGTCAAGGCCGATCGCTGGAGCATCTACGCGGGCGGCCTGCCGCGCCGGCTCGGCCACCGGACCGCCGGGATCGTCGGGTTCGGCCGCATCGGCCGGGCGACCGCGCGCAAGCTCGAGACGTTCTACGGCTCGATCGTCGCCCATGACCCGTACGTGAGCGAGGACCTGATGGCGGGCCACGGCGTGCGGCGCGCTGCGTCGCTCGAGGACCTGCTCGGCGAGGCCGACGCAGTGCTGCTGCACTGCCCGCTCGACGACGTGACCCGGCGCATGATCGACGCTCGTGCCCTGAGCTGCATGAAGCCGGATGCGCTGCTCGTCAACACCGCCCGCGGGGAGCTGGTGGACGCCGGGGCGGTCCTGGCGGCGCTCGAGGACGGAGCGCTCGGGGGCTACGCGAGCGACGTCTTCAAGCCCGAGGATCCGAACCGCGACGAGACGGGCCGCAAGCTGCTCGCCCTCGACAACGTCGTCTTCACGGCCCACCGCGCCTTCCTCTCCCGCGAGTCCGAGGAGCGGCTGCGCGAGCGCGTGGCCCACGAGGTCGCGCATGTGCTGAGAACTGGACAACCTCCACGAACGGGACGGGTCGCATGAATCCGGGCACAGCAACCGTCGAAGGCCAGCGAGCCTCGCTCTCCGCGCCTGCTCGGCTGCGCAACCTGCTCCGGTCGCCGGAGCTCGAGTTCGTGATGTCGGCCCACGACGGGATCTCGGCGCGGATCGTGGCCGAGGCGGGCTTCCCGGCGATCTGGGCATCCGGCCTCTCGATCTCGACGGTGATGGGCGCGCGCGACAACAACGAGATCTCGTGGACCCAGCTCGTGGCGGCCGTCGAGGTGATGGCGGACATGACGTCGATCCCGATCATCGTGGACGGAGACACCGGCTTCGGGGACTTCAACAACGCCCGCCGCCTCGCGCGCAAGCTCGGCCAGGTGGGCGCCGCCGGCGTGTGTATCGAGGACAAGGTGTTCCCGAAGGCCAACTCGTTCGTCGGCGCGCATCACCAGCTCGCGAACATCGACGACTTCTGCGCGAAGCTCCGCGCCTGCCGGGACACGAGCCCCGATCTCGTGCTCATCGCGCGGGTGGAGGCCTTCATCTGCGGTGCGGGCCTCGACGCGGCGCTGGAGCGTGCGGAGGCGTACCGGCAGGCCGGTGCCGACGCCATCTTCATGCACTCCCGGCTGACGGTGCCGGATGAGATCGTCGCGTTCATGGCGCGGTGGGACAACGCGTTGCCGGTCGTGATCGCGCCGACGACGTACGCCGCCGCCGGCGCCCAGCTGTTCCGCGACGCCGGCGTGTCGGTGGCCATCTGGGCGAACCACACGCTGAGGGCGGCGGTCGCCGAGATGCGGCGTGCCGCCCGGACGATCCGCGAGGAAGAGGGGCCGGCGCGGATCGAGCAGGACCTGACGCCGCTGTCGGAGCTGTTCGAGCTGATGGACTACGACGAGCTTCTCCACGCCGAGGAGCGCTACTACGGCCACCTGCGTTGAGCGGCCACGTGGACACCGTCGTCACGCGCTTCGACGCAATGGCGCCGGAGTACGCCGCAGGCCAGGCTCGGCGGCTCGCGGGCGAGCGCCTTCTGGCGGCGGCCGATCCGGGTCCGGGCGACCGCGTGCTCGACGTGGCCACGGGCACGGGCGCCGGCGCCCTCGCGCTCGCCGACCGCGCCGCATTGGTCGTCGGCATCGACGCGAGCCCCGGCATGCTGGCCGAGGCGCGGCGCGCGTCCACCGGGCATCCACGGCCACCTCTCTTACTACGCGCGCGCGTAGAGGAGATGCCGTTCCTCGACGCGAGCTTCGACACGGTCGTCTGCACGCGTGCCCTGCACCACTGGCGCGACCCCGACGCGACGGTGAGCGAGATGGAGCGCGTGCTCCGGCCCGGCGGCCGGTTCGTGCTGGCCGACAACCTGACCTACGAGGACGGGCGGCTCGCACGAGAGCACAACCGCATCGAGCGTCTGCGCGACCCGAGCCACGCTCGAACCCTGTCTGAGCCCGAGCTGCGCTCGCTGGTCGAGGCGCAGGGACTTGCCGTGGAGTCCGTCGAGGTGGAGGAGCGCCTGCGACCGGTGGCCGAGTGGCTCGACGACGCGCTCGCCGATCCGACGGCGCGGCGGGCGCTCGACGAGCGGATCGCCGGCGGGCGGGCGCGAGCTGACCAGTTCTACGCCGAGCACTTCGCCGAGAGCCCGGACGGCGTGCTGTCGCTGCGCTACCGGCTCGGCTGGCTGACGGCGAGGAAGACCGACGCATGAGCGCCGGCGCGACCCTCGCGGCGCCGGCCGCGGAGCGCACCGTCGAGGCGGTGAAGGCGCGCGGCGCCACCCTCGTCACGGGCGTCCCCTGCTCCTCGCTCGCCGGCCTGATCGACTGCGCGATCGCCGACCCGGACGTCCGCTACGTCGGCGCGACCAGCGAGGGCGAGGCCGTGGGAATGGCGGCGGGCGCCTGGCTCGCCGGAGGGGCAGGGGTCGTGCTCTGCCAGAACTCCGGCCTCGGGAACATGGTCAACCCCCTCACGTCGCTGACCTGGCCGAGCCGGATACCGCTGCTCGTGGTCTGCGGCTGGCGCGGACGGCCGGGGGTCCCGGACGAGCCGCAGCACGGGCTGATGGGCCGCATCACGCCGCAGCTGCTCGAGCTGATGGAGGTGCCGTGGCGGACGTTCCGGCCCGAGGACGGCGAGGCTGCGGGCGACGTCGCTGCGGCGTGGGACGCGATGGTCGCGGCGCGGCTGCCGTTCTGCCTCCTGCTGGACGGGACCATGCCAGGCGCGGAAGGGCCCGCCGAGCCGCCGCCGCGCCGGAGCGCCGGCGCCCCGGGCCCGCTCGAGCTGCTCGGCGGCGCGTCGCGCGTCGCGCGCGTGTCGGCGCTCGAGCGCATGCTCGAGGTCGTCGACACCGGGGTGGCGATCGTCGCCACGACCGGGAAGACCTCGCGGGAGCTGTTCACGCTCGCCGACCGCGAGCAGCACTTCTACTGCTGCGGCGCGATGGGCTGCGCGAGCGCGATCGGCCTCGGGGCGGCGCTCGGCACCGCGCGTCGCGTCGTGATCGCGGACGGCGACGGCGCCGCGCTGATGAAGCTCGGCAACCTCGCCACCATCGGCGTCCACGCGCCCGGAAACCTCGTCCACGTCGTGCTCGACAACGGCGTCCACGATTCGACGGGAGGCCAGGCGACCGTCTCCGACCGCATGAGCCTGCCCGAGGTCGCGCGCGCGTGCGGCTACCGCCGCGTGACCTCCTGCACGGAGCTCGACGACCTCGGCGAGGCCCTGAGGGTGGCGCTCACGACGGCCGGGCCGCAGCTCGTCCACGTGAGGATCCGGCCCGGCTCGATGAAGTCGCTGGGCCGGCCGACGGTGCCTCCGAGCGAGGTGGCCGAGCGTTTCCGCAGCTTCGTCGCAGGCGCTGATCGACCGGACCAGCAGAGGGAGTGCAAGCGATGACCGTGCGGAGCATCTCGCTCGCCGACCACGGCCGGAACGCCGACGAGCTGGTGTCTCGTTGTGCGCAGGACCTCGAGTCGGTCGGCTACTTCTACCTGCGCGACGTACCGGACGGCTTCGACCACGAGGGGTTCATCGGGCGCTTCGGCACGCTCACCGCCCAGTACGGCGGCACGCGGATCTGGGACCTGAAGCCCGAGCAGGGGATGGACCACCTGTACCACTCGAAGAACACGCAGGCGCTGGTGCCGCACACCGAGTGCTACGAGTTTCCCGGCGAGCCGCCGCGCTACCTCGCGCTGTGGTGCATCCAGCCCGCCGAGGGGGAGGGCGGCGCCACCACGCTCGCGGACGGGAACGAGCTCCTGGCGGAGCTGAGCCCGTCCGAGGTGGAGCAGCTGAGGACCCGCAGCTACACGTTCACGTCCTCGGAGGGGCTGCGTCACCAGGGCGTGGAGATCACGAACCGGCATCCGATCCTCGAGCCGCGCCCGGACGGGGGTCTGATCCTGCGCTTCTCCTACAACAACACGTCGCCGATGACGGACCCCTTCCTGCGCGGCTTCCTCGAGCGCGGCCACGAGTGGTTCGGCGAGCGGCACTTCCCGGTCACGATCGAGCGCAACGGGCTGCTGCTGTGGGACAACCACCGCATGGTCCACTCGCGCACGGCGTTCAGCGACCGCCGGCGCCACCTCCGGCGCGCGCTGCTCGCCACGGCGGCCGGCGCCGCGAGCGACGCGGTCGAGGCCGGCCGCTCGAAGGTCCCGACCTAGCGGTGGACCCCTCGACGCTCGCGGGGTCGCCGGACGGCCTCCGGCAGCTCGCGGACCTGACGACCGTCGCGCTCGAGGCGCTCGCCGGCGAGGCGTCTCGCCGGGAGGGTCCGCTGCCCGCGGGCGGCCCGGCGGCGATGAGGACCGCCGCCGACGAGACGCCGGAGACCTTCATCCCCGAGCACGGGAGCGATCCCGCCGACGTGGTGCGCGGGCTCACCGCGCTCGCTGCGCGCTGGGGTGTGGACCTCGCGAACCCGGCCGCGGTCGGCAGGATGCAGTGCGCGCCGACGGCCGTGGCCGTGGCGGCCGAGCTCGGCGCCGCGGCCCTCAACCAGGGGCTCCAGGCGTGGGAGAGCGGGCCCTTCGCCGCGCTGCTCGAGCGGCGGCTGCTGGCCGACCTCGCTGCGCTGGCGGGCTTCCCGCCGACCGCCGCGGGAAGCATGACGTCCGGCGGCACCGCCTCGAACCTCATGGCCCTGCTGCTCGCGCGCGACGACGCGGTGCGCCGCCGCGCCGGGGTCGACGTGTCGCGAGCGGGCCTGTCCTCGCTCGCCGCCGCGCCGCGCGTCCTGTGCGCGGCGGGAACGCACGTGTCCGTGCGACGCGCGGCCGGCTTCATTGGACTGGGATCCGACGCGATCGTGGAGGTGGAGGCCGATCGGCTGGGCCGGATGCTGCCGCAGGCGGCCGAGGCGGCGCTCGCACGCATGCAGAGCGACGAGCTGCCCGTCGCTCTCGTCGCCACCGCCGGGACGACCGACCTCGGCGCCTTCGACGCGCTGCCCGCGCTCGCCGCCGTCGCCGCGCGACACGGTGTCTGGCTGCACGTCGACGCCGCGTACGGCGCGGGCGCGCTGTTCTCCGAGCGTCTCGCGCACCTGGTCGAAGGTCTCGACCGGGCCGACTCGATCGCCCTGGACCTCCACAAGTTCGGCTGGACCCCCGCGTCCTCGGGCGTGTTCCTGACGCGGCGACCGGAGGCCATGAGCGTGCTCGCCCAGGGCGCCGCCTACCTGAGCACGCCCGAGGACGAGGCGCTCGGCTTCAGCTCGCTCGCCGGCAGCTCGCTTCAGACCACGCGGCGCGCGGACGCGCTCAAGGTCGCCGCGACCCTCCTCGCGCTCGGCCGCGCGGGCATGCAGGAGCTCGTCGAACGCTGCACGGACCTGGCGCTGCACGCCGCCCGCGCGATCGACGCGAACCCGCGCCTCGAGCTGGCGACCGAGCCGATCCTGACGACCGTCGTGTTCCGCTGCCGCCCGTCCCGGCCCGCTGCGCCGCTCGAGGAGTGGGACCGGCTCAACGCGGGCGTGCGCCGCGCGCTGATGCAGGAGGGTCGCGCCCTCGTCGCACGCGCCGTCGTGCCGGACCGCGCGGGCCGCGCGGCCGATCATCTGAAGCTGGTCCTGCTCAACCCCGCGACCACGGCGTCCCAGCTCGAGGGCGTGATCGACGCGATCGTCGCCACAGCGAGCGAGATTGACCCAGTGGAGAGCGACGGTTAGAGTCGCGCGAGCGGATGACGGACGTTGCCGCCAACCCCAGCGGGCTCGCGATCAGCCGCACGATCGCCGACATCCGCGAGCGCGTGGCCGGGTGGAGATCCGACGGCGCGTCGGTCGGCCTCGTCATGACCATGGGCGCGCTCCACGAGGGGCACCTCTCGCTGGTGCACCGCTCGGTCGCCGAGAACGAGCGGACGATCGTCACCGTGTTCGCGAACCCGCTCCAGCTGGTCGGCGACGACTTCGTGCACTACCCCCGGCGCGAGGACGCCGACATAGCGCTCGTCGCCGAGACCGGCGCCGACGTGCTGTGGGCGCCGCCGGTGGAGGAGATGTTCCCGGGGTACGAGAAGCTGCCCGACGACTTCCTCACGGTCGTGCGTGTCCGCAGGCTGACGGATCGGCTGTGCGCGCGGGTCCACCCGGGGCTCTACGAGGGCATCGCGACCGAGATCCTCAAGACGCTCATGATCATGCTGCCCGACGTCACGTACTGGGGCCAGAAGGACTTCCAGCAGGTTCAGGTGGTGCGGCGGCTCGTCGCCGACCTCAGCGTGCCGGTCCACGTCGTCGAGGTGCCGACCCTGCGCATGCCGGACGGCTTGCCGTACGCGTCGCGCAACTTCCACCTGACGCCCGAGACGCGCGCGATCGCGCCGGAGCTGTACCGGACGCTGAGCGAGGCGGCCCAGACGCTGAGCGACCCCGAGCAGCCCACCGGCCCGGTGATCGAGCGCGCGCAGCGGCGACTCGTCGAGGTCGGCTTCGATCCGGTCGACTACGTCGAGGTGTGCGACGAGGAGGAGCTCCAGCCGCTGGAGCACGTCGATCGACCGGCCCGCGTCATCGGCGCCGCCTTCCTCGGCCGGGCCCGGATGGTCGACAACGTGCCCGTGCCCAGCCCGCCGGGCGGCTACTCGGTCAGCGCCGCGTAGACCAGCGTCTTGAACCAGCGCTGGTAGTGGCGCGGCAGCCAGAAGCGCTGCATCAGCAGGACGCCGACGAGCTCCTCCTGCGGGTCGACGAAGAAGCTGGACGAGCTTCGCGCGAGCCAGTAGTAGTCGCCGATGCTCCCGGGCGTGGTGGCGTCGGACGACGTCCGCACCGCGAGTCCGAACCCGAAGCCGTACCCGCCGCCGGGGAAGAAGTCGGGATCCTCGCCGGCGAGCGACCCGATGTGGTCGGACACCATCAGGTCGGCGAGCGGCTGCGGCAGCACGCGGCGCCCGTCGAGCTCGCCGCGGCCGAGCAGCGCGAAGCAGAAGCGCAGGAAGTCGCCCACCGTGGACACGCAGCCGCTCCCGCCCGAGAGGAACAGCGGCTTGCGCGTGACGCGGATGAGATCGTCGGGCGTCCGGGCGCCGTCGGTTCGCAGCGGCTCGGCCAGCCGTTCCGCCGCGTCGGGCTCGACCCAGAAGCCCGTGTCGGGCATGTCGAGCGGGTCGAAGACGCGCTCTGAGAAGACCTCGTCGAGCGACTGACCGCTCGCGACCTCGAGCACCTTGCCGAGCACGTCGCCCGACCGCCCGTACTCCCAGCGCGTGCCGGGGTGGAAGCTCAGCGGCAGATCCGACAGCTTCGTGACGAGATCGTCGAGCGACTCGCTGAACGCGGCAGGGGTGTGGTCGTACTTGTAGACGCCCCGCTCCGTGTACATCCCGGCCACGAGCGGCGAGTCGTACACGCCGCCGCTGATCCCGGAGGTGTGGCGCAGGAGGTCGAGGACGGTCGGCTCGCGCCGCGCCGGCACGAGCTCGCAGCCGTCGCCGCGCAGCTCCGCCACACGCGGGTCTCCGAGCGCCGGCAGGTACTTCGACACGGGCGCGTCGAGCTCCAGCCGTCCGTCCGCGACGAGCGACAACGCCGCCACGGACAGGATCGGCTTCGACATCGAGTACACGCGGAAGATGGCGTCGAGCGCCATCCGCTGCTCGCGCGGGCGATCGAGGTACCCGACGCAGCTCGAGTACACGACCCTGCCGGCGCGCGCCACCGCGATCGAGGCGCCCGGGATCAGCCCGGCGGCGACGTCCTCGGCCAGGAGCCGCTCGATCCGCCGAAGCCGGTCCTGAGACATGCCGACCTCGGCGGGATCGACGACGAGCTCTTCGATGGCCATCCGCGTCACCTCACGACCGTCGACGGACGATCCGGGCGCGGCCGCCTCGCCCCGGCTGATAGGTCCCGCCGCGGAACTTCCAGGGTTCGCCGGGCTCGTCGGTGGGGACGAGCTCCACGGTGCGGAGCATCGTGCCGAGCACCACGTTCGTCTCCATGTGGGCGAACGCCGCACCCGGGCAGCGGCGCGAGCCGCCGCCGAACGGCACGTAGGCGAACGGGGGCGGTTTCCGGGCGAGGAACCGATCCGGGTCGAAGCGGTCAGCGCGCTCGAAGTAGCGCGCGTCGTGGTGCATCAGCGCCCCGCCCACGATGACCGACGTACCCGGCGGAAGCAGCCACTCGCCGAGCTGGAACGGTTTCATCACCGTCCGGATCGGGCCCCCGATGACGGGCCGGGTGCGCTGCACCTCCCGCACCGTCGCCTGTCGCAGCTCGTCGCCCCCGCCGTCGGCCTCCTCGACCAGGCGTCGCACGAGCGCGGGATGCCGGCGCAGCCGCTCGACCGCCCAGGCCAGCGTCCCTCCGGTGGTCTCGTGCCCGGCGACGACGAGCGACGCGAGGTGGTCGCCGATCTCCTTGCGGGACAGCGGGCTCCCATCCTCGTGCGTCGCCTGCAGGAGCAGCGCCAGCACGTCGTCACGGTCCTCGAGCCCGCCGCCGCGACGGGCCTTCTCGATCAGGCGATCGACCCGGCGGTCGAACTCGCCCCGGTGGCGCATGAAGCGCCGGTACGGGCTGCCCGGGCCCAGGTCGCGGAACAGGAACTGGAGCGCGACCATGCGCTCGCCGAACTTGAGCCAGGGCGGCACGCGCGAGCGGAGCCATTCGAGCTCCTCGTCGTCGGCCCCGAAGGTCGCCCGCAGGATCACGGAGAGCGTGATGAGGCGCATCGACGAGAGCGTCTCGAACTCCTCGCCCTCGGGCCAGCGGGCGACCTCCCTGAGCGTCTCCTCCTCGACGATCGACTCGTACGACTTCATGCGCGCGCCGTGGAACGGCGGCATGATGATCTTGCGGGTCGCGGCGTGGCTCCCCTCGTTTAGCGAGAAGAGCGAGCTGCCGCCGAGCACCCTGCCGAGCGGGATGTTGCCGCCGTACAGGACCGACGGGTCCGCGGCGAACACCTCCTTGGCGAGCTTCGCGTCCGCCACGACCACCGTGTTCCCGAAGACCGGCAGGCGCAGGGTGAAGACGTCCCCGAAGCGGCGCTGCTCGCGACGCCGGTCCGGGGCGTTCCCGGCGACGAGCCGCACGCCCTCGATCAACGCCGGGACGCGAGGACCCGGGGGAAGCCGGAAGTCCGGCGGCCCGCCGGGGGTCGCAGCGTCCGAGGCGACGGTGGCCACTGGCGCACGATACAGTAGTCGCTGACCGCTGGCCAATGGGGGGAGATGCGGGTGGCGAAGAGAGCTCGTGCCCCGATCGCGGGCTCGACCATCGTGATCACCGGGGCGGGTTCGGGCATGGGGCGAGCCTTCGCGCAGCGGCTGTCGGCCCACGGCTCACCGGTCGCGATCGTCGACGTGAACGGGGCGGCGCTCGAAGAGACCGCGGCGTCGCTGCCGGGCCCGGTCCTGAGCCGGACCGTCGACGTGCGCGACCTGGACGCGCAGATCCAGTTCGCGGCCGACGTCGCGGCCTGGGCGCCCGCGCCGATCGGGATGGTGTTCAACAACGCCGGGGTGGCGCTCGCCTCGTTCGTGGCGGAGGCCTCGCCCGCCGACGACGACTGGCTGATCTCGATCAACTTCGGCGGCGTCGTGAACGGCGTGCGCGCCTTCCTGCCGATCCTGCTCGAGCAGGACTCCGGCGCGATCGTGAACATGTCGAGCGTCATGGGGCTCGTCGGCGCGCCGAGCCAGAGCGCCTACTGCTCGGCGAAGTTCGCGGTGCGCGGCTTCACCGAGGCGCTGCGCCACGAGCTCCGCGGCACCGGCGTGCGCGCGGCCACGGTGCTGCCGGGCGGCGTGAAGACGAACCTGATGCGCACCGCACGGGTGCACAGCGACCCGCGGGGCTATGGGCGCAGCGCCGACGAGATCGCCTCCGAGTTCGAGCAGATCGCCCGATCGACGCCGGCGAGGGCGGCCGAGGTCATCCACCGGGGCGTGGACGCGGGCAAGGCGCGCATCTTCGTCGGCTACGAAGCGCGCATGGTCGACGTGCTGGTCCGCCTCGCGCCGAACCGCTACTTCGGCGTCCTCGATCTCGTTCAGCGGAACGCCGAGCGCCAGGTGGGCACGATCCCGCGCCGGCGTCCGGTGCGCAGCGCCTAGTTCCTCACGCCGGCGCCCTGGCGACGACCAGCAGGAAGTCGGCGTCGATCCTCAGGCTGCCGTCCGTGGCCTTGTTGAAGGTCGGGATCGCGTCCCGGATCTCCTGCGCGAGCTGCTCGTAGCGATCGCCGAGGATCTGCGGCGCGAGCACGAGCAGGCCGTGGTGGCGCTCGAGGAAGAGGAAGAACTCCTCCGGCGAGTCGCCCGCGTAGAGCGTCGAGCGCACCTCGGTCCGGATCTCGTCGGTGTACGGCGCGAGACGCTCACGGGCGATCTCCGGGTCGCCCCACTCCGTGGGGACCGCCGCGTCCTCCTGCGGGGCCGGCGCGTACTCCTGCACGAGCCGGGACATCGCGCCGACGAAGCCGTCGGGGTGCCAGTTGGCCATCACCACGATGCCGCCGGGCCGGACCACGCGGAAGAGCTCGCGGGCCACGCGCTCCGGGCGCGGCGCGTCCATGGCGCTGAACAGCGTGACGACGCGATCGAAGGTCCGGTCCTCGAACGGCAGATCCTCGGCGTCGGCCTCGAGCCACTCGATGTCGAGGCCCTCCGCCTCGGTGCGTGCCCGACCCCGCTCGACCTGAGCCGGGGTGATGTCGGAAGCGGTGACGCGCGCGCCCTGCTGCGCAGCGAGGACCGCGAAGTTCCCGTTGCCCGCGCCGACCTCCAGCACCTCGTGCCCGGCTTCGAGCTCGCACTCCTCGAGCACCTGGGGAGCGCCGCCCTGTGTGAGCGTCGCGATCTGGTTGTAGTCGCCGGCCGTCCAGACGACCTTGGCCAGCTCCTTCAGCTGGGCGTACGGGTCCACTGCCTGTTCCATCGCTCGCTCCCCTCGGGTCGCGCGCAGCCTACAGCGACGGACGTCTAGCGATCAAGGAGCTTCTGGCCGTTCGGGGCGTCCGGGCAGCAGCAGCGCGGCGAGCGCCGCACCCACCGTCGCGACCACGGCACCGACGAGGAACGCCTCCCCGGCGCCGTTCACGAACGCGCTCTGCGCCATCGCGACGGCCTCGGGGTTCACGGCCGCCGCCGGGCCGGCCAGCAGGCTCGAGATCGAGCCCTGCGAGCTGGTCGCGAGGACGCTGCCGAGGATCGCCACCCCGAGCGTTCCACCGACGGTGAGCGTCGTCGTCTGAAGCGCCGAGCCGCCCCCCGCGCGCGACGGCGGGACGGCGCGCAGCACCACGTCGGTGGTGGGGGTGAAGGCGAGGCCGAGGCCCGCGCCGGCGAGCATGAGCGACCAGAAGACCAGCCCGTAGCCGGAGTCGTCCGACAGGGTCGAGAGCAGGAACATGCCCGCGGCGACCAGCGCCAGGCCCGACGCGACGCCGGTCCTCACGCCGAGCCACCGGCTGATGCCGACCGAGAGCGGCGTGGCGACCGCCGCGAGGATCGCCGCGGGCACGAGCCGGACGCCGGCCTCGAGCGGGGAGTACTCCAGCACGAACTGGAGGTACAGGGTGAGGACGAAGAGCGCCCCGCCCAGCGCCAGGTACGTGCACCCGACCGCCAGCACCGCGCCGCTGAAGCGCCGGATGCGGAACAGGTGCAGGTCGTACAGGGGAGCGGGATGGTGCGCCTCCCACGCCACCAGCGCAGCGAGGATCGCGCCGCCGGCGGCCAGCAGCCCGAGGGTCAGGGGGTCGCCCCAGCCCGAGCGCGGGGCCTCGATGATCGCGTACACCAGAAGCCCGAGGCCCGCGACGGAGAGGATCGCGCCGACCGGATCGGCCTGCGGCACGTCGGGGGCGCGCGACCCCGGCACCAGGCGCACAGCGGCGAGGCCGGTGCCCAGCAGCAGGGGCACGTTGATCCAGAAGATGGCGCTCCACCCGGACTCCTCGACGAGCCATCCGCCGAGCGTCGGGCCGAGCGCGAAGCTGAGGCCGGCGGCCGACGACCAGAGGGCGAAGGCCTTCGTCCTCTCGTCTCCGTCGAACACGTTGACGAGGATCGACAGGGTGGCCGGGAGGATGAAGGCGGCTCCGACCCCCATGACCGCGCGCATCGCGATGAGCTGGCCCGCCGTCGTCGCGAGCGCCGCGGCGAGCGAGCCGACCAGGAACACGGCGATGCCGACGAGCAGTGCCCGGCGCCTGCCCGTACGGTCGGCGATGGTCCCGCAGAACAGCGTCAGCGCTCCGAACACGAGGATGTAGCCGTCGACGATCCACTGGAGCTCCCTCGTGCCCGCGTCGAGCGAGCGCGCGAGGTCCGGGATCGCGATGTTCACGATCGTGGTGTCCAGCTCGACCACGAACATGCTCGCGACCAGCACCGCGAGGATCCACCACCGTCGCGCGTGGACCTCGGGCGCCGCAGCTCCGCTTGCCGTTGCGCAGGCGCGCGACGTTCTGCTCGAAGCGGCCCTCCGA
>JAUJPF010000074.1 GCA_030447275.1 Solirubrobacteraceae bacterium | reverse complement strand
GCGCCGCGACCTGCGCGTCGTGCTGACGAAGACCGAGGCCAAGGCCAAGCAGGCCAAGGCGGCGCTCGACGACGGCGACTCGTTCACCTCCGTCGCCAAGAAGTTCTCGATCGACCAGGCGTCCAAGGCCCAGGGCGGCAAGCTCCCGGGCGTGGCCAAGGGCCAGCAGGAGAAGGCGCTCGACGAGGCGGTCTTCGAGGCCGAGAAGGGCGAGCTCACGGGCCCGATCAAGACCCAGTTCGGCTACTACGTCTTCGAGGTGGAGAAGGTCACCCCGGCCTCGCAGCAGACCCTCGAGCAGGCCAAGCCGACGATCAAGCAGCTCCTCGTCTCCCAGAAGCAGCAGAAGGCCATCGAGACCTTCGCCAAGAAGTTCCAGGAGAAGTGGAAGGAGAAGACGGAGTGCCGCAAGGGCTTCGTCACCCAGAGCTGCAAGGGCGCGCCGAAGCCCACGCCGACGCCCGGCGTCCCCGGCGCCCCGGGCGCTCCCGGCCAGGCGCCGCCCGGCGGCCAGGCCCCGCCCCCGCCGCCGCAGGAGTAGCTCCCTTCGTCATCGCCGCCGCGCCCGCCGGGCGCGGCGGCGGTGCGAAGTAGTCTCTTGCCCCGTGAGCGCAGCCGATGAGAGCGCCGCGGCGGTCGGGCGCCTCGACGAGCTGACCCGCCGCCTGCGCGCCGAGTGCCCGTGGGACCGCGAGCAGGACGAGCGCTCGATCGTCCCGCACACCGTCGAGGAGGCCTACGAGCTGGCCGACGCCGCCAACCGCGGCGACGACGCGAAGCTCCTCGACGAGCTGGGCGACGTGCTCTTCCAGGTCCACTTCCTCTCGCTGCTGATGGAGGAGCGCGGCGCAGGCGACCTCGCGGCCGTGGCCGAGCACTGCCGGCAGAAGCTGATCCGCAGGCACCCGCACGTCTACGGAGACCCCAAAGGGAGGCCGGACGCTTCCCAACCGTCTCCGGACGTGGGGCCGGATGCCCCGCGGGGGACTCCTCACACCGCCGGCCAGGTCCTCCAGAACTGGGACGAGATCAAGAAGGCCGAGCCGGGCCGCGAGCAGGGGATCTTCGGCGAGGTCCCCGAGAACCTGCCCGGCCCGCTGTATGCGCGCAAGGTGATCCGGAGGGCCGGCTCGGCGGGCATCGAGGCGCCCGAGGCCGACCTCCACGCGCTGGTCGACGCCGCGGACGACTTCGACTCGGTCGGCGAGCTGCTGTTCGCGTGCGTCGCGCTGGCCCGCAGGCTGAAGGTCGACCCGGAGCTCGCCCTGCGGGCGGCAGCGGATACCTTCCGGCGCGCCCATGAGTGACATCGAACGCATCCACGCCCGCCAGATCCTCGACAGCCGCGGCAACCCGACGGTCGAGGTCGAGCTCGCCCTGCGCTCGGGCGCCACCGGGCGCGCCGCGGTCCCGAGCGGCGCCTCGACCGGCGAGTTCGAGGCCACCGAGCTGCGCGACGGCGGCGAGGCCTGGCTCGGCAAGGGCGTGACGAAGGCGGTCGCCAACGTCAACGGCGAGATCGCCGAGGCGATCCGCGGCGAGGACGCGCTCGACCAGCGCGGCCTCGACTCGAAGCTCATCCAGCTCGACGGCACTCAGACCAAGTCGCGCCTCGGCGCCAACGCGATCCTCGGCGTCTCGCTCGCCGCCGCCCACGCCGCCGCGGCGGAGGAGCGCCAGCCGCTGTGGCGCTACCTCGGCGGCGAGGCCGCGCACGTGCTGCCGGTGCCGATGATGAACGTGCTCAACGGCGGCGCCCACGCCGACAACAAGATCGACTTCCAGGAGTTCATGGTCCTTCCGGCCGGCGCCGCGTCGTTCGCCGAGTGCCTGCGCATGGGCACCGAGGTCTTCCACAACCTCAAGCGCACGCTCCACGACCGCGGGCTCGGGACCGCCGTCGGCGACGAGGGCGGCTTCGCGCCCGACCTCGACTCCAACGAGGCGGCGCTCCAGGCGCTCGTCGAGGGGATCGAGGCGGCCGGGCTGAGGCCGGGCGAGGACGTGTTCATCGCGCTCGACCCGGCGACGAGCGAGGTGTTCTCCGACGGCGCGTACGACCTCGAGCACGAGGGGCGCAAGCTGTCGTCGGAGGAGATGGCCGCGTACTGGGCCGACATGGCGGAGCGCTACCCGATCGTCTCGATCGAGGACGGCATGGACGAGGAGGACTGGGACGGCTGGAGGGCGCTGACCGACCGGATCGGCGAGCGCGTGCAGCTCGTCGGCGACGACCTGTTCGTGACGAACACCGAGCGGCTGAAGCGCGGCATCGACACCGGCGTCGCCAACTCGATCCTCATCAAGGTCAACCAGATCGGCACGCTGACCGAGACGCTCGACGCGATCTCGATGGCGCGCGACGCCGGCTACACCGCGGTCATGTCGCACCGCTCCGGCGAAACCGAGGACGTGACGATCGCCGACCTCGCCGTGGCCACCGGCTGCGGCCAGATCAAGACCGGCGCGCCGTCGCGCTCGGACCGCGTCGCCAAGTACAACCAGCTGCTGCGGATCGAGGAGCAGTTGGGCGCCGACGCCACGTTCCCGGGCCGTTCGGTGCTGCGCGGGCGATAGCGGGAGGAGTCGGCGGCCCGACGGCGAAGGCGTCCGTCGTGCCCGCCGCCCGTCCTTCCCGCGCGCCCGCTCGCTCCCACATCCGCTGGGACCGCGTCGGCCGCATCGCCCTGCTCCTCGTCCTGCTCGGGGTCATCGCCCTGTACGTCAACCCGCTGCGCTCGTGGTGGAGCACGAAGCAGGAGTCCGCGCAGCGCCAGTCCGAGGTGGCGAAGCTCGAGCGCGAGAACGAGCGGCTGCGCGAGCGCCGCGCCGCGCTGAAGGACCCGCGGCAGCTCGAGGACGAGGCGCGCCGGCTGGGGATGGTCAAGCCCGGCGAGCGCGCGTTCGTCGTCGAGGGTTTGCCGAGGACCGAGGGCCGGTAGCCCTGGGGCGTGACCGCCCCGGACGCGTTCCAGACCGCCGCGTACCAGTGGAGCGAGGGCGAGCGCCGGCTCCGCGAGGCGCCTACGCACCAGCGCCGGACGCTCGAGCGCATCGTCGAGCGCGTCGTCGCCGACCTGCGCCGCCGCCTGGGGAGCCGCTTCACGAGCGACGAGCTCGTCGAGCTCTACGACCGGGGGACGACGTGGGTGATCGACGTCGCGACGCGGATCGCGCCCGACGAGCCGGACCTGTGGGACGCGCGGCTCGTCGGCGACGCGGCGTTCGCCCGCTACCTGCGCGAGGCCAGCGACTACGCCGGCGGGCAGCGCATCCTCGAAGAGGGTTAGCCCGGGTCGACCCTGACGATCCGCGTCCGCACGTGGAGCGGGTCGAAGCCGAGGCGCGAGTAGAGCTCCTTCGGCGTGTCGTCGGCGTCGGCGACGATGAACGTCAGGTGGTGGCCGCCCTCCCGGGCGATCGCGACGGCGTGCGTGACCAGCGCCCGCGCGTGCCCGCCCCCGCGCGCTTCGGGGGCCGTGTAGACGTCCTCGACCTGCGCGGTCGTCCCGTCGGACCACAGCTTGCACATGGCGAGGCCGTCGCCGGAGGCGAAGGCCTGCGTGGGCCGCGCCCGCCACTCGCGCGCCGCGTACTCGCTGAGCTGGCGGAGCGTCTCGGGGCCGTCGGCGGCGTGGTCCTCCGCGAACCAGCGGTCGGTGAGCGCGAGCATCTCCTCCTCGCTCCCGTCGCGCACGCGGGAGGTGTCGGCGAGCCGGTCGGGCTCGCGGCGCAGCTCCATCACCAGCTCGTGCTCGACCTTCCAGCCGCGCTCCCGGGCGACCGGCTCGAGCCGCGCGGCCAGCGCCTCGCCGTCGAGCGTCGCGCTGGCGTAGCGCCCGCCGGCGAAGCGCTCGGCGAACAGCGCGTCGAGGTCGTCGAGCGTCAGCTCCGGCCGCGGCCCCTCGACGATCAGCCCGTTGAGCACCCACACGCCGGCCAGCGAGGGCGTGCGCAGCAGCGTGCCCCACGCGTGGGGCTCGACCTCGTCGGCCGACCCGGCCACCGTGTCGCGCATGAACGCGAGCGCGACGGCGGCCGGCCCCGGCACGCGATCAGTCGTCGTCGGCGGCGCCCGCGCGGCGGATCACGATCTTGTCCTCCTCGATCGTGACCTCGACGGGCCGGTGCCCGGCCCAGTGCTCGGCGTACACCGGGTTGTCCGCGACGGCGGGGTCGAGCCACAGCCCGTAGCCCTCCTCGCCGTGGTCGAACGTGCCCTCGAGCGCGCCGCCGTCGCTGCGCCGCGAGCGCCCGCCGCGGCGCGTGCGGCGCCGGCGGGGCTTGGCCTCGTCGTCGCCGTCGGCCTCTGCGCCGTCGCCGTCGGCGTCGCCGCCCGCCTCGGCGGCCACGGCGGCCTCGGCGGCCTCGGCCTCCTCGGCTTCGATCCGCGAGGCCTCCGCGGCGTCGAGCTCCGCGGCGATCGCGGCGTCGTCCTCGGCGCGCAGGTCGATCTCGTCGTCGAAGTCCGCGCCGGCGCCGTTCTCGGCCTGCTCGCCCTCGGGCGCGAGCTCGTTCTCGCGCTTGAACGACTGGATCTGCTGGACGGTGACCTCGAGCTGGTGGGCGATCCACGCGTCGGTGCGCCCTTGGCGCACCCAACTGCGGATCTGGTTCAGGTGCGGGCGCAGCGATCGTCGAGCCATGAAATCGCGCGAGAGACTAGCGCAAGGTTCGTGGTTGCCGTGCGTTGGAGGAGGGGAACGTAGGAGTTGACCAGGCAGGGAGGTAGCCGTGCTCGTTCTCACTCGGAAGTCCAACCAGTCGATCATGATCGGCGACGACATCGAGGTGTCGGTGCTGTCGATCATGGGCGAGAAGGTCCGCATCGGGATCCAGGCGCCGCGCGACGTCCCCGTGTTCCGCCGCGAGGTGTACCTGGAGATCCAGCAGGAGCGCGGCACCGTCGCCGCCGGCGGCTCCGACGTGCGCGGCGAGGTCGACCGCGCGCTCAGCTCGCTGAAGGGCTAGACTGCTTTGGGCGCTGGGCGGCGCGCGGGAGCGCCCGCTCAGCCAGCCCGCTCAGCCCAGGACGATGTAGAGCGTCTTGAACATCACGACGGTGACGATGACCGCCGTCGCGATGAGCGTCAGCACGAGCGCGACGAAGCGCATCGTGCTGTGCTTGCGCACGCGCTCGATCTGGCGCTGCCGGGCGCGGATCGCGGCCTGACGGCGCAGCGCCTCACGGCGCTGACGGTCGACCTGCGACTCCTCGATGAACGCCCGCTCCAGCTGGGAGAGGCTCTGGCGCATCTTCATAACGCGCCAGGAGACTACCCGGTCGCCTACTCGGCTCTCAGCGCGAGCACCGAGAGGCGCCCGCTGCGGACCAGCTCGCTGAGCACGGTGACGACCCGCGCGTCGAACTGGGTGCCGGCGCAGCTGCGCAGCTCGCCCAGCGCCTCCTCGACCGGCATGCCCGCCTGGTAGGGGCGGTCGGAGGTCATCGCCTCGAAGGCGTCGGCGACGAACAGGATCCGCGACTCGAGCGGGATCTTCGACCGCCGCAGCCCGTCGGGGTAGCCGGCGCCGTCGACGCGCTCGTGGTGGCCGCGGACCCACGCCGCCTCCTCGCTCAGCCCGGCGTGGGCGAGCATGAGCCCGCCGACGACCGGGTGGGCCTGGATCTGGGCGAACTCGTCGGGGTCGAGGCGGTCGGGCTTGCTCAGCACCGCCGACGGGACGGCGATCTTGCCGACGTCGTGGAGCATCGCCGCGCGGCGCAGCTTGACGACGCGATCGCGCCCGAGGCCGAGGGCCTGCGCGATGGCGACGGTGTAGGCGGCGACGTTCTCGGAGTGGTCGCGCGTGTGGAGCTGCTGGCCGTCGATCATCGCAACGAGCGCGTAGAGGTGAGCCACCATGCCGTCGGCCGCCGCCTGCTCGCCGCCGTCGGTGCCCGTCACCTCGCTGGCCACGGCGCAGAGGTCCTTGCCGTTGCGCTTGGCGAAGTACAGCGCGCCGTCGGCGAGCCGCTGGAGCTCGGCGGTGTCGCGCGCGTCCGACGGGCACGACGCGATGCCGCCGCTGACCGTGATCTTCCGGTCGGGGAGGATCTTCTCGCGCCCGATCGCCGTGCGGACGCGCTCGGCGACGAGAAGCGCCTCGAGCTGCGACGTCTCGGGCAGCAGCAGCGCGAACTCCTCGCCGCCGATGCGGCCGAAGCTGTCGGCGGGGCGGATGACCTGCTCGGCGATGCGGCCCACGGTGCGCAGCACCTCGTCGCCGGCGGCGTGGCCGTAGCGGTCGTTGACCTGCTTGAAGTCGTCGACGTCGAAGATGACCAGCGAGCCCTCGGAGCCGTAGCGGGCGCTGCGCTGGACCTCCTTCTCGAGCGCCTCGAGCAGGAAGCGCCGGTTGTAGAGGCCGGTCAGCGGGTCGCGGATCGCCTGCTCGAGCTTCTCGCGGTAGTCGCGCGCGTTCTGCACGGCGACGGCGAGCTGGTCGACGAGCAGCCGCAGGAGGTCGAGCGCGTCGCCCGCGAGCGGGTCGCGGGCGGGGCGCAGCAGGACCACCGTCCCGATCTCGTGGCCGCGGGCGCGCAGGGGGAGCCGGGTGATCTGCCGATCGCCGCGGAACTCGGCCGGCTCGGCGCCCGCCTCGACGGGCCGGGTCCAGGGATGCTCGCCCTGCCAGGCGCCGGCGGTGGCCGCGAGCTCGGGCCGCGCGCCCGGGCGGTCGAGGTAGAGGGCCGAGCTCGACGCGCGCGCCGCCAGGTGCAGGACCTCGAGCGACTGCTCGACGATCGGGCTCTCCTCGAGCGTCTGGGTCATGGTGGTGGCCAGGCCGGTGAGCGCCTCGAGCTCCTCGTTGCGGCGCGTCGCCACCTCGCGGCTGCGCCGCTCGCGCACGACCGCGCGCTGGCGCTCCACGAGCAGGTACGCCTGCCGGGTGAAGGCGAGCAGGAGCGCGGCGAGCGTCACCACCGTGAAGTAGACGCGGCCGGCGGTGCTCAGCTCGCCGGCGAGCGACAGCACGGCGGCGACGCCGGGGAAGGCCAGGACGGCGCCGAGCGGCAGCGCGATGCGCCCGGCGATCCACGCGCGGCCGATCGTGCGCGGGGTGCGCGGCACGCCGCGCCTGCCCGTCGCGCCGAGCTCGGCGGCGGTCGCGAACGCGAAGCCGCCGAGGCCCCACAGGAAGGCCGTGAGCATGGACAGGTCGGGAACCGCGCCAGCGGCGCCGGCGGCGACGAGCCCGTCGCCGACGGCGATCGCCGTCGTGCCCGCGGCCAGCCACCAGGCGCCCGGGGCGCGGCGGGGCGAGCCGGGCCCGGCGGCGCCGAGCGCGAGGAGGGTCAGGGCGAGCCCGTCGAGGACGACGATCCCCGTCAGCGCGAGGTCGCCGCCGACGGCCGGCGCGACCAGCAGCCAGGCGCCGAGC
>JAUJPF010000011.1 GCA_030447275.1 Solirubrobacteraceae bacterium | reverse complement strand
AGGAGCGCAAGTACACGACGGTCATGACGACGATGGCGCGGCTCGACAAGAAGGGGCTGCTCGTCCGCCGGCGCGAGGGCAAGACCGATATCTACCGGCCCGCGATGAGCCGCGACGAGTACCTGGAGGCGCGCGCGGCAGCGGAGGTGGGGGCGCTCGTCGAGAACTACGGCGAGGCCGCGCTCGTGCACTTCGCGCGCCAGATGAACCAGCTCGACCCGAAGCGGCGCGATCAACTGCGCCGCCTGGCCCGGCGTGACGCGGGCTAGGTCGGTCTTCGCGCTGCACGTCGGCCTCGGGCTCGCCGCGGCGGCCGTGCTCTTGCTCGCTCTCATGACAGCCGTCGGGAGCCTGAGCTTCGATGCTCCCTCACCCGCGGCGCTGGCCGAGGCGTGCATCACCTTCGCGCTCCCGGACGCGAGCGTCGCGGCAGTGACGAGTCTGGCGCTCGGCAGCCTCGCGACCGCCGTCCTCATCCTCGGGGTGCGTTCGGCCGTCCGTCAGGTTCTGGCTTCGCGACGCATCGTGCGACGGCTGCTGATCCGCGGCCGCGGCCCCGGCGGATCGGTCCTCTTCGACCACGGCCAGCCCCAAGCGTTCTGCGCCGGACTGGTTCGCCCGCGCATCTACATCTCTACGGGCGCGACGTCGCTGCTGAGCGACGACGAGCTCGACGCCGTCCTCGCCCACGAGGCGCATCACGTGCGGGTACGCGATCCACTCCGCGTGTTCGTCGTGCGGGTGGTCACCGACGCTCTGTTCTTCCTGCCGGCCGCGCGCAGGCTCGCTGACCGCTACGCGGCACTGGCCGAGCTTGCTGCCGACTCCGCGGCCGTGCGCAAACGCGGCGCCCAGCCACTGGCTTCAGCGCTGCTCACCTTCGAGGCGGCCGACCCCGCCGTCGTCGGTATCGCGCCCGAGCGAGTCGATCACCTCCTCGGCGAGCGCCCCGCGTGGCAGCTTCCCGTCGCGCTCATCGCGTGGTCGCTGACCATGCTCGCCGCCGTCGCCGTCGTGAACCTCCGTCTCGACGCCGTCCACCAGGGTCCTCAGCTCAACATCCCGCTGTTCGCCGCACAGACGTGCATGTTGCTCATGGCGGTGCTGCCCGTGGTGCTCGGCGGGTTCGGCATCCTCGGGGCGCGTCGCGCGATCGGCCATCGCTCCGTGTAGCGGCGGCCGGTTCACGCGTACACGCGCCACGTCCGCTGCTCGGAACACCGCCACGTGCGGATCTACTACCCTGCCTAGTAGCAAGCGACGAACGAACTCGGAAGGACCGCAGATGAACGATGAGATGATGAGCACGCCTGGGTGGCTGACGCCGGTGTCGTGGAGCTTCGTCGGGCTGGCCCTGGTGTCGGCGGCGTACATCGCCTACGACGTCTTCGGACGCGGCCATCGGCAGCGCGTGGGCGCCATGAACGTCATCTGGCCGAGCACGGCCTTGTACTTCGGTCCGCTCGCGATCTGGGCCTACGCTCGCTACGGGCGCCCGCAGTCGGAGAAGTGGCAGGCCGAGCATGGAGCGGCGTCCGAGAAGGATGCGTCCGTCGCCGCGCTCACCGGGGGGACGCCGGGCGGGGCTGCGTCGCTCGTCGGCCATGTTCTCGGCGTGCCGCTCATCGTGGTGTCCGGGCTGACGATCGCCGGCCTGGACCTGTGGGCCATGATCGCGGCCGTCGCGGTGATCGCCACGGCGTTCTTGTTCGCCTACGAGTTCTTCTTCTCCACCGTCCCCGCACGCCGGCTTCCGCCCGGACAGGGCGCCGGTGTGGCGGCGCTGATCGCCTTCGCGACGGTGCTGGCCTTCGATGTCGGCATGGGCGGCTGGATGCTCTTCCTGCACTTCGGCTGGGTCATGCCCTCCGTCACCGACGTGACCTTCCTGTTCCTGATGCAGGTGGGCCTCATCCTCGGCTTCCTGACCGGCTATCCGATGGTGCGGTTCCTCGTGGCGCGTGGGGTGAAGGCGGCCGCGTGAGCCGCGCGCCGTCGCCTCGAGCGCTGGTCGCCGTCCTAGCCGCGCTGGCGACGGTCGGGCTCGCCGCCTGCGGCAGCGACGACCCGACGCTCGGCGGCGGCGGCGAGGGCGGCGGTCAGGAGAGCGCCTCCGTCGAGGAAGGCCCGGCCCTCGAGCACATTCACGGCCTCGGGGTGAACCCGGCTGACGAGCGCCTGTTCATCGCTACGCACAACGGCCTCTTCTCGGCCGCCGAGCGGGAGACGACGCCCAAGCAGGTCGGGACGAGCACCCAGGACATCATGGGCTTCTCCGTCGTGGGCAAGAACCGGTTCATCGGCTCCGGCCACCCCGGCGCCGATCAGAACCTGCCACCGAACCTCGGGCTGATCGAGTCGCGCGATGGCGGCAAGACCTGGAAGACCATCTCCCTGCTGGGTGAGGCGGACTTCCATGTCCTGGAGTCCTCGGGCGGCAAGATCTACGGCTTCGACGGTACGCAGGGTCGACTCATGGTTTCGCGCGACGGCGGCCGCAAATGGCAGGAGCGCATGCCCCCGGCGGCCGTCTTCGGTCTGGCCGTCCACCCGACGAATCCGTCACGCGTCGTCGTGTCCACGGAGAAGGGCCTGTTCGCGTCGCCGAACGAAGGACGCGGCTGGCGACCGCTCTCGGACCAGCTCGCAGGGCTGTTCGCGTGGCCGGAGAAGGATCGCCTGTACCTGGTCGACGGCCAGGGGCAGGTGTTCGTCAGCGCCAACGCCGGCACGGAGTGGCAGACGCAGGGCTCCATCGAGGGTCAGCCCGCCGCGTTCATCGCACACGGGGACGAGCTCTATGCCGCCTTGGCCGACGGGACTGTGAAGCGCTCCTCGGACGGCGGCGCGACGTGGACCGTCCGGACCACGGCCGGATAGCAGCGGTGATGAACATGATGGGAGGGATGGGCCTGAAGATGCTCGTCGGGTCGGCTCCCTGGTTCAGCACCAGCTCGCCAGCGACCACCAGCACGACGAGCTGGACGAGCAGGGGGCGAAGCCTGAGCGGGCGGTACGCCCGCGCCCACGTCGTCATGTCAGCGGGTCAGTGACGACCGTGGACCTCGAAGGCGTGCTCCGCGCACGCGGGATTGAGGGTTGCGTAGCGGACACGCCGGGCGCGGTCGACGATCGGGGGGCGTCGGGCGGGCCGGGCTCGGAGTGCCGCCCGAGCCGGTCCACGATCCCTCGGACTTCGACGGCACCCTGCAGCGCGCCCTCGTCGGTCATGTCCACGGGGACCACCACCTCGTCCGCGGCCACCATCAGTTCACGGTCAGGAGCCCGAGGCTCGGCGGGCAGTCGATCACGACGTCGTGCCAAGGCTCGATGGCGCCGCGGAGCAGGTCGCTGAGGAAGCGCTCGCGGTGATGCTCACCAGCGAGCGAGAGCTCGAGGCGGGCAAGCTCGCGGCGGCCCGCGACGAGATCCACACCGACGAGCAAGCCGTCGGCGAGCCGTCCCGTGCTTGAGCGGAGGGGGAGGGATTCGAACCCTCGGTAGCGGGGTTACCGCTACAACGGTTTTCGAGGCCGGCGCGCTTCCTGCCGTGCGCCCCGTGTTCATCGGAGGTTACGGCACCGCGCGGCGGACTGCGGGGCAGTTCTCGGGACAGTCGACGCGCCTGCGGCGACGTGCGAGCATGGTTGCCGGACCTTCCGGATGCCGTGAAGAATCGAACCATGATCGTCGTCGTCTCGAAGCTCCGCTGCCCTTACTGCCGCACCTGCTCGGAGACGGATACGACCGGAGCGTAGCCGCGGTGACGGCGCGACCGTTCGCGTGATCACCAGCACGTGTGAGTCGCGCTGCATACATCTACTACCATGGGTCGTAGACCGACCCAGGAGACCTCATGGACAGCCTTCTCTCACTCGCCTTCTTGGCCTGCCCGGTTGGCATGGGCCTGATGATGTGGTTCATGGCCAAGGGCATGCGCCGGGAGCCCACGGCATCCGACCCTCGCGCGGGCGCGAGTGTCGAGCAACTCCGAGAGGAGCACCGGCGGCTCGGCGCCGAGATCGAGCGGCTTGACGCACCCGAGGCCGCGGTTGCAGGCCGCTCGTGACCGCGGTCGTCGTCATCGCGGCCGCCGCCGCGCTGGCCTGTCCGCTGCACATGCTCTGGGCGACGCGCCGCGGCAAGCGTTCCGCATGCTGCCCGCCGCGCACGTCGTCGGATCTCGCCAGGCTCCGGACGCGCCAGCGTGCGCTCGGGGCGCAGATCGCCTCGACCGCCGAGTCCGTGCCGGGTCGCGAGGCTAGCCTGTAGCAACCATGCCGGCCGCCGACAACAGCGTTCCACCTGGACTGCATGAGCTCGAATCCGAGGTCATGGAGCTGCTCTGGGAGCACCACGAGTGCTGCGTCCGAGCGGTCCTCGGGGAGCTCAACGCGCGCTCCGACAAGGAGCGCAAGTACACGACGGTCATGACGACGATGGCGCGGCTCGACAAGAAGGGGCTGCTCGTCCGCCGGCGCGAGGGCAAGACCGATATCTACCGGCCCGCGATGAGCCGCGACGAGTACCTGGAGGCGCGCGCGGCAGCGGAGGTGGGGGCGCTCGTCGAGAACTACGGCGAGGCCGCGCTCGTGCACTTCGCGCGCCAGATGAACCAGCTCGACCCGAAGCGGCGCGATCAACTGCGCCGCCTGGCCCGGCGTGACGCGGGCTAGGTCGGTCTTCGCGCTGCACGTCGGCCTCGGGCTCGCCGCGGCGGCCGTGCTCTTGCTCGCTCTCATGACAGCCGTCGGGAGCCTGAGCTTCGATGCTCCCTCACCCGCGGCGCTGGCCGAGGCGTGCATCACCTTCGCGCTCCCGGACGCGAGCGTCGCGGCAGTGACGAGTCTGGCGCTCGGCAGCCTCGCGACCGCCGTCCTCATCCTCGGGGTGCGTTCGGCCGTCCGTCAGGTTCTGGCTTCGCGACGCATCGTGCGACGGCTGCTGATCCGCGGCCGCGGCCCCGGCGGATCGGTCCTCTTCGACCACGGCCAGCCCCAAGCGTTCTGCGCCGGACTGGTTCGCCCGCGCATCTACATCTCTACGGGCGCGACGTCGCTGCTGAGCGACGACGAGCTCGACGCCGTCCTCGCCCACGAGGCGCATCACGTGCGGGTACGCGATCCACTCCGCGTGTTCGTCGTGCGGGTGGTCACCGACGCTCTGTTCTTCCTGCCGGCCGCGCGCAGGCTCGCTGACCGCTACGCGGCACTGGCCGAGCTTGCTGCCGACTCCGCGGCCGTGCGCAAACGCGGCGCCCAGCCACTGGCTTCAGCGCTGCTCACCTTCGAGGCGGCCGACCCCGCCGTCGTCGGTATCGCGCCCGAGCGAGTCGATCACCTCCTCGGCGAGCGCCCCGCGTGGCAGCTTCCCGTCGCGCTCATCGCGTGGTCGCTGACCATGCTCGCCGCCGTCGCCGTCGTGAACCTCCGTCTCGACGCCGTCCACCAGGGTCCTCAGCTCAACATCCCGCTGTTCGCCGCACAGACGTGCATGTTGCTCATGGCGGTGCTGCCCGTGGTGCTCGGCGGGTTCGGCATCCTCGGGGCGCGTCGCGCGATCGGCCATCGCTCCGTGTAGCGGCGGCCGGTTCACGCGTACACGCGCCACGTCCGCTGCTCGGAACACCGCCACGTGCGGATCTACTACCCTGCCTAGTAGCAAGCGACGAACGAACTCGGAAGGACCGCAGATGAACGATGAGATGATGAGCACGCCTGGGTGGCTGACGCCGGTGTCGTGGAGCTTCGTCGGGCTGGCCCTGGTGTCGGCGGCGTACATCGCCTACGACGTCTTCGGACGCGGCCATCGGCAGCGCGTGGGCGCCATGAACGTCATCTGGCCGAGCACGGCCTTGTACTTCGGTCCGCTCGCGATCTGGGCCTACGCTCGCTACGGGCGCCCGCAGTCGGAGAAGTGGCAGGCCGAGCATGGAGCGGCGTCCGAGAAGGATGCGTCCGTCGCCGCGCTCACCGGGGGGACGCCGGGCGGGGCTGCGTCGCTCGTCGGCCATGTTCTCGGCGTGCCGCTCATCGTGGTGTCCGGGCTGACGATCGCCGGCCTGGACCTGTGGGCCATGATCGCGGCCGTCGCGGTGATCGCCACGGCGTTCTTGTTCGCCTACGAGTTCTTCTTCTCCACCGTCCCCGCACGCCGGCTTCCGCCCGGACAGGGCGCCGGTGTGGCGGCGCTGATCGCCTTCGCGACGGTGCTGGCCTTCGATGTCGGCATGGGCGGCTGGATGCTCTTCCTGCACTTCGGCTGGGTCATGCCCTCCGTCACCGACGTGACCTTCCTGTTCCTGATGCAGGTGGGCCTCATCCTCGGCTTCCTGACCGGCTATCCGATGGTGCGGTTCCTCGTGGCGCGTGGGGTGAAGGCGGCCGCGTGAGCCGCGCGCCGTCGCCTCGAGCGCTGGTCGCCGTCCTAGCCGCGCTGGCGACGGTCGGGCTCGCCGCCTGCGGCAGCGACGACCCGACGCTCGGCGGCGGCGGCGAGGGCGGCGGTCAGGAGAGCGCCTCCGTCGAGGAAGGCCCGGCCCTCGAGCACATTCACGGCCTCGGGGTGAACCCGGCTGACGAGCGCCTGTTCATCGCTACGCACAACGGCCTCTTCTCGGCCGCCGAGCGGGAGACGACGCCCAAGCAGGTCGGGACGAGCACCCAGGACATCATGGGCTTCTCCGTCGTGGGCAAGAACCGGTTCATCGGCTCCGGCCACCCCGGCGCCGATCAGAACCTGCCACCGAACCTCGGGCTGATCGAGTCGCGCGATGGCGGCAAGACCTGGAAGACCATCTCCCTGCTGGGTGAGGCGGACTTCCATGTCCTGGAGTCCTCGGGCGGCAAGATCTACGGCTTCGACGGTACGCAGGGTCGACTCATGGTTTCGCGCGACGGCGGCCGCAAATGGCAGGAGCGCATGCCCCCGGCGGCCGTCTTCGGTCTGGCCGTCCACCCGACGAATCCGTCACGCGTCGTCGTGTCCACGGAGAAGGGCCTGTTCGCGTCGCCGAACGAAGGACGCGGCTGGCGACCGCTCTCGGACCAGCTCGCAGGGCTGTTCGCGTGGCCGGAGAAGGATCGCCTGTACCTGGTCGACGGCCAGGGGCAGGTGTTCGTCAGCGCCAACGCCGGCACGGAGTGGCAGACGCAGGGCTCCATCGAGGGTCAGCCCGCCGCGTTCATCGCACACGGGGACGAGCTCTATGCCGCCTTGGCCGACGGGACTGTGAAGCGCTCCTCGGACGGCGGCGCGACGTGGACCGTCCGGACCACGGCCGGATAGCAGCGGTGATGAACATGATGGGAGGGATGGGCCTGAAGATGCTCGTCGGGTCGGCTCCCTGGTTCAGCACCAGCTCGCCAGCGACCACCAGCACGACGAGCTGGACGAGCAGGGGGCGAAGCCTGAGCGGGCGGTACGCCCGCGCCCACGTCGTCATGTCAGCGGGTCAGTGACGACCGTGGACCTCGAAGGCGTGCTCCGCGCACGCGGGATTGAGGGTTGCGTAGCGGACACGCCGGGCGCGGTCGACGATCGGGGGGCGTCGGGCGGGCCGGGCTCGGAGTGCCGCCCGAGCCGGTCCACGATCCCTCGGACTTCGACGGCACCCTGCAGCGCGCCCTCGTCGGTCATGTCCACGGGGACCACCACCTCGTCCGCGGCCACCATCAGTTCACGGTCAGGAGCCCGAGGCTCGGCGGGCAGTCGATCACGACGTCGTGCCAAGGCTCGATGGCGCCGCGGAGCAGGTCGCTGAGGAAGCGCTCGCGGTGATGCTCACCAGCGAGCGAGAGCTCGAGGCGGGCAAGCTCGCGGCGGCCCGCGACGAGATCCACACCGACGAGCAAGCCGTCGGCGAGCCGTCCCGTGCTTGAGCGGAGGGGGAGGGATTCGAACCCTCGGTAGCGGGGTTACCGCTACAACGGTTTTCGAAACCGGCGCGCTTCGTGCCGTGCGCCCCGTGCTCATCGGAGAATAGGGTACGTCGGCGCGGCGCTTGGGGTAACGATTGGGGAAGTCGCAGGCAGTGGTTACCGCGCGCCTACTCCCAGGTCGCTTGCCGCGAGCATGAACCGTCCCGTGGCCAGACCAGGTCGCACGCTCATGCCCCAGATCAACGAGAGCATCACCATCAACGCCGATCCCGGCCGAGTGTGGGCGGTAGCCGGCGATCCGGCGACAATCTCTGAATGGCTCCCCGCAATCGCTTCCTCGTCGGTCGACGGCGAGCGGCGGTCGTGCAGGACGGTCGACGGCGCCGACCTTCACGAGCGCATCGTCGAGCAGTCCGACGAGGGGCGGTTCTACGTCTACGAGATAACCGACTCGCCGATGCCGATCAGCGCGTATCGCTCCCGTCTGGCCGTCTCCGGTCACGGCGACCACTCGCACGTGACCTGGGCGGCGGAGCTCGAGCCGGCCGAAGGCGGCGACGCCGCCGAGCTCGAGGCGACGTTCTCGCAGATCTACCGCGATGGCCTCGAGAGCGTGCGCTCGCGCGTCGAAGGCAGCTGACGGCGCCAATGGCACGGCTGCCGCTCGTCGCAGCCGCGTTCCTTGCGCTCGCCGTGGCAGGCTGCGGCGGCGACGCTGTCGGCGAGCGCGCCGCGCTGGTCGGCAGCGAGCGGCTCCGCGTGAGCACCGACGGCTGGAAGACGGACTTCTCGCGTAACAGCGTCTCGCTGTCGGAGTTCCGCAGCGGCGGACCGCCACGCGACGGCATCCCGCCGATCGACGAGCCGAAGGTCATCGGCCAGACCGAGGCGGCGGCGTGGCTTGCCGATCGCGAGCCGGTCCTCGTCGCGGAGCTCGGCGGCCGAGCGCGCGCGTACCCCGTGCAGATCCTCGTCTGGCACGAGATCGTCAACGACGAGCTGGACGGGCGGCCGATCGCGGTGACGTTCTGTCCGCTGTGCAACTCGTCCGTCGTCTTCGACCGCCGCCTTGACGGGCGCGTCCTGACCTTCGGCACCACCGGCAACCTGCGCAAGTCGGATCTCGTGATGTGGGACCGCCAGACCGAGTCGTGGTGGCAGCAGTTCAGCGGCGAGGCGCTCGTGGGCGAGCTCACGGGCAAGCGCCTCGGCATCCTGCGCTCGCAGACGCTCAGCTTCGGCGACTTCCGCGAGCGCTACGCGGACGGCGATGTGCTGTCGCGTGAGACCGGCGTGGACCGTGACTATGGCCGCACTCCGTACGAGGGTTACGACCGCCCGCGCAGCGAGCCGTTCCTCTTCGACGGCGAAACCGATGCGCGACTCCCGGCCAAGGAGCGTGTCGCCGCCGTGTTCGTCGGCCACGACGCCGCGGTCGTGCCGTTCTCGCGGCTGCGCAAGCTTCCCGTCGCGAACCTCCGGGTCGGGGGCACGCCCGCCGTCGTCTTCTTCAAGGCCGGCGTGGCGTCGCCGCTCGACGACGCGCCGATCGCCGACTCCGCCGACGCGGGCACGAGCGCGGCGTTCGACCGCCGCGTCGACGGCCGCACACTCGCCTTCGAACCGCGCGGCGAGCGCTTCGTGGATCGCCAGACCGGTACGACGTGGGACATCACGGGGCGCGCGACGAACGGGCCCCTCGCCGGCCGCCGCCTGACGCCGCTTCGCCACGACCAGCAGTTCTGGTTCGCGCTCGCCGCGTTCCTCCCGGACGCCCGCATCGTCGCGAGGGCGGGCGGGTGACGCGCGAGCGGCACGACGAGGACGCGGGACTCGACGCGGAGTGGCGACGACTCCGCCGCGCGGCCCTCTTCTTCGCGTGCTGCGTGACGGTCGTGGTCGTGCTCGCCGCCGTCGGGCTGTATCACTGACCCGCGGCCAGCTGCTCGACGGAGAAGGGGACCACATGACTTGGGTGCGAACGACGGGACGGCAGTCGGCGAACATCCTCGATTCACACAGGGGTCGTCGCCTACTTCAACTACGTCGACCGCATGGCGGATGGGCTGGGCGTCGAGCTCGAGGCAGAGTGGCCGGACTCCGTCAGGAAGCCGCGCCGTTATCGCCGACCGGCATCCGGTCCGTGTGTCCGCGGCGCGGAGGCCATGCGCCAGGTGACGGCGGCGCCGGTCAGCCCGACCCCGAGGATGCCGAGGCTCGTCCACTGAGCGCTGTTGAGCGCGAGCGCGACGGTGTCGCTGTCCGACCGCCAGAAGAACTCAACGAAGCGGCCCAGGCCGAACAACCCGACGACCATCCAGGTCAGGAGCGTCGGTGTCCGGATCCGGTCGCGCAGCGGCCAGACGACGGCGAAGACGACGAGCCCGAGGACGACCTCGTAGAGGCCGCCGGAGTGGTACGCGACGTCGGGTGAGGGGACGCTGGCGTCAGGGTGGGTGTTGCGGACGCCGAGGAATGAGGTGGTCTCCGGGCCGTAGTGCTCGCCGTTGATGACGTCGCCGATGCGCCCGACAGCCACGCCGAGCGGCAGCGCGACGGCGACGGCGTCGAGGTAGCGCAGCGGCAGGCGGGCGCGCCGGACGTACACCGCGATGGCGACGGCCGCGAGGACGAAGCCGCCGTTGAACGAGAGCCCCCGCGTGCTCAGCCACTGCGCGGGGGCGTCGAGCAGCCCGTGCTCGACGACGTAGAGCACGCGGCCGCCGACGAGGCCTCCGACGGCGGCCAGGAGCGCGATGGAGACCGTCGGCTCGGTCGGCAGGCCCCAGCGGCGGGCGACACGAGCCGCGAGCGCGGCGCCGGCGAGCACGCCGACCGCCGTCATGAGCCCGTGCCAGGCGAGCGTCAACGGCCCGAGCTCGATCGTCGGGTCGATGCCGATCGTGATCGCGGCCGTCATCGGTCGGTCATGCCGCAGAGGGCCGGGCGGCACCAGCTCGTTCGCGTGTCACGGTCTCGTACCGCTCGAGCAGCTTCAGCCACAGCTCGCTGCGCGTCGGAAACGGCGCGACCGCCTCCCAGAGTTCCTCAACGGGTATCTCGGCGGTCACCGCGAGCGTCGCGGCTTGAAGCAGATCCGCAACCTCGGCGCCGGTGAAACGCGGCCACCTGCGGGTCGGTGAACACGACGCGCGGGGCGCCGGCATCGTCGCGGGTGGCGCGCAGCGCGCCGCCGTCGATGGCGTCGACGAGGACGCGCGCCTGGTACTTGCCCATGTGGGTCAGCAGCGAACGGCCGTTGACGTCGCCGAGCGCGTACAGCCAGGGCAGGCCGGGAACCTGGAGCCGGTCGTTCGTCTCGAGATACTCGCCGGGCTCGAGGCCGACGGTCTCCAGTCCGACGTCGTGCGTCAGCGGCCGGCGCCCGACCGCGACGAGGATCTCGTCGCCGACGATGCGCTCACCCGTCTCCAGCGTGAGGACGACCTCGCCGTTCTCGCGCGCTACGGCGCTCGCCTTGACGCCCTCGCGAACGTCGACGCCGCGGTCCCGCAAGCCCTCGGCGACGTCCCGCGAGGCGAACGGCTCCTCGCGCGGCAGGATCCGCGGTGCCGCCTCCACGAGCGTCACCTCAGAGCCGAGCGACGCCCACGCCTGTGCCAGCTCCACGCCCACGGCGCCGCCGCCGAGGACGAGCAGCCGCCCGGTGACTGCGGAGGCCGTCGTCGCTTCGCGGTTCGTCCAAGGGGCCACGTCGGCCAGCCCGGGGATCGGCGGAATGCTGGCGGCGGTGCCCGTAGCCACGACGACGGCCGCTCGGGCCGTGAGGAGCTCGTCGCCGACGCGGACCTGCCGCTCGCCGTCCAGCCGGCCGTGACCGCGCACGAGCTCGATGCCGCGCTCCTCGAGCCACGGCACCTGATGGTCGTCGGCCAGACGGTTGACGATGGTGTCGCGCCGCTCGAGGACGGCGTCGACGTCGAGCTTGCCGGTGACCGCCTCGCACGCCCCCGGGACGCGGCGGACTTCATCGAGCACCTCGCCGGGTCGCAAGAGCGACTTGGAGGGCATGCACGCCCAGAAGGAGCACTCACCACCGACCAGCTCGGACTCGACGATCGCCACCGCGCGCCCTCGCTCGGCGAGGCGCCCGGCCGCGACTTCGCCCGCCGGACCGGCGCCGATGATCACTACGTCAAAGCTTCGTTCCGCCACGATGACTCCTTTCGGTTCTCAGCCTCAGACCCGACGGGAGGTGGTGGCGGTTCGGCGGCGTCAGCCTTCGCGGCGAAGGCGCTCCAGCACGCCGTCCGTCACGGTCGGCTGCGGCTGTCCCGCGAGCCCGGGCAGCGTCTCGATCATCCGCCGCAGCGACGCGAGCAGGGTGCGGCACTTGGGGCAGATCGAGATGTGTCGGTCCACCCGGTCGCGTTCGTCCTGGGACAGCTCGCCGTCCAGGTACTCGGAGGCATGCGCCTTCGTGAAGCGGTGATCGACCATCTGCCTGAGCACGCCGTTCACGATAGCTCCGGCGCGCCCGGTTCCGGGAGAGGGTCGTCGTCATCCAGCACGTAGTGCGCGACGGCGGCGCGGAGCGCCATGCGCCCGCGGTGCAGTCGGCTCTTGAACGCCGCCTCTCGCAACCCGAGCGCCTCGGCGGCCTCCGCGGTCGAGAGCCCTTCGACGTCGCGCAGCACGACGGCCGCCCGGTACTTGTCGGGCAGACGCCGGATCGCCTGCTCGAGCACCTCACGCAGCTCGGTGCCCTCGGCCTGGACGTCGACGTGGGGCGCCTCGTCCGCGACGTCATCGATCCGTCGCTCCTCGGTCGACGCGACGACATCGGCGCCCGGGCGCCGGTCGAGGATCCGCTTGGCCTCGTTCACTCCGATGCGGTAGAGCCACGTGAAGAACCGGGCGTCACCGCGGAACCGGCCGATGCTGCGCCAGGCGCGCAGGAACGCCTCCTGCGTGGCCTCCTCGGCGTCGGACTCCGTGGCGCTGAAGCGAAGGACCACCGCGTACAGGCGGTCCGCGTTGTGGCGAACGAGTGCCTCGTAGGCGGTGCCGTCGCCGGACTTCGCGCGCGACACGAGCGCCTCCTCCTCGGACTTGGAGAGGAGCTCGCTCATCGCGTGGGCTCGCCATCCGGGACGATCGTCTTCGTTCGACGCACGAGGCGAAAGCTTGTCAACGCCGCCGCGATGGGGTGCTGCGGTTGCCACGTCAGTGCCGAGAGCCGTCGCCGTCGCGGCGGGTCTGGGTGCGCAACCGCTCGATGACGCCGGCCGCGAGCCGCGACCGGTTACGGCGGCGCAGCAGCGCGAGGCCGCCGATCACGCGCTGAAGTGATCGGGCGGCACGGCCGCAGTCGGGGCAGTCCGCGATGTGGTGCTCGACACGACGCCGCTCGACCGGCCCGAGCTCCCCGTCGTGAAACGCCGAGAGGCGGCCCCGGGTGAAGCGGTGGTCGAGATGGAACCGCGGGCTGTGCACCGGACCTTGGACCCGCGAGCCTCCGTCACGGTTCACCGGACCCGCCCCGATCCGAAGTCGGCCGCCGCCGAGCTGAAGGACCGCGTCGCGTTCTGGCGCGGGGTCGACGTGCGGCCCGCCAATTCCGCCTGACGCGGCGTCACCCGCCGGCGCGGTGCATGGCCACCGCGCCCGCCACGGCGTTGACGAGCCCGACGAGACCGACAGCTGTCGCGTACGACCGCGCTTCGACCAGTGCGTCCCACTGCGTCGCGAACGCCAGCGAAAGTCCGGCGAGGACAATGGTCGCGGCAAGGCCGAGCGCATCGACCGCGAACCCGCGACGCGCGACCAACAGGCCCGCGACGACGCCGAGGCCGACGGCGACCATGTAGACGCCTGCGGTGTCGAGATCGGGGCGACTCTCGCGGACCCAGACGACAGCAAGCCCCCACGCGACCAGCACGATCGCCGTGGCCCAGTACCCGCCGCGGCGGCCGCCCGCCGCCGCCGCTGCGAGGTACGCGAGCCCGAGGCCCAGCGGGGTCAGATAGAACCGGCCAGGCTCCGGTCCGACCACGACAGCGAAGATCACGGCCCCGACGAGGAGCACGAGTCCTTGGCGCAGGCGCATCGCGGGCGGACGCGTCGAGACGAGCGGGAGAGGAGCAGTGGCGTCCACGACGCGCTTAGACCCGTAGCGCGACCCGGAGGTTCACATCGTCCTTCAGCTCCCGCCTTCGAGTGCGCGCTCGATCCATTCGTCCGGTGGCGCGTGCGACTGCCCGTGCGTCGTCCGGTAGAGCCGGCACTTCATCCCGTAGTCGGTGCGCGCAGCCGCGCCGGGCTCGACGTCGCGACCGTCGACGCGGACCGACGGCGAACCGAGGAACCGCGCGGCCTCGGCGTCCTCGAGCGACTCGATCCGCCGGAGCTCGAGCTCGGCGCGGCCCTGCGTCAGCGTGCGCAACCGCGGGAGCAGATCCTCGAACCCAGGGCACCCCTCGAAGTACAGAAGCTCGACCGTCATGCGTTCGATGATCGGTATGACCCTGACCCTCGCGGTTGGATTCGTCGTCAGACACGTGCTCCCAGCGCGCTGCGGGGGCGCCCGTGCGGCATCATCGCGGTTATGACGCGTGTCGTAGTCGCCCCGTCGCTCGGCCAGCGCGCCGTGTAGTGCGGGTGAGCGTCGTGATCTGCACGCTCGACGAGGCCGCGGGGATCGACGACACGCTCGACCACCTCGCGGCGCTGTCGGGCGATCTCGAGGTCGTCGTGGCCGACGGCGGCTCGCGCGACGGCACGGCGGAGGTCGCGGCGCGTCATCCGCGCAGCGACGCCGTCGTGACCGTGGCGCCCGGGGGCGGGCGCGCGCGGCAGCTCAACGCGGGCGCCGCCCGCGCCACCGGCCAGGTGCTTGTCTTCCTGCACGCCGACAGCCGCCTGCCGCACGACGCGTGGACACAGCTTGCGGGGGCGCGCGCGGACGGCGGGAACTTCGCCCTGCGCTTCGACGGCGGCGATCGGTTCTCGCGCGTGCTGAGCCGCGTGTACGCAGTGCAACGGCGGCTGGGGGTGTACTACGGCGACTCGTCGGTGTGGGTACGCCGCCCGGTGTTCGATCGGCTTGGCGGGTTCCGCGAGCTGCCGATCATGGACGACTACGACTTTGTGCGGCGCCTGGAGCGCTCGACCGCGACGGCGTGCCTGCCCGGACCGGCGACGACGTCGGCGCGTCGGTGGCGCCGACAGGGCGTCGCGCGCACCGTCGCATCGTGGCTGGTCATCCGCTGGCTCTTCGTCGCCGGCGTGCAGCCGGCGCGCCTGGCGAGGCTGTACCGGATGGTGAGGTGAGCGCGCTCGATGGACTGCGCGAGCGGCTTCGTGCGCTCGAGCTGCGGACGCGCCCGCAGGACCCGGATCTGGTCGACGCGCTGGCCCGGCGGTGGGACGAGCTGCCGGCGCACGTGAAGACGCGCAACCAGATGCTCGGCAGGCGCACCGCCGGCTGCGAGGGGACGCACGGCGTCTTCCCGCGCTGCGACCTCGCCTGCACGCCCTGCTACCACTCGCGGGAGGCCAACCGCGTTCGCACCGACGGTGCGCACACCGCCCGGGAGGTCGACGCGCAGATGGCGCTGCTGCGCGAGCTGCGGGGTCCCGGCCAGAACGCGCAGCTCATCGGCGGCGAGGTGACGCTGCTCGACGCCGACGACCACGCCGCCGCGCTCCAGGCGATGCGCCGCCACGGTCGCAAGCCGATGTCGATGTCCCACGGCGACTTCGACTACGCGTACCTCGAGGCGCTGGCGCTCGGCCCCGCGACGGGCACGCCGCGGTTCGAGCACCTGTCGTTCGCCGGCCACTTCGACTCGATGATGTTCGGCCGCCGCGGGATCAAGCGGGCAAGGAGCGAGGCGGAGCTGCACCCGTACCGCGAGGCGTTCTGCGCGATGTTCCAGCGCCTCGAGCGCGAGCACGGCGTCACGCACTACCTGGCTCACAACATGACCGTCACGCCGCGCAACATCGCCGAGGTGGCCGACGTCGTCCGCACCTGCCGCGACATGGGCTTCCGCATGCTCTCCTTCCAGCCGGCGGCCTTCGTCGGCAACACGGCGCGGTGGAAGGAGCAGTACCGCGAGTTCACCACCGACCAGCTTTGGAACGAGATCGAGACCGGCGCCGGCGGCAGGCTGCACTGGAACGCCCTGCAGATCGGCGACCCGCGCTGCAACCGCACCGCGTACGGCGCCTACGCGCGCGGGAGATACGTCCCGTTGCTCGACGAGGACGACGAGCGTGACCTGCGCTGGGTCGAGGAGTTCGTGGCGGCGTTCGGCGGCATGGACTTCGCCGTGCCGCCCAGGCTGCTGGCCGCGCGCGCCACGCGGGCACTCGGATCGCGCCCGTCGTCGCTCCCGAGCCTCGCCGGCTGGCTCGGGCGCTTCGTCCGCCGCGCAGGCGGCGTGCGTGCCGTGCTCACCGACCGGCCGCGTGCGATGACCTACGTCATGCACGCCTTCATGGACGCAAAGGACGTGCGTCCCGCATGGGAGCTTCTGCAGCGCGGGGAGCTGTCGGACGACCCCGGGATCCGCGCGACGCAGGAGCGGTTGCAGGCGTGCTCCTACGCAATGGCCCACCCCGAGGACCGAACGCTCGTGCCCGCCTGCGCACAGCACTCGGTGCTCGACCCCGTCGAGAACGCGCGGCTGCTCGAGGTCCTGGCCGCGGCACGGTAGACGCGCGGTTCACCTACGGCGACGTGGTGCGCGAAGATCGGCGAGCAGCTTGCGGGCGGCCGCGCGGCCGGGCGAGCCGCTGATGCCGCCCACCGGGGCCGTACCGGCGCCGCTGACGTAGAGGCCCTCTATCGGCGTCCGGTGCGACGCGAGCGCCGCGGTCGGGCGCAGGCCGCCAAGCTGGTCGGGGCTGAGGTCGAGGTACATCGGGTGCGCGCCCGGCCAGCACAGCTCGGCGGCCATGTCCGCGGGCGTGCGGACGTGGACGCCGCGGATGGTGTCGCGGAAGCCGGGCGCTCGGACCTCCACCTGGTCGATGAGGTCCTCGGCCAGCCGCGGCCCCGCGCTCCCCCAGCCCTCGTCGATCGCGAACGGCGCAGCCGGACAGGCGAGGTAGACGGCGTGGTGGCCGGGCGGCGCGAGCGTGTCGTCGAGCGCCGACGTCGTGAAGGCGTACGCCGCTGCGGGAGCGGCCGGTAGCCGGCGCGCGTCGGCGGCCGCGAACGACCGGCTCAGCGCGTCGACGTCATCGACGTAGCTCTGCAGCCCGTTCCAGTCGCCCGGGCGGGCGCCGGCATAGGGCGGCAGGCCTTCCACGGCGACATGGACGAGCGCCTGGACGCTGTTGGAGCGGTGCGTGCCGCGCAGGTCGTCGGCGGCGGAGCCGCGCAGCGGCGGATCGGCCAGCTCGAGCAGCGCCGTCTTCGGGTCCATGGCCGTGATGACGGCGTCGGCGTCGAGACGTTCGCCGTCCTCGAGCACCGCGGCGCGGGCTCGGCCTCCGGCGGCATCGATCCGCGCGACCGGCGCGTCGCAGCGCACCCGACCGCCGAGGCCTTCCAGCCGGCGCACCAGCGCGGCCGTGAGCGCGCCGGAGCCACCCATCGCATGCCATTGCCCGAAGCGGTGGTACGCCGCCTGCCAGAAGGCGAACGGCGCCCCGCCCGAGGCGCCCGGGCTGGCGCTGGCATGTGCGGCGAACGCCGCGACCGGGCCGCGGGTCAGGTCGGACGGGAGGCGGCTGTCGAGCACGCGGCCGTACGGGCCGAGGAGCTCGGAGACCAGCCGCAGTCGCTCGCGTCCCAACGCGCGAAGGCCGCCCGGCAGCCGCCTGCCGAGGAGCCGGATCGTCTCGAAGTGCTCGGCGAGCCCGGCCTGCTCGAGGGTCCGGCGACCGCTCTCCGCGCCCGAGTTCGTGAGGACCGCGAGCCGCAGGCCGGCGTCCGCCAGCCGGCGCAGCGCCGCGTCCGCTCCCGGACGGGCGGGCAGCGCGGCCGCGCGCTCGGCCGCGTCGTCGATCGTCGTCTCGTCGAGCCCGCGTTCCCGGGCCACGACCGTCACCGCCGCGCGGATGTGCTCGGCGAACGGGCGGTAGACGTCCGTGAGCGCGTCGACGCACGCCGAATGCGCCGCGCGGTCCAGGACCTCCTCACCGAGTTCGGGGGCGCCCAGCGCCTCGCCGATGGGAGCGGTGTCGGTCAGCGTTCCGTTGAGGTCGAACAGGACGATCATGACGGAGAGACCCTCCGCGACCGGCGAGCGGTTCAGCGTCACGCTGCCGTCGCACGGCTGTTTGAATCGCCCGGTGGGCCGCGGCGGTCGTATGGACAGCATGAGCGCTCTCGCCGACGCCGTCTCGGCGGGCACCGTCAACGGTCGCCTGTGGTTCTACTCCAACTACCACTGCAACCTGCAGTGCTCGTACTGCCTGACCGAGTCCGGGCCGCTGGTCAAGCGCCGCGAGTTCGGCCGGGACGCGATCCTCGCCCGCGCGGCAGAGGCACAGGAGCTCGGGTTCACCGGCTTCGGCATGACCGGCGGCGAGCCGTTCATCCGTGACGACATGCCGCAGCTGGTGGCGGAGCTCGGGAGCGAGCTGCCGACGATCGTGCTGTCCAACGGCACGCTGCTCAACGAACGGCGCCTGCGCGAGCTCGAGCCGCTCGCGGATCTTCCGGTGCACGTCCAGATCTCGCTCGATCGCCCGGACCCGGTCGAGAACGACGACATGCGCGGCCCGGAGAACTTCCGCAAGGTCATGGAGGCGATCCCCAAGCTCGTCGAGCGCGGGATCGGCGTCCGCATCGCCACGACGCTGCCGGACCCCGACGCGGTCGACCCCGAGGAGCGCGAGCGCCTCTGCGAGCTGCACCGGGCGATGGGCATCCCGGACGAGGACCACGTCGTGCGGCCCATCGTCAACCGGGGACGCGCCGTCACGAACGCCATGGGCGTGCTCGCCGGCTTCGAGCAGCTCGAGCCCGAGCTGACCCTCACCGCGGAGGGCGCGTTCTACAGCCCGTTCGGCCCGACCGTCCGGGGTGGCCGGCTCGACACCGACCTGCTCGTCTCGCGGACGACACGCCCCCTGAGCGAACCGGCGACTGCGCTGCTGCGCCTCGCCGAGCAGATGCCCGAGGGCGACGACGCGCGGATCGGCATCAGGTGAACGTGACCTCAGCCGCCCGGTCGGGCGGCCACCGAAGGAGAGCGATGTGATGCACCCCAGTCCCCTGGTCGAGCTGATCGACCGCGAGCAGGCCCCGCTCCTCGCGCGGCGGTTCTACGGCGACGGGGCTGCCAGCCCGATCACGGCGTCCCTCGCTCAGGTTCCCGAGCTGCTCGAGGTCGCGCTGCCCTTCGTCGGCGTCGCGCTCGGACCCGTGTCGCTCGGTGCGCGCGCGAAGGAGGTGGCCATCCTGCGGACCTCCGCGCTCCTCGAGTGCCGGTACTGCGTGCGATCACACACCGTCGTCGCCCTCGACGTGGGTCTGTCGCTCGAGGAGGTCGGCGCGTTGCGCGGCGAGCGACCCGTCGACACCGTCTTCACCGACGAGCGGGAGCGGGCGATGATCGCGTGGATCGACGCCGTCGCCCTCGGCCGCGGGCCCGTCGATCCGGACGTTCAGGCCGGCGCGAGCGCCGTGCTCGACGACCATGAGCTCGTCGAGCTCACGATGGCGGTCACCGCCACGCTCATGCTCAACCGCTACTGCACGGCGCTCGACCTGCCGACGAGCCCTGAGACAGAGGCACGACTCGCGGCGGCGGGAATTACGTGAGCGGTTCTCCTACCCGGGCTGTCCGGGGCGACCCGCCCGAGCTCGACGCACGCCTGCTCGCCAAGGGGCTCGCCGGCCTCCGCATCTTCATGGGCCTCATCCTCTTCGCCAACGGCCTGGCGAAGCTCCTCAGCTTCCGCGCGATCGAGATCGGGCCCTACCGCGCCTTTCTCATCAACCGCGAAGAGACCCGTCAGATCCTCGACTTCGAGGTCAACAAGCGCAACGGCGGCACGGACGTCCCGCTGCTCAAGAGCATCACCAACGACGTCATCCTCCCGAACTTCGACGTCTTCCAGTGGCTCATCACCGCGGTCGAGCTCGGCGTCGGCGCCGCGCTGATCCTCGGCATCGCGACTCGCGGCGCCGCGACGATCGGCCTCGGCCAGCAGCTCTTCCTCCAGCTCGTCTACCTCTCCAGCAGCCGCTGGATGTTCGAGCAGCCCCACGAGTGGGTCCCGCTCCTCATCCTCGCCCTCGTCCCCGCCGGACGCGTCTGGGGCCTCGACGGCCGCCTGCTGCGCCGGCGCCCGAATCTTCGCCGCTGGCCATTTTGAAACCGGCCGTCGCGCAGGTTCGTCGCGAGGGCAACGGCAGCTGTTCGAACGGGGCTGCCGTGCGGGAGATCGAAGGCTGCAACGGTCTCTTGAAACCGTTGCGACTCGACCGCGCAAGCCGGGGGCGCCATCGCGCCGATCAAGCACCGGCAGCGCACCTTGGGGAAGCTTGGGGAAGTCGCCACGGGGTGATCGACAGCGCACGGGCCGGAATCTACGTGGCGGCGAACACGCCGATATTCGCAGCGCGCATCGACTCAAGCGGAGGGGGAGGGATTCGAACCCTCGGTAGCGGGGTTACCGCTACAACGGTTTTCGAGACCGGCGCGCTTCCTGCCGTGCGCCCCGTGTTCATCGGAGATTACGGCACGCCGCGGCGGTGGTGGGGGTAACGCTTGGGGAAGTCGCGCACACAGCTCGCCCCTCACGACCCTCAAGTGGACCGCGCGCCCTGGGGGCGGTGGCTTCCTCGGAGCTACGGCCCACCCTCGGGTGGCTTCACCGCGCGCCTTACGCCGGAGCGAACAGCAGCCTCGGCGTGTCCGCCTTCGGCAGTGGCCGCCTCGAATACCTCGGCCAGACGGTGTTTGCCTTCGAGCTCAGCGTCGACGAGCGCCTCGGTCGCGACCACGAGACGCAGTCGGGGACGTCGCCGTCGTCGGTGTGGCACCGGCGTCCATCAGAACCGCAGGGCCGACAGCTCGGGCAGCCACTCCCCTGCTCGGTTGACCGCTTCCCGCCACTGATCGCGGTCGGCCGCGCGGCCCGGTTCGACCACGCGCGCGCATGACCAGGCCGCCGCGATGTCGTCGTCGCCGCTCCAGACACCGACCTCCAGACCTGCGACGTAGGCCGCGCCGAGGGTGGTCGCCTCGAGGACCGGTGAGACCTCGATGGGCCGGCCGCACGCGTCGGCGAGCGCCTGGACGAAGACGCTGTTGGCGCTCATGCCGCCGTCGACGCGGAGCACCGGCACCTGCACTCCGGTGTCGGCCTCGGCGGCGTCGAGTAGGTCGGCGCCGCGATGCGCGATGCCCTCGAGCACGGCGCGGACGACCTGCGGCCGGCCGCTGCCGCGCGTGAGGCCGAGCAGGGTGCCGCGTGCTCCGTAGTCCCATATCGGTGTGCCGAGGCCGAGGAGCGCTGGGACGAACCAGACGCCTTCCGCGTCGGCGCAGCGCGCGGCGACGCTCTCGCTCTCGGCCGCCGATCCGATCAGCTCGAGGTCGTTGCGCAGCCAGTCGACGCAGCTTCCCGCGGTGAGCATGACGGCCTCCACCGCCCAGGCTGATCTGCCCGTCTCGCGAGCGGGCGGGCAGCGGGTAGCAGCCGTGCGATCGAAAGCCGGCGGGCCCGGTTAGCGGCCCGGTGACGCAGTCGAGCATCCCGCCGGTGCCGAACGTCGCCTTGGCCTGGCCGGGCGCGACGCAGGACTGGCCGAGCAGGCTGCCCTGCTGGTCGCCGACGAGGCCGGTAAGCGGCGGCGCACCGGGCAACGCGGTGCAGGCGCCGATCATCTCGGTGGAGTCGACGATGCGCGGCAGGACCGAGGGCGGGATGCCGAGCGCGTCGAGAACCGCCGTGTCCCATGCATATCCGTCAGCGGTCACCATGCCGGTGGCGGCGGCGTTCGTCACGTCCGTCACGTGCTCGGCGCCACCGGTGAGCGTCCAAGCGACCCACGTCTCCACGGTGCCGAAGGCGAGGTCGCGGTCGCGGCCGGCGGCGGCGAGCAGGTGCGCGAGCTTGGTCGCCGATGCGTTGGGCGCGAGCCGCAGCCCGCGCTCCTGCAGCTGAAGGCACACGGCGACGGTGCGCAGGTCCTGCCACCCGATGCCCGGGCCGACGGGTGCACCCGTCGCGCGGTCCCAGACGATGGTCGTGGCGCGCTGGTTGGTGACGCCGACCGCCTCGACGTGCTCGCCGCGGCGAGCGCTTCGTGGGCGACCTCCAGCGCAGCTGCGGCGAGCGCGGCAGCGTCCACCTCGACCACTCCGGCCGCCGGCGCACCGGCGCGAGCGGCCGATGCGAGAGGCGGTGCAGGCTGGAGTCCGCACGGACGACGGCGGCGCGCACGCCGCTCGTCCCGACATCGACGACGAGGATGCTCACGGCCAGCTCACCTCGCCGAGTGGCGACGGGAGGCCGAGGCCTCCGGGGTTGAGGATGCCTGCGGGGTCGCGCGCTTGAGCGCCGTCAGCATCGCGAAGGCCGGCGCGCCGAGGCTCTCCTCGAGGTAGCGCGCGCGGTTCAGGCCGACCCCGTGGTGATGCGACAGCGCACCACCGGCCGCAAGCGTCGTCCGGGTGATCGCGTCCCAGGCGGCCAGGTAGAACTGGTCGGGATCGTCCTCGGGCACGCCGGCGAACGTGAAGTACAGGCACGCGCCCTCCGGATAGGCGTGGCTCTGGTGGGCAGAGATCAGCTTCGCGCCGGGGATCTCGCTGACCGCCGCGCACGCCCGGTCGTAGATCGCCGGGAGCACCGACCAGCGGCCGGCGATCTCGCACGTGTCGACCACGAACCCGCGCTCCAGCGCTGCCCCGAGCTGGCTGACGTCGTTGCGGTGCGCAAGCCATGTGTCGACGAGGGCGGCGTCGAGCGGATCCGCGTCCGGGCATTCCTCGGCGACGATCTGCAGCGTCGCGTCGAGCAGCGCCCGCTCGGCCTCGTCGAAGACGAGCAGGACGCTGCGGCCCTCGCCGCCGTAGCGCTCGCTCTCGCGCCCGTCGTAGAGCCGCAGCACGGCCGGGGTCGCGCCGCGGCGAAGGATCCGCCGGCACGCATCCAGGCCGGCCGAACGTCGCGAACGCGTATGCGCGCTTGCCCTCGGCCGGCGGCAGCTCGTGCACGCGCAGCTCCACCTCGGTGATCACGCCGAGCGTGCCCTCGGAGCCGACGAACAGCTGCGTGAGGTCTGGCCCGCTCGCCTCCCGCGCCCGCCCGCCGGTGCGCAGCAGCGTCCCGTCGGCCAGGACGACCTCGAGTCCGACGACGATGTCCTCGACCTTGCCGTAGCGGGTCGAGTACTGGCCGGCGCCGCGACAGGCCGCCCAGCCGCCGACGCTCGACAGGGCGATCGACTGCGGCCAGTGGCCGGCCGAGAGGCGGTGCTCTTCGCGCAGCGCGGTTTCGAAGTCCAGGCCGTTCATGCCGGCGGCCACCCGCACCACCAGGTCCTCCGAGCAGACGTCGGCGATGCCGGTCAACCCGGCGAGGTCGAGCGAGACGCCGCCGAGCTTGGGCACTGACGCGCCGCAGACTCCCGAGCGGCCGGCGAACGGGGTCACCGGGACGCGCGCCGTCGAGCAGATCTCGAGGACCGCGGCGACCTCAGCGACGGACGCCGGGCGGGCGACGACCGACGGCCGACGGGGACCTCGCCGCCGCGCGCCCACACGAGCGCCAGCGGCCACCAGTCTCGTGCCGCCTCGGTCCGGCTCTCGGCGTCGGTGTCGACGGTCGCGCAGACCGAGCGCAGACGCTCGGCGACCGCGTCCGGAACGGCGATGTTCGTGCCGGCCAGCCGGTCGCGCACGTCGCCGTCGACGGCGATCGGCAGGGCGGGAAGCTCATCGGAGCGCCGCCGTGCCGGCGGCGGCCGCATCGTGGAACGCCGCGACATGCGCCGCCGTCTCGGCGTCCGACCAGCCGAGCTCGGGTGCCAGCAGCCCCGCGACGTCCTCGACGGCCGCGCGGGTCGCCGCCTCGTCGAGCAGTAGAGCACGCGTCCGCCGCGCGAGCACGTCCTCCAGCGTGGTCGCCATCTCGGCGCGGACCGCGTACACCGCTTCGGCGCGCAGGTACGGAAGCCCGGCGACCAGCGGGTCGGCCAGCGACGGATCGGTTCGGATCAACGAGCGCACCTCCAGCGCTTCTGTGCCGTAGCGGCGGGTCAGGTGATCGGTGCCGCGGATCCCCGCGCCGCGCAGCCGCAACCGCGCGGTCGGCGAACGGCGTGGCCCGCGCCCGAGCAGCCGGACGACCTCGCCCACCGCGTCGGCCGCCATCCTTCGGTACGTCGTGAGCTTGCCGCCGGTCACCGACACCAGCCCGCGCGCGCTCACCTCGATGGCATGCCGGCGGGAGAGGTCGGCGGTGCGCTCGCTCGCGCCGGGTGCGGCGAGGAGCGGCCGCAGTCCCGCCCAGGCGCTCGCGACGTCCGCCGGCGTGAGCGGCGTCGACAGCCAGGCGTTCGCGGCGTCGAGCAGGTAGCTGACGTCCTCGGCGGTCACGGCCGGGTCGTCCAGCGGGCCGTCGTACGGGGTGTCGGTCGAGCCGAGGTAGGTGTGCTCGCCCCACGGCAGGACAGTGATCGAGCGCTTGTCCTTCGGGACGGTCAGCACGATCGCGGCGTCGCACGGCAGGCGCGCGGCCGGCACCGTGACGTGCACGCCCTTCGCCGGGCGGATCGCCGCGGCAACGCCCCCGTCGCCCATACCGCGGACCTCGTCCGCCCAGACGCCGGCCGCGTTGACGACACAGCGCGCGCGCACACGCAGTCCCTCACAGCCAGGTCCGTCGAGCACCGCGCCGCGAATCCGTCCTTCCTGCTCGACCAACGACGTGACCCGCGCGCGGTTCACGGCGACGGCGCCGTGGTCGAGGACAGCGGTGCGCAGCACCGCCAGGGTCAGCCGCGCGTCGTCTGCCCGCGCGTCGTAGTAGAGGAACGCGTCGACGAGCCGGTCGGCGTCGAGCGTCGGCAGATGGGCGAGCGCGCGTTGCTTGCCGATCCTCCGGTGGCGCTTGCCGATCCGCAGCCCGCCGGTGAGGTCGTAGAGCCACAGCGCGGTGTCGACCCCCTTGACGTAGGCCCTGTTCGCCACGCCGCCCTTGCCGAACACGGGGATCACGAACGGCAGCGGCTCGACGAGGTGCGAGGCGTTGCGCAGCAGGCGCTGGCGTTCGGCGAGGTTCTCGTAGACCAGCCGGTACTCCTTGGCGTTCAGGTAGCGCAGGCCGCCGTGGACCAGCTTGGTGGACTTCGACGACGTCCCCGACGCGAAGTCGTCCTTCTCGACCAGCGCGACCGACAGCCGGCGTGCCGCGGCGTCGAGCGCGATGCCGCAGCCGGTGATCCCGCCGCCGACGACGAGCACGTCGAACTCGCGCTCGGCCAGCGACGCGAGCGCCGTGGCACGATCCATCCGGTTGACGCCAGCGCCGGCCATGCTCAGCCGGCGACGCGCTCTCGCGGCAGCGCCGCACGATCGCCGATGTCCTCGACGACCTGCTCGGCGACCGCCAACGCGAGGGCGCGGTCGGTGTCGACGAGCCCGATCCGCGTGCGGCGATCGACGAGATCGCTGGCGGTCAGGGCGCCTTCGTGCTCGACGCCGAACCGCAGCTCGACGCCGAGGGTGGCGACGCCGGGCGCGATCGGCTCCAGCAGGCCAGGGTCGTCGGCCGCGAGCGCCGCGACGAGCGGCGCCTCCGCGCCGTAGCGGCGCCTCAGCCGCGCTGGGGCGCTCAGGCTGGCGAGCTCGGAGGGCGACCGCGCGCCGATGAGGCGCAGGCGCTTGGTCGTGCACCGGCCGGCGGCCACTCCGCGGCGTGCGGCCACGCGATCGACGACGTCCTCGGCCATCCGCCGGTAGGTCGTCAGCTTGCCGCCGACGACCGTCAGCACGCCGTCTGGGCCCTCGATGATTCGGTGGTGGCGCGAGAGGTCCGCCGTCGCGCCGTCGGTGCCGGCGAGCAGCGGGCGCAGGCCCGCGAACCGTCCGACGACCTCGGCCGGCGTGATCGGCGTCGCGAGCACGCGGTTGATCGTCTCGAGGAGGAACGCCTCGTCGCGATCGTCGACCTCCGGCACGTCGGGGACGGGCCCGTCGAGCGGATCGTCGGTGAGCCCCACGAAGACGTGGCCGTCGGGCTGCGGGAGCGCGAAGACGTATCGGTTGCGTGCGCCGGGGACCGGGACGGCGACGGCGGCGCGAGGGTGGCCGAGTCGCTCCGCCGGGATGACGAGGTGCGCCCCCTTGCTGGGTCGCAGCCTCGCCGACGGCTCGAGCGTGTCCGCCCAGACGCCGGTCGCGTTGACGACGTGCCGCGCCCGCAGATCGAAGCTCTCGCCGGTGCGCTCGTCGCGGACCGTGGCGCCCGAGCCGTCGACCGCCAGCGCCGCGCAGTAGGTGATGACCTTGGCGCCGAGCGACGCCGCCGTCCGGGCGAGCGTCACGACGAGCCGGGCGTCGTCCTCGAGCTGGCCGTCCCAGAACAACATGGAGCCGCGCAAACCGCTCGCGCGCAGGCCCGGCACCAGGCGGAGCGCCTCGACGCCCTTGGTGCGCCGTGGCCGCGGCAGCGTGGCGGAGCTCGTGCCCGACGCCACCCGCAGCACGTTGCCGGCGTATCCACTGAGGGCCATCAGCTCGGCACGCGACCGCGAGAGATGGTCGGTGAAGGGGATGAGCATCGGCAGCGCGCGCACGAGATGCGGAGCGGTGTGCTCCATCAGCACGCGGCGCTCGCGGGCGCTCTCGAACGCCAGGCCGACATCGCCCGAGGCGAGGTAGCGCACCCCGCCGTGCACGAGCTTGCTGCTCCACCGGCTCGTTCCGTGCGCCAGGTCGCGCCGCTCGACCAGCGCCACCGACAGCCCGCGACTCGCCGCGTCCAGCGCCACGCCGGCCCCCGTCACCCCGCCGCCGATGACCAGGACGTCGACGACCTCACCGTCGCGCAGCTCGCCGAGCTCGGCGGCACGCCGCTCGGCGTTCAGCGACGCAGACCCGCTCATGCGGCCGACAGCCGCGGGATGTCGGCCGGCACGAGATACGCGTCGAGCATCCGTCGCAGCTCGTCCTCGACGGCCTGCGGCGAGGAGCGCTCCGCGGTGATCCGTGCCGCCAGGACGAAGGCCTGGACCGTGAGCTGCAGGCAGTACGCCACCGGCGACGCGTCGTCGGCCCGGCGCACCGAGCCGTCCTGCCGGCCGTCCTCGAGCAGCCTCGCGAGCGCCGCGATCGACGCCTCCTGCGTCCCGCCCAGCCGGTCGAAGACGTAGGGAATGAGCAGCTCGGGGTCGACGTCGAGCACGCGCCGGAACAGCGGGTGCTCGGGCAGCCGCCGCGCCGTGAGCACGCACGCCTCGACGAGCCTCTCACGTGCGGTCGCCAGGGCGGCGACCTCCTGCTCGATCGCGTCGAGCAGGTCGCAGAACTCGCGCGTCATCAGCTCGGCGATCACCGACGTCACGTCCGGGAAGTGGCGATAGACGGTCATCCGGGACACGCCGGCGCGGCGGGCGACCTCGCTCATCGTGGTCCGGCGGACGCCGACGGCGAGCACCGACGCGTAGACCGCGTCGAGCACACGGTCGGCACTGGTGTTACGGCTGGACATGATCTGTCACACTGTAGAGCGTGGCGTGCGAGGACGCGAGCCGGCGATCGACGCGCAGACGGCGCGCTCGATCGGCGCTGACGGCGGCGATGCTCGCTGCGCTCGTCGTGCCGGCCGCCGCGACGGCGCACGGCGAGCCGCGTGGCGAGGAGCCGCCGCGCGCGCGGGCGGCCGGCGTGCCGGCGAGCTGCCCCGGGGACCCGATCGCCGCCGACCAGGTGATCACCGGCGAGTTCGCCGCCGAGCTGCAGGGCGGCTACGCGCTGCTGCCGTTCGACGTGGCCGCCGGCACGACCGCCGTGCGCGTCAAGTACTGCTACGACCAGCCCGAGACGCCCGCCGGCCAGGTCGACAAGCACACGCTCGACCTCGGGCTCTACCAGCCGCGCGCGGACCCCGGCCGACCCTGGGGTCCCGGCGAGTTCCGCGGCTGGGGCGGCTCCAGCCACCCCGACGTCACCGTCTCGCCCGAGGGCTTCTCCAGCGAGGCCCAGTACCGGGCCGACCCCAAGGCGCACGTGCCCGGCAAGACGACCCGTGCGTTCCTGCCGGGGCCGATCGCCCCCGGCCAGTGGGCGGTCGAGCTGGGGCTCGCCAACATCGTCCCGCGCTCCGGCGGCGATCTCGACGGCAAGGTCGCCTACCGCGTTGAGATCGAGCTCAACGACGACCCCGCGTTCGCCGACGAGCCCTACCAGCCCGCGCCCTACGACAGCGCGCCGGCGAATCCGAACCCCGGCTGGTACGCGGGCGACTTCCACGTGCACGGCGAGCACTCGGCGCTCGGCGACGCACCGCTCACCGAGGTCTTCGACTACGCCTTCGGCTCACTCGACGAAGGCAAGGCGGGCCTCGACTTCGTGACGCTCTCGGACTACGTGTCGGGCAGCTCGTGGGGCGAGATCGGCCGCTACCAGCCACGTCATCCCGGCAAGCTCATCGTCCGCAGCGCCGAGGTCATCACCTACCGGGGGCACGCCAACAGCCACGCCAACACGACGCAGGTCGACTACCGCCACGGCCCGCTGTACGAACGGCGCCCGGACGGCAGCGTCATCGTGGTCCGCCCGGCGCGGCCCGCCGCCGACAGCCTCGAGCGGATCCTGGCGGGTGGGGGCTTCACGCAGATCAACCACCCGACGATCTTCCCGTCGCCGCCGTTCCCGCCCGGCCAGTGCCGTGGGTGCGAGTGGGACTACGGCGATACCGAGACCGACTACGCCAAGGTCGACGCGATCGAGATCGCCACCGGCCCGGCACAGCTCCAGATCATCGGCCGGCCGGGGCCGAATCCGTTCACGGTCACGGCGATCGAGTTCTGGGAGGACGCGCTCGCCGACGGGCACAAGATCGCCGCCGTTGGCTCAAGCGACTCCCACAACGCCGGACGGACTCCGAACCCGATCACGCAGGCGCCGATCGGCACCGCCACCACGATGGTGTTCGCCGACGAGCTCTCCGAGGAGGGCATCCAGCGCGGCGTCGAGGCCGGCCACACCTACGTCAAGGTCACCGGCAACGACGCGCCCGACCTGCGCTTCGAAGCCCGCGTGCCCGGCTCAGAACGGGCGCCGGCGATCATGGGCGACACCCTGCACGCGAACAGCGTGCAGTTCACGGCCCGGGTCCTCGGAGCCGCGCCGGGGCGGCGCGGTGCGGCCGAGCCCGACCCCTTCGAGCTCCTCGTCATCAAGGACGGAAAGCCGATGAGCGCCGCCCCCGTCACCGACGACGACTTCTCGCTGCGCTTCCCGGCCACCGGCCCCGGCCGCTACCGCCTTCAGCTCCAGCGCAGCACCACCATCGACGCGGTCTCGAGTCCGATCTACGTCGAGCGGGCGACCGCCGACGGCGATGCGAGCGACGATCGCGGCGGCGCGCCCGGACGTCGTGACAGTGGGGACTCGGGCGGTCCCGCGAAGCGACCTCGCACGGGGACGTCGTCGGGCGCGTCCGGCGGTCGCGGAGCGACGGCGGCGCCCGCGCGCGCGGCGGCGTCGAGCGGGGGCGGCAGCCTCCCGTTCACCGGCGCCGTGCTCGCGCCCCTGGTCGTGCTCGGGCTCGCGCTCGTCGCAGCGGGCGTGGTCCTACGGCGACGGAGCAATCGGTGAGCGCGATCCCGATGTCTGCCTAGCGTTCGCGATGGTGCGTCGGCTCGTCGAGCGGCTGAGGTTCGAGCGTGAGGACGTAATCGCGCCCGATGCGCCGATGAACCGCACGCTGCTGGCACGAACGGGCGCCTGGCTGTTCCTCGGTGGAGGCGCGCTGGTCCTGCTCGTGCTCGTGCTGCCTCACGACCAGCGCGTCAGCGAAGTGGGTCTTCTCGCGGTGAGTGCGGGGTGCTTCGCCGCCGCGCTCCTCGTGCTGGTGCGCTTCGACTCCCTGCCGATGGCCGGCTTCGAGGTGCTGGCCGCCTATGCGTCCGCGCTCGCGACCGCAGCGCGGCTGTTCGCCGAGGAGGGGGCCGAGAGCGGGACGGGGATCCAGGCCCTGTATCTCTGGATCGTGCTGTACGCGTCGTTCTTCTTCGCGCGCCGTCGAGCGCTGCTGCAGGTCGCGTGGATCGCCGTTCTCTACGCCGCGGTCCTGGCGAACGACGCCGGATCGAGCGCGACGGTCACGCTGTGGACGGTGACCGTCGGCGGCCTTCTCGTCGCGGCGCTCGTCATCGGTGCGCTGCGCGAGCGCGTCCTGAACCTCATCGCGCGTCTCGCCGATGCCGCGCGAACAGACCCGCTGACCGGCCTGCTCAACCGGCGCGGGTTCGATGAGCTGTTCACCAGCGAGCTCCGCCGCTCACGGCGCACGCAGCGCCCGTTCTCCCTCGTCATCGGGGACCTCGACTGCTTCAAACAGGTCAACGATCGCCACGGACATCCCGCGGGTGACAGGGCACTCAGGCGCGCCGCGAGCGTCTTGCAGGACGACAACCGCGCGTCAGACGCCGCCGCTCGCCTGGGCGGCGAGGAGTTCGCGGTGATCGTCCCCGAGACCGACGCCCGAGGCGCCCACGTCCTGGCCGAGCGCCTGCGACGCGGTATCGCCGACGCGTTCGCCGCCGACGACCCGCCGCTGACCATCTCCTTCGGCGTCGTGTCGTTCCCCAAGCATGGCCGCACACACGAACAGCTGCTCGAGCGCGCCGATGAGGCGATGTACGCCGCCAAGCGGCTCGGCCGCAACCGCTCGCTGGTCCACACTGCGAGGATGCTCGACGATCCACAACGACCGGTGCAGTAGCGGGCGCGAGCGCAGCGACACCGGCCTCATCGAGCGGCGTCTTGGGTGAAGGCGCTTTGGGTGCATCCCTAGGACGCTGGAGACGGCCGGAGGGGCGAGCAGCCTCACGACCCCGACCGAGGGGGAAGCGAGTCGTCGGCAATGTCGCCAACCGGATGCTCGAGACGTACCCCCGCGAGTTCAACCCGGAGCCCGGTCGCGCCCGCGAGCCATGCGTCAGCCGTCTCGGCGAGCGTCGCGCTCGCGCCGCGAACAGGGCGCTCTTGCGCAGCGCGACCTGCGCGTCGGCCCTCCACGCCTGCGCCTGCGCGAGCGTCGCGAAGTTCTTGTATGCGGTCGTCGCGGCAGTACGCCGTGCCTGTGCCCACTCGGTATCTGTTAGAACCACGTACCGAAAGCTCCAGGCGCAATGTCCGCGGTCTCCACGCAGCCGGCCAACGTCCTCAGAGCGTGGCTGCTACTCCTGCTGCGCGGCCGCCCAGCGCACGGGTACGAGATGAGCCGCCGACTGTTAGAGCACGGGGTCAAAGTCGACAACGCCGGCATCTACAGGACGCTGCGCGAGCTCGAAGCTGATAGCTGCGTCAGCTCAGAGTGGAAGCCGTCTGCTGATGGCGGGCCGCGCAAGCGCGTCTACAAGCTCACCCGCAGAGGTCGCCGGCGACTCTCCGGCACCGCGAAGGAGATGGCTGAGGCGAAAGCTGCGTTCGACCGGTTCCTCACCGTCTACGGCGAGTCTCGCTAGGCCTTCGTAGCGCTGACCGCCGCGCGTGATGAGCGCCGACCGCGCCGGCGCGGGTCGACCCCGCCCACGATGGCACGGCTTCGCCGTGCGTGGGACGCGGGGATCGGTCCCGCGCCGGGCGGGACCACGAGCCGGGAGGCTTCTCGTGGTCGAGCAGCGCACGCTTCAGGGCGACGACGCCAAGCTGTTCTCCGTCTTCCATGCCGAGCTGCAGCGCACGGTCCGCCGCGCCGTCAACACCAGCGCGGCGAACATCGAGGACGCGTGCGCGGACGCGTGGCTCGCGCTGCTGCGCTACGACCCCGAGCGGCGGCCGACCATCCGCGGCTGGCTCGTCGTCGTCGCGATCCGCGAGGCCGTCCGTCGGGACCGCCTCGACCGCCGGCACCTCCCGTTCATCGAGGACCTCGACGACCACCGCAGCGGAGTCCTGGCCGAGACCGTGACCGCACTCGCAACCCACGACGACGCGACGTTCGAGGCGCACGAGGCGCTCGAGAACCTGATCACGCTGAAGGCGCGCCACCGGCGCGCGTTCGTCCTCCACATCGCCGGCTACTCGTACGAGGAGATCGCCGAGCTGATGGGCGTCACCCGAACCGCGGTCGACCGGTACCTCCGCCGCGCGCGCAGCCACGTCCGAGGGACGAGCTGCGCGCCGAAGCGCGGCGAGCGGCAGCGCAAGGTCGCAAGCGCGACAGCCGGCTAGGCGGATAGCCGGCGGAAGTCCTCGACGAGCTCCCGCAGCGCCGCGAGGCCTTCGGGAGTCGTCGAGACGTGACGCGCCGCGAGCGCGGCGACGAGCTCGCGCTTGTGCACCTTGAGCTCGAACGCCGCTCGGGCAAGCGCTTCCGTCTGCTCGACCGGGAGCCGGACGAACAGGGCCGGTAGGTCGCGACCCGGAGTCGCGGGGGCGACCGGCCGCGGCGGCGCCGACACCGCACCGCCGAGCGCGAGCGGATCGTCGACGGCGCTGAGCTTGCGGCGGCCCGTCATCCGACCGCACTCGCCGGCGCGACGGGGAGCAGCTCGAGCGCGAGCCGCCGGTAGGCGAGCGCTCCGCGGCTGTTCGGCTGCCAGCAGAACGCGGCAAAGGAAGCCGCTCCGCCGCCGCGTTCTGGAACGCCGCCGTCAGCGGGATCTGCGCGACGGCCACCGGCAGACCGAGGTCGAGGAGCCCCTCGTTCATCCGCTGGTAGACGATCCGGCGCGGGTCGACCATCGTCCGAACGAGCGCCCGGATCGCGACGTCGCAGTGGCGGCCGAGCTGCTCGACGATCGCTCTGACCTCCGCCGCGCCCTGGAGCGCGCCCTCGTCGGTCATGTCGACCGGGACGAACACCTCGTCCGCCGCCACCATCGCGTTCACCGTGAGGAGACCCAGGCTCGGCGCGCAGTCGATGACGACGTCGTCCCACGGCTCGATCGCCCCACGGAGCAGCTCGCTGAGGAAGCGCTCCCGGTGGTGCTCCCCCGCGAGCGACAGCTCGAGACGCGCGAGCTCGCGCCGGCCCGCCACGAGGTCCAGGCCGGGCGCGATGCCGAACAGGACGCCATCAGCCAGTCGGCCGCCGCCCGCCAGCAGTTCGAACGCCGTCGCCGGCGCCTCCGTCGGCGCGATGCCGAACCTGCGCGTCAGCGCGAACTGCGGATCGAGGTCGATGGCGAGCACACGCCGTCCCATCGCGCCCCACGCCACCGCGAGGTTCGCTGCCGTCGTCGTCTTGCCGATCCCGCCCTTCTGCGAGCTGATCGCGATCACCCTCGTCAACGTCGACCTCCCGACTCGACAACGCACCTGACGGCTAGGTCGCTTGCCGGCTTGCCGGCCCCTCCCCGACTCCGTGCGGCTGCGCCACACGTTCCCGCTGACGCCCAGGTCGTTCCGCATCGAGCCCAGACGGCTCCTCTCCCGGCTAGCTGAGCCAGTCATCGCGTTGCGCGCAGGCACGAGAGCGGACCACGCCCGAGCCGCTGCTCCGCGTCGTGTGAAGTCAACCGGGCCGCTGCGTTCTCCTACGACGCGCCGCTGATTGCCAGCAACGGCGGGACATCCGCCGCGTCTCGCCGTTCCTCGCCGAGTGCCGTTCTGCGGTCTGCCGCTTCCGAAAACGCTTCACGTGGAGCCCTACAGCCCGCCCGTCACTACGTGCTTCAGAACCTCGGTGATGGTTCCTTGGCCGACGTCAAGCGCGACCTCGCGAAGCCGCTCGAGCTTCGCCCGAGCTCCGGGAACTCCTGAACAAGGCGCTCGGCCTCTCCAACGACGTAGTCCTGCTGTGCCAGCTTCCGCGCGCCCGACGTACGCAGCTTGTTCAGGCGTGGCCTGCGGTCCGTACCCGTCGTCCGGCGGCAGGTCGGGATAGACGAGCGGCTGCTCGTCCGTGTCGAAGCCGTCGTCGTACGGGTCCGATCGGGCGCTCGCCGAGATACGGCTCGGCGGTCGGGTTCGGGTCGCCGAACATCGGGCCGCCAGCCGCGGCCCGTTCGGTGCTGTCGGAGAAGGAAGTCATAGGACGGATGGCCCCGCCGACCCCGGACGCCGAGCGCTATCGGGGGAGCAGCCGCCGCGCGACGGGGGCAGCGCGACCGCCGGCCACCCGCAGCGCACAGGAACGACCAGAAGCGGCAGCGCTTCCGGAACCGGGACTCACGCACGCTTGCTGTCTGATTCGCCGCGCCGGCGAGGCCGCGGGGCGCCCGTGCAGCCCGGCGCCCCGCGACCCCGTCCTCCTACAGCCGCTCCGAGTACAGCGTCGCCGACGCGCGGCGGCCGCGCGTCTTGGCGGTGATCGTCACGCGGTACATGCCGCGCGCCCACTCGCGGCCGCTCTCGCGGAACAGGACGCGGTGGGTGCGGCGCTTGCTCACCCGGTTGCGCTGGATCCGCTCCACGATCCTCTTGCCGCGCCGGACGGTGATCGTCACGTTCGCCCGCCGCGAGACCCGGAAGGCCACGCGCAGCGGATACCGCTGCTGTCCGCCGAACACCGGCCGGTACAGCTTGGCGCTCGACAGGAACCCGCACGAGTCCGGGCGGTAGAACGTCTTGCGCTCGTAGAAGCGCCCGCGCTTGCGCACCAGCGTGTGCCGGCGCCAGTCGCGGCGAGCCACGCCCTCGCCGCGGAACCGGACGAAGAAGACGCCGTCGCGGACCTTCTTCCCGTTGTTGCTCCGCCCGTTCCAGACGACGTCCTCCTTCCGGTCGCCGAACACCGCCACGCGCGATTCGCGCGTGATGATCCGGTTCCGGCGCGAGACCTGGAAGACGTCGATGTCGACGGTCGTGTCGAAGCGGCGGGTGAAGCGCAGCCGCACGTTGCGCCTGCGGTTGGCGAGCGCCGTCCCCGTCCTGAGGAAGCCCGCACGCGACGCGCACGCCGTCGGCGCCTTCGTCGTCTGGGTCGCCGGAGGCGTCGCCGGAGGCGTCGCCGTCGGCTGCGGTGGCGCCTGGTCGTTCCTGCCGTCGTCCGCGGGCGGGGCCTCCGGCGGCGGCGGCGACCGGAAGATGTAGAGGCCGCTGTCGCGGTCGCTGGCGAGCACGAGCTGCTCGCCCTCCGGGGTTGTGTGGACCTCGACACCCCAGATGTTGTTGCCGCCGTCGTCGATGAAGGCGCCGACCTCCTGAATCCCGCCCTCGCGGCTGAAGTCGAGCACGCGGAACCCGCCGGAGTAGTACGAGATGTAGGCGCGGTTCTGGCTGGGGTCCATCGCGACCTCATGGACGGAGAGATCGCCGAAGCCGTCGGCCTTCGACTCGTCCAGCGCCTCGGGGAGCGCGTAGTGGTCGATCGCCTCCATCGTGTTCGCGTCGTAGAGGTGGAGGTATCCCCACCCGTCGAAATCGGCGTCCAGGGTGAAGCTCTCGCCCGGCCGCGGGGCGGACGGCGTGGGCGTGTCGCACGAGTTCGCGCCCGGGTCCGTCTTCAGAAGCTTCAGGCCCGTCGAGCGCCCGACGAACACTGACGGGATGTTGCCGATCGCCAGCATGAAGAGCTGCGCGTCGCAGTTCGGCGCATCGGTCGCCTTGTCGTTGAAGATGACCGCCGCCTTGTACCCGAGCGCGTCGGCCGTCTGCACCTTGATCGAGAAGGTGCAGCCTCCCCGCTCCATCAGCGCGATGTGGTTCGGCGAGGGTGCGGGCGTCCCGGTTCCGCAGCCCTGTCCGATGAACTGGGTCGGCCCGTCGAGGCCCTCCTCGCGGTCGATCGGCGGCGTGGCGCTCCCCTCCGTGCCGGTGAACGTGTCGCCGCTGAACGTGCCGGACGTGATCGTACCCAGGAAGCGGAAAGGGCCGAAGTCCTCGTCGGCGCCGATGAACATGCTGTTGTCGTGGTTGAACTCGGCCTGGTGGGCGTTGCCCTCGGGCGTGACGCCCGCGCCGAGCCCCAGCTCCGTGGAGAAGGGCTCGACGGCGCCGAAGTCGGTGTCGCGGAGGAAGACCGGCTTGGCCGGGTCGGTGACGTCGAGGACGACGTAGCCGCCGTCCCAGTAGGAGCCGAGCAAGAGGTATCGGTCCCCGACCTTCTTCACGACGAAGTCGTGGATGAAGGGGTTGTTGCCGTTCGGCGGCGGATCCTCCTGGACGACCGAGGGGCAGTCGTCGTCCGCGCCGTCGGGGTTGCAGTCCTGCTTCGGCCACTTTGCCATGCCGGTCTCGGCGATCATCCTGGGAGCGGCCGGGTTCGTGATGTCGAAGACGTCGATGTCGGTCTCGCCCAGCTCGCCGTTGTCCACGACGGCCATGTACGCCTTGTCGCCCTGCTGCCACCCGAACGCGCTGTGGCTGTTGTGCGGCGTTCCCGACGACAACGCACCCGGCGGCGGAAGGTCGGTGTCGCCCACGTGATCCGCGAGCTTCTTCCAGTTCTCCGGGTCGCGGACGTCCACCAGCGTCGCGCCGCCGGGACCAGCGAATCCGAGGCGCGGGTCGTCACCGAGGACCGGGCCCCCGAACGGAGCGCAGGTCTCGTTGTTGTAGATGAGGACCGGGCCCCTGAAGAACTCCGTGTTCATGTTGAGGACCTGCACGCCCTCGCCCACGAAGCTAGTCGGGTCTGAGGTGGGGATGAAGTCCACCTCCCGCGGAGCCCGCGGGTCCGCGATGTTGACCACGTAGACCCCGCCGTTCTCGCAGTTGGGGGAGGCGAAGGCGCCCAGGTACGCGTAGTTGCCGAAGGACGACACGTCCGCAATCCGTCCGGGCTGCTCCCTGTCCTCGAACAGGTCGAGCTTCCCAACCAACTCGACGTTCTTCTGAACCGGGGCAAGGTGTCCGGTGGCCTCGCCGTCTTGGTTGTCGCGATGCGCCGCCGCTGGAGCAGCGAACCCGAGCGACAGCACGGCAGCGGCTAGCACGCCCCAAACACCCTTCACACCCGAAGCGGATGTCATCGAAGCGGATGTCATCCCAGTTCCCTTCGTTTGACTTGTGGCGATCGTAGCTCGATTTGGCGCGGATGACGCCGGTTCATCATCGGGGCCCAGCGCGGAGCGCGCCTCGACTTGTGGCGGTTTGCTCTCCATCACGACCAGAGCCCCATACCTCGCCGCGCGCGACCGCGCGGCGGAAGATCGCGCGGACCGGCAGCAGCGTGTTGCGGATCGTCGACGGGTCGTACTCGTCCTCGAGGAGCCGATCGACGAACGCCTGGAGATCCGCGCGCTGGATCTCGACGAGCGTCAACGCCCCGAGCTCCGGGAGCACGCGCAGGCGCAGCGCCTGCTCGTAGCCGCGGATCACGCTCGGCTTGTAGACGTCGCCGGAGCGGTTCCGGATCGAGCCGTCCGCGGCGCCAGCGAGCCAGGCCGCCGCGACGACCGACAACGTCGAGGACTTCGCGCCGCTCCGCGTCCCGCTCCGCAGCGCGACCTGCGCATCCGCCCGCCACGCCTTCGCCTCTGCCTTCGTCCGGAACGTCTTCGTCAGCCGCCGCTTCTCGCGCCGGCTGTAGACGACGGCGCGGTACTTCGGCGTGCACTTGCACCGCGCGCCGCGGGCGCTGGGGCAGCTTGGGCTGTGGCGGGTCTCGATCCCGTTGTTGCGGTTCCTGCTGGTCGTGCCGGCCATGAGGCCTCCTCGGACGAGTGGTGGACACTCGCCCTCAGGCGCTGCGGCGGCCCTCCACGACGCGAGCAGCGTTCTCCTCGAGCCAGCGCTCCAGCTCGCGGACCGGGATCAGCCTCCGGCGACCGCGGCGGACGATGCGCAGCTCGGGCATCACGTGCTCCTCGAGGAAGTCGACGCTGACGCCGAGGGCGTCCGCCGCCTCGCACTTCGAGAGCGCGAGGCGACCGAACGCGGCGCCGACAGGCTGTTCGCTCCGGTCCTCGATCGCGCGGCGCGTGGCGGCCATGCCACTACGTCGCGCGGAACGTCCGACTCCCCACCCCGCGGCCGGACCGGGATCCGAGCCTTGGGGAAGTCTTGGGGAAGTCCGCACCCCAACGAGGCGGTCTTGAGCGCCCTCCAGCGGCTCAGCGACTGCTCCCGAGCACAGGTCAGCAGCTAGGCGAAAATCCCGATGGCTGCTGAGAATCACTGTGCTTGAGCGGAGGGGGAGGGATTCGAACCCTCGGTAGCGGGGTTGCCGCTACAACGGTTTTCGAGACCGCCCCGTTCAACCACTCCGGCACCCCTCCGAGGACCCGCTGGAGACGGGACGCGCAGAGTAGCGCCGCCTGAGATTCCACGGGGGTTCGTTGGGAGGAGCAACCGGGGAGGCCACCGCGACGTTCCCGCTCGGACGGTGGCATGGCGCAGGCGGAGGCCGCGGGCCCGTGCACCGACACGGCGAGGGCAAGGAGGAGGACGCGGCGCATGCTGCGCATGCTCCACATGGGGTCCGGCTCCGAAGTGGCGACGAGGGCCGCGGCATGACCGCCCTCGTCCCGGTGACCGCGGCGTCCGGCCATCCGGGCACACGTTCATCCAGAACGACCCGGTCGACAAGAAGACCTACCTCTAGCTCGCGGGCGGTTACTCCAAGGGGCTCGTCGTCTACCACTGTGAGCGACCCGCGGCGCCGAAGCACGTCGCCGACTGGAACCTCACCCTGGAGTGCACCGACGACTGGTACGCGCACACCGCCGACGTCGTGCACCGCAACGGCCGCCGCATCGTGACGATGCCCGCCGAAACCGGCGCGACGAACCAGGACCTGAAGGCGAGGTCCGAGAGGGCGCTGCTGGCGACGTGGGTCAACCCGGCGCGCCGCCGCCGGCAAACCTGACGTTCTCGCCGCACGACCAGCAGGTGGTCGGCGACCGCATCTGCCTCTCGACGAGGCGCGTCCGATCGCGGGGCCGCACAGCCCGCTGCCGACGGCGGTCCCGCGCACGCGCGGGCGCTCGAGCATCTGGGACATGGTCTTCCACCGCGGCCACATCCTCGCGGCCGACCAGGTGGGCGGCTTCTACTCGCTGCGCTTCGAGGGCGACGAGCCGCCGGCGGGCGGCGAGTCCCCCGGGACCGCGCCCAGCCCGGGCGCCCCGGCGCGCGACGCGCCGTGCCCGCAGCTAGCCGGTGCCGTGCGTGGAGAACGTGCCGCCGGCGCTGGAGTCGCCCTCGGAGCCGCGACCCTTGGCGGCGTCGCTCGGTGCTTCGGAACCGGGGGCGCCGTCGAGACCGTCGCTTGGGTGCTCGTCGATTCCACTGCCCTTGACCGAGTAGTAGCTGTAGGCCAGGACGAACAGCATGAGTACGGCGAAGGCAACGATGATCCAGCTTCCGCCTATGGCTGCGAGCAGTGATGGCACGCGAAACCCCTGTCTGATGGTGTCCGGGTACCTGCGCACCGCGTGCGCAATCGGATCACAGACCGGCGCGTGGCCGCTCCCGCACCGCTACTGTCAGTTCCACACCACGACTCGAGCGGTCGGGACGGCCGCGTAGGGGATGGCGAGATGCCACAGGGGCAGGAGGACGGACCGCGCTTCGACCACGCGGAGGATCACGAGGTCGAGCGCATCCTGAGACGGGCCGAGAGCCTCGGCCACGACCCGCAGCGCGTCGCGCGCGCGCTGGACCACTATCCGCCGGCGCCTGCCGAGCGCCAGGCGGTGATGGAGGTCGAGCGCCGGCCGGCGTTCTCCCGGTTCGTCGCCCGGGCCTTCGCGCGCCGCTCGTAGGAGCGCGGCTAACGACGCCGCGAGCGGAAGAACGTCCGCAGCACCTCGGCGCACTCGTCGGCGAGCAGCCCGCCGGCGACCTCGGGCCGGTGGTTGAGCCGCGGCTCGCCGAGGACGTCGAGGACGCTGCCCGCCGCGCCCGCCTTGGGATCGACCGTCCCGTAGACGACGCGCGGCACGCGCGCGAGGACGATCGCCCCCGCGCACATCGCGCACGGTTCGAGCGTCACGTAGAGGACGCTGTCGAGCACGCGCCACGATCCGACCTTCGCCGCCGCCTCGCGGAGGGCGAGCACCTCGGCGTGCGCCATGGGGTCCGACCGCAGCTCGCGCTCGTTGCGGCCGGCCCCGATGACCTCGCCGTCGCGCACCACGACGGCCCCGATCGGGACGTCGTCGTGCTCCAGCGCACGCTCCGCTTCCCGCAGCGCGAGCCTCATGTACCACTCGTCGCGGGGGAAGAACCTGGACGCGGCGGTCATAGGAACGGCAACTTTGGCCGACAACGGTCGTTAGAGGCTCTGCGCCCCGGACCATGAACCGCCCCTGCCGCCATATCGCCACCCTCGCCGCACTCGTGGCCACGCTGCTGCTCGCGGCGCCGGCCGGCGCGGCCGAGACGGCCATCGTGCCAGACGAGGTGGTCGTCAAGCGCGAGGGTCGCGCGCCCACCGTCGAGCGCGTCGACGACGTCGCGAGCGCGATCCGGGCGCTGCGGCGCTCGCCGGGCGTCCAGTACGCCGCCCCGAACCCGGTCGCCCGCGCCGCCGCGTTCGTCCCGAACGACCCCGGCCGCGGCCGCGGCTGGCAGGCGATCCAGTGGAACTTCCTCGAGGCCTTCGGCGTCAACGCGCCCGTCGCCTGGCAGCACGCGATCGACGCCGGCGCGCCGGGCGGCCGCGGCGTCACGGTCGCCGTGCTCGACAGCGGCGTCGCCTACGCGGACCGCGGCCGCTTCCGCCAGTCGCCCGACTTCGCTCAGACGCGCTTCGTCCAGGGCCACGACTTCGTCGACGACGACCCGTACCCGAACGACGAGAACGGCCACGGCACCCACGTCGCCGGCACGATCGGCGAGTCGACGAACAACCACGTCGGCCTGACCGGGCTCGCGTACGGCGCGTCGATCATGCCGGTGCGCGTCCTCGACTCTCGCGGCGAGGGCGACGCGGCCACGATCGCCGAGGCAGTCCGCTACGCGGTGAGGCGCGGCGCCGACCTCGTCAACCTCTCGCTGGAGTTCGGCACCGACGTCAGCGCGAAGGAGATCCCCTCGCTGCTCGACGCGCTCGCCTTCGCGCGCAGGCGCGGCGTGCTCGTGGTGGGTGCCGCCGGCAACGAGGGCGACCGCATGCTCGCCTTCCCCGCCCGCTCGACCTACGTGATGAGCGTCGGCGCCACGACCGAACACGGGTGCCTGTCGGACTTCTCGAACCTCGGCCGCGGCCTCGACGTCGTCGCGCCGGGCGGCGGGACCGACGCGCTCGAGCACGACCCGAACTGCCGTCCCGACCTCACGCCGGGCCGCTCGATCCTCCAGCTCACGTTCGACGGCGCCTCCGTCCGGCGCTTCGGCCTGCCCTCCACCTACGAGGGCACGTCGATGGCGGCGCCGCACGTCACCGCGACCGCCGCCCTCGTGCTGGCCACCCGCGCGCTCGGCCCCAAGCCGACGCCCGAGCAGCTCGTCGCGCACCTGAAGGCGACCGCGCGCGACCTCGGGCCGCAGGGCACGGACACGCGCTACGGCGCGGGCCTGGTCGACGCCGCCGCGGCGACGGACCGGCGGTCGCCGGCGGCACTGCGCGCGCGCCGTCGCCGCTGACCGCCCGCCCCTACGTCGTCCGGATGATCAGCACGCTGCACGGCGCGTGGTGCGAGACCTTGTTCGGCACCGAGCCGAGCAGGAACCGCCGTGCGCCGGTCATGCCCTTGTTGCCGACGATGATCAGGTCGGCCTTCGTCTCCTCGGCGACGTCGAGGATCGCGTCGGCCGGGTCGCCCTGGCGCGCGAACCGCTCGACCGTCACGCCGGCCGCCTCGGCGACCTCCTTGGCGTCGGCGAGGTTCGCGTCGACGTCCTCCCGCGGGTTGATCGACCACTGGACGTCCTCGGGTGCCTGCTGGCGCTCCTCGCGGATGCGCTGCCCCGTCACCGGCTCGTAGGCGCTGACCAGGTTCACCGTCGCTCCGACGGCCTTCGCCAGATCGACCGCCTGGCGGACCGCCTCGTTCGCCGTCTCAGAACCGTCCGTACCAACCACGATGGAACCGAACATCGTCCTCCTCTGTGCTCGCGCCGGGCCGGACGAGGACTCTAACCGCCGGTAGCCTCCGGCGCTGTGATCGACCTCCACACGCTCGTGCTGCCGGAAACCCGCCGCGGCGCCCGGGGTTCGAGGCGTCGCTGCACGCGTGGCTGACGCTGTCCGTCCCCCGTGCGATCCTCGAGGGTGGCCCCATCTCCGAGTCCCCGGCGCCGCCGCCCGTCCCCAGGCGCCGCCGCGGGCTCCTCAGACGAGTCGCACGACAGCGATGACCATGCCCACGACCACGAAGAGGACGATGGCGGCCTGCACCCAGAGCCAGAGCGGGTTCACGGAGCGGCGAGTCTAGTGGCGGCGGGAGGCAGCCTCTCTCCCCGGGCACGGGCGATCCTCGCCGCCGTCGAGCGCGAGGTCTCCGCGCGGCTCGGCGAGCTCGAGCACGACGCCGCGCTCGTCGCGCCCCGCCGCGTCGTCCCGCCCACGCGCGCGGAGCCGGAGCTGCTCACCGCGCTCGAGCTCGGCGTCGCCGGGCTCGCCCGCGACGAGGTCGCGGCCCGGCTCGGAGTCGGCGCCGACGATCCGGTCCTAGACGCCGTCTTCGGCGCGGGCAGCCCGCCCGGCGCGCGGCTGCCGCGCGCGGCGTAGCGCCGCGACGACGAGCGAGCCCACGAACAGCGCGGCGGTGATGAGCAGCCAGCGCGCGAGGTAGTCGGGCGGTTCGACGCCGGTGACGCTGCGGTACAGGCCCGGGGAGCGCTCGAGGATGAGCGGGAACCAGACGAGGAAGAGCAGGCCGCTGAGCATGGCCGGCACGCGGACGTAGTTGATGCCGAACGGCGCGCCCTGGAGCGCGCGGTCGAGCGCGGTGTACGCCGGATAGAGCACGAGGTCGTGCAGCAGGATCGCGCCGGCGAACCAGACGAGGATCGTGAACGCGTTGCGCAGGTCGGCGAGCTGGAGCGCGGCCCACCCCGCGACCGCGAACGTCAGCGCGAAGCCGACGAGGTGGAGCGGGCTCTCGCCGTAGCGCTGCGCGAAGCGGCCCTTGCGCTCGTGCTCGGGCGGCGGGCCCTGCTGCGTCGTGCTCATGCGCGCACCTCGATCTTCGCGACCCACTTCGTGTTGTGGACGCCGGGGGCGCCGGGGATGATCAGCCGCGCCGGGTAGCCGTGGTCCATCGACAGGTCGACACCCTCGACCTTCAGCGCGAGCAGCGAGCGGTCGTCGCGCGCCTGCGCGCCGTTCAGCGTGACCTGGCGAAATCCGCCGCTGGGCTGGAGCGACTCGACGTAGAGCTCGCCCGGCTCGTCGATGCCGGCGAGCTTCGCGAGGTCCTTCAGCCGCACGCCGGTCCAGCGGCGCGTCGCCGTCCAGCCCTCGACGCAGGCGATCGGGAGCGTCGCGCTCGTCTGCGCCATCGCCAGCAGGTCGTCGCGGGAGAACGTCTGGTCGTTGACCTTCAGGCGGTACGACGGGCCCACCATCTCCGGGGTGACCCGGGCGCGGCGGGCGGTCTTGTTGATCTGGAAGTCGTTGGCGGCGTCCCCGGTCGACGGCGCCGAGCCCTCGCCGCGCGGGGAGAGAAGCGACAGGTTGCGCAGCGGGCCGCCCACCACCTGCCCGAGTCCCTGGAGGCCGAGCAGCAGCGAGCCGCCGCCGACGACGGCGAGCGCCCCGCGGCGGGAGATCGTCCCGCCGGCCGGCGCGGCCTCGCGCAGCGGCGCCTTCACGCCCTCCTCGCGCAGCGTCTTCCGAACGACGCCGATCTTGCCCGCGACGTGCACCGCGAGCCCGGCGAGGAACACGATCGCGCCGTAGTAGTGCGCCGGGACGAACGCGAAGTTCCACGGGTACCAGTACTGCAGGTTGATGATCCCGGTGGCGAGCACGAAGAGGCTGCCGCCGACGAGCAGCGCGAGACCGGCCCGCTCGAGCGCGTGCGCGGCGTTGCGCACCGGCGGCCACTCGAAGAGCTTCGGGATGACCGACCAGAGCTTCGCCAGCAGGGCGGGGAAGAGCAGCAGGCCGCAGATGACGTGCAGGCCCTGGTTCACGGCGAAGAGCCAGTCCGCGGCGGGCCAGCCGAACGTGTCGTCGAGCAGCCGCGTCACCGGGTCGCGCGCGAACGTCTCGTTGCGCCCCAGCTCGGACTCGTAGGAGACGTGCGACGCGAAGCCCGTGAACGAGGTGATCGCGACGAGCGGCAGCAGCGCGGCGCTCAGCACCGACGAGAGCCACGTCCCGCGAATGGGACTGCGCCAGAACGCTTCCCGGAATGGTCCAGGAGGTGGCTTGGCCGGGAAGAGGCGCATGATGGTCATTCGCACCGAGGCCCCCGACTGGATGACCGCGGCGCTCGCGCCCTACGAGCGCGGCCTCTCGGATGATGCCCCTCCGCTGCGCGCGCGGCTCGCGGGTGGAGCTTCGGTCCGACTGCCCCTCGGACGCTGGCTGGGCCCGCCCTCGCCTGCCGAAGAGCGCGTTCTCGACCGCGCCCGGGGACCGGTGCTCGACGTCGGCTGCGGCCCGGGGAGGCACGTCCTCGCGCTGCACGGACGCGGCGTGCCGGCGCTCGGCGTCGACGTCTCGTCGGCCGCGGTGCGGCTCGCGCGTGACCGCGGCGCGCCGGCCGTCGAGGGCTCGGTGTTCGCCGCGCTCCCCGGGCGCGGGCGGTGGCGCACGGCGCTCCTGCTCGACGGCAACGTCGGGATCGGCGGCGACCCGGCCGCGCTGCTGCGGCGCGTCGCGACGCAGCTCGCGACGGACGGGCGGATCCTCGTCGAGGTCGACCCGCCGGGCGCGCCCACGCGCGCGGAGCTGGTGCGGCTGGAGTGCGGCGGCCGGCTCGGCGCGCCGTTCCCGTGGGCGTGGGTCGGCGCCGACGGCCTCGGGTCGGTCACGGGCGAGCTGGCGCTGCGCGAGACGTGGGCCGACGGCGGGCGATGGTTCGCCGAGCTCGGGCGCGGCTAGCGCCGCGGGTCGAGGAGCTGGAGCGTCCCGTCGGTGCGGCTCGCGACGAAGACGCGGCCGGTCGGCTCGTGCACGCCGATCGAGTTCGGCTGGCGCACCGTCGCGTAGCGCTCGACCGGGCGCGGCGCGCCGTTCGCGGGCAGCCACACCACCTCGTTGCGCGCGGTGAGCGTCACCCACAGGCGCCCGCGCGTGCGGTCGATCGTCATGCCGTAGGGCGCGCCGGGAAGAGCGACGCGGCGCACGAGCTCGAGCCGCGGGCGGGTGCGGAAGAGGAGGATCGCGTCGCCCGCGGTGTCGGCGACGTAGACGCGCCCGCCCGCGCCGGCCTCGACGTGCGTCGGCCCGACGCCCGCGGGCTGCTCGGCGAGGCGGCGGCCGTTCGCGTCGAAGAGGGCGAGCACCCGCTCGCGGACCGCGACGAGCGCCACCGGGCCGTCGGGGATCGCGGCGAGCCCTCCCGGCTGGAGCGGCGTCCGCACCCGGTCGACCGTCCGGTCGCCGTCGACGATCGACAGCGTGCTGCCGAACTCGTCGGCGACGAGGACACGGCCGCCGGCGGCGTCGGCGTCGTGGGGGCCGTCGCCGACGCGTGCGGTGATGGGGCCACCCGTCGTGCGTTTCCGCCGCAGCGGCACCTGCACGAGCCGGTCGGCGCTCTCGACCGGCACGAGGACGGGGCCGCCTGGCGCGGCGAGGCGGATGTGGCGCGCGGCGCCCGGCAGGGTGACGCGGCGCACGACGCGCCCGTCGCGGTGGTCGACGAGCGCGACCTCGTCGGGGTCGGTGACCGCGACGGCGACGAGGCCGGTCCTCGCGTCCGCCGCCACGCCCTCCGGCCGGCCGCCCACGCGGACGACGGTTCCCTCGGGCGGTCGCGACGGCTCGGGCGAGCGCGCCGGCTCGGCGGCCGGCGGGAACTCGCGGAGGTCGTCCTCCGAGCCGCAGGCGGCGAGCAGCGCCGCGGCGGCGAGGACCGCGAGGAGGGCTCGGCGCGTGCTCTCGCTCATCCCGCCGCAGTCTGACCGTCAGACTGCGCGGCCGTGCGCCGGGCGCTCCCTCCGCTGACGATGGCGTTCGTCGCCGCGACGTTCGCGGCCGGCCTCGTCCTCGACGCGCGCGGCGAGCGGCTCGGGACGCCGCTGCCGCCGCTGCTCTTCGCCGTCGACCCCGAGGCGACGATCGGCTGGGCGCCGCTCGCGGCGGTCCTGCTCGCCGGCGGGCTGGCGCTGGTGCCGAGGCTGCGCGTGCTGCGGCCGGCGGGCTTCGCGGCCGCGCTGCTCGGCCTCGCGCTCGTCCTGCGCCTGGCGGTCGGCGCCGCGCGCTCCGGCCCCGGCGCGTGGGACGCGCCGTTCGACGAGTCGTTCGAGGCCAAGAACGAGTACCTGGCCGCGCTCGCCGCGCTGCGCGACGGCGCGACGTGGTTCCTCGATCGCTTCGCGGAGCTCGTGCCCGCGCTGCCGCCGCACGCGGCCGGCCACCCGCCCGGCCTGCTCCTCACGCTGCACTGGCTCGGGATCGACACGCCCGAGGCGGCCGCGGCGCTGCTCATCGGCGCGGGGGTCCTCGCCGTACCGCTGACGTACGCACTCGCGCGGCGGCTGCTCGACGAGGAGCGCGCGCGGGTGGCCGGGGTCCTCGCCGCCTTCGCGCCGGCGACGACGCTCTACGGCGTGACCTCGGCCGACGCGGCGTTCGCGGCGTTGGGCGCCGGCGCCGCGCTCCTGCTCCTCGCCCGGCCGCTCGCCGGCGCGGCAGCCCTGGCGGTCGCGAGCTTCTTCTCCTACGCGCTGCTCGCGATCGGGGCCTGGGGCGCGCTCGTGCGCCTGCGCGACGACGGCGCGCCCGCGGCGCTGCGGCTCGCCGCCGCGTGCGCGGTCGCGCTGCTCGCGTTCTACGCCGCGCTCTACGCGCTGACCGGCTTCGAGCTGCCCGAGGTCGTCCGCACCACCGAGGACGCCTACCGCAGCTCGGTCGCGCGGCTGCGGCCGTACGATTTCTGGGTCTTCGGCTCGCCCGCCGCGTTCCTCGCCTTCCTCGGCCTGCCGATCGCGTGGTACGCCGCGTCCGCGCTCGGAGCGGGCCGGTCGGCGGCGGTCGCGCTCGCGGCGGTCATCGTCGTGAGCGCGGTGGGCGGCTTCACCAAGGCCGAGACCGAGCGCATCTGGCTCATGTACGTGCCGCTCGCCTGCGTCGCGGCGGCCGCCGTCCTCCCCCCGCGCCGCCTCCCGCTCGTCCTCGCGCTGCTGGCGGCGCAGACGCTCGTCGTCGAGCTCGTGTTCGGGACCGTGTGGTGACTCAGAACCCCGCGGGTCACTCCCCGTCAACCGGCGGGACCTTGTACCGCTTGCCGGTGAAGTCCTCGTAGAACCTGGTCTCGGAATCGGTGATGACCTCGGGCCACGCCTCGCCGCACGGCGGGTCCACGCCGAGATCGACGATCAGGAACCGGATGACCTCCTCGACGGTCACCCAACCGGTCGGCAGGTGCGCCTTGTTCAAGTCGAGCTCGCCGTCCCCCAGCGCTAGAGCCGCAGCCATCTGCGCGTGATGGCGCGCGTACCGGTCCCTCGGCGTCGTGGTGTCGTACTCCCATCGGATCGCGGCCGTCGCTTGCCGGTCGGGCTCGCGTTGAAGGCGGTACCAGTACTGCTGCGTCCGCAGCCGATACCCGCCAGGGTCGACCACGGCCTCGAGAGCGTGACCGAGGTAGAAGAAGAGACGCCCGAAGCGCGTGTCGATCGGAACCGCGATCGGCGCCTCTTCGCGGAACGACAGCACCATGCGCCGCCCGTCGGGGCTCGGGCGTTCGCTCAGCGGAAAGGTCCCGGTGATCGTCGCCGCGATCAACTGGCGCAGGTGCTCCGTGAACACCAGGAAGCACCGCTGCGGTGTCCGCTCGATGATCGGCACGGTCGGCGATCTTGCCAAACGCCCTGACTGCGGAGGACTGACCTAGCGGTCGAGCAGGAAGCGAGCCATGCGAAGCTCGGCTTCGGCGACCGTGCCGTCGAGCCGGCCCGCGTCGAGCAGACGGAACGCCTCCGCGAGCGAAACCCCGAGCATCGCTTGAGCATCACGCTCGGCGACTTCGAGAGCTTCGGCGTGAGTGTGCTCCTGCGGGGTCATCGTGAATCTCGCTGCGAACTTCAGGACCGATTCTTACGTTCCTGCTTGCCCTGAAGCGTACCCGTGTATCGGACGCGAAACCAGCCCGGTGAGGAACCGCGTCAGATTCGCGACGAACCTCGCGCGAACCCTGTCGCGCCCTGCGGCTCAACACGCCGGGGGGTCTCAGAACCGCCGGCGGTCGCGGCCGGCCCCGTAGGCGCCGGGGACGGCGGGTGCCGTCGCGACGACGAGGATGCGGCCGCGGCCCGGGGGCGCGCGCATCCGGGCGCGGAACGTGCCGCCGGAGCGCGTGACGACGGTTCTGCGTGCGCTGCGCCCGCCGCGCCGCGCGACGATGACGATCCTCCTGCCGGCCCCCTCGCCGGCGAGGCGGCCGAAGACCGTCAGGCGGCGGCCGGTGCGGCCGAGGGCGAGGATGTCGACGCGCGCGGGTCCCGGCGCGATCGCGAGCCGGTCGTACGGGCAGCCCACGCCCGGCGCAGCGTCCCCCGACGGTGGCGGCGTCCCCTGCTGGCGCCCGAAGAGCTGCGTCCACGCCGGGCCCTGGCGGCCGCGCGGCGCGAGGCCGACGCCGAGGTCGACCGGGTCCGGCGACAGGATTGCGCGGCAGTGCGGAGCGCTCCCCATCCAGCCGTCCATCACGAGCCGCGCGGAGAGCTGGCCCGAGGCGACGTTCTCCGACAGCGTCTCGTACGGGTAGCCGGTGGCGGCGACGCGGTCGGCGGGGCCGCGGCCGTCCGGCGACTCGTGCGCGAGGTAGCCGCGGGCCGCCATGTCGTCGCTGTGGCCCTGCGCGGCTGCGTCGAGGCGCGGCTCGCGCGCGAGCGGCGGCAGGCCGCGGGCGGCGCGCTCGGCGTTGACGACGCAGAGCACCGCAGCCGCCGCGCGCGCCGGATGGCCGGTGAGCGACGCGTCGGCGCCCTTGCACTTCGGCGGCGTGGCCTGCGCGGAGGCGGCCGGCGCGAGCGCCAGCACGGTGAGAGCGGTCGCAACGAGGACGCGCACGGTGCGACCCTAGCTCCGACGTCCGGCCAGGTGGACCTTTTCCCGCGCGCTCCGCGTGTGCCACCGTGTGGGGCGGATGCCGCCCCGCGCACCGCTCGCCGCCCTCGCGATCGCCGGATGCCCCATGTTCCCGCCGGACAACCACTGGAACGAGCGGGTCGACGGGCTGCCGGTGCACGAGCGCTCCGGCGCGATCATCCAGAGCATCGGCGTCGACCGCACCGTCCACCCCGACTTCGGCTCCGGCCTGTACGAAGGGCGTCGCATCGGCATCCCGTACAAGGTCGTCCCGCGCGGGCAGCGCAAGGTCCGCGTGCGCTTCGAGTACGCCGGCGAGTCCGACCGCGGCCCGTACCCGATCCCGCGCAACCCGCCGATCGAGGGCGGGTCGGACCGCCACATCCTGCTCGTCCAGCGCGGGACGTGCCGGCTGTACGAGCTGTTCGCCGCCGAGCGCGCGGGCCGCACCTGGACCGCCGGCTCGGGCGCGATCTTCAACCTGCGCTCGAACCGCCTGCGGCCGAGCGGGTGGACGAGCGCCGACGCCGCCGGGCTGCCGATCCTGCCCGGACTGGCCCGCTACGACGAGGTGCGGCGCGGCGCGATCCGCCACGCGCTGCGGTTCACGGTCCAGCGCACGCGGCGCTCGTTCATCTATCCCGCACGCCACTTCGCCTCGAGCCTGGCCGACGCGAGCCTGCCCGCGATGGGCGAGCGCCTGCGGCTGAAGAGCGGCGTCGATGCGTCGACGTTCCCGCGCCAGTCGCGGGTGATCGTCCGCGCGCTGAAGCGCTACGGGATGCTGCTCGCCGACAACGGGTCGAGCATCTACGTCTCGGGCGCGCCGAGCCCGGGGTGGAACGACGACGACCTGCGCAGCCTCCGCCGCCTGCGCGGCAGCGACTTCGAGGTCGTCGACACGAGCGGCATCCCGCGTCCGCGGGGCGGCTAGCGCAGTTCGGCCCGCGCGAGCTCCGACACACCCTCGCCGAACGGGATCGACGCCTCGAAGCCGAGCACGTCGCGCGCGCGGTCGGCGCAGGCGAAGACGTGGCGGACGTCGCCGAGGCGGAACTCGCCGGTCACCACGGGCTCGGGCGCGTCCGGCCCGGCCGCCCGCGCCAGCTCGCGCGCGAGGTCGCCGACCGTCCTCGGAGTGCCGCTGCACACGTTGAACGCGCCCGGGACCGGTTCGGCGGCGGTCAGCGCGAGGACGTTCGCGCGCGCGACGTCGCGCACGTGGACGAAGTCGCGCCGCTGCCCGCCGTCCTCGAACACCCGCGGCGGGTCGCCCGCCTCGAGGGCGCTGCGGAAGATCGAGGCGACGCCGGCGTAGGGCGTGTCGCGCGGCATCCGCGGGCCGTAGACGTTGTGGTAGCGCAGCGCAGTCAGCGCGACGCCGGTCTCGCGCGCGAAGGCGCCCGCCAGGTGCTCCTGCTGCGTCTTCGTCGCCGCGTAGACGTTGCGCGGGTCGAGCGGCGCGTCCTCGGGGACGCAGCGCGGCTCGAGCGGCTCGCCGCACAGGGGGCACGGCGGCTCGAACGACCCTTGCTCGAGCGCCTCGGCGCTCCGCGGCGCCGGCCGCACGACGCCGTGCTCGGCGCACGCGTAGCGCCCCTCGCCGTAGACGACCATCGAGCTCGCCAGCACGAGCCGGCCGGCGAAGCGGCGGGCGGCAAGCGTGCGCAGGAGCACAGCCGTCCCGCCGTCGTTGTGGGAGACGTACTGGTCGATGTCGCCGAGGTCCACGCCCAGCCCGACCATCGCCGCCTGGTGGCACACGTGGTCGACGCCGGCGAGGCAGCGATCGACGGTCTCGGCGTCGCGCACGTCGCCCTCGACGAGCTCGGCGCGCGGGTCGAGCGTCGCCGCGGCGCCGTCGCCCCAGGCCAGCGGGTGGAAGTTGTCGAGCGCGACGACGTCGTGGCCGAGCCCGAGCAGCGCGTCGACGACGTGCGATCCGATGAAGCCGGCACCACCGGTGACGAGGACGCGCATCCGTATAGCTTGCTCGGTCGTGGTCGACGTCGTCCTCCCGGTGCTCGACGAGGCCGAGGCGCTGCCCGCCGTGCTCGGCGCGCTGCCCGGCGGCTACCGCGCGATCGTCGCCGACAACGGGTCGACCGACGGGTCGGGCGAGCTCGCGGCGCAGCTCGGGGCGACCGTCGTCCGCGAGGAGCGCCGCGGGTTCGGCGCCGCGTGCTACGCCGGGCTCGTCGCCGCCGAGGCCGAGGTCGTGTGCTTCATGGACTGCGACGGCTCGCTCGACCCCGGCGACCTGCCGCGCGTCGCCGACCCGGTGCGCGACGGCGCCGCCGACCTCGTCCTCGGCGCCCGCGACGTCGCGCGCGGCGCGATGCCGCCGCACGCGCGCATCGCCAACCGCGTGCTCGCCTTCGAGCTGCGCCGCCGCGCCGGCGTCCGCGTGAGCGACCTCGGCCCGATGCGCGCCGCGCGCCGCGGCGACCTGCTGACGCTGGGCATCGAGGACCGCCGCTTCGGCTGGCCGCTCGAGATGGTCATGCGCGCCGCGCGGGCCGGCTGGCGGATCGACGAGGTCCGCGTCCCGTACAGCGCCCGGGCGGGGAAGTCGAAGATCACCGGCACGGTGCGAGGCACGATCAGGACGGTGCGCGACATGCGCGCCGTGCTCAACGAGACATGACCGCGCTGCCGCCCGGGCCGGCGCCGCCGCCCGCGGCGCAGACCGTGCGCTGGCTGCTGCGGCCGATCTCGTTCCTCGAGTCGTGCCGGCGGCGCTTCGGCGACACGTTCAGCGTGGACTTCCTCGGCTTCCGGACGCCGATGGTGCTGCTGTCGGACCCCGAGACGATCCGCGACCTCTACACCACTCGCGGTCACACGCTGCCGCCCGGCCGGGCGTTCGCGCTGCGGCCGATCATGGGCGCGCGCTCGCTGCTGCTGCTCGAGGGCGACGAGCACCTCGAGCGGCGGCGGGTCATGCTGCCGCCGTTTCATGGCGAGCGCATGCGCGCGTACGAGACCACGGTGCGCGAGGTCGTCGCGCGCGACGTCGAGACGTGGCCGGTCGGGCAGCCGTTCGCGCTCCACCCGCACATGCAGGCGGTGACGCTCGAGGTCATCCTGCGCGCGGTGTTCGGCGTCACCGACGGCGAGCACCGGCGCCGGCTCGCCGAGCCGCTCGGCCGGCTGCTGCGCGACACGTCGTCGCTCGGCCTCCAGTTCGCGTTCGTGCTCATGCGCCGGCTCGGCGGTCCCGACCCGCTCGAGCGGCTGAGCGAGCTGAGGGCCGAGATCGACGCGCTGCTCGCGGAGGAGATCGCCGCGCGGCGCGACGACCCCCGCGACGACATCCTCTCGCTGCTCGTCGCCGCCCGGTTCGAGGACGGCGAGCCGATGCCCGACGGCGAGATCCGTGACCAGCTCATGACGCTGCTGCTCGCCGGGCACGAGACCACCGCGACCGGCCTGGCGTGGACCTTCGACCTGCTGCTGCGCCATCCGCAGGTCCTCGCAGAGCTGATCAGGGCGGTCGACGAGGGCGACGACGCCTACGTGCGCGCGGTCGTCTCGGAGTCGCTGCGCCTGCGGCCGGTCGTCCCGATCGGGGGCCGCCGCCTGGGCTCCGAGCTGCGCGTCGACGGCCACGTGCTGCCGGCGGGCACCGACGTCTCCCCCGCGATCTGGCTCGCGCACACGCGGGCGCAGACGTACCCGGAGCCGTACGCGTTCCGGCCCGAGCGCTTCCTCGACGGCGCCCCGTCGACCTACGAGTGGATCCCGTTCGGAGGCGGCGTGCGGCGCTGCATCGGAGCCGCGTTCGCCGAGATGGAGATGCGCGTCGCGCTCGCCGAGATCCTCCGGCGCCGGACGCTCAGCCCCGCGTCGGGCCGCGCCGAGCGCGTCGCGCGCCGCAACGTCACGTTCTCGCCGCGCGGCGGGACGCGCGTCGTCGCGGTGCCGCGCGGCTAGCGCGCGTCAGGTCCCGCAGAACGTCTGGTACCCGTCGCAGAAGTCAGACGGGGCGGGCGCCGCGTAGGCCTCGAGCCCGCGGCGCTAGTCGTACGGACGGACGACGCCGTCGAGCAGCCGCTCGAACGGCGCGAGGTCGCCGGCCGTCGCCGCGGCCAGCGCCTCCTCGACGTGGTGGTTGCGGGCGATGTAGACCGGGTTGACGCGGTCCATCGCGTCGGCGCTGTCGGGGGCGAGCCGCAGCCGCCAGCGCTCGGCCCACGCGTCGAAGGCGGCGGGGTCGGCGAACAGCGCGCGCGCCGCGGTCGCATCGCCGCGGGCCGCGGCCGACAGCGCGCGGAAGCACGAGGTGAAGTCGACGCCCTGCGCGTGCATCAGCGCGAGCAGGTCCGCGAACAGCGCGCCCTCGTCGTCGGACGCCTCGGCCAGGCCGAGCTTCGCGCGCATCCCCCGCGTCCAGCTCGCGTGGAACCGCGACGGGAACTCCTCGAGCACCGCCGTCGCCGCCGCGACCGCGGCGTCCGTCGTCTCGTCGATCAGCGGCAGGAGCGTCTCGGCGAGCCGCGCGAGGTTCCACTGCGCGATCTGCGGCTGGTTGCCGTAGGCGTAGCGGCCGCCGTGGTCGATCGAGCTGAACACCGTCGCGGGGTCGTACGCCTCCATGAACGCGCACGGGCCGTAGTCGATCGTCTCGCCCGAGATCGCCATGTTGTCGGTGTTCATCACGCCGTGGATGAACCCGGCGAGCATCCACTGCGCGACGAGCGAGGCCTGCGCGGCGGCGACGGCCTCCAGCAGCGCGAGGTACGGGTTCTGCGCCTCGTGCGGCGGCCGGGTGGTGGCGGGCGATCGCATAGTCGGCGAGCCGGCGCACGAGCGTCGCGTCGCCCCGCCCCGCCGCGTACTCGAACGTCCCCACGCGCAGGTGGCTGGCCGCGACGCGGCACAGCACGGCGCCGGGCAGCAGCGTCTCGCGCGCCACCTGGTCGCCGGTGGCGACGACGGCCAGCGCACGCGTCGTCGGGATGCCGAGCGCGTGCATCGCCTCGCCGATCACGTACTCGCGCAGCATCGGCCCGACGGCGGCCTTGCCGTCGGCGCCGCGCGCGAACGGCGTCCGGCCCGAGCCCTTCAGGTGCAGGTCGCGCGGCGGCCGGGGGCGTCGACGACCTCGCCGAGCAGCAGCGCCCGGCCGTCGCCGAGCCGCGGCGAGAACCCGCCGAACTGATGCCCGGCGTAGGCCTGCGCCACCGGCGAGGCCCCGTCGGGCACGGCGTTGCCGGCGAGAACGTCGACGCCGTCCGGCGCCCGCAGCGCTTCAGGGTCGACGCCGAGCTCGGCGGCCAGCTCGTCGTTGAGGGCCAGCAGCCGGGGCGTGGCGCGGGCGCGGCCTGCCACGGCTCGTAGAGCCCCGGCAGGTCACGGACGTAGGAGTTGTCGAACGCGAAGAGCGGGGCGGCGGCGACGGTCACGCCACCGAGGCTAGCCGGGCACGAGCCGAACCGGCAGCGATGCCATCCCGTAGACGCCCTGGACCGTGTCGAAGCCGGGCTCGGCGGTCAGCTCGAAGCGCTCCACGCGCGCCGCGAGGAACGCGAGCGCCTCCTGCATCTCGGCCTTGGCGAGGTTCGCCCCGAGGCAGTAGTGGATGCCCGCGCCGAAGGTCAGCGGCTTCGTCGGCTCGCGCGCGACGTCGAAGCGGTCGGCGTCCTCGACCCCGTCGCGGTTGGCGGCGACGGTGCCCACGAGCACGATCGTCCCCTCCGGGAACGTCACGCCGCCGTACTCGACGTCCTCGATCATGATCCGCGCCGTGAACGGCGTGATCGGCTCGTAGCGCAGCGCCTCCTCGACGGCGAGGGCCACGAACGTCTCGGGGTCCGAGCGCACGCGCTCCCACTGCTCCGGGTGCTCGGCGAACAGCCGCACCGCGTGCGCGAGCTGCGACTGCGTCGTGTCGACGCCGCCGACGAGCACGTTGAGGACGAGGTTGACCAGCTCCACGTCGGAGAGCCGGTCGCCGTCCTGCTCCTCGGCGATCAGCGTCGAGACGAGGTCGTCGCCCGGCGAGCTGCGCCGCCGCTCGAGCATCGCCCCCGCCCAGTCGTAGAACTCCGCGCACGCTCGACGCGGTCGCGCTCGGCGAGCAGCGTCGGGCCGTCGAACTGGCGCTGGATCCAGTTCGACCACTCCGCCAGCCGCGGCGCGCGTCCTCGCGCGGCGCGCCCATCACTGCGGCGATGGTCAGCGACGGGTACGGCTTGGCGAACGCCTCGACGAAGTCGCACTCGCCACATGCGGCGGGCAGCGCCGCCCACAGCTCCTCGACGAAGCCGCGCATGACCGGCCGCCAGCGGTCGGCGGCGCGCGGCGTGAACGCGGGGTTGACGAGGTTGCGCAGGCGGCGGTGGTCGGCGCCGTCGATGTGGAGGATGTTGCGCTGGATCTCCTCGTGCAGCGGCCCCTCGGAGATGTCGAACAGCTCGGCGATCTGCTTGCCCGCCGCCTCGCGCTCGCGGACGAGGTAGGCCAGCGGCGTGCGCGCGAGCCAGCCGCGCTCGCGCAGCGCCGCGACCGCCGCGTTGTACTCGGGACCGCGGAGGTCGGGGTCCATGTAGTCGAGCTCGGGAAGCTCCATCTCCGTGATGAGCGGCACCGGTGGCAGTATGCCCGCGTGGCCGCCACCTCCGCTCGCGATCCCCGGGTGGTCCGCGCGGCGCGGCTCTTGCGCGACGCCGGCGCGCGCCGCGAGGAGGGCGCGTTCGTCGTCGACGACCGCGAGCTGCTGCGCGAGGCACGCGCGGCGGGCGTCGAGGTCGAGTGGGTGCTCGCCGCCGAGGACGCCTCGCCCGACGCGCTGCGCGCGCTCGCCTTCGCGGGCCAGCCGCCGGCCGTGATCGCGGTGTGTCGCACGCCGCAGGCACCCGCCGGGCCGCTCCCGTCTCGCAGCCTCGTCCTGGCCGGGGTCGAGGACCCCGGCAACGTCGGCTCGATCGTCAGGTCCGCGGCGGCGTTCGGCCTGCCGCGCGTCGCGCTGACGGCGGGCTGCGGCGATCCGTGGTCGCGCAAGGCGCTGCGCGCGGCGAGGGGCGCCACGTTCCGGCGCGGACTCGTGGCGGAGGGCGCCGCGCTCGCCGGCGGGCCGCTCGCGGCCGCCGTGCCGCGCGGCGGCGTCCATCCCGCCGAGCTTCCTCCGGACGCCTCGGTCGTGCTCGGCGCCGAGGCCGCGGGGCTGAGCGCCGAGGAGCGCGCGCGGTGCGACCTCGCCGTCACGATCCCTGCCCCCGGCTTCGAGTCGCTGAACGTCGCGGCCGCGGCCGCGATCCTCGCGTGGGAGCTCGCGCGGCGCGATTAGGGTTCGCCCATGCCCGACCGCGCACCGCCCCGCCGGATCGCCCGCGCCGTCCTCGCGTCGCGCGTCGCCGTCGAGCGCCTCGGCGACCGGATCATCCCCGCCGACCTCGCGGCGCTCCAGCGCTCGATCGGCTTCGCCCCCGCCTTCGCGATGCGCGCGCTCGCCCAGCACGAGATCCCCGAGGCGCTCGCCCGCGGCGCGCGGACGGCGGCCGAGCTCGCCCGCGAGAAGGACCTCGATGCCGACGCGCTGCACCGCGTGCTGCGCTTCGCCGCGCTCCACGGCCTCGTCCGGCTCGACCGCCGCGGGCGCTTCCGCCTGACCCGCACCGGCCACGTCCTGCGCGGCGACCATCCGGCGTCGGTCCGCCCGTGGGTCCTCTACGCGACGAGCCCCGCCGTCCAGCAGGCGTGGGCCGGCGTGAGCGACACGATCCGCACGGGCGAGCCGTCGTTCCCCGCCGTCCACGGCGAGTCCGTGTGGTCGTACTTCGAGAAGCACCCGGAGGAGGAGCGCCAGTTCGCGGCGAGCATGCGCCGCATCACCGAGCTCGACGCCCCGGCGATCGTCGCCGGCTACGACTGGCCCGAGCAGGGGACGGTGTGCGACGTCGCCGGCGGCGTCGGCACGCTGCTCGCCGCCGTCCTGAACGCCCGGCCGCGGCTGCGCGGGGTCCTCGTCGACGCGCGCGGCGTCCTCGCCGAGGCCGAGGACCACCTGGCGAAGGCCGGCGTGCGCGACCGCGTCGAGCTGAGCGAGGGCGACTTCTTCGAGCACGTCGCCGCGAAGGCCGACGTCTACGTGATGAAGGACGTCCTGCACGACTGGGACGACGAGCGCTGCCGCGCGATCCTCGCGACGGTGCGCGAAGCGATGCCGCCCGGCGCGCGCCTCGTGCTCGTCGAGACGCTCCAGGAGCGCGACGAGGTCGAGCCGATCGCCTCGTTCGTCGACGTCCTCATGCTCACCCAGACCGACGGCGGGCGCCAACGCTCGGTCGCCGAGCTGCACGCGCTGCTGCGCGGCGCCGGCCTGACCCCCGGCGAGGTCCGCCGCACGGCGGGCCCCGGGCTCGTCGAGGGGATCGCGCCCCGCTAGGGCTCGGGGAAGCGGAGCGGCAGCCCGCGCATCGCCTGGTAGGCGGCGACGAGGACGAGCAGCGCGTTCAGCGCGTGCAGGCCGCCGAGCGCGCCGACCTCCTCCCCGACGACGCCGAGCAGCACCTGGACGAGCATGAGCACGACGAGCACGAGGCTCGCCTGCCGCGCCTCGCGCCGCCCGACGATGGCCAGCACCGCGAGCAGCGCGGCGACGACCATCAGCGCCGAGCCGATCATCTCGTGCGGGGTGTAGGTGGCCACGCCGTACGCGCCCAGCCCCGCGAAGAAGAACCCGGCGAACGCGAGCGCCAGGAACCCGGAGGCGAGTGCGCGGTGGATCGTGGGGACGCTCGACATGCCCGGGCCATGCTAGGAACAAGGCCATGCTGCGCGTCACCGCCAGCGTCGCGATCCCGCTCGACGAGGTCGTCGTGCGCGCGAGCCGCTCGTCCGGGCCGGGCGGGCAGCACGCCAACGTCACCGCCTCGCGGATCGAGGCGAGCTTCGACGTCGCCGCGTCGCGGACGCTGACCGGCGAGCAGAAGCGCCGCCTCGTCGAGCGCTGCGGCCCGCGGGTGGTCGCCGTCGCCCAGGACGCGCGCAGCCAGGCGCGCAACCGCGAGCTGGCCCTCGAGCGCCTGTCGCGGCGGATCGCCCACGGCCTGCACGTCCCCCGCCCGCGCCGCGCGCCCCCCCCGCTGCAGTCCCCCCGCCCGGCGCGCGCCCCCCGCCGGCGGGCGGGGGGGCGCCGCCGCCGTCTCGAGGCCAAGCGCCGCGCGAGCGAGAAGAAAGCGACGCGCCGCCGCGTCGACCCGGACTAGGCCCGAGCCGCCCTCAGGCCAGGCGCCTGTTCAGGCACGCGTGGAGCTTCGGGTGCTCCCACTCCTTCGGCACGGTGCGCTCGACGCGCAGCGCCGCCCGGCGCCCTTGGAGGTCGAGCGTCGCGACCTGGTTGTCGAAGAACGGGCCCTCGGAGATGCGCCAGCGGATGTGCTCGGGGTCGCGGACTCCCGCCGTCCGGGCGAGCGCCCGCGCGATGGCGTGGCCGGCGGGCGAGGTGCCGAAGCGCACCGCGCGCCGCTCGCGCCCGTCGAGCGGGTTTCGGAACGGCGAGCACACCGCCTGGTAGACGGGGCTGCGCGCGCCGGCCTCGCGCCGGAAGGCGACCTCGGCGAGGTAGGCGTGGTGCACGTCGCCGGAGATGATCACGATCGAGGCCGGCGGCTCGCCGTGCCTGCCGGCGGCCACCTCCTCGATCCGCTTGGTCAGCCGGTCGAACGACTCGCCGAACGCCGCCCAGTGCTCGAGATCGCCGGCCCGCCGGATCTTCTCGGCGATGCCGCAGAACCACGTCCCGTACGCGCCGTCCGCCGTCGCCTCGTTCCACGCCTCGAGGAAGTGGAGCCCCTGCCCGAGCAGCAGCGGCAGCGTCGTCGCGATGACGAGGTGGTCGTGCCCGCCGACGAGGTGCTCGCAGATCCAGTCCCACTCGTGGTCGTCGAACATCGAGCGGCGGCCGTCGGCGAACGACCGCCCCGCGCGCGAGTCGACGGCGACGAACCGCACGCCGCCGTAGTCGCGGCAGTAGCTCCACCGCGCCCCCTCGGTCTCGCGGTCGGCCTCGATCGCGAACTCGCGCAGCACCTCGGCGGCGTCGTCGGCCTCGCGCACCTTGTCGTAGAGGTCGTGGTCGTCGTGCAGGTGCGACGGGGCGAGGTTGCCGATGTGCTGGTAGACCCAGTACGACGAGAACGCGCCGCGGATGCGCTCGTCCCACCACGGCTTCGCGCGCCAGTCCTCGAGCCACGAGGCCGAGATGTTCCAGTCGTCGTGGACGTCGTGGTCGTCGAAGAGCATCGCGGTGGCGACCGTCGAGAGCAGCCAGCGCATGACCGGCTCGCCCCACGACTCCCAGTACAGCCGCGTGTACTCCTCGAAGTCGGCGACCTCCTCGCACGGCGGCTCGCTGGTGTCGCGCCGGCTCTCGATGAACTCGAGCGCGGCGGGAGAGACCTCGTCGGCGTAGACCTGGTCGCCGATCATCACGAGGCGCGACGGCCACTCGTCCATCGGCTGGTCGCGCATCCGCAGCGCGAGCGCGTACAGCGCGTCGACCTCGCGGCCGCCGTCGTCCTCGTCCTTGGAGAGCGCGTAGGGCGGCTCGTGCGGGGCGGCGACGCGGCACGAGCCGAAGGCGATCCGGGCGCGGTGGCCCGGGGCCGGCGTGCGGATGACGCTGGGCGGGAAGCCCTCGGGCGCGGCGTCCGGCCAGGCGCGCTCGCCGTCCAGCGCGACCTCGTACTCGTTCGTCGTCCCCGCTACGAGCCCCGTCACGTGCACCAGCGCGTAGTGGTGGCCGCTGACGTGGAACGTGGGCTCGGTGTGGCCGAGGATCTCGACCTCGCAGGGAGCGTCGGTCTCGACCCACACCGTCGCCTCGTTCTCGTCGACGTAGCGCAGGACGGGGCCGAGGATCAGGGCGGGCACCCGTGCATCCTCTCATCGCCGGGGCTGCGTGCCGAGCCGGACGGTCACCGTGCGCCTCCGCAGCTCGACCCGGACCCGCTCGCCGGGGCGGCGGGCGACCACCGTGCTGGCCACCGCTCCGTCCTGGAGCGTGGGCCTGTCGCCGATCCTGCGGATGACGTCGCCGGTCCGGATCCCGGCGTCGGCGGCCGGCCCGCCGGGCCGGACCGAGGTCACGCGGCCTCCCTCGGCGACCGAGACGCCGAGGTACGCCGTCTCGGCCCGGCCGTCGTCGAGGAGCTGCGGGACGACGCGCCGCAGCGTCGTCGACGAGATGGCGAAGCTGACGCCCGCCGCGCGGCCCTGGCTGTTGACGCCCACGACTCGGCCGCGCTCGTCGAGCAGCGGCCCGCCCGAGTTGCCCGGGTTGATCGCGGCGTCGGTCTGGACGGCGTCGGGGATGCTCAGCCCGTTGAGGCCGCGGATCAGCCGGCCCGTCGCCGAGACGATCCCGGCCGAGGCGCTGCTCTGGAGGCGGAACGGCGTGCCGAGGGCGAGGACGGGGTCGCCGACGTCGATGTCCGCCGCCGGCGCCAGCGCGAGCGGGCGCTCGCCGCGCACGCGATCGGGGTCGACGCGCAGCACGGCGAGGTCGCTGGCCCGGTCGCGGCCGACGATCCGCGCCGGGACGCGCCGCTGCGAGCGCGCGAAGCGCAGCGTCGCCGAGCGGGCGCCGTCGACGACGTGCGCGTTGGTGACGACGTGGCCGTCGCCGTCGATCAAGAAGCCGGCGCCCGTGGCGGTGCGCCGGCCGTTGCCGAACGGCGGGTCCTGGGGGCCGCGGCGCGCCTCGACGCGGGCGACGACGCCGTCGGCGCGGTCGTAGAGCTCGCGGAAGCTGGGCGCGGTGGCGCGCGCCGCCGCGCCGGAGGTCCGGACCTCGACGCGCCGCTCTCCGCCGTCGTCCCGGCCGAGGGCGACCAGCGCGAGGACGAGCGCGGCGACGCCGGGCGCGGCGACCGCGAGGGGGTGGCGGAGGATCTGCATGGACCCCAGGGTGAGAGGCCCCGCGTACGGTTTGCGTCAGGACGCGATCACACGGCGGCGCGGGGCAGCGGCGCGACGCGGGCGCCCGCGGCGACGCGCTCGGCGCACTCGCGGCCGGCGCGGAAGCACGCCTCGATCGAGACGCCGCGCACGTAGTCGCCGGTGAGGTGCAGGCCTTCGAGCCTGCCGAGCAGGCCGTTCACGCGGCCCATGAAGTCCGCGTGGCGCGGCAGGTAGCCACAGTACGCGGCGTCCCATCCGCGGCCCACGAACCCGCGGCGCGCGGCCGGGTCGACCGGGAAGTGCCGCCCCAGCCGCTCCTCCCCGATCGCGAGCAGCTGCGCGAGATCGGCTCCGGCGCCCACCAGCTCGCGCGCGGCGCGCCCGCTGAACGTGTAGCGGACGATGTGGCGGGCACTCATCCCGTACGCGCCGGCGTTGGTCACCGGCTCGCCCGGGGGGAAGATCAGCGCGCGGACCTCCTCCCCGAAGACCGGCTCCGCGTACTCCGCGAGCACGACCGCCGCCGGGAAGTAGCGGACGCGCCGCAGCTCGTCGGCGAGCGGCGGCAGGTGCGGCGCGATCAGCTCGGCCGCCGCCCCCGCCGGCAGCGCGAGCACGACGTCGTCGTGCTCGGAGGTCTCGACCGACCCGTCCGGTCGCCGCAGCTCGAGCCCGCGCACGCGGCCGCCGCGCACGACGAGCCCCTCCACAGCGGTGTCGACCGACGCGCCGACCCGTCGCTCGTACGCGCCGAAGAGCTCGGACATGCTCGCGTCGAGCTGCTCGTAGCCGTCGAGCAGCATCCCGAGGTTCGTCCCGAACGTCCCGAGGTACACCTCGTCCGGCTCGGCCCCGTTCATCCGGACCGTCATCGGTCGCAGGGAGCCGGCGCAGAAGCGGGCGCCGAAGTGCGCGCTCAGCGGCCGGTCGTCAGACCTGCGACCGAGCTCCGCGAACGCGTCGGACCCGAGGAAGCGGTTGTCCGACTCGCGGACGACGGTCCGCGCGAGCCGGGCGAAGCGGGCGGCGTCGCGCAGCCGCGCACCGCGGAGCAGCTCGCGCGCCGCGCCCACCTTGCGCGACCCGTCGATCACGCGCAGGCGGCCGTCGTCGATCCGCGACGAGTTGATCCCGAAGTGCTCGTAGGAGTCGAAGCCCAGCGACGCGGCGAACTCCCGGAACAGGACGTAGCGGCGGCCGATGTTCTTCCCGCCGAGCGTGACGTCCCGCGACCCGAGCCGGAGCGACCCCGACCGCCCGCCGAGCGCGCCCGAGCGCTCGATCAGCCTCGGCCGCCGCCCCAGCCGCTCCAGGGACCAGGCGGCCGCGACGCCCGAGACGCCGCCGCCGACGACCGCCACGTCGGCGCCCTCGCTCTCCGGTCCGGCGGGCTGCGTGATGCGATCAGTCATTAATCGGTACTCCGTCTTCGAGAAGGGCTACCCGATCTTCCGCAGATCGCACATTAGTCGCGAAAACCTGTGCTAGCGTTCAGCGTGTCGCCCAGAACGAGGAGGAGAGGCGTGCCGCAGCCGATAGCAGAGGGCGATGTCGCCGCGATCGTCCGCGCCCAGCTCGGGGCGAAGCTGCCCCCCGAGGCGCCCGTCACGGCGGGCTCCACGCTCAAGGAACTGGGCCTGTCGAGCCTCGACCTCACGGAGATCTACTTCGCGATCGAGGAACGTGTCGGGACGGAGCTCGATCCGACCGCCGCGGCCGACGTGAAGACGCTGGGCGAGCTGGTGGCCGTGGTCAACGCCCTCGTGGCGAAGGCCGGCGGCACGGCACCCGCGCGGGCATGAGCACGGCCGAGGCGACACCGGGATACGCCGGAGCCTCGGCTGCGGCGATCGGCCGGCACTACGACCTCGGCAACGACTTCTACCGGCTCTGGCTCGACCCGACGATGACCTACTCCTGCGCGCTGTGGGAGGAGGGCGACACGCTCGAGCAGGCCCAGGTGCGCAAGCTCGACCACCTCGTCGAGGGGGCGCGGGCGGGCGGAGCGCGGCGCGTGCTCGACGTGGGCTGCGGCTGGGGGAGCCTCCTCGAGCGCCTCGTCGGCGTCCACGGCGTCGAGCGCGCGGTCGGGCTGACGCTCAGCGAGGAGCAGGCCAAGACGGCCGCCGCCCGCGGCGGGTCGCGGTGCGACGTCCGGGTCGAGAGCTGGGCCGACCACGAGGCCGACGAGCCGTACGACGCGATCATCTCGATCGGAGCCTTCGAGCACTTCGCGCGCTACGGGCTCGACCGCGACGAGCGCGTCGAGGCGTACCGCCGGTTCTTCCGGTCCTGCCACGAGCAGCTCGCGCCCGGCGGGCGGCTGGCGCTTCAGACCAACGCGAAGGGCAGCAACGTCCGGCTCGACCGGCAGACGGTCCGCGACCTGCGGTTCATCATCGAGACGATCTTCACCGAGTCCGAGCTGCCGTGGCTGTCGGAGATCACCGCGGCCGCCGAGCGCTCGTTCGAGGTGGTTTCGGTGCGCAACGACGCCGAGCACTACGCCCTGACGTGCCGGGAGTGGCTCGGGCGGCTGGTGGCGAACCGCGAGGCCGCGGTCGAGCTCGTCGGCGAGCAGGCGGTGGCCGACTACGAGCGCTACCTCAGCGCCACGGTCGGCCACTTCGAGAGGCGCCATCTCGCGCTTCTCCGGTTGGTCCTCGAGCGGGTCTGAGGATCACCCCAGGGAGCAAACGGGAGGTTCAGAGATGACAGGCAAGGTCCACAAGCACTTCATCCTCATCATGTCGATCGTCCCGCCGCTGGGGCTCGCGGCGGGGATGGTCCTGCTCTGGAACGACCTCGCGGGGTGGGTCGACCTGGCGCTGCTCGCGGTCTTCTACCTCCTCACCGGGCTGGGGGTGGCGGTCGGGTACCACCGGCTGTTCGCGCACCGCTCGTTCAAGACGAAGAAGCCGATCCGGCTCGGGCTCGCGGTCCTCGGCACGATGGCGGCGCAGGGCCCGCTCATCGTCTGGACCTCCCACCACCGCAACCACCACAGCACCGCCGACCAGGAGGGCGACCCGCACAGCCCGCACCTCCAGGCCGAGGAGGGCCTGCGCGGCCTGTGGAAGGGCTTCTGGCACGCGCACATGGGCTGGCTCTTCAACCAGGAGCTCGAGTCCAAGCCGATGCGCTTCACGCCCGACCTCGTGCGCGAGAAGGAGATGCGGTGGATCAGCCAGCACTTCCTCTCGATCGTCGCCGCCGGCATCGTGCTGCCCGGCCTGATCGGGTTCGCCATCACCGGCGAGCCGCTGGCGCTGCTCACCGGCATGCTGTGGGGCGGCCTCGCGCGGATCTTCCTGGTCAGCCACGCCACCTACGCGATCAACTCGCTCGGGCACATGTTCGGCCCGAAGCGCTTCGAGTCGAAGGACGAGTCGCGCAACCTCGGCTGGATGTGGCTGCCGTCGCTCGGCGAGAGCTACCACAACAACCATCACGCGTTCCCGACGTCGGCCCGCTTCGGGCACGGCCGGACGGAGATCGACCCCAGCGCCGCGTTCATCGGGATGCTCGAGCGTCTCGGGCTGGCGTGGGACGTCGTCCGCCCGAGCCCCGACCGGATGGCCAAGCGGGCGCTCGGCGCGCAGGGGGCGCAGCAGCTCGAGGCCGAGCCGGTGGCGGGCGACGACGGCCGGCCCGGCCCGACGACCCCCGACCCGGCGAACCCCGAGCGCGAGCTGGTCGCGGCGCGCGACGACGGCTGACGGCCGGGCCGGGAGACGCGCGTTGCAGCTCTGGGAGTCGCTGGCCGGGACGCAGCTCTCGAGCGGCCGCCTGCACTGCTGGGTGGGCGACGGCTTCGAGACCGCCGACTGGACGGACGTCGTCGCGGACGCGCAGGGCATGGCCGCGGCGCTGCGGAGCGCCGGGGTCGAGCCCGGCGCGCGCGTCGCGACCGTCCTGACGAACGGGCCGGCCACCGTCAGGGGGCTGCTCGCGGTCTGGCTGGCCGGCGGCGTCGTCGCGTCGCTCCCCGTCCCCGCCCGCGGGATGGAGCTCGACGAGTACGCCGAGCAGCTCTCCCGCCTCTGCGGCCACGCGGAGGCGTCGCTCTTCGTGACCGAGGAGCGCCTGCGCGCGGCGTTCCCGTCCCCGCGCGTGCCCGGCCTGCGGACGTGCTCGTGGGAGTCGCTGGCCGGGCCCGGCTCGATCGATCCGTCGCCCCCGGGGGAGGACGAGCTCGCATTCGTGCAGTACTCGTCGGGCAGCACCGGGACGCCGAAGGGCTGCATGCTCACGCCGCGCGCGATCGCCGCGCAGCTCGAGATCATCGCCGACATGTCGGCCGCCGTCCCTGGCGAGGAGACGGTCTGCTCGTGGCTTCCGCTCTCGCACGACATGGGGACGTTCGGCTGCCTGCTCTACGCGTGGGCGTGGGGGTTCGACCTCGTCCTCAGCACGCCGGAGCGCTTCATCCAGTCGCCGCGGACGTGGTTCGCCGACGCGGCCGACAGCGGTGCGACGCTGAGCGCCGGCACGAACTCGGCCCTGCACTTCGCGACGCGGGCCCAGCGGTCGGCGCCCTTCTCGAAGCCGATGAGGATGAAGGCGTGCGTCATCGGAGCGGAGCGGATCGAGTGGGAGACGCTCGCCGCGGCCCGTGAGGTGTTCGCCCCGCTCGGGATGCCCGCGCGCGCGTTCATGCCGGCGTACGGGCTAGCCGAGGCCACGCTCGCCGTCACCGCGACCAGCGTCGACGACGACCCGCACGCGGTCGCGCTCGACACGGCGGCGCTCGCCGACAACGCGATCGAGCAGGCCGCGTTCGACGACGAGACCGCGACGAAGATCGTCTCGCTCGGCCGGCCGTGCGCCGGTGTCGAGCTCGCGTTCGACCAGCCCGACGCGCTCGCCGACGTCACCGTCCGCTCGCCCTCGCTCGCCGGGGGCTACCTGGCCGACCCCGACGCCACCCGCGCCCGCTTCCGCGACGGCGGCGTCGTCACCGGCGACCTCGGCTTCGAGCTCGAAGGCGAGCTGTACCTCGTGGGCCGGGCGGACGACGTCCTCTCCGTCGCCGGCCGCAACGTCTACGCGCGCGAGCTCGAGGCGGCGATCGCGAGGCTGGCCCCGGTCCGCAACGGCGGCTGCACGATCATCGACGTTCCCGGCGACCGGACGGCGAGGCTCGTCGCGCTCGTCGAGCTGCGCGAGCCGACCGACGACCTGAGGTCGATCGCGCGCTCGGCGGCCCAGCTCGCGGCGGCCAAGGCCGGCGTCGACCTCGACGAGTGCGTCTTCCTCGAGAAGGGCGCGCTGCCGAAGACGCCGACCGGGAAGATCCAGCGCTTCCGCTGCCGGCACCTCCTCGAGCAGGGGAACGTGAGCGCCGTCGGACGGGTGGAGCTGCGCGGATGAGCACCCCGCCCGCCACGCTAGACGACCTCCTCCGTGCGCGCGCGCCGGAGAATCCGGACACCCGCGCGATCACGTTCCTCGTCGACGGCGAGACCGACGATCGCACGTACACATACGGCGAGCTGGACGTCCAGGCGCGCAGGATCGCGGCGCGCCTTGAGGCGAGCCACGCCCCGGGGGATCGCGTCCTGCTGATCTATCCCCCCAGCCTCGAGTACGTGAGCGCGTTCTTCGGCGCGCTGTACGCGGGCGTCATCCCGTCCCGGCGTACCCACCGGTCCTCAACCGCCCGTCGTCGCAGCTGAGGAGCTTCGTGGCCGACTCGGGCGCGGTCTCCACGCTGACGATCGAGCCGATCGTCGGGGCCCGCGACATGATCCTCGAGCAGGAGCCGAGCCTCGCTCCGCTCGAGTGGATCGCCACCGACGTCCTCGAGCCCGCGCTCGCCGATGACTGGCGGCCGGCGGACGTCGGGCCCGCCACGATCGCCTTCCTCCAGTACACGTCGGGCTCGACGGGGTCGCCGAAGGGCGTGATGCTGTCGCACGGCAACCTCGTGACGAACGTCTCGCTGATGTTCGACCGCGTCGGCCTCTCGCGCGACACCGTCACGGTGAGCTGGCTGCCGCCGTACCACGACGCCGGGCTGATCGGGAAGGTGCTGACGCCGATCTACGGCGGGTTCCCGACCGTGCACATGTCGCCGATCTCGTTCCTCCAGCGCCCCGCCCGCTGGCTCGAGGCGATCTCCCGCTACCGCGGGACGACCAGCGCCGCGCCGAACTTCGCCTACGACCTCGCCATCCGCAAGACGACGCCCGAGCAGCGCGAGGCGCTCGACCTCTCGTCCTGGACCGGCGCGATGAACACCGGCGAGCCGATCCGCGCCGGGACCCTGCGGCGGTTCGCGGAGGCGTTCGCGGTCGCCGGGTTCCGCATCGAGTCCTTCTACCCCACGTACGGGCTCGCCGAGAACACGGTCATGGGCTGCGGCCCGCGCGCCGACGCGCCGCCGGCGTTCGCCGCGCTCGACCGAGCGGCGTTCCAGCGGCGCGAGATCGTGCAGGCGCGGGCGGGCGAGGAGTCGCCGCACGAGCTGGTGGGCTGCGGGTTCGCGCTGCCCGGCCACTCGGTCGAGATCGTGGACCCCGAGACCCACGAGGCGCTCGGCGAGCGCGCGATCGGCGAGATCTGGCTGTCGGGTCCGAGCGCCGCGCAGGGGTACTGGGGCAAGCCGGAGGAGAGCGAGCGGACGTTCCGCGCCCGGCTCGCGGACGGGGACGAGCGGCGGTTCATGCGCACCGGCGACCTCGGGCTCCTCGACGGCGGCGAGCTGTTCGTGGCCGGCCGCCTGAAGGACTCGATCGTCGTCCGCGGGCGCAACCTCCACCCGCAGGACCTCGAGCGGACGACCGAGCAGGCGCACCCGGCGCTGCGCCCCGGCTGCGGCGCGGCGTTCAGCGTCCAGGAGGGCGACGAGGAGCGGCTCGTCGTCGTCAACGAGGTCGACGAGCAGAAGGTCGACGACGCCGACGCGGTCATCGCCGCCGTCCGCGAGGCGATCGTCGCCGAGCACGGGGCGCCGGTCGCGGCGGTCGTGCTCATCGAGCGGGGCTCCCTCCCCAAGACGTCGAGCGGCAAGCAGCGGCGCGGCACCTGCCGGAGCCAGTACCTCGCGGACGAGCTGCCCGTGGTCGCCGACTCGCGGCGCCCGGCCGCCGCGCCGGGCCCGCCACCGGACGCCAGGCCGCGCTCGTCGATCGTCGCCTGGCTCACGGACCAGATCGCGGCGCGGGCGGGCGTCGCCGCCGACGAGGTGGACGCGGCGCGCCCGTTCGCCGCGTTCGGGCTCGGCTCGGTCGAGCTGACGAACCTCGCGGCCGAGCTCGGGGAGTGGCTGGGCCGGGAGCTGCCGCCATCGGTCGCCTACGACTACCCGACCGTCGCGAAGCTGGCCGCGCACCTCGCGGGCGACGACGAGCCCGCCGTCGCGGCCGCGCCCCCGGCGCCGCCCACCGCCGCCGCCCGGCCCGCCGCCGACGAGGCGGTCGCGGTGATCGGCGTCGGCTGCCGCTTCCCGGGCGCCGACGGGCCCGAGGCGTTCCGCCGGCTGCTGCGCGACGGCGCCGACGCGCTGTCCGAAGTGCCGCCCGACCGCTGGGATGGCGACGCGCTGCACGACCCCGAACCGGGCGTGGCCGGGAGGATCGTCACCCGCCGCGGCGGGTTCGTCGACGGCGTCGACCTGTTCGACGCGCCGTTCTTCGGCCTCTCCCCGCGCGAGGCGAGCAGCACCGACCCGCAGCAGCGGTTCCTGCTCGAGGTCGCGTGGGAGGCGCTCGAGCACGCCGCGCAGGACCCCCGAGGGCTCGCCGGCACGGCGACCGGCGTGTTCGTCGGCGTCGGCACGGCCGACTACTCCTACCTCCAGCTCACGGCGGGCGGCATCGACGACGTCGGCGCGTACTTCGGCACCGGCAACGCGCACAGCGTGGCGGCCAACCGGCTGTCGTACACGCTCGACCTCCACGGGCCGAGCATCGCGGTCGACAGCGCCTGCTCGTCCTCGCTCGTCGCCCTGCACCTCGCCGCCGAGAGCGTCCGCTCGGGCGAGAGCGACCTTGCGCTGGCCGGCGGCGTCAACCTCATCCTGACGCCGCACCTGAGCGTCGCGCTGTCGCGGGCGGGGATGCTGTCGCCCGAGGGGCGCTGCAAGACCTTCGACGCGGCCGCGGACGGCTACGTGCGCGGCGAGGGCTGCGGCGTCATCGTCCTCAAGCGGCTCTCCGAGGCGCTGCGCGACGAGGACCGCGTGCTCGCCGTCATCCGCGGCTCCGCGGTCAACCAGGACGGCCTCACGAGCGGGCTGACCGCGCCGAACGGCCTCGCGCAGCAGGCCGTCGTCGGCCGCGCCCTCGCGCGCGCCGGGGTGCGGCCCGACGAGGTGGGCTACGTCGAGGCTCACGGCACCGGCACGCCGATCGGCGACCCGATCGAGACCGCGGCGCTCGCGAGGTCCGTGGGAGGCGCGGGCGACTCCGCGTGCTGGCTCGGGTCGGTGAAGGCCAACATCGGCCACCTGGAGGCCGCGGCCGGGATCGCCAGCGCGATCAAGACGATCCTCGGCCTGGCCAACCGCGAGCTCTACCCGCAGCCCAACCTCGACGTGCTCAACCCGCAGCTCGCGCTCGGCGGGACGCGGCTGCGGATCGTGACGAGCGCGGAGGCCTGGGAGAGCGACGGCCGGCCGCGGATCGCCGGCGTGAGCAGCTTCGGCTTCGGCGGCACGAACGCGCACGTGGTGCTGGAGGAGCCGCCGGCCGCCGCACCGGGGCGGACGGGTCCGCGCGAACGGCCGCTGCACCTCCTCGCGCTGTCGGCCCGCAGCGACGACGCCCTCGCCGAGCTGGCGCGCCGGACCGAGCGCGCGCTGGACGAGCGCCCGGAGGTCGAGGGGGCCGACCTCGCGTACACGCTGAACACCGGGCGGGCGCACCTCCCGCACCGCCTCGCGGTCGTCGCGGGGTCGCGCGACGACCTGCGCGCGCAGCTCGCCGCGCTCGCCGGCGGGGAGCGGCGCGGCGCGCTGACGCGCCGTTGCCCGAGCGGCCCGCCGCCGCGCGTCACGTTCCTCTTCACCGGCCAGGGGGCGCAGTACCCCGGGATGGCGCGCGAGCTGTACGGCGCAAGCCCCACGTTCCGCAGGGCGCTGAACCGCTGCGCCGACGTCCTCGACGGCTACCTCGACGAGTCGCTCACGACGGTCCTGTTCGGATCCGGCGGCGCCCGCCTCGACGAGACCGCCTACACCCAGCCCGCGCTGTTCGCGGTCGAGTACGCGCTCGCGGAGCTGTGGCGCAGCTGGGGGATCGAGCCGGACGTGCTCGTCGGCCACAGCGTGGGCGAGTACGTCGCCGCCTGCCTGGCCGGCGCGCTCTCCCTCGACGACGCGCTCGCGCTGGTGGCCGAGCGCGCCCGGCTCATGCAGGAGCTTCCGCGCGACGGGGCGATGGCGGCGGTCCTCGCGCCCGCCGACGCCGTCGCCGAGCTCCTGGCGGGGCGCGAGCACGAGCTGTCGCTCGCGGCGGTCAACGGCCCCGGCGCCGTGACGATCTCCGGCGCCCGCGCGGCGGTCGCCGAGCTGGTGGACGAGCTCGGCGCGCGCGGCCACGCGGCGAAGGAGCTCACGGTCTCGCACGCCTTCCACTCGCCGCTGATCGAGCCGATGCTCGACGCGCTCGAGGCCGCCGCGAGCCGCGTCGCGTTCGCGCCGCTGCGCGCGCCGGTGGCGTCCAACGTCACCGGCGAGCTGCTCGAGCCCGGGTTCGTCCCGGACGCCGGCTACTGGCGCCGCCACACGCGCTCGACGGTGCGGTTCGCGAGCTGCGTCGAGGCCGCGGCGCAGCGGATGGCCGCCCTCGACCCCGCGGCGGGGCGGCTCTTCGTCGAGATCGGCCCGCGGCCGACGCTGATCGGGCTCGGGAGGAAGGTCGTCTCCGGAGAGGACGTCGCGTGGCTCCCGTCGCTCAAGCCCGGCCGCGACGCGTGGGAGCCGCTGCTCACGGCGCTCGCGCAGGTCCACCTGCACGGCGCGCCGGTCGACTGGCGGGGCTTCGACCGCGACCACCACCGGTCGGTCGTGACCGCCCCGACGTATCCGTTCGAGCGGCGCCGCCACTGGATCGGCGACGCGGCCAACGGCCACGCGGCGGCGCCGGCGCCGGCCCCCACGCCGGCCGCGACCGAGGCGCCGTCCGGCAACGGGGCGAGCGGCAACGGCGCCGTGACCGCCGAGCAGGTCCGCGCCGCCCCGCCCGAGGCGCGCGAGCGGCTGCTCGAGCAGTACCTGCGGGCCGAGGTCTCGCGGGCGCTCGAGGTCGATCCGGCCGCGCTCGAGGCCGACCTGCCGCTCACCGACGCCGGACTCGACTCGATCATGATGCTCGACGTCCGCAAGCGGGTCGAGCGGGCGCTCGACGTCCTGCTGCCGACCGTCAGCCTCGCCGACGGCGCGACGATCGCCGATCTCGCCCAGGGGCTGGATCGGCTGCTCACCGGAGCGGCGACCGAATGAGCCTCGCGCTGCGCGTGCCTCACTGGTCGCCCGTGCAGTGGTCGGCCGTCGTCGGGTCGGCCGTGATCCTCGCCTTCTGCATCCCGGGCCTGATCATCAACCCGGACTTCGCCGTCGGCGACGACGCGACCGCCAAGCGCGTGCTCGGCGTCGACATGAACGGCTGGCACGCGCTCTCGGGGTTCGTCGTCACGCTCCCCTGCCTGCTGTCGCTCAGGCGCCCGCGGCTGCTGACGGCGTTCGTCGTCGCGGCCGCCGTGAGCCTGATCGTCACCGGCATCCGCGCGTTGTTCGTGACCGAGCTCGCGGGCGGGCTCTTCTACTTCCCGAACAACGTGACCGACGCGATCCTGCACCTCAGCGTCTCGACGATCTTCCTCGCCGGCGCCGCGCACTACGTCCTCGCCGAGCGACGCTCCCGCTAGGCGTGCGCCGGGTTCCAGAGACCCTTCGAGGCGGTGAGGTGCTCGAGCCCGTGCACGTACGCCTCGCGCAGCGGGGGATCCGGCAGGCCGTAGCGCGCCTGGAGCTCGCGCAGCGAGCTGGGGAACACGCCGCACGCCGCCAGGCCCTCGGCCAGCTCCACCAGCTTGCCGAAGATCACGCGCACCATCGGCGACAGCGCGTCGATCTCCTCGTGGAGGGCGTCGAGGTCGCCGGCGTCGACGGGCCGCGGCGGCGCGATCGGCCGGCCGATCCGGGCCATGAACTCGACGCACAGCTCCATCACGTCGTCGACGGTCAGCGCCTCGGCGCCGTAGGTCAGCCAGTACTCGCTGCCGACGTCCTCCGCGTCGACGATCGCCCGCACCGCCTTGGCGAAGAGGTCCTGGGGGACGACGTCGACGAGCGTCCCCGGGCGGGTCGGGTAGAGCGGGACCTTGCCGCGGCAGACGAACTCGGCGGTGAGCTGGACGACCTGGCTCTGGGCGATCTCGCCGGTCGCCGAGTCGCCGATCAGGTTCGTCGGGCGCAGGATCGTCGCCGGCACGCCGCTCTCGGCGACGAGCTGGTCGGTGTCGCGCTTCGACGTGACGTAGTCGACGATGATGTGCGAGTCGTCGAGCTCGACCGGCGCATCGTCGGCGATCGCGCGGATGAACGACGTGCTCATGTGGTAGAGCGGCGCGCCGGCGTCGCGCGCCAGCTCGAGCACGTTGCGGGTGCCCTCGATGTTCACGGTGCGCAGCCGTTCGCGCGGCTGGTCCCAGTCGGTGACCGCCGCCGCGTGGATCACGCAGTCGGCGCGGCGGGCGAGGTCGGCGTACGCGCCGGCGGCGAGGCCGAGCCGCGGCTGGGTGACGTCGCACGGGACGGACTCGCCGTTGGGGATCGCGACGGGCTGACGGTGCACGAGGCAGATCAGCCGGTTGTTCTCGAACTCCTTGAGCAGCGCCTGGCCGACGACGCCGGACGCCCCGGTGAGGACGATCGTTCGCTTGCTCGACACAGTGGTGAGACACTACTCGAACGATGCAGGACATGAGCGCGCTGACGGAACGCCGACTGTCGTTCGAGACGGCCGTTCCGCGCGGGCTCGTGCACAAGCGCGCGATCGAGGAGGTGCTGATCACCGACGCGGCGCCCGACGGCCCTGATCGCCTCCTGTGCGCGGCGCAGCTCCCGCGCGCACACCGTCTCTACAGCCCCGAGGGCGCCGGTCTCTACGACTTCATGCTGCTGCTCGAGCTGGTCCGCCAGACGACGATCGTCGTCGGACACCGGCTCCTCGGCGTCCCGGACGGCCGCCAGTTCGTGCTGAACGACCTCGACGTCGAGGTGACCGACCTCGAGGCGATGGCGGTGGGCGCGGCCCCGGCGGAGGTCGTCGTCGAGGTGAGCGCGACGAACGTGCGGCGCCTGGAGGACGTCGTCGCGCGCTACGACGTCGACGGCACCGTCCACGTCGACGGGACCGCCGCGGCGCGCGGCTCGGGCCGCTGCACGGCGCTCGAACCGGCCGACTACGCCGCGGTGCGGGGCCGCCCGCCGGCGCCGGGCGCCCGCAGCGATCCGGAGCCGGCGCCGGCCGAGCCCGCGCGCGTCGGGCGCGCCGACCGCCGCGACGTCGTCGTCGGCCCGCTCCGGCGCGCGTCGCCGGCGCGCGCGGAGGCGGACGTCGTCGTCGACACCGCCCATCCGAGCTTCTTCGACCACCCGCTCGACCACGTCCCCGGGACGCTGCTGCTGGAGGCGTGCCGGCAGACGGCGGTGGCGGCGATGGCCGAGGCCCGCGCGATCCCGCCGGCGCACGTGGTCGTCCGGCACTGCCGCGCGCGCTTTTTGCGCTTCGCCGAGCTGGGCGAGCGCGTCGTCTGCGCCGCCGAGCTCGACGGGCCCCAGGCGGGGCTGGTCGTCACCCAGGGAGCCGAGCGCGTGTGCGAGGCGACGCTGGTGCTCGACGGTCGCCGATCGCCGGACCATGACGTGACGAGAACCGAACGTGCACAGCACGAGGACAGGAGATCGCTCGATGGGTGACCCCAAGCTGCCGCCGGGCCCGGGCATGCCGAAGCTCGTTCAGACGCTGGCGTGGCAGACGCGGCCGATCGCGTTCTTCAAGAAGTGCCGCGCGCGGTACGGCCCGCGCTTCACGCTCAACATCGCGGTCCCGCCGAAGCAGGTGGTCCTGTCCGACCCGGGCGACATCGCGGAGTTCTTCAACGCGCCGCCGGACGTCCTGCGGCCGGGCGAGGGCGCCTCGGGCATCACCGGGCCGGTCGTCGGGACGAACTTCATCGTCGTCCTCGACGAGGACGACCACATGACCCGGCGCAAGCTGCTGACGCCGTACTTCCACGGCGACTCGATCAAGCGGCTCGCCGCGCTGGTGAACGAGGTCGTCGCGCGCGAGGTCGACACGTGGCCGCGCAACCAGCCGGTCCAGCTCTATCCGAAGCTGCGGAGCCTGACGCTGGAGATCATCGTGCGGGCGGTCTTCGGGCTGCGGCCGGGGCCCCAGCTCGAGGAGCTGAAGCGCCGCCTCATCGCCTTCTACGAGCTCGGCGGCTCGCCCTTCACCGTCATCGCGCCGTTCCGGCGCGAGCTGGGCGGGATCACGCCGTGGGCGCGGTTCCTGCGGCGGCGGGCGGAGGCGGACGAGCTCATCTTCCAGCTCATCGACGAGCGGAGGGCCGAGGGGCGCGCGGGCGACGACGTGCTGGCGATGCTGCTGACGCTGCGCAACGAGGACGGCTCGGAGTGGACGCACAAGGAGCTGCGCGACGAGCTGGTGGGCCTCTTCACCGCGGGGCACGAGACGCTCGCGTCGGAGATGTCGTGGATGTTCGTGAAGATGGCCCGCGAGCCGCGGGTCGTGGCGAACGTGATCGACGAGGTCGCGCGCGGCAACGGGCACGAGTACCTGACCGCCACGGTGCAGGAGGTGCTCCGGTGGCGTCCGGTGCTGTCCACGTCCGCTCCGCGGTACGTGAAGAAGCCGATCGAGATCGGCGGCTGGACGTACCCGGCCGGCGTCGGGCTCCTCTCGAGCGCCTACCTCGTCCATCACGATCCGAGCATCTATCCCAACCCGTACGAGTTCCGGCCCGAGCGCTTCCTGGAGACCCCGCCCGGGGTGTACACGTGGCTGCCCTGGGGCGGCGGGCGGCGGCGCTGCCTCGGCGCGCGCTTCGCGATGCTCGAGCTCGAGACCGTGCTGCGGACGGTCCTGGAGCGCTGCGAGCTGACGCCGGGCGTGCCGGGTCCGGAGGTCGCGCGGCGCCAGAACATCGCGATCACGCCCGGCGCCGGCGCGCTGACGGTGCTGCGCGACCGCCCGCCGACCGGCAAGGAGGCGCCCGCCGAGGCGATCAGCGCCTGACCGCCGTCAGCCGGCGCCGCGCACGGCGACCGTCACCCGCGACACCGCGCAGAGGCGGCCGGCGTCGTCGGAGAAGCGGATCTCCCACAGCCAGGTGGTGCGACCGCGGTGGACGGCGACGCCCTCGCCGTGGACGGTGCCCTCGGTGATCGGGCGCACGAACGACGTGTGGTTGGAGGAGCCGAACGCGAGCTTCTGGTCGCGGAACACGACCGAAGCCGTCGCCAGCGAGGCCATGTCCTCCGCCATCGACGCGTACACGCCGCCGTCGACGACGCCGAGCGCCTGCTTGATCTCGTCGCGGACGGCGACCTTCGCCTCGATGCGGTCGTCGCTCGCCGCGACGATCCTGAGCCCGTACAGGCCCGGATAGCTGTCGTCGATCGGGATCGGAACCGAGCGCAGGATCTCGCCCGCCCGCTCGGCCAGCCCCGGGTCCGCGATGACGCGCGAGGCGCTCTCGGCGGTTCCGGATGGCTCAGGTGCCGGCATGGCTCACGTCCTTCGTCTCGGTGGATCGTTGCGGACCGGGCAGCGCCAGCGAGGCGAGCATCGCGGCGAGCGCCAGGACGATGACGAACACCCACGCGTCGCGGAACGCCGCGAGCGCCTCGGCGGGCGCAGGCGTGCCGACGACGGCCACGACCAACGCGACGCCCAGGACGGCCCCGACCTGGCGCCCGCCGGTGTTGATGGCGCTCCCGACGGCGAAGCGGTCGTTCGGGAGGTGCACGAGCGAGGCGCTGATCAGCGTGGCGTAGCCGAGCCCCAGCCCGACGCCCAACAGGATGTTCCCCGGGAGCCAGTCGGCGAGGAAGTCCGGCCGCCCCCCGAGCCGCTCGGCGTACCAGAGGCCCACGCCCGCGGTGACCACGGTGCCGGCGACGCTGACGAGCCGGTGGCCGCGCTTGTCGGCGATGCTCCCCGCGATGCCGCCGACGACCGCGGCGATCAGCGGGGACGGCATCATCGCCAGCCCCGCCTCGAGCGCCGAGTAGCCCCAGACCGAGGTCAGGAACAGCACCTGCCCCAGGATCATCGCGTAGAAGCAGACGGCCAGCAGGAACACGGCGACGTTGGCGACGGCGAAGGTCCGGATGCGGAACAGGGCCAGCTCGACCACCGGCGCCGGATGGTGCCCGGACCGCAGGACGAACAGCGGGAGGAGCACGGCGGCGGCGGCGAACGCCGCAAGCACGCGGCCGTCCGTCCACCCCCACTCCTCGCCCTGGACGATGCCGAGGGCCAGGAGGCCGACGCCCGCCGTGACGAGCGCGATGCCGAGCCAGTCGGGCTTCGCCGTCTCGCCGCTGCGGTACTCACGGAGGAGCCCCGCGCGACGAGGCCGATCACCAGCGCGATCGGCAGGTTGATCAGGAAGATCCACCGCCAGTCCGCCCACTCGACGATCACGCCGCCGAGCGGCGGGCCGATGCTCGTGGCCACCGCCCCGCCGGCCGCGTAGAGGCCGACGGCCAGCGACCGCTGCGACTGCGGGAACTCGGCGAGGACGAACGCCAGGCCGGCGGGGATCGTCACCGCGGCCCCGACCGCCTGCACGACGCGCGCCGCGATGAGGACCTCGGCCGACGGGGCGGCGGCGCACGCCGCCGAGGCCAGCGTGAAGATGCCCAGCCCGCTGAGGAACCAGCGCTTGCGCCCGCGCATGTCGGCCAGCCGCCCCGCGGGGACGAGCAGCGCGGCGAAGACCACGCTGTAGGCGTTCAGGATCCAGGAGAGGCCGGCTCGGCCGGTGTCGGGGAACGACCGCTCGATGCTCGGGAACGAGATGTTCACGATCGTCGAGTCGAGGAAGACCATGAACGCGGTCGCCGAGGTGAGCACCAGGACGAGCCCCCCGCCGCCCGGTCGCCTCCCCCGCTCCGCGGGGAGGCCGGCTCCGCCGCAAGCGAATCCTCCCGCGCGAACGGCCCGCTGCGCAGTGTCGTCGGCTCTCCCACTGAAACCGCCGCTCAGCATACACCGATCACCCCGCCCGGCCGCGGCGGCTACGGTCTTGAGTCGATGACCGCCGACCGCGCGCACCGCGCCCGCCCCTCGCGCGACTCCGCGCTGCTGCTGCTCGCCGGCATCGCCGGCCTGATGTGGATCGCCGAGATCGCCGACGCGGTCGCCTTCGACCTCGACCGGCACGGCATCGTGCCGCGCGCCGTCGACGGCCTCGACGGGATCGCCTTCGCGCCGTTCCTGCACGGCGGGTTCGGGCACCTGATCGGCAACACGATCCCGTTCCTGCTGCTCGGGGCGGCGATCGCGCTCGGCGGCCTGGCCCGCGTCGCCGCCGTCACCGCGGTCGTGGCGCTCGTCGGCGGCGCCGGCACGTGGCTGACCGGGCCGGAGAACACGGTCCACATCGGGGCGAGCGGGATCGTGTTCGGCTACGGCGCGTACCTCATCAGCCGCTTCGCGTGGACGCGGCGGATGCTCGACCTCGGCGTCGGCCTGCTCGTCCTCGCCGTCTACGGCACGACGCTGCTCGTCGGGCTCGTCCCGACGCCCGGCGTGTCCTGGCAGGGCCACCTCTTCGGCGCGGTCGGCGGGGTCGTCGCGGCGCGGCTCGTGCATCGGGGCCGGCCCGCCTCGTAGAGTCGGTGGGGCATGGACGCCCTCGCCATCACCGATCTCGTCAAGCGCTATCCGACGGGGACGGAGGCGCTGCGCGGCGTCTCGCTCGAGATCGGCGACGGCGAGTTCTTCGGGCTGCTCGGCCCGAACGGCGCCGGCAAGTCGACGCTCATCCACTGCACGACCGGGCTGGCGCAGCCGACCGCGGGCTCGATCCGCATCTTCGGCCACGACGCGATCGACCACTACGAGCAGGCGCGGCTCGCCGTCGGGCTCGCGCCGCAGGACCTCAACCTCGACTGGTTCCTCACCGCCGAGGAGACGCTCGACTACCACGGCGGCTACTTCGGGATGCCGCGGCGCGAGCGGCGCGAGCGGGCGCGCGAGCTGCTCGACGCCTTCTCGCTGACCGCGAAGCGCGACGACCGCACGCGCACGCTGTCGGGCGGCATGAAGCGGCGGCTGATCCTCGCCCGCGCGCTGATGCACCGTCCGCGCCTGCTGATCCTCGACGAGCCGACGGCGGGCGTCGACGTCGAGCTGCGCCTCGAGCTGTGGCAGTACGTCCAGCGCATCAACGCCGAGGGCACGACGATCCTGCTGACGACGCACTACCTCGAAGAGGCCGAGCAGCTCTGCGACCGGATCGCGTTCATCAACGACGGCGCGATCGTCGCGACGGGGACGAGCTCCGAGCTGGCCGGCACGTACGGCGTCAGCTCGCTCGAGGACGCGTACCTCCAGCTCGTCGGACGCGGCGAGCTGTCCCGCGCGTCTCGACGACGTCGCATGACCGCCGCGCAGATCCGCTTCCTCTCGCTCGTCCGCCGCGAGGTCAACCGCTTCGTCAAGATCAAGCGCCAGACGGTCGGCGCGCCGCTGCTCGAGACGTTCCTCTACATCTCCGTCTTCGGCGCCGCGCTCGGCAGCCGGATCGACAAGCTGCACGGCATCGACTACGTCGTGTTCATCGTGCCCGGGCTGATCATGATGGCCTGGGCGATGAACGCCTTCTCGAACAACTCGTCGTCGATCCTCCAGCAGAAGTTCCAGCGCGCGATCGACGACCAGCTCTCGTCGCCGGCCTCGCCGCTCGAGCTGCTGCTCGCGTTCACGCTCGGCGGCTTCCTGCGCGGGATGACCGTCGCCGTCCTGACGTTCGCGGCGGCGGCCGCGCTCGTCGGCGTGCCGATCGAGAACCCGCACGTCCTCATCCCCGCGCTGTTCCTCGTCGGCTTCTTCTTCGCGCAGCTCGGGGTCCTGGTGGGCGTGCGCGCCGAGCAGTTCGACGACGTGTCGTTCGCGCAGACGTTCGTCCTGCAGCCGCTGATCTTCCTCGGCGGCGTCTTCTACTCGGCGGCGCTGCTGCCCGAGCCGTTCCAGACGCTGACCCAGTTCAACCCGGTCTACTACATGATCGGGCTCGTCAGGTACGGGTTCCTCGGCTTCTCGGACGCGAACATCCCGCTCTCGCTCGGCCTCCTGACGCTGGCCACCGCAGCGCTCTTCGCGATCAACGCGTCGCTGTTCCGCCGCGGCTACAAGCTGCGCGCCTAGCGCCGGTTGCGGCTCTGGGTCACGCGGGCGAACACGCGCCCGCGCGAGCGCCGGTTGTCAGCTCGGACGACGACGCGCAGCCGCTGGTTGGGCCGCAGCCGGCGGAGGTGCAGCGCGCGGAACGTGCGCCCGCGCCCGCCTGTCACCGAGCGCGTGCGGCGCGTCGCGGCGGCGCGGGCTGCGAAGTCGTCCTCGTCCTCCTCGTCCTCCTCGTAGGCCTCCTCGACGTCCTCCTCGTCGATCTCGCGGACGAGGTCGCCGTCGTCGTCGAGCACGTCGATCTCCTCGATCTCGTAGTCCTCGTCGTCGTCACGCCACGTGAGGGTGATGTCGGCGCTGTAGACGTCGTCGTCGAGCTCGACGTCGGCGATCTCGGCCTCGTCGTCGTCGCCCTGGAGCTCGGCCTGGTAGTCGTCGGCCTCGACGTCGCAGCGCAGCCGCGACTGGATCGCCTGGAGCGCGCGCTCGAGCTCGCGCGCCGTGCGCGCCTCGTAGTAGCGCCCCTTCGTCTCGCGCGTGACGCGCTTCATCTGGCGGATGTCTGAGCGGTTGCGGTCGGGCGGCTCGCCGATCGCGACGATGTACGTCGGCGCGCTGCCGTCGGTCAGCCCCTCCAGCCGGCGGATCGAGCGGAACGTGTAGCCGTCGATGACCATGATGCGTCCGCCGGCGCTCGGGTTGTCGTCGGCCAGCGTGCGGAACATCCGGCCGTAGCCGGGGAAGATGTCCTCGCCGGTCACCCCGAGCTTCAGGTAGCGCTTGAACAGGTCGACGCGGTCGTCGCTCAGCTCGGCCGGCTCGAGGATCGGCGTCGACAGGCCGCCCTCCTCCGAGCTGAAGCCGGTGACGCCGAGGACGGTGCCGTAGTTGCGCGGCGTCGCGACGTAGGCCTGCATGCCGGTGAGGCGGATGCGGTTCGGGTCGGCGCGCTCGTCGTTGTAGTCGTCGTCGTCGAGGACGGCCTGCACGTTGATCGCGGGCCGGCAGCCTTCGGCGACCGCCTCCTTGTACCCGGGGTCGGCCTTCAGCTCCTCGCCGGGGATCTCGCCGGGCTTGCCGGCGGCGCCGAAGACGATCGAGGCGCTGCCCGGCTTGTGGCTCGTCAGGTTGAAGAGGTAGCTCTGGTCGATCGACACCGCGCCGAGCGCGAGGTCCGGGCCGCCGTCGCCGTCGACGTCGCCCGCGCCGTCGAGCGCGAAGCCGACGGCGTCCTGCTCGCGGCCCGCGATGCGGATGCCGCGCTCGCCGATCTCGGCGAGGTCGACGTCGGCCGGCGTGCCGTCGCGGCCGTACACCACGTACACGGCGCCGGCGCCCTCGCGCGAGAGCGGGTCGGCGAAGGGCGCGCCGACCGCGAGGTCCGGGATGTCATCGGCGTTGAAGTCGCCGGCGGGGGCGGTGGCGAAGCCGGTCTGGTCCTGGGCTCCGAGGCCGATGATGCGGTAGCCGCCGCCGCCGAGGCGCGAGACGTCGACCGGGTCGGTGTCGCGCTTGCCGAACAGCACGTAGGCGACGCCCGCCCGGGCGCGGTCGGGGCCGTTGGCGAGGTGCGCGCCCACGACGAAGTCGGGAAGGTCGTCGCCGTTGACGTCGCCGAGCCCGCTGATCGACTCGCCGAGCCAGTCGCCGCTGCCGCGCGTCGCGCCGCCCTCGGTCCCCCGATCCGGCCGCCCGCGGACGACGTAGCCCTGGCCGCCGAGCTGCTCGAGGTCGACGACGCCCGGGGTGGCGCGGCCGAGCACGACGTACGCGAGCCCGTTGGGCACCGTGCCGGGGCCGCCGGCCGAGCCCTGCGGCGCGGTCACGAGCACCTCCGGCCGGCCGTCGCCGTCGAGGTCGCCGATCGACCCCACGGCACGGCCCGCCAGCGCGCCGCCGTCGCGCGTTCCCGACGGGCCGTCGAGGCGGTACGCGGCGCCGTCCTCGACCGCGCGCGTGACGTCGACCTCGCCGGCGCCGCCGCCGAACACGACGAAGGCGCTGCCCGCGTCGACGCGGTCGCCGACGTCGCGCCCGGGGGCGCCCACGACGAGCTCCGGCCGGCCGTCGCCGGTCGTGTCGGGCAGCGACGCCACCGAGCGCCCGAGCCAGTCGCCCGGCGCGCCGCCGGTGACGCGCACGCCGCCGAAGTCGCCCCCCAGGTCGATCTCGGCGCGGCCCGCGCGGCCGAAGACCAGGTACGCCTCCCCGGGCCCGATGCGCGCGTCGCCGCGCGGCCCGGCGAGCGGCGCGCCGACGAGCAGGTCCGCGAGGCCGTCGCCGTTGACGTCGCCGGCCGCGGCGACGTCGAAGCCCGCGTAGTCGCCGGCCTGCGCGCCGCGGATCGTCACGCTGTTGGCGGCGTCGCCGAGCCGCCCTCCGCTGCGCGCGTCGAACAGCACGTACACGGCGCCGCTGTCGGCGCCCGCCGCGGTGTCGCGCTTGGGCTCGCCCACGGCCACGTCGCGGCGCCCGTCGCCGTCGAAGTCCCCGACGCCCGCGACCGCTCCGCCGGCCACCGCGCCCCGTTCGGTCCCCAGCCAGCGGACGGTCTGGGTCGGCGGCGCGTCGAACAGGTCGAGCGTTCCGGACACGGGCAGCGGGGCCGCTCCGGCCGGCGCCGCGACGCCGAGGAGGACAAGGATCGGCAACAGCGAGATGCGCCTCATGGGAGGCTGGAACGAACCGCGCCGCACAAGTTGCGCGCTAGCGCGTCTTTGGGCCGCCGCGGCCGGCGGCGACGATCGGCGCCTCGTCGCGGATCTCGGCGAGCAGCCGCGCGCTCAGCTCCGCGGGCGACTCGCCGTCGACGCGCGCGCCGGCGGCCGGCCGGAAGAACCGCACCGCGATGCGCGGCCGCTCGGGGAAGCGCGCGATGCTCGTGCTCCCGGCGATCGACACGCAGACGATCTCG
>JAUJPF010000073.1 GCA_030447275.1 Solirubrobacteraceae bacterium | reverse complement strand
CACCCGGCGGTCTACATCATGATGCTGCCGGGCTTCGGGATCGTGTCGGAGATCCTCGCGGTCAAGGCGCGCAAGCCCGTGTTCGGCTACCGGATGATGGCCTTCTCGCTGCTGGCCATCGTGCTGCTCGGGTTCACCGTGTGGGCGCACCACATGTTCGTGAGCGGCATGCAGAGCTGGATCCGCGTGCCCATGATGATCACCACGGCGATCATCGCGGTGCCGACCGGCATCAAGATCTTCTCGTGGCTCGCGACGCTGTGGCGCGGCGTGCTGCACCTCGACACGCCGATGCTGTTCGCGCTCGGCTTCCTGACGATGTTCACCCTCGGCGGGATCAGCGGGGTGATGTTCGCGATGATCCCGATCGACATCCACACGAGCGACACGTACTTCGTCGTCGCGCACATCCACTACGTGCTCTTCGGCGGCTCGCTGTTCACGATCTACGCCGGCGTCTACTACTGGTTCCCGAAGATGACCGGGCGGATGTTCGACCAGACGCTCGGCAAGCTGCACTTCTGGCTGACCTTCGTCGCCTTCAACGCGACCTTCGCGCCGATGCACCTCATCGGCGTGCAGGGGATGCCGCGGCGCGTAGCGGACTACCCGGACGTGTTCGCGACGTGGAACCTGATCATCACGATCGCCTCGTTCGTCCTCGGCCTGTCGACGCTGATCTTCGTCTACAACATGGTCTCGAGCTGGCGCGGCGGCCCGCGGGCGGGCGCCAACCCCTGGCGGGCGCTCACGCTCGAGTGGCAGGTCTCCTCCCCGCCCCCCATCTTCAACTTCGACTCGGTGCCCACCGTGGTGGGCGGTCCGTACGAGTACGGCGTGCCCGGCGCGGTACACGGCATCTTCAAGCCGGCCGGCCAGGAGGCCAGGGAAGCGGCGCCACCGGCCACGGTGGCGGGAGCCACGAGCAGGGAGTAGCCCCACCGGCATGGCCAACGTCCTCGTCCTCGCAAACCAGACCATCGGCGGGCAGGCGCTGATCGACGCCGTGCGCGAGCGCGCCGCCGAGGACGACGCCGCGTTCTTCGTGGTCGTGCCGCAGAACCGGCCGGCGCACGGCAACGTCATCTACGACGACGCCGTCCGCGACGCGGCGCAGGTCCGCGTGGACCTCGCGCTCGCGTTCATGCGCGAGGAGGGGCTCGAGGGCACCGGCGAGGTCGGCGACTCGGATCCGTTCCACGCCGCGATGGACGCGATCGCCCATCACCAGATCGACGAGGTCATCCTCTCGACGCTGCCGATCACCTCGTCGGGCTGGCTGCGGCGCGACCTGCCCGAGCGCATCGAGCAGGCGTCGGGCCTGCCGGTCAAGCACGTCGTCACCGACCTGGCCGCCTGCGGGCTGCCGTTCGACGTCTGCCTCGTGGTGGCCAACCAGACGGCGGCGGGCGACGAGCTGATCGCCCGCCTGAAGGCCAAGGCCGAGGAGGGCCCGCGCCGCTTCATCGTCGCGGTGCCGCAGGAATCGGGTGACGGCGCGGCGGTCGAGGGCTCGCGCCGGCGCCTGCAGGCGCTGCTGCGGTCGCTCGAGGAGGCGGGGATCGTCGCGGCGGGCATGATCGCCCACACCGATCCCTACACCGCGACCATGAACGCCGCGCAGACGTTCCTGATCTCGGAGATCGTGATCTCGACGCTGCCGGCGAACCGCTCGGAGTGGACGAAGCGCGGGCTCATCGAGCGCGTCGCGAAGGCGACGGGCAAGCCGGTCGAGCACGTCGAGTCCGCGGTCGACGAGCGCGTCGGCGCGGCCGAGGGCGCGGAGGCTCGCGGCTGATGGAGGCCGCCTCCCTGCACCACGGATCCCACCACGGGCCGCCGCCGGCCAACCGCTCCTCGCGGGTGGAGCCCCAGCTGCTCGGGATGCTGCTCTTCATCATCTCGGAGATCATGGTCTTCGGGGCGTTCTTCACCGCCTACTTCTTCATCCGGGTGGTGGCCGGGTCGGAGTGGTTCCCGGTCGACGACTTCGAGCTGCCGAAGCTCGTCGCGGGCGTCAACACGGCGATCCTCGTGTCGTCGTCGCTGACGATCCACTGGGCGCTCGAGGGGGCGAAGCACGGCAACCGTGCGCACATGAAGGCCGGGCTCGTGCTGACCCTGCTGCTCGGGTCGACGTTCCTGTTCGTCCAGGTCAACGAGTACATCAACCTGACGCAGGAGGGCCTGACGCCGAGCGTGCTCGCGCAGGGGTCGGTCTTCTACGGGCTCACCGGCCTGCACGGCGCCCACGTCTTCATCGGGCTCCTGCTGCTGACGTTCGCGACGGTCCGCGCGTTCCGCGGGCACTTCACTCCGGAGGAGCACCGCGGCGTCGAGGTGCCGGGCATCTACTGGCACTTCGTCGACGTGATGTGGATCCTCGTGTACCTCTCCGTCTACATCCTCTGAGGCTCCCGGGCAACCCGCTGCGGACCGAGGCCGCGGCGTTCGGATGGCTGTTGATCGTCGGGGGCGCGCTGGTCGCGATCACGCTGGTGGTGCTGCTCGTGCGGGCTGTGGTCTGACGGCGTATCGTCCGCGGCATGGACGAAGGCGCAACCACCCTCAGCGACGACGAGATCGAGACCGTCTGGAGCGCGGACGAGCCGCGGGCCGGCGGCGGAGCCTTGGCGACCCGGGCCGCCGACGACGCGGCGGACGCGGCCGACACCGGCGACGACACGGGCGACACCGGCGACGACAGCGCCGACCCGTCGGACACCGCGGACACCGGCGACGACAGCGGCGACACCGCTGACACCGGCGACGACGCCTGAGGCGCGCGCCGCGGCGGCGCGCTGCGTCCCCGACCTCGACGCCTTCGCGCGCGAGCAGTGGGGCCGCGCGCCGCGGCTGTGGCCCGGCGTCGACGCCGCCGGCGACGGCGACCTGCTCAGCATCGACGACGTCGACGCGATGGTCACCGGCGGCGGGCTGCGCCACCCTGCGGTCAAGGTCGTTCAGGGCGGCCGGAAGGCGGGCGGGGCCGCCTACACGCGCACCGCGACGATCGGCGGCGAGCGCGTCGCCGACCTGATCGACGCCGAGGCGGTGCGGGCGGCGTTCGCCGAGGGCGCGACGATCGTGCTGTCGTCGCTGCACCGCCACCGGCCGGCCGTCGGGCGCTTCTGCGCGGGGCTCGAGGCGGCGCTGTCGCACCCGGTGCAGGCCAACGCGTACATCACGCCGGCCAACGCGCGCGGGCTCGACCTTCACTGGGACACGCACGACGTCTTCGTGCTCCAGTGCTTCGGCGAGAAGCAGTGGCGCGTGCACGGCGAGGGCTTCCACGCTCCGCTGCGCCACCAGCACCGCAGCGGCGCGCTCACCGCCGGCGACGAGCCGATCATCGAGGCGACGCTGCGCCCCGGCGACTGCCTCTACATCCCGCGCGGCTTCGTCCACGGCGCCGAGACGCGCGACCACGCGTCGGCGCACCTGACGGTCGGCATCCTCACCCACGCGTGGGTCGACGTCCTCCGGGGCGTGGTCGACGCGATGGAGGACAGCCCCGAGCTGCGCGAGGCGCTGCCGGTCGGCTTCGCGGACGATCCCGGCGGCCTCGCCGCCGCCGTCGGCGCCGAGAAGCTCGCGGTACTCGCCGAGCTCGTCGCGAACGCCGACGTCGAGGCGCTCGTCGCGCGCCGGGCCCGCCCGCCCGCGCCGCGGATCGACGGCCAGATCGCGTCGATCGCCCGCCTCGGCGCGCTGACCGACGCGTCACGGCTGCGCGCGAGCGGGCCGTGGCGGCTGTCGGGCGACGACGGCCGCGTCACGGTCGCGACCGGGCGGCGCGTGCTGTCGCTGCCGCGGCGGGTCGCGCCCGCGCTCGCGCTGATCGCACCGGGCCAGCCGTTCGCGCTCGCGGATCTCGCGCCGTGGCTCGACACCGCCGGCCGCGCCGCGCTTGCCGCGCGGCTCGTGCGCGAAGGCCTGCTCGAACACGCGCGCGCGGGGTAGTGACGGCGGCGTGCCTCCCGCCAAGAAGACCACGCCGAAGAAGAAGTCGACAGCCGCGAAGAAGAAGACCGCCACCACGCGGCGCAAGCCGCGCAAGCTCACCGTCGCCGTCACCGGGCCGACGGGGACGTTCGGCTTCGGACTCGTGCCGCTCCTCCAGGACGACGACCGGATCGGGAAGGTCATCGGTATCGCCCGCCGGCCCTTCGACCCGGCCGAGCACGGGTGGACGAAGATGGAGTACCGCGAGGGCGACGTCCGCGACGAGGCGGCGCTCGAGGAGGCGTTCCGCGACGCCGACGTCGTCGTCCACCTCGCGTTCATGATCACCGGCACCGCCGACCGCGGGACGACGCGGGCGATCAACGTCGACGGGACCCTCAACGCCTTCCGCGCCGCGGCCGCCGCCGGCGTCGACCGGTTCGTCTACGCGTCGTCGGTCGCCGCCTACGGCTTCCACTCCGACAACCCGGTCCCGCTGACCGAGGAGTGGCCGACGCGGCCGGCGACGCGGCTCTTCTACGCGCAGGAGAAGGCCGAGCTCGAGCAGCTCCTCGGCGAGGAGGCGCGGGCCCACCCCGAGCTGAAGCTCTACCTCCTGCGCCCGCCCGTCGTGCTCGGGCCGCACACCGTCGGCGCCAAGGACATCCCCGGCCCGCTCGAGGCGATCGGCCGCGGCCTCGCCGGCGCGGTCCTGCGGCTGCCGGTCCCGCTCCCGACCGTCGCGCCGAACCTCGTGGTCCAGTTCATCCACGAGGACGATGTCGGCAGCGCGTTCCTCCAGTGCATCGTCGGCGCGGGACCGCCAGGCGCCTACAACATCACCGGCGACGGCGTGCTCAACGGCTCGGACCTCGTGCGCGAGATGGGGCTCTCGCCGGTGCCCGTCCCCGGCGGGCCGATCCGGGCCGCGGCGCGCGCGGTGTCGGCGATCCCCACGCCGCCGTTCGTGCCGCCCGCGGCCGAGTGGCTCGAGGCGATCAGCCATCCGGCGATCATGGACGCGTCGAAGGCCAAGCGCGAGCTGGGCTGGGCGCCGTCCTACACGAGCCGCGAGGCGCTGCAGGACACGCTGGCCGCCGCCCGCTGAGCCCGCGCGGCGTCTTACGGGATCCCCGACGAGCAGACGCTCGACGCGATGCGCGCCGCCGGGAGCCTCGAGGCGATGATCACCGACCCGGTCCACGAGGGGAAGCGCCAGGAGATCCCGCGCGACGCGACCGTCCTCTACGCCCACCTCGGCGGGCAGCCCGCGCTGAGCGCCTACGGGGCGCTGTTCACCTGACGGTGAGCGTGCCTTCCATGCCGCCTTCGCGGTGGCCCTCGACGGTGCAGAAGAACTTGTACTGGCCGCGCTTGACGGTCGCCTTGATCTCGGACACGCCGCCGTCGGTGACGACCTTGCCGACGATGTCCGAGCCGAGGCCCGGGCCCTCGAGCGCGATGTTGTGCGGGGTGCCCGACGGGTTCGGGGAGCGCATCGTCAGCGCGCCCGGCTCGGCGCGGGCGGCGTTCGTCTCGTAGGCGAGCTGCGCCGTCGAGTCGATGTCGACGACGCCGTTCCTGGCGACCGCCGGCTCGCCGCCGCCCTCCTTCTTCCCGGCCTCGGCCAGCAGACCGGTGTCCTTGCCCGGCCGCGACGTGACCTCGGCCACGTAGGCGGCGACGTTGATCGCGTCGTCGCCGGTGACGAGCTTGGGCGGCATGTAGACCTTGTTGTCCTTGGCCAGCTTCGCCGGGGTGATGATCTGGTCGTGGACCGCGCTCTGGACGCCGTCGCGCCCCATCCCCGACGCGATCGCCTGCGCGAAGGCCTCGTCGAGGTCCGGGCCCTGGGTCCCCTTGGTGTCGGCGCGGGCGAGCTTGTGGCAGGAGCCGCACTTCTCGATGAACTTGGTCTTGCCGGCCACCAGATCGGCGTTCTCGTCCTCGAGCGAGCAGCCCGCGGCCCCGCCCAGAAGCGCTCCTCCGGCGATCACCGCGATGACGGCACGCAGACGCACGGCGGGCAATGTATAGGAGCAGGGCGACGGCGCGCCAACCTCTACCCGCGCGGCGGGCGCAGGTCCCCGATCCGGCCCTCCGCGCCGGCCACCATGTCGCGCGCGACGCCGTCCCACGAGAACCGGTCGCGGGCCGTCGCGACGAGCGCCTCGCGGGTGCGTGCGCGCAGCTCCTCGGGCGCCTCGAGCCAGCTCGCGACGCAGTCGGCGAGCGCGGCGACGGCCCCGTCGTCGACCGCGAACGAGAGCCACGGCGCCGCCTCGGGCGGCACCGCCTCGGCGAGCTGGGCGCTGACCTCGGCGAGACCGGAGTGCGCGGCGCTCACCGGCAGCAGGCCGCACGCGGCGCCCTCGGCGGCGACCATCCCGAACGACTCGGGGAACGTGCTCGGGACCACCTGGGCCTCGCAGGCGGGAAGCAGGTCGTGCAGCTCGTCGTGCTCGAGGCGTCCGACGATGCGGACGCGCTCGGCGAGCTGCGGCGCGTCCTCCGGTCTCGTCTCGAGGTGGGCGAGCAGGTGCCGCAGCGGCTTGCGCGGGCCGCCCTCGACCGCGCGCCCCGCGGTGGCCAGCTCGCGGGCCGTCTCGAGGTCACCGTCGCGCAGCGCCGCGAGCAGGCGCTCGAAGCCGTCGCGGTAGGCGCCGAAGCCGACGACGACCAGCGTCGCGTCGGGCACCCGCTTGAGCACGAGCGGCCACGCCGCGGCGAGGAGGTCGACGCCCTTGGAGACGATGAGCTTGCCGACGAAGACGACCAGACGCTCGCGGGACGGGTCGAGCCGCGCGAGCTCGCGCCCGGCGGCCTGCACGTCGCGGGCGAACGACGAGCCCTCGACGGCGGCCTCCGGCTCCGCGGCGGTCAGCGTGTCAGCGAGCGCGCGCAGGCGCGCGGCCGCCTCGTCCGGGGACGCGGGCGCGAACGCCTCGACGTCGACCCCGGGCGGGCCGAGCCGGGTGCGGCCGGGCAGCGAGGGGTCGGCCATCGCCTCCCACAGCGACTCGCCGGTGTGGCGGGAGCCGACGAGGATCGTGCGCGCCGGCGCCAGGCCCTCGGCGGCCCACGGCAGGAAGCGCTCGGGGTCGCGCTTGACGACGTACTCGAGCGCGCTGCCGTGGATCTTGACGGCGTACGGCACGCCCAGCCCGTCGAGGGCGCGGGCGAGGATCGCCGGCCCCATCACGAGGTGGTTGGCGAGCGCGACGTCGGGCCGCACGCGCTCGGCGACCTCCCGCACCGCCGCGACGTTGCGCTCGACGTAGGCGGCGATCTCCTCGTCGGTGCACTCCAGGAACGTCCTGGCCTCGATCCCGTCGTAGCGGTCGGCCACGTACACCGGCAGCAGGCCGCCGAGGTCCGGACGGTACGCCGTGCACCGCACGGGCTCGCGCAGCGTGCGCAACTCGAGCCCGTCGCCGTTGTCCCAGTCCCCGTGGGCGTCGACGAACCCCAGCCGCTCGGGGGCTCGCTCCTGGCTGAGCAGGTGCACGTCGTGGCCGGCACGAACCAATGCGCGCGTGAGTTGCGCGTTGTAGACGTTGGAGCCGGTACC
>JAUJPF010000072.1 GCA_030447275.1 Solirubrobacteraceae bacterium | reverse complement strand
CGGCAGCCCGACCCGCCCGGTCGCCGACGCGATTCGCGACGTGGGCGAGGACGCCGCCGGCGTCGCCGGAACGGCGAGCCCGCCGCTCGCCGACCCGGTGGGGGACACGGCCGATGCCGTCGGCGACGCGGTCGAGAGCGCCGGCACGGCGCTGCCGCGCACCGGCGGCTAGCGAAGCCCCGCCCTACAGCGCCATCGCGAGCGGCTCTTCGAGCAGCGCGCGGATGCGCCCGAGGAACTCGGCGGCGTCGGCTCCGTACAGGATCCGGTGGTCGCACACCAGCGACACGTTCATGCGGTGGCGCGCCTCGACCTTGCCGCGGTCGTCGACGATCACCGGGCGCTGCTGCATCGCGCCGACGGCGAGGATCGCCGCCTGCGGCGGGTTGATGACCGCCGTGAACGACGTGATGCCGAACATGCCGAGGTTCGACACCGTGAACGTGCCCCCCGCCAGCTCGGGCGGCGACACCGTGCCGTCGCGCACGCGCGCCGCGAGCTTGCGCACGTCGCGCGCGATGTGGCCGAGCGACTTCTGGTCGGCGTCGTGGATCACCGGCACGACGAGCGCGTTCTGGGCGGCGACGGCCACGCCGACGTTGACGCGGCTGTAGAGCTCGAACTTGCCGTCCTTGTAGCTCCCGTTCGCGCGCGGGTGGTCGCGCAGCGCGAAAGCGCACGCCTTGACCACCATGTCGTTGAACGACGGGACCACGGCGTCCTCGCCCGCGACCTCCTTGAGCTTTGAGCGCAGCGCGACCGCGTTCTCCATGTCGATCTCGGCGACGAGCGTGAACTCGGGGATCGTCGCCTTCGCCTCGGCCATCCGCCGCGCGACGACCTGCTGCGTGCGCGTGAGGTCGACGACGGAGACGTCGCCCTTCGTCGTGCCGGTCTCCGTGACCTTCGGGTCCGACGTGCCGGGGGAGGAGGCGCTCGCCGCCGCGGCGGGCTCGGCCTCGCGCTCGGCGGGCCTCTCCTCGCGCTTCGGGGCGTCGTCCTTCTTCGCTTCGGCCTTCGTGGCGGGCTTGGCCTCGCCGGAGGCGGCCTTCTCGACATCGGCCTTGACGATCCGGCCGCCGGGGCCGGTGCCCTCGACGGACGCCAGGTCGACGCCCTGCTCCTTGGCCAGGCGCCGGGCCACGGGCGACGCCTTCACGCGGCCGTTCTCGTCGCCGGAGGCGGTCTTCGACTCGGGCTGCTCGGCCTTCGGCTGCGCGTCGCCGCCCTCGCCGGCCGCCTCGGCGTCGACCGCGCGGTCCTCCTCGTCAGCCTCCGCCTCGGGGGCGTCCTCCTTCGGCTTGCCGCCGTTGTCGCCCGATGTCGCGGGCGCGTCCTCGCCGATCGTCGCGATCACCTCGCCGATCGACAGCGTGTCGCCCTCGCCGGCGACGGGGTGGAAGACGCCCTCCTCGTCGGCCTCGTAGGTCATCGTCGCCTTGTCGGTCTCGATCTCGGCGATCTCCTGCCCCTTCTTCACCTCGTCGCCCTCGGAGACGAGCCACTTCAGGATCGTGCCCTCCTCCATCGAGTCGGACAGGCGGGGCATGGTGACCTCGGGCAAGGCTCGTACTCCTCAGACGTCGCGGAAGGTGGCGAGCACGGCTTCGACCACCTGCGGCTCGTGCGGGAACGCGATCTGCTCGAGCGGCTTCGAGTAGGGCATCGGGAGGTCGGCGCCGGTCACGCGGGCGACGGGCGCGTCGAGGTAGTCGAACGCCTGCTCCTGGATGAGCGCGGCGAGGTTGGCGCCGACGCCGCCGTGGGGCCAGCCCTCCTCGACGATGATCGCGCGGTTGGTCTTCTCGACCGACTTGACGATCGTGTCGAGGTCGAGCGGGCGCAGCGTGCGCGGGTCGATCACTTCCGCTTCCACCTCGTGTTCCTGCGCGAGCTGCTCGGCCGCCTTCTGCGCGGTGACGGCCATGCGCGAGATCCCGATGATCGTCACGTCGTCGCCCTCGCGGCGGATCGCGGCCTGGCCGAAGTCGGCGACGAAGTCCTCGTCCTCGGGCACGTCGCCGCGCTGGCCGTAGAGGTACTCGTGCTCGATGAAGATCACCGGGTTGTCGTCGCGGATCGCCGCCTTGAGCAGGCCCTTGGCGTCCTCGGGCGTCGAGGGGACGGCGACGAGCAGGCCGGGCACGTGGAGGTACAGCGCCTCCCACGAGTGCGAATGCGTCGGTCCGAGCTGGTGGCCGGCGCCCTGCGGCATGCGGACGACGAGCGGCACGCGCACCTGGCCGCCGAACATGTAGTGGATCGTCGCCGCGTGGTTGACGATCTGGTCCATCGCCAGCAGCGAGAAGTTGATCGTCATCAGCTCGACCACCGGGCGCAGGCCGGTCATCGCCGCCCCGACGCCCATGCCGACGATCGTGTTCTCGGAGATCGGCGTGTCGCGCACGCGCTTCTCGCCGAACTCCTTGAGCAGCCCGTTGGTGACCTTGAACGCCCCGTTGAAGACGCCGATGTCCTCGCCCATGATGAAGACGTCCTCGTCGCGCTGCATCTCCTCGCGGAGCGCCGCGTTGAGGGCTTCGCGGTAGCGCATCACCGGCACGGCGCTCAGCCTCCCGGGGACTGGTTGGCGCCGTCCGAGTCCGCCGACTCCTTCGGCAGGTCGCCTCGGTCGGTGTTCTCCGCGGTGTCCGAGTCCTCGCCGTCGTCGGCCTTCGTGTCCTTCTTGTCGAGCTCACGCGCCGTCTCCGCGTGCAGCTGGGAGCGCGCGCCCAGCTCGCCGGCCATCTCGCGCTCGTCCTCGCCCTTGTGCACGCCGGCGGAGCGCTCGTCGACCGAGTACCAGCCCTTGACCTGGCCGCCGAGGACGTAGATGTCGTCGTAGAGGCTCTCCGGCGGCGGGAAGTCGGACTCGTCGGCGAACTGGACGGCCTCGTCGATCTGGGCGACGACCTCCTCGTCGAGCTTGTCCTGCTCGCCCTCCTCGAGATGGCCCGCCTCCTCGAGGCGCTGCGCGAAGGCCTCGATCGGGTCCTTCTTGCGCCACTCCTCGACCTGCTCCTTGGTCCGGTACTCCTCCGGGTCGGCCATCGAGTGGCCGCGGAAGCGGTAGGTGATCGCCTCGACGAGGATGGGCTGGCGCTCGTCGCGGGCGCGGGCGACCGCCTCGCCGATGACCGGGTGGGTGTCGACGACGTCCATGCCGTCGCAGGTCATCCCCGGCACGCCGAAGCCCTCGCCGCGGCGGTGCAGGTCGGTCACCGCGGAGTGGCGCTCGAGCGAGGTGCCCATGCCGAACTGGTTGTTGGTGACCATGAAGACGACGGGCAGCTTCCACAGCGCGGCCAGGTTGAGCGTCTCGCCGAAGGTCCCCTGGTTCGACGCGCCGTCGCCGAACACGCAGAGCGTCACGTCGTCGGTCCCCTGGTAGTCGGAGGAGAGCGCCATGCCGGCGGCGAGCGGGAGGTTGCCGCCGACGATCCCGTAGCCGCCCATGAAGCGCCGGCCGACGTCGAAGATGTGCATCGACCCGCCGCGCCCGCCCGACGTCCCGTCGACCTTGCCGAACAGCTCGGCCATGACGTTGTCCGGGCTCGTGCCGCGCGCGAGCGCGTGGCCGTGCGAGCGGTAGGTCGAGATGAGGTAGTCCTCGTCGCGCAGCGCCCGCACCGCACCGACGATCGTCGCCTCCTCCCCGATCGCCAGGTGCAGGAAGCCGCCGACCTTCGCCTTCGCGTACATCTGCCCCGCGCGCTCCTCGAAGCGGCGGATGAGCATCATCTGGCGCAGCCACGCGCGGGCGTCGTCGCGCTCGGGGAGGTCCTCCCGGTCCTTCTTCTTGGACTCCGCGCGGGTCGCCATCGCCTCGCCCGGCACAGTACCGCGCCAGCGGGGTAGCCATGCGCTCGTGCTGACCTACGAGGCCGAATCCGACGCGCCGCCCGCCGCCGCCTGGCGGCTGATGGCCGAACCCGCGCGCTGGTCGCAATGGGCGCCGCACCTGCGTGGCGCCTGGCGCCTCGGGTCGCCCGAGGTCGAGCCGGGCGCGCGCGGCGCGGCCCGCCTGCTTGGCGTCGTGCCCGTCCCAGCCACGGTCACCGGCAAGTCGGTCGCCGGTCCCGTGCGCTGGTGGAGCTGGCGCGTCGGCCCGGTGGAGCTCATGCACCGCGTCGGCCCGCGCGCGGGCGGCGGTTCGATCGTCGGCGTCGACATGCGGGCGCCGGCGCCGGTCGAGGCGGCGCTGCGCGTCTCCTACGGGCCGGTGGTGCAGGCGCTCGTCAGGAACCTGGCACGGGTCGCAGCGCGGTGACGACGTCCTCGAGCGCGTCGTCGCCGTGGTGGACGCGCTCGCCGTCGAAGAACGCCGGGGTCGAGACGACCCCTCGCTCGCGCGCCTCGGCCGTCGCCTCGTCGAGCCGCTGGGCGATCGAGCGGGTCTCGAGCGCCTTGAGGAGCGCGCGCGGGCGGATCTCGCAGGCGGCCGCCGCGATCATCACGTTCTCCTGCTCGGCGAGCGAGCGCCCTCCCGCGTAGGCCTGGCGGAACGCGGCGAGGCAGAACGCGACGGTCTTGCCTCCCGCGCGCGCGTACGTGGCCGCGAGCTGCGCGATCCCCGAGTCGAACGGGAAGTCGGCCGGCCAGCGCACGGGCTGGGGCGCGCGACGCTCGATCTCGCCGCGGAAGATCTCCTCCTCCTCGGCGCAGCGGAAGCCGCCCTCGAACGGCACGCGCACCGGGACCCACTCGCACGGGACCGGCATCAGCGCGAGGATCCGCTCGGCGCTCAGCCACGCCTCCGGCGACGAGAGGTCGAGGTAGAAGGCCGGCGGGGTGCTCTCAGCCGTGGATGAGCCAGCCATCCGCGGCGCGGGCGGCTTCCATCACGGCCTCGGAGAGCGTCGGGTGGCCGTGGACGATCCGCGCGACCTCCGGGTAGCCGCCCTCGACCGCCTTGACGTTCACGAGCTCCTGGATCAGCTCCGTGGCCCGCGTCCCCACGATGTGCGCGCCGAGCAGCTCGCCGTACTTCTTGTCGCCGACGACCTTGATGAGCCCGGTGCGGTCGCCGTAGACCGTGCCCGCGCCGACCGCGCCGTACTGGACCTTGCCGACGACGACGTCGTGGCCGGCCTCCTTCGCCTGCGCCTCGGTCAGGCCGAACGAGCCGACGTTGGGAGTGCAGAAGGTCGCACGGGGAATGTCGATGTACTCGAGCGGGTGCGTCGCGTTCCCGGCGGCGTCCTCCGCCGCGATGATCCCCTCGTCCGAGGCCTTGTGCGCGAGCGCGGGGCCGCGGACGAGGTCGCCGATCGCGTAGACGTTCTCCTTCGACGTGCGCTGCGCGCCGTCGACCTCGACGAGACCCTTGTCGTCGAGCGTCACGCCCGCCTCGTCGAGCCCGAGCGCCTCGACGTCGGGACCGCGCCCCGCGGCGATGACGAGGTAGTCGACCTCGCCGGTCTCGCCGCCGTAGGAGAACGTCACGGACGAGTCCCCTGGCTCGACGTTCTCGACGAACGTCTTCGTGTGGATCTTCATCCCCTGCTTCTTCAGCCCGCGCTCGACGAGCTTGGAGATGTCGGCGTCCTCGGTCGGGACGACGCGGTCGAGCCCCTCGAAGAGCAGGACCTCACTGCCGAGCCGCGCGTAGGCCGACGCGATCTCGACCCCCGACGCGCCGGCGCCGACCACGGCGATCCGCGCCGGCAGCTCGGTGAGCTGCCACGCGCCCTCGGTCCCGATGATGCGCTTGCCGAACTTCGTGCCCGGGATCGGCTTGGGCACCGAGCCGGTGGCGAGGATGACCTTGCCCGCCTGGATCTCGCTGCCATCGAAGTTCCCGCCGATCTTGACGTTGCCGTCGTCGGTGAGCGTGCCGTGGCCCTCGATGAAGTCGATCTCGTTCTTCTTGAACAGGCCCGCGACGCCGCCGGTCAGCGTCTTGATGACCTTCTTGCGCCGCTCGCTGACGGCCCCGAAGTCGACCTCGGGCTCGCCGACCTTCAGCCCGTACTCGCCGGCCTCGCGGATCTCGGTGAGGATGTCGGCCGAGCGCAGGACCGCCTTGGCCGGGATGCACGCGTAGTTGAGGCACCGCCCGCCGACGACGTCCTTCTCGACGACCGCCGTCTTCAGCCCCACCTGCGCCGCTCTCACCGCTGCGACGTATCCGCCGGGTCCGGAGCCGATGACGACGCAGTCGTAGGAGCTTTCAGCCATGGGCGCGGACTATACGTCCCCGGTGCGCGCGCGGCGCTCCGGCATCTGGAGCCTCGCGAGCGCGCGGATGAGCTTCCAGAACAGCCACCCGCCGAAGCCGACGATGACCACGCACAGGACGACCGCGGCGAGGTCCGACGCGACCATGAGCGAGACGGCGGCGAGGAGGATCGAGAGCCCGAGCAGCGCCTGGAACCCGAGCACGGCCCAGTACTTCGCCTTCCACATGCCGGCCGCGCAGGCGAGCAGGATCGCGCCCTGAAGGACCGTCGAGCCGGCGTTCGGCTGGCGGCCCGACACCTCGACGCCCGCGAGCCACAGCCCGACGTTCGCCACGCAGAGCACGAGCGCGACGATCGCCGCGACGGTGACGGCGGTCGGGCGCTCGCCCGGCTCGAGCGGCTCGAGGTTGCGGCGGATCTCCTCGTTGCGGGCCTCGCCGCGGGCGTAGCCGCGCTCCATCGTGGAGCGGTCGCGGACCGGGGCGCCTTCGCGGCGCCGCTTACGACTGCGCTGCCCCATCGAGCATCTCCCTGAGCGTCCGCGCGGCCGCCTCGGGGTCGGCCGCCTCGGCGATCGCGCGCACGACGACGACCCGGCGCGCGCCCGCGTCGAGCACCGCCGGCAGCGTGCCGGCGTCGATGCCGCCGATCGCGAACCACGGGATCCGCGCCGTGCGCGCCGCGTGACGGACGGGGTCGAGGCCGATCGCGGGGCGGCCCTCCTTCGTCGGCGTCGCGTACACCGGCCCGACGGCGAAGTAGTCGATCTCGAGCTCCTGCGCGCGGTCGATCTGCGCGACGGAGTGGGTCGAGAGCCCGATGATCGAGTCCTCGAGCTCCCCGCGCGTCGAGACCGGCGACTGGTCGTCCTGCCCCCCGTGCACGCCGTCGGCGCCCGCCTCCTCGGCGAGATCGGGGCGGTCGTTGAGGATGAACGGGACCGCGGACTCGCGGCAGAGCGGACGCGCGACGTCAGCGGCGGCGAGCACGTGCTCGTCGGGCGCGTCCTTCTCGCGCAGCTGGAACACGTCGACGCCCCCGGCGAGCGCCGGGGCGAGCACGTCGGCAAGCGGCCGCCCGCCCGGGCGGGAGCCGGACACGAAGTACAGGCGGGTGTCCTCGAGATTCCGCACTAGCATGGAGGGTGACACGGGAGCCCCCAGAGGGCTGAGAGGGCGCAGCGAAGCGCCGACCGTCAACACCTGATCCGGATCATGCCGGCGAAGGGAGCAACGCTTGACCGCCACGCACGAGAGCCCACCGGACATCGCCGTCGTCGGCGGCGGCGTGGTCGGACTCTCGATCGCGTACCGCGCCCAGCAGCGCGGCTTGCGCGCGGTCGTCCTCGACCGCGGCGGCGACGCCGCCTCGCGCCACGCCGCGGGCATGCTGGCGCCGGTCAGCGAGGCCGAGGTCGGCCACGCGGAGCTGCTCGAGGAGTCGCTGGAGGCCGCCGCCGCGTGGCCGGCGTTCGCGCAGGAGCTCGGCGTCGCGCTGCACACGGCCGGCACGCTCATGCTCGCCCGCGACCGCGACGAGGCGGAGGCGCTGGATCGCGAGCGGGCGTTCCGCGAGCGGCTCGGGCTGCGCGTCGAGCGGCTGCTGCCGAGCGCCGCGCGGCGGCTGGAGCCCGCGCTGGCGCCCATCCTGCGCCTCGCGCTGCACGTCCCCGACGACCACGCGGGCGACCCCCGCGCCGTGCGCGAGGCCCTGCGCGCCCGCGTGTCGGTCCGCGCGTGCGACGTGGCGTCGCTCGACGACGTGG